>CAVPAU010000001.1:0-510536 GCA_963701635.1 uncultured Solirubrobacterales bacterium
CGGCCTGCTTCCCCTTCGCACACCGGGCTGGCTTGCGGTGGCTGCGTTCCTGACACTCGCGCTCTACGTGGTCTGGACCGGACTTAGCCTTACCTGGACCGAGAGCAGCGAGCGCATCCTCGCCGATCTGAGCCGCGTGGGGGCATAACTTGGTGTGTTCGCCCTCGCGATCGCTGTTCGCTCTTCGCCGCGGGGTCACCCGCATGGTTGCCGCGGTAGGTGTCGGGATCGTCCTCGTGTCGGCATCGCGCTCGTTTCGAGGCTGGTGGCGCCGGATCTTTCCGGAGGCGGCGAAGATTGCCGCATCGCTGCCAAGCGACGGCTACCGTCTCAGTTAACCGCTCGGCTATGGAACGGCCTCGGCGCGTGATTGCGGTCGGGTTGCCGCTCGTGTTCGACGTGGCGGGTTCGACCCGGTCCTGAGTCGTCGGGGCCTCGGCCGCCGCTCCCGCTGATGGTGTTCTGACCCTGTTTTGACCTTCTCGCGAAGCGGGATGGGGGCGGCGGCGATCGCCTGCTCGGTGCTCTTCGCGTTCGGACCCGGTCGCCTGGAGCGCCTCGCGACGCTGGTCGTTGCCGGTGTCGCGTCGGCCCTCTGATCCTTGTCGCCGATCGCAGTGAGTTCGTTTTGAGGGTCCGACTTCCGGGACCGGCGCCACTAGTGAAGGTAATGGAGCTTCTGCTCTTGCTGCTGGTCGTTCTGTGGTTGTGGGATCGTGCAGGTGGTGACTCAGTCGGGTTGAGAAGGTGGTGAAGCCTGATGGGCCGAGCCATCGAGGAGCATCACGGTCCGGCGTCATCGGGTGTGCTGGCGCGGTGATCGTCGTCGCACTTGTCCTTCGGCATGCCGGCCAAAGTCGATGTATGCCTGGACCGAATTCAAGGCACCTCTGGCGGTTGCCGAGGTAGGCTCGAAGCCGATTCAGAGCTTCGGCGGCAACAACAGGTCATCAGTACTGGGAGGCGGCGGTAGAGCAGAACGCGACCCGGCCGTTTCCGGACGAGGCTCAGGGACGTTCGAGTATTGGACCAACCGCGATACCGAGACGGGCGGCTGTGTGCGAATGGCGCACTCCCTCCCGCATCGAGACTCTCGGGCGAGCTCGGACCGTGGGTCTTGTGCTGCTGGTCGCCTTCTTCGGGTCGTGATCGTGGGGGGGATCTCGCGCACGTGAATGCATCGCGTAGGCGGAGGTCCCAGATGGCAGCGGCGCTGGCCGCTGGGCACGGCCTTCGTGGTTGTGGCTGTGATCGACTGGACTGGGAGCTCAGCGTCGTGCCGGTGGCCTTTCTCCTGCTGGCTCGGCCCTCGTGACGTCGGGAGACTCGGTTGGCCCGCGGGCCGGCAGCCGAACGGGCTGGCCTGTGCGGGCGGCGACTGCCGTCGTGGCAGTTCTCGCGATCGGTGCTCATCTCGATCCCTGTCGCATCGACTTCGTTGGTCCGGGAAAGCCAGCAGGCGGCCGAGTCTGGCGACCTTGCGGCGGCCCTTGATCTCGCCCTCGATGCCGAGGCCGCCGAGCCGGAGGCGGCGAGTCCCCTCCTACAACAGGCGCTCGTCTTCGAGGCTTCAGGCGAACCGGAGGCCGGAATCGCGCCCGCACGTGCGGCGACGGCAAAGGAGCCGACGAACTGGCGGACGTGGCTGATCCGCTTCCGCCTTCAGGCCGCAAGCGGCGATATCGAAGGTGCGCTAAAGAGTTACCGCCGCGCCCGGGAGCTCAATCCGACCTCACCGGTGTTCGCGAACTCCGGTTGACCGGTACGCTGCTTGGTCTCGCGCCAGCAGCCGCGACGGCGTGAAACCTGACTCGATCCGGAGGAGGGGCGATAAGTCGAGGGTGCGGAATCGACCTTGGGACTTTATAGTTCTTGGCCTGGTCGCCGAAGTTCAGGCTTCTGTCGACGCAGACTTGCTGGCGGACTCAGCTACGGAAGGCAACGGTGTCAAATCAGGATCAGGAGGGGATTCTGGCATCGAGACTCGGTGAGAGACGTGCCGCCAGATCCCGGGCGTCATGCCGACTCGGGCACGACACAGCTCGCCGCCGTTGACACGGCCCAGGCGGCGAATCGGCTTGCCTTATGGCGCGAGCCGAGAAGGAGAACTCTCGGGGATCGAGCCGATTACCTGCTGCGCAGGTTTCTCGTGCTCAGCGATGTTCTTGCCCTCGCTCTGGCGTGGTCTCTCGCCGCCCTGATCGTGTCCCAATGGCTTGGGCGGAGCATCGACGAGCAGGGTCTGGCGCTTGCCTTCCTGACTTCTGGTTCCAGTCTGGGTGCTGATCGCGTTTTTCTCGGGCCTCTACCACGAGTCTGACTTCCGTATCGACGTCAGCTTCGTCGATGAGATCGGCAGGATCGTGATCGCTTCGACTGCGTGGTGCTGGCTGTATGTGCTGCTCGGCGCGCTGGTGATCTCTGGCGGCACCGGCTTGCTGGACCCGGCAGTGATTTGGCTAGCGATGATGCCGCTGCTGCTGATCGGGCGCGCGGTTGTCAGGCGTGTTGCCGAGGGGCGCACCTGGTACCGCCACCCGATCGCGGTGGTCGGCGACTGTGCAGGGAGTCGCGTCGGTTGCCGATCGCATCGAACGCCATCCGGAATGGGGACTGGACGTGCAGACCGACAGTCAGGATCGAGCACGGTCAGCTGAGCGCTAGGCCGAGCCAGAAAGAGGCCGTCCGGAACGCGAATCGGGAAACCGAGCCCACCGTTGATGAAGCCTCCGACGAGGCGGCACTGGCGCACCTGCTTGACGAGGCCGGTATTTCGAGGGTGATTCTCGCTGGGGGCTCCAGCGATATTTCTACACGTACGAGGCTGACGAGCCTGCTCATTGAGCGTGGTCTGGCGGTCGACCTGGTCTCGGGTGGGCCCGAGCTGATCTACTCCAGTTCTGTCTTTCACGAAGTGGAGGGCCTGCCGGTGGTCAGCATGCGACCGACAACTCCGGGACGTGTCGCAAGGCTGGTCAAGCGGTTCGTGGATGTCGTGCTCTCGGTAATGGGGCTGTTGCTCTTCTCGCCGGTGATGCTGTGGGCCGCGCTGCGGATCAAGCGCGATTCGGAAGGCCCCGTGTTCTACCGCCAAGTCCGCTGCGGAAAGGATGGCGAGGAGTTCGAGCTGGTCAAGTTCAGGACCATGGCTAAAGGGGCTCATGACATGCGGCCGGAGCTACGGCAGGCGACGCAGGACTCCGGCAACGATGATGTGCTTTTCAAACTCGAAGACGACCCTCGGGTTACCGATTTCGGGCGCATCTTGAGGCGCAACTCGATCGACGAGACACCGCAGCTCTGGAATGTGTTGAAGGGCGACATGAGCATGGTTGGACCACGCCCTCTCGTATACGAGGAGGCTCTGCAGGCGACTGAGATCTTCGCCGCTCGAACGCGGATGAAGCCAGGTATCGCCGGTCCGTGGCAGGCCCTCGGGCGAAGCACGATTCCGTTCGAAGACATGATCAGGCTCGACTACGCGTATGTGGTCGGATGGTCGATCTCAAACGACTTGCTGCTGTTGCTGCGAACGATGGCGGCCGTCGCCAAGCGTGAGGGTGCGCTCTAGCACCCGGCACGGGCTGGTGGGCCCTGGCTGTCAGGACTTGCCCGCCGGGAACTCTCGGCCTCGAGCGGTGCGTTCGTGGGCTCTCCCGGCGCCAATTGAAGCGGCCCGTGGTACCAGCTGTGGTACCGAACCAAGCGAATCTCACCTCACCTCAGAGCATCCGAGACCGCATCTGGAAAGCCGTGCGAGACCCGACAGACCAGCCCGCAGAAATCTCATAACCCGAAGGTCACGGGTTCAGAATCGTTGTTTTCACCCCGATCGTCGCCCGCTGCACCTGCCAGACTCGTAATGAAGGGGTCGGCGGTTCTATTCCGCTCGTCGGCTTCACTCGCTGGGCAAACCGCTCGACACTGCCCTCATCTGGTCCAGGCGGTGGGGAGGGAGTCCCTGTGCCTCCGCTATGGAGAAAAGGGGTCGGCGCTTGACTTCGATCAGAATCTGGCCTACATAGAGCCCCAGCACACCGATGGAGAGTGCCTGAAAGCCGAGCAGAAAGGCGAACAGAACCACCACCGTCGCCTGACCCGGAACCTCGAGAAGGCCGGCGATGCGCAGAATCACACCCAGGACCCCCGAGATGACCGAAAGCCCGAGAAGCAGGAAGCCGAGCAAACTCAGCAGCTGGAGCGGCCAGGTGCTGAAGGAGACCAGCCCGCTGATCGCGAGTCGAACCAGCCTGCGGATCGTCTGACGAGAGCCCCTGGGGTCGCCCGTCCGGGCTGACGGCCTGACGTAGTCGACCGTGGCGGGTCTGTCGGCGACCAGCGCAAACAACCCCTTGTTGTAGCGGCTGCGCTCGGGGAGCGCGAGGAAGCGCTCGGTGGTCTCGGCGGTCATCAGGCGGAAATCGCCGACATCCCTCGGAATCGTTATCTCGCCACTCATTTCCAGAGACCGGTAGACGAGCGAGCCGGCCTTCCTGCGAAACCAGGAATCGTCACGTTCTACGCGCCGGGCAACCACGACATCGGCGCCTGCCCGCCACTCCCGCAGCAGGTCGGCGAGCACGGAGGGTGGATCCTGGAGGTCGACGTCCATCGGCACGTGAACTTCGCCCGATGCCGCAGCGAGTCCCGCTGTGAGCGCGTTCTCCTTGCCCACGTTGCGGACGAGGCGTATGGCGACAATGTCATTTCGCGAGCGCGCCAGGCCGGTGATTCTGCCCCAGGACTCGTCGGAAGACCCGTCGTCTACGAAGACGATCTCGTGACTGCGTACGCCGAGGGTCGGCATGACTTTCTCGATGTCCCGAACGAATCGCTCGATCGCGTCCTCCTCGTCGAAGACGCATACCACTATGGAGAGTTCCACCCTCCCGGATCGTCCCGCACCGTCTGTTTCCTCGACCACGGATCTAGTGTCCCACGATCCGCCGTCCTGCGGCGACAGGAATGCCACACCTGGCACCGGTGGCCGAAGTCAGGGCCGATAAAACTCGTCGTCCTTGGGCCGGCTCCCGACCGCGCGGAGAACCATCAGGCGAAGCCAGGCGGCCGCGTAGACCGCCAAGTCGAGCGGAATCCGGATGAGGGCCCGCAGCCGGTCCCATCGGGTCCGCGGATCAGGGGGTCTCCTTATCACCCAGCAGAGTTCGACCGGCATCGGGGTGTTGAGACCCCCTGCCCCGCAGAACTCACGTACGGCCCTTCGGACTTCGGGCCAGTGGTAGTCGTGGCCCGCCAGAGTCCCCCCGGCCCTTACCTTCGGGTACCACGCCTCGAGGTCATCAAGCACATCGCGAAACGCGTGGGATCCATCGACGAAAACGAAATCCAGACTCCCGTCCTCGAAACGCCTCGCGGCCACGAGGGAAGTTGCCCGGATGTACTCGTAGTGCTCTGCGACGGGACCGAGGTTCCGCCGGAATTCCTCAAAGACCTCATCGGCGGTCATCAAGTCTCCGCCCCCGTCTCCAGAAAGGCCATCCGACCAGGGATCTACGGCGACGATCCTTTGTGACTTTCCGCTGTTCAGCGACTCGACTACCAAGAATGCGAGTGATTTGCCCCGCCATGAGCCGATCTCGACGAGCGAGCCTGCTTCTGGTGCCAACCTGACGGCTTCCCGGTACAACCCGGGGAAGCTAAACCAACCCTGGATCTCTTTGTAGAAATGCTTCATCCGCCCGTCACCGCCGCGGAGGGCAGCTGGCCCCTTCGCCCAGAAGCTGGCCGTCGCGCCTGATCTCGAACAGGACCTCGCAGCCGAGGTCCGCCGCGCGCTCACGTTCCCTGACGAACAGGTAGAGACCCGTCGCCTGGTCGGATTCAATCGTTTCGTTGACCGGTTCTGCCCCCCAGGGGACGCCGGCCTCGGCAGCCGGCCATACCCGGGTCCTGTCGAATCCAAGCCGATTCAGCCGGGTCACTCCTTCACGGCCACTCACTCCCCAATAGTCGAGCTCCCACGCACCTTTCGCGAGGCCGGCCACCGGGTTCACGAAGGCATAGGAATACGGGGACCACCGGATCGATGCGAACAAGCTGACTCCGATCACGACGACACAGGCTACAGGAACGAATGCAGAAAAAGCGAGCCAGGTAGGGGGGCGCCGTTCGACGACGGCCACCGCGATCGCCGGCACGGCCATGAGCGCGGGAATCATGAAGAGAAGGTGGCGGATGCCGTCGTAGAGCACCGCCCCGCTCAGCACGATCAATCCGGGCAGGACCAGACCCTGGAGGACGATCGGAGTGAGTGAGATGGAGGCGTCCGACCGGACGAGCCTGCGGTGCCGGTACAGCGTCACCAGAAGCAGAACGAGCGCCGTGACGAGGCTGACCAGGGTCAGGACCGGCAGCTGCGCGACCAGCCAGGCAGGCACATACCACAGGGGGATCTCCGTGCTCCAGACGTCAGTTCCGGCCGTCCGGACCGTGCCTATCCAGGGGAAGAAACGGTTCGTCTGAAACGCATCCCAGAGCCAGTGAAGCATGTCGATCCTGGCGATCGGGTTGCTCGCCCAAGTGAAGATGAGCGCGCAGCCCGCGGCTGATGCGCCGGCCAGCAACACTGGCACAGCGTCGGTGAGCCTCCGCTCCATCTGCGCCCGGACGATAGCCACCAGGGCCGTACCGCCCACGAGAGCGAGGATCAGGGCCAGGGACCCGGCGCGCGACGAAAGCGCCAGGGCGCCTCCCGCCCCGCCAAGCAGCACCCCGGCCGTGATCGCCTTCGGGCGTTGTCTGAGTGAAAGGCTCAGGATCAGACCCGCTGTTATCAGGGTGATTCCGGCCGCAACGGGCATGTCCTTGAAGTCGACGTGGCTCATCCCGAGCCACAGCGGGGTGGAGAGCGTGAGAGACCAGAAGAATGCCCCTGCGAGCAGCGATCGCAGCGCGATACCGAGAGCAACAGCCAGGGCAGTGACTGCGATCAGGGCCAACGCAAGGTTGACCAGTCCCTGGTACCGGTACGTCGCGGGGTCGTCAGCTCCAAGCGGCTGAGTGGAGCCCGCCACGGTCGAGCCGCCCCGCATGGTGTGGAGCACGTCAGCGACCTGGTAGATGAACGTCCCGTAGAACTCCGAAGTGAGGGGAACCGTGTCGTAGGCCGTTGCCAGAGTGCCTTTCGAGCTGACCCCGCGGGCCGCGAGCGCCGCGTCTGTGTCGAACTTCGAATCCCAGCCGATGCCCGACTCCCTGAGCGAAACGGCGGAAACCAGGATCGCCGCTACTCCCAGCAGCAGAATGATCACAACCAGGCGTGGGTGGGCGGTCCTGGCCGAGAAGGCTCTTCTTGAGAGAATCTTCATCTGCTCTGAGTTCGAAGGCGCAAGGCCGACCGAATGGCCAGTCGAACCGCCCCGCGTGGAAACGAAAGCTATCAGAGCGAAGCCCGGTCTCCCTGGACACGCAGCCGTCCTACCGGACGGGTGCCACGGGCCTGTTGGGCCGCGGGGACGGGCAGCACCTACAATGGCCCCGGCGCCGACGTAGCTCAGTTGGTAGAGCACTTCACTCGTAATGAAGGGGTCAGCGGTTCGATTCCGCTCGTCGGCTCTACTCCGGATCCTTGAAGCTGTCCCAGTGGCTGCCGTCGCAGAACGGCTTGTTCGACGAGAGGCCGCAGCGGCACAGGGCCTGGCGGTTGCGGACCTCGTACGGCGTACCGTCGGCGGACCTGACCTCGATGGCGCCGCGCAGCATGTAGGGCCCGTCGACGGCCGCCTTCACGGCCGGCTCGAGGTCCTCCTCCACCGGTCCCGCGGATCCGGGTTCGGTGTACTGGAGCGCGCCCGAGGGGCACTCCGGGACTACGGCCTTGATCTCGTCGGCGGGGGCACCCTTCGGATCGATCCACGGCCGCCCGCGGATCCTCCAGACCTGGGGCAGCCGGTCGGTGCATTCGGCGGCGTGGGAGCAGATGCCGCGATCGTCGAGGATCGTGATCTCGTCGGATTCGTAGGCCCTCTGGCGGTCGGCGATCGGCCCGTGGTCGGCGGTTTCGCTGCCGTCGAAGCCGGCGCTGTTGTGGCTGCCGTCGCAGAACGGCTTGTTGCGCGAGTGGCCGCAGCGGCAGAGGAAGGCCTTGCCGTCTTTGGAGACGTTTTCGCCGGCCGCGTCGAGGATCTCGACCGCGCCCTCGAGCACGTACGGGCCGTCTTCGCTCACCTTGATGACGGGTATATCACCGTTGCCGTCGCTCATAACTCTCCTCGTTCCGGGGACGGTCGGACTCAGGTTAGACGATGTCCCGGGCGCCTCAGTCGACCTGGAACGAGGTCACCGGCAACGCGAAGTGCCGCTTCAGGTCCTCGACCAGACCGCTTTCCTGCCACCCGGAGCGGTCCTTCGGGCGCAGGATGACCAGGATGTGGTCGGGCTCGAACTCGGCGACGGCGTCTTCGAAGGCGAGCAACGGATCGTCGGCTCCGACCATGCCCTCGACCCGGTTCTCGGGAGTATCGAGCTCCTCGACGACCCTGTGCATCCGCTGGTCGGCCTTCTCGCGGGTCTTGTCAGTGTCGGAAGCCAGCCAGTCGAGCCTCGACGGCAGCTCGGGCACCATTACGAGGATCTCTTCGGCCTCGTCGATCAGCTCGCGGATCTCTGCGGGCAGTTCGGCGACCTCTTCCCTGGAAGCACTGTCGCCTACGAGCAGTCTGTTGATGTTCATGGCCGAAGACTACCCGGTTGCCGCGTCTCGAACCCGCAGCCGTAGCGGCAGTGATTCGATGCCGTAGATGCCGCTGACCGTCTGAAGTTCGGGGTCCGCGGCCGGCTCGAGGGCCTCGATGCGGGTGGCGAGGAAGGCGAGGGCTTCCTCGAGCTCGGCCCGGGCGATGTTGGCCCCGACGCAGTAGTGGATGCCTGCGCCGAAGGTGAGGATCCGTGCCTTGCCGCGGTCGGCGGTGATGTCGAAGCGCTCCGGCTCGGCGAAGGCGGCGGGATCGCGGTTGCCGGTGAACGAGCAGACCATGACCGGCATGTCGGCCGGGAACGTGACTCCGCGGTACTCGACGTCCTCGGTCAGCAGCCTCGCGGTGAACGGGGTGATCGGCTCGAAGCGCAGCGCTTCGGCCGCCGCCTTCGGCGCCATCGCCTCCGGGTCTTCACGCAGCGCCACCCACTGGTCCGGGTCCGCCGCCAGCAGGCGCATCGCCTGAGCCAGCTGGCTCTGGGTCGTGTCGACCCCTCCGACGAGGATGTTGAGGACGAGGTTCTCGAGTTCGCGGTTGTCGAGCCTCTCCCCTTCTTCCTCGGTCCGGATCAGGCCGGAGATCAGGTCGTCCGACGGCGTTTCGCGCCGCGTCTCGATCAGCGGCCTCACCCACTCGTAGAACTCGCCTGCCTTCTGCTGCATGGTCGCGACCGTTCCCGGGTCCGACAGCGCGATCGGATCGAACTGCCGCTGGATCCACATCGACCAGTCGTGGAGCCGCGGGGCATCCTCGGCCGGCGCGCCCATGACTCGCGCGATCGTGCGGGCCGGATAAGGCCTCGCGAGGGCGTCCATGAATTCGATCTCGATCCACGTACCGGCGCCGCCTGACCGCTCCCCGCCGGTCGCGTCCCGCCAGATCTCTTCCAGGATCTCGCGCATCGCCGGGCGGTACCGGGCTGCAGCCCGCGGAGAGAGCGACGGATTGACCAAACCGCGCAGCCGGCGGTGGGTGTCGCTCTCGGCGTTGATGATGTTGCGGGTCATCTGCTCGAACAGCGGTCCGTCGGATACCCCGAACATCTCGGCCAGAAGCAACCCCGGGAAGATCGCCGAGCGGCTGCGCAGGAAGTGCTCGCCGGCCTCACGGTCGAGGATCACCGTGGCCAGCGGCCCGCGGGCCAGCCAGTGGCCGTCGGCCAGCAGGCCGTTCATGGTCTCGTGCCAGCGCTCGCCCTTGAGCTCCGGATCGCCGAGATCGAGCTCCGGCAGGTCGAGGTCCGTGAGGGATGTCATCGCACCTTCATACCAGTCCGCCGCGGAGAAGAGGTAGCGCGACCTGCGCTCGTGCGGGGATCTCGCGCTCGCCCGAGACCCCGGCGATTCCGCCAGGCCGCAGCTGGTTCGAAAAAGCTTCAGCCTCCGACAGTTACTCGAACCGGTTCACTCGAAGGGCAGTTCGCAATCGGTCCGGTTCGAGTTGACCGCGTGAAGCGACCACAATTCGAACCAGTGAACTGGACGGGCAGCTGCGACCAGTCCGGTTCGAGTTGGCCCCGCAAGGCGACGACAAGTCGAACCAGTTAAAGGGGGTTCAGGAGTCGTTGAACTTGTAGCCGATGCCGCGCACGGTGAGCACCAGTTCGGGACGCTGGGGGTCGGTCTCGACCTTCTGGCGCAGGTTCGAGATGTGCACGTCGCAGGCCCGCTCGTCCCCGTCGAACTCGGTCTGCCACAGCTCCTCCATGATCTGGGCGCGCGAAAAGACCTCACCGGGCCGCGCCGCCAGCAGGCGGAGCAGCTGGAACTCGGACCGGGTCAGGCTGACCGTGCGGCCGCGCACGGTGACCACGTGGCGGGCGAGGTCGATCGTGACCGGGCCGGCGACGATGCGCGAGGCCTCGGGTACCGGCGAGCGGTCGAGCTCTCGCCGGCGGAGCTGGGCCCTGACCCTGCCGAGCAGTTCGCGGACCGAGAAGGGCTTGGTCACGTAGTCGTCGGCGCCGACCTCGAGGCCGACGACCTTGTCGACCTCGGCGTCCTTCGCGGTGAGGATGATGATCGGCACGGCCGAGCGTGAGCGGACCTCGCGGCAGATGTCGAGACCGCTCTTGCCCGGCATCATGATGTCGAGGATCAGCAGGTCGTAGTCGAAGTCCCCGACCAGCTTCTCTTCAGCGTCGGTGCCGTCCACGGCCCCGATCACCTCGAACCCCTCCTGGTCCAGCGCGTAGCCGACCGAGTCCCTCACCGAGGGCTCGTCGTCTGCGATCAGGATCTTGCCGGCCGGGTTGCTCACGTTGAAAGGTTCATGCGATAGGCGTCTCTGTCTGACGGATCAGGGGGAGACGGACCCAAAAGGTACTGCCCTCGCCCTCGACCGAGTTGGCTCCCATCTCCCCGCCCATGACGTCGGCCATCCTCCGGGCGATCGCGAGACCGAGTCCGAAGCCCTCCTGGCGCCGCGATTCGGAGCGGCGGTAGAAGCGCTCGAAGACCCGGTCGATCTCCGCCTGCGGGATGCCGGTGCCTGTGTCG
This sequence comes from uncultured Solirubrobacterales bacterium, assembly GCA_963701635.1. Classification (GTDB taxonomy): domain Bacteria; phylum Actinomycetota; class Thermoleophilia; order Solirubrobacterales; family 70-9; genus 67-14. The sequence continues at coordinate 11,216 of CAVPAU010000001.1, forward strand.
ATCACCTCGAGCAGCAACTCGCTGTCCCCGATCCGGCGGCCGCGGACGGTGACGCGGCCGGGCTCCGGAGTGTTCTTGATCGCGTTGGTCACCAGGCCGATCAGCACCTGGCGCAGCAACGTCGGGTCGCCCTTCGCGGCGAGGTCGGGTTCGACGTCCAGCACCAGGTCGAGCCCGGTCGGGACCGTGACCGCCGCCTCGACGTCCTTGGCCGCCGCGGTCACGTCGACCACTTCCACCTCGCCCGCGCCGAGCGCCTCGACCCGGGCCAGGGTCAGCAGTGACTGGGTCAGCCGGCTCATCCGCTCGGCGTCGGCCGAAAGCCGGTTGAGGAAGTGGTCGCGGGCCTCGGGATCGTCCTTCGCCCCCGACTGGAGCACCTCGATCGCCCCCGAGATGCCGGCCAGGGGGTTTCGCAACTCATGGGCCGCGTTGCTGACGAAGTCGCGCTCGGCGAACTCCTTGCGCATCTCCTCGGTGCGGTCGCGCACGACGACGAGCACGGCGCCCTCGTCTGGCAGGGCGCGTGCCTGCATCGCGTAGGCGCGATCACCTATGCGCAGGGCCGGGTGAGCCGAGAACCCCTCGACCTCGGCCCGCTTGATCTGGGGGATCATCGCCTCGGGCGGAAGGCCCCCGCGATCGAGCAGGACCGTGGCGGCCGAGTTGTAGAAGCGCACCGGCCCCTCGTAGTCGACGACCATCACCGCGTCGTTGAGCCCGTCGAAGATCGCGGTCAGCTTGTCGCGGTCGGCAGTCAGCACACCGAAGTTCTCCTTCAGCGACGAGCGCATCGAGTCGAGCGAGCGGGCGAGGTCCCCGATCTCGTCGCGTCCGCGGACCGGCAGCTGCACGTCGAAGTTGCCTGAAGCGATGTCGTCGGCGTTGCCTGCGATGCGCTTCAGCCTGACCGTGATCAGCGAGGCTATGCCGACCCCGAGCAGGGTCCCGACCAGTATCGCGATGATCGCGGCGCGCGTGCTCTCGGAGCGCAGCGTGTCGAGCGCTCCTCTCAGAACGACCGGCTGCGAGTAGCGACCGACCACGGCGCCGGTCAGCTGCCCTTCCCTGAAGACCGGGGCTCCGACCAGCGTGACTTCGCCATCGTCGAGCTCGCGCGACCTGCGGATGCCGCTCAGCGCGGTCAGCCGGACTTGCTCGAAAGCCGGCGTCTCGAGGATCGGCCTGAACTCGGTCTCTTCGGTACCGGCCTCTCCGGTCGGCGAGAAGAACCATGCGGCGAAGCCTTCTCCATTGGCCGCCTGGACTTCGGTCTCGATGTTCGTGTCCGGCTCCGAGAGCCGGTCGGCGAGCCGGATCGTACGGCCGACCGCGAGCTCGGTGGAACGCTCCGAAAGCAGCTCGCGGCTCGAACTCGTCACCGAGGTCAGCATGACCGCGACGGTGAGAACGGCGACCACTGTGAAGCCCGCGGCCAGCCACAGCCTCATCCCGATATGGCGCCTCCGACGGCGCTGGGCGCGGTTTCTCATACCCGACGCAGCCTAGACGACGGCGGCAGCGCCGTTCACCGACCCCGCAGATCCACCCGAGGGAGCGGAATCGTCCACAATCGACGTGTGAAGACGCTGGTTTTCATCCCGGCCTGGAACGAAGAGGACTCGATCGAGGCGGTAATCGCCGACGTGCGCGAGCACCTGCCGCAGGCCGACCTGCTCGTTGTCGACGACGGTTCGGGTGACCGGACCGCGGCGCTCGCCAGGCGCGCCGGGGCGATGGTCGCCTCGCTCCCGTTCAACCAGGGCGTCGGCGCGGCCCACCAGACCGCCTACATCTTCGCCCTCGCCCGCGGCTACGAGGTCTGCGGGCAGCTCGACGGTGACGGCCAGCACCCGGCGGCCGACCTCGCCCGCCTGGTCGCCGAGATCGAGGCGGGCAACGCCGACCTCGTCGTCGGCTCGAGGTTCGCCGAGGCCTCGGGGTACCGCGCTTCGCGCGCGCGCCGCACCGGACAGCGGCTGTTCAGCCTGATCGTCTCGGCCTCGACCCGGCAGACCCTGACCGATACGACGAGCGGGATGCGCGCGCTGAACCACGAGGCGATGGCGCTGTTCGCGAAGCGATACTCGCAGGAGTTCGCCGAAGTCGAGTCTCTGCAGCAGGCGGTGCGTGCCGGCCTCGTCGTCAAGGAGATGCCGGTAGAGATGCGGGCCAGGGCCGAAGGCCATTCGTTCATCACCCCGCTGGTCTCGGCCTTCTACATCTTCAAGACGCTGATCGTGCTGCTGGTCGGGCAGCTTCGGCCGCGCACGACCGGACCAGGCGGCGGCCGGTGAACGGGCTGCTGGCGGCGACCGAGCCGGTCGTACGGCTGACGCCCCAGGCGCGCATCATCGCGGCGATCCTGGCGATCGCGTTCATGGTGTGGATCCTCGACCTGATCAGGCGCGACCGGCTGCTCGAGCGCTACAGCATCGTCTGGTTCCTGCTCGGCCTCGCCATGCTCGCCGGCGCGGCCTTCCCGGTGCTGCTCGAGCTGATCGCCAGGGCGATGGGGGTCCGGGACGCGACGATCGCGCTGTTCTCGGTCCTGCTGCTGGTCCTGCTCGGCCTGGCGCTCAACTTCAGCGTGATCGCCTCGAGGCAGTCGAAGCAGATCACCCGGCTCGCCCAGCAGAGCGCCATCGAGACGATCGAGAAGCCGGGCGAGCGCGAATCGACGAAGCCGGACTGAGGCGCCGGCGCGGCCGGCCCTTCAGGCCGGGTTGAGCAGCCGGGCCATGCGGAAGCACAGGGCCTCCAGCGCCAGTTCCTCGCTGACGTTCAGCTCCAGCCGGCGCCGGGTGTCGGCGATCAGCCCGATCGCCTCGCGTGTCGGAGCCACCCGGATTCCCGCTGCCTGCTCGCGGATCACCTCCGTCCGGTCGGCATTGAAGATCACGTCGTCTGCCCCGGCCGCGGCGGCGAGCCAGTCGCGCGCCCATGAGCCGGCCAGCGACAGCGACAGGTCGAGCACCGCTGTCCGGGCCCGGCGGCGGGCCCGGCCGACCGCGTCCTCGGCCTCCTTCTTCGTTCGCTTCGTTCCCTCTTCGGCCTCCTGCTCGAGTGCGGCTTCGGCCCTCTGCGCCGCTTCGTCCCCGGCCCGGGTCGCGGAATCGAGGATCGCCAGCCACGGCGAATCGGACAGGCGGTCCTCCAGCACGCCGGCCATCGTCTGCTCGACCGCCGCGCGGATCCCGGCTCCGCGTTCACCGGCCAGCAGGCGTGCCCGGCCGAGGTCACCGCGGGAGAGCCTCGCCGCGGCGACCGCGGTCTCGGCCGGAATCCCGGTCCCGAGCCGGGCGACGACGGCCTCTTCCGGCAGCGGGGCGAATTCGATCCGCTGGCAGCGGGATGCCACGGTCGCGAGCACCGCCTCGGCGTCCGACGCGATCAGGATCAGGTGCGCGTGAGGCGGCGGTTCCTCGAGCGTCTTCAGCATCGCGTTCTGACTCTCCTCGTTGAGCGCGTCGGCGGCCTCGACGACGAAGACGCGGCGCCGGCCCTCGAACGGCTTCAGCGGCGCCGGGCGGATCACCCGGCTGCGCACGTCGTTCACCGCATGGCTCATCCCGACCGGACGCAGCCAGACGAGGTCGGGATGGGGCGACGGATCCAGCAGCGCGCGCCGGCGGGTCTCGCCGGCGTCGGGGCTGCCCTCGGCGAGCATCTCGGCCGCGAAGGCTCGGGCCGAGGCCGCCTTGCCCGAACCGGTCGGGCCGGTGATCAGATAGGCGTGGGCCGGCCCGTCCCTGAGCGCGGCCGACAGCGCACTGCGCGCCCTCAGCTGATGCTCCGTCGCCTCTTCCAGTGCCGAAGCACTCACGGGAGGCCGATCCGTTCGCGGCAGGCCTCGAGGACCCTCTCGTGAACCTCCTGCGGGGTGCCGGTGCCGTCGACCGCGACCACGCGCTGAGGCTCGCGGCGGGCGATCTGCTCGTAGGCATCGGCCACGAGTCGCTGGAAGCCGATTCCCTCGGCCTCGAACCGGTCCGCACTCCTGGCGCGGCCGAGACCGACCTCGGGGTCGACCCTGATCAGGATGCTCAGGTCCGGGAGCAGGCCGCCGGTGGCGATCCGGTTGAGCTCGGCGACGAGCTCGACGCCCAGCCCGCGGGCGACGCCCTGGTAGGCCTCGGTCGAGTCGACGAAGCGGTCGGTGACGACAACGCGGCCGGCGTCGAGCGCCGGCCGGATCACCCGGCCGGCCAGGTCCGCTCTGGCGGCGAAGAACAGCAGCAGCTCGGCGGTCGGTTCGAGCGCGATCGCCGGGTCGGCCAGCGTGTCACGGATCGCCTCGGCCGCATCGGTGCCGCCGGGTTCGCGGATCCTCAGCGTGTCGGGGCCGAGTGCCTCGGCCAGCAGCGCGACCTGGGTCGACTTGCCGGAACCGTCGACGCCCTCGAGCGCGATGAACACCCCTGATCAGCCCTTCGGCGCGGACTTCCCGCGGCCACCGGCACGCTTCACGCGCCGGGTCCCGAGGTCCGGTGGTCCTGACTTTGATGCGGCGACGGTCTTGCTGCGCGACTTCGCCGAGCCGGCCTTCTTCTTGCCGCCCTTGGCTTTCGACTTGGCCTTGCCTCCGCCGTCGGCCTCGGCGGCCGCCTTCTTCGCAGCCTGCGCCGCCTGGCGTTCGGCCCGTTTCTCACGCATCTCGACCATGGTCGGGCAGTCGTCGTTGAAGCAGAGCTTCCACGGCCGGCCGGCGCGGCCACGGGCCTTCACGCTGACCCGCGGGGTCCGGTGGCAGACCGAGCAGTTCTGCTCGAGGGGGGTGACCTCGTAGAAGTTCGGCTGCGGCATCGGAAAGGTCTGGTCGCAGGCGTCGGGGTTGTCGGCCTCCCAGCCGGTGCAGCCGACGAACGACTTGCCCGACTTCTTCGCCCGGATGATCCGAAGCATGTTCGGCGAGCCGTCCTCCTGCGTCCGGCCGGCTTCCTGGCAGACGATGCAGGGCCCGAGGATGCGGTCCTGGTCCATGCCGGCCCAGATCATCTTCGAGAGGGCCTCCTCGCCTTCCAGCAATTCCCTGAAGGTCGAGTGGACGAGCTTGCGGCTGTCCTCGACGACCGCCTCCTTTTCCATCTCCGACTTGGCGATCTGGTCCATCTCCTCCTCCAGGCTCGCCGTCATCTCCGAGGTCGCCATCTCGGGCACGTACTCCTTGAACGCCTCGTACATCGCCATCCCGGTCGCGGTCGGCTCCGGCGGGTGGTTTCGCACGTACTTGCGGCTGTAGAGCTTCTGGATGATGTCCGGGCGTGTGGCCTTGGTGCCGAGGCCCTGCTCGTCCATCAGCTGGACCAGCTTCGCCTCCGAGAGCCTCGCCGGCGGCTGCGTCTCCTTGGCGACCAGCCACGGGCTGCCGTCGAGCGCGAGCTGCTGGCCCTCTTCGAGAGCCGGGATCTCCTCGTCGGCGGAGCGCGCATACGTATAGATGCCGGCGTAGCCGGGGTCGAGCACGACCTTGCCGCGCACGAAGTAGGTCTCGCTGCCGGCCTCGATGTCGGCCCGGGTCGACTCGGTGACCATCGGGGAAGAGAACGTGGCGAGGAAGCGCCGCACGATCAGCTCGTACACCCTCGCCTTGGGTCCGTCCAGCGCACTCGGGTACAGCGCGTGGGTCGGGTAGATCGGCGGGTGGGCGGCGTCGAACTTCTTGCCCTGGGTCGGCTTCAGCGGCGCGTCGAGCAGCGGCGCGGCGGCGGCGAAGTCCTTGATCTTGACCAGTGAGGCGATCGTCTTCTCGAGCGGCAGCGAGTCGGGGTAGATGGTGTTGTCGGTGCGCGGGTAGGAGATGAAGCCGTCGTCGTAGAGGTCCTGGGCGTGGTTCATCGCCTGCTTGGGGGTGATGCCGAGCCGGCTCGAAGCGTCCACCTGGAACGAATTCGTGTTGTAGGGCGTCGGCGGCCTGCTCGTGTTCTTGCGGCTGGTCACCGACCTGACCGTGCCCGGGCTGGCGGTTCCGGCCAGCGCGGCGTCGGCCTCCTTCTCGTCCCAGAACTTGTCGGTGGCGTGGTGGGTCTCGAAGCTGGCGCCGCTCGGGTGCTCGAACTTCGCGAACAGCTCCCAGAACGGCTTGGCGACGTGGGCACGGCGCTCGAGCTCGCGCTCGACGATCAGGCCGAGGGTCGGGCTCTGCACCCGGCCGACCGAGAGGTAGTTGGCGCCGTAGGCCTTGCTGACCAGCGAAACCGCCCTGGTGAAGGCCGCGCCCCAGATCAGGTCGATGTCCTGTCGCGCGGCGGCGGCGTTGGCCAGCGGGTACGAGAGTTCCGCGAGGTCGGCGAAGGCGCCTTCGATCTCCTCCCGGGTCAGGGCCGAGTAGCGGGCGCGCCTTACGTCCTTCTCGAGACCGGGGTTGACCTCCAGGCAGGATTCGAGCGCCTCGAGGCCGATCAGCTCGCCTTCACGGTCGAAGTCGGTGGCGATGACCAGGCGGTCGGCGGCCTTGGCTTCCTTCTGGACCGCCCTGACCACGTTCTTCTTGCCGTCGGTCGGGCGGGTGATCAGCGGGGCGTCGATCAGTCCGGGGATCAGGTCCAGCTTCCACTGCTTGTACTCCTTCTCCTCCGGAAAAGCGCGCTCGACGGCGTGGCCGCCGGTGCCGAGCACGGCGTGCTCGCCCTCCCCGTCAGTCCACCGGAAAACGGGCACGGTAAACGACTTGGTCTCGGTGGCACTGCCGCCGGAGAGGATCTCGGCGATCTTCTGGGCGGAGTTGTTCTTCTCGGTGACGATCAGTCTCATCTGGGGCCGAGCGTAGCAGAGCCGGTCGGCAGCACCCGCGGGTTTGTCCCCTTCACCACCCGCCTTCCTGATGGCTCCGGTCCGGATGTGCCGGAGTTGCGGACCGTCGGATCCGGCCGGTTCCGGAGGCGCTTCAGACGCGGGTTTCACGCAGGTTCTAGGCTCTCAGCATGCCCGCCCAGGCCTTTGCAGGAAAAGAGTGCGTCTGCCAGTTCCGCAGGGGGATCTGCGACCAGTCCTGCGTCAGGGACATGCTCGACACCCCGTTCTACATCGCCTGCCTGCGGCTGAAGGGCCGCAGCTGTGTCGTCGTCGGTGGCGGTGACGTCGGACTGGAGAAGACCGAGGGCATCCTCGCCTGCGGTGGCGACGCGGTGCTGATCGCCCCCGAAGCCTGCCCGGCTCTCGAGGAACTCGCCGCCGAAGGCTCGGTCGAGTGGCACCGTCGAGAGTATGCGGGGGGCGCGGACCTCGAAGGACGCTTCCTCGTGATCGCCGCGACCGACGACTCCGAGGTCAACATCCGGGTCTACGAGGACGCCGAGCAGCGCGCGATGCTGGTCAACGTCGCCGACGTACCGCCGCTCTGCAACTTCATCCTGCCGGCGATCGTGCGCAGCGGCCCGCTGGCGATCGCGATCTCGACCGCCGGTGCCTCGCCCGCGCTGGCCAAGCGCATGAAGCGCGAGATCGCCGAGCTCTACGGCGAGGACTTCGCCCGGCTCGCGGTCATCCTCAACCAGGTTCGCGGCTGGGCCAAGGGCACGCTGCCGACCTACCAGGACCGCCGCGATTTCTTCGAGGGAATCGTCAATGGGCAACCCGACCCGATCGAGCTGCTGCGCTCGGACCGCGAGGCGGAGCTGCTCGACCTGATCGAGTCGGCCAAGGCCCGTGCCGCCGCGGGAGTGAGCGCTTGAGCCGCCTGGCCGGCGGGCCGCTGCCCGTTACGCTCGAGTCGCTCGGCTGGACCCCGGCCGAGCAGCTCGAGTGGCAGTCGGGCGAACGGCCGGAGCGCGTTCCGGCGCGTGTGACCGGCCTTCACCGCGACCACATCGTCGATCTGATGACGACCGAAGGACCGCTCCAGGGCCGTCCCGCCGGCCGCTTGCTCCAGGGGCGGACCGACGCGACCGCGATGCCGACGGTCGGCGACTGGGTCGCGGCAGCCGAAGACGGGACCGTCCACGAGATCCTGCCGCGGCGGACCACGCTCGCGCGGCGCTCGCCGGCCGACCGCGACCGGGTCCAGGTGCTCGCCGCGAACGTCGACGTGGTGATCGTGCTGAGCTCGCTCAACCAGGACCACGAGCTCGAGCGCCTCGGCCGCATGGTCGCGATGGCCGAGGCTTCCGGTGCCAGAACCGTCGTCGCGCTCTCGAAGTCGGACCTGGTCGAGGACGCCGACCCGACGGTCGAAGAAACGCGCGAGCGCTTCCCGGAACTGGAGGTCTTCGCCTTCAGCTCGGAGACCCTGAAAGGACTGGACCGGCTGCGCGAGAGCCTGACTCCGACCGAGACCGTCGTGCTGCTGGGATCCTCCGGGGTCGGCAAGTCGACGCTGGCCAACACGCTCCTCGGCTACGAGCGGCAGGTCACGGCCGAGGTACGCGCGAAGGACGACCGCGGCCGCCACGCGACGACGCGCCGCGAGATGCTCGGCCTGCCCTGCGGCACCCTGCTGATCGACACCCCGGGGCTGCGTGCGCCGGGGCTGCTGGTCGAGGAGCCTCCCGACGGGCGCGCCGAGGAGATCGAACGGCTCTCGCAGTACTGCCGGTTCCGGGACTGCGCACACGACAGCGAACCGGGCTGCGCGGTCAACGCCGCGATCGAGTCCGGCGAGCTGCCCGCCGCCTGAAGCCTGGAACGGGCTCCGCTCAGCCTGTCGCCCTGAGGAACCCGGTCAGCAGGCGGCCGACGGTTGTCGGGTCGTCGATGAACGGCCAGTGGCCGGAGCCGGGCAGGATGTGGATCTCAGCCGAGGGAAATGGCTCCTTCTGGCGCTCGGCCAGCGAGGTCGGAAGGTATGCGTCGGAGGCCCCCCAGATCACCAGCGCCGGGATGTCGGCTTCGGCCAGCGGTTCGACCAGCCGCTTCGAGGTCTTGCCGATCTTCTTCGAGTCTCGGTAGAGGCGCAGCACGGCGGCCCTGGTGCGACGGTCGAAGTTGTCGTACATCTCGTCCACGAATGCGGAAGGCAGCCCGCGCGGCTCGGGTCGGGTGATCAGCCGGCGGAACACGGGCCTCGTCGCGACGGCGTTGAGAAGCCCGCCCAGGCCGGGCGTCTGCCAGATCCGGGCCAGGCGGTGCCACCTGTAGTCGAGCAGCAGGCCGGTGCCGATCAGCGTCACTCCGGCGACGCGCTCCGGGTGGGCCGCGGCCCAGGTCAGGCCGATCGGGCCGCCGAAGTCGTGCAGGACCAGCCGGGCACTCGTGATGCCGAGCGTCTCGAGCGCTTCACCGACGAAGCCGGCGTACTCGTCGACCGTGTTCGTGAAGCCGGGCTCGGCGACGGTCTGGCCGAAGTCGGGAAGGTCGAAGGCGACGGCCCGGCCGAGGCTGCCGGCCTCTTCGACGAGCCCGGTCCAGTCGGAGGCGGAGCCGGGATTGCCGTGGATGAAGACGACGGCCTCGGAGGCCTGGTGGGGGCCGGCCTCGAGCAGGCGGGTCACGACGCCGCCGACCGGGATCGAGCTCCAGGCGAGCGGCTCGGCCGGACCTGCCGTGCCCGGGCTCACAGGGCGAAGAATGCGATCGCGGCGAAATGGGTCGCCGCGGCGCCGATCACGAAGAGGTGGAATACCTCGTGGTAGCCGAAGTAGGTCGGGTTCGGGTCGGGCCGCTGGGTGGCATAGACGACCGCGCCGACCGTGTAGAGGATGCCGCCGGTGGCGATCAGGAGCCCTGCGAAGACCCCGGCCGTGCCGACGATGTGGGGGAAGGCCACCGCTCCGATCCAGCCGACGATCAGGTAGATCACGACGCTGACCCACTTCGGAGAGCCGGTCCACAGCAGCTCGATCGCCACGCCGATGGCCGCGCCGGACCAGACCGCAACGAGGATCGCCGTCGACCACGTGCCGCTCATCGTGAGCAGGGCGAACGGCGTGACCGTGCCGGCGATCAGCAGGAAGATCATCGAGTGGTCGAGCCGCTTCATCATGGTCCGGGCCCGTGAGGTCTTCCAGTTGACGCGGTGATAGAGGGCGCTGGTGCCGAACAGGCCGCAGAGGGAGACCGTATATATGGTCACCGCGAGCAGTTTCAGCGGCGTGTCGGCGATGATCAGCAGCGACAACCCGAGGCCGAGCGAGAGGAAGAAGGCCCACTCGTGCGAGACCCCGCGGAACTTCGGCTTGACCGCCTTGATCGTTTCCGCCGCCGATTCCCGGATCGCCTCGGCCCTCTCGACCGCGGCGTCGCGTGCGACGCCGGCGCGTTCGACCGCATTCTCGCGGGCCTGCGAGGCCATGCCGACGGCGTTCTCGCGGGCGGTCGTGGCCCGGTCGGCCATGCTGTGCCGGGCTGCGGCCGCCTTGTCGCGCATGCTCAGGGATTCCTCTGAAGGCCGGTCGCCGCTTTCGGTGTCTCTGCCTTCGCTCACCAGCACATCGTACAGGGCGCCCGTCCCGGCGCTACCTGTGGGGTGCGGCGCAGCCAGATCCCGCAAACAGGGGATTCGTGATTTCACTCAAACGCTATATGTAGCGTTCATGAAAGGTGTCCGGCCCTACTCCTAGTATAATCCCGCATGTGCGTTGCCCCCATTGTGGACACCAGGGGAGCCGGGTTCTGGAGAGCCGCGGCTCCGAAGAAGGAGCATCTGTGCGCCGCCGGCGCCAGTGCTCGCGCTGTGAGCACAGGTTCACCACGTATGAGCGCTGCGAGACGCAGGCGCTGTTCGTGCGCAAACGCGACGGCAGCCGCCAGCCTTTCGACCGGGTCAAGCTTCGCGGCGGGCTCGAGCGCGCCTCGCACAAGAGGCCCGTCCGTCCGGAGGCGATCGACGCGCTGGTCAACCGGATCGAGACAGCGGCCTTCAGGGCCGGCGGCGAGATCACCGCGGCAAGGATCGGGGAGATGTGCCTCGCCGGCCTGCGGCGGATCGACCAGGTTGCCTATCTCCAGTTCGCAGCGGTCTACAGGCAGCTGGACGTCAACGACGTCCAGGCCGAACTGGACCGCCTGACCCCGAAGATGACCGAGAGAGCCTGAACAAGACCTGAACGCGACGCCGGATCCCGGCGCCGCCGCATGACCCGCGACACCGAAACAGCAAAACGTAAGTACCGAGGAGAGAGCGAGAGAGAATGTCCCAGTCCAACCCCGTAAGCGATCCGACCCGGATCAACCCCGACGGCGTCGTCGTCCAGCGCCGCCTGACCAGGGAGGGCGTCCACCCCTTCGACGAAGTCGAATGGGAACTGCGCGACGCCGTCATCGGCGATCCGGCGAACCCCGCTTTCGAGCAGCGCGGCGTCGAATTCCCGCGAAGCTGGTCCCAGAACGCGACCAACATCGTGGCCCAGAAGTACTTCCGCGGCCAGCTCGGCTCGGACCAGCGCGAGAACTCGGTCAAGCAGATGATCAGCCGCGTCGCCGGCACGATCGCCGGCTGGGGCCGTGAAGGCGACTACTTCGCCTCCGACGCCGACGCCGACGCATTCGAGGCGGAGCTCACCGCGATCCTGCTTCACCAGGAAGCGGCTTTCAACTCGCCGGTCTGGTTCAACGTCGGCTTCGAGGAGACGCCGCAGTGCTCGGCCTGCTTCATCCTCAGCGTCGAAGACACGATGGAGTCGATCCTCGACTGGAACACCAAGGAAGGCAAGATCTTCCGCGGCGGCTCGGGCTCCGGGATCAACCTGTCCAACATCCGCGGTTCGATGGAGCAGCTGAAGAAGGGCGGCACGGCTTCCGGCCCGGTCAGCTTCATGCGCGGCGCCGACTCGTGGGCCGGCACGATCAAGTCCGGCGGCAAGACCCGTCGCGCCGCGAAGATGGTCGTGCTGGACGTCGACCATCCGGACATCGAGCACTTCGTCTGGTGCAAGGCGAACGAGGAGAAGAAGGCCGCGGCCCTGCGCGACGCCGGCTTCGACATGTCGATCGACGGCGAAGGATTCACCTCGATCCAGTACCAGAACGCCAACAACTCGGTCCGGGTCTCGGACGAGTTCATGGAGGCCTGCCGCGATGACGCCGACTGGGACCTGGTCGCCCGTACCGACGGTTCGGTCATCAAGACCCTTCCGGCGCGCGACCTGATGAACCAGATCGCCGATGCCGCATGGCAGTGCGCCGATCCGGGCATGCAGTACGACACGACCATCAACCGTTGGCACACCTGCCCGAATTCAGGCCGGATCAACGCCTCCAACCCGTGCTCGGAGTACATGCATGTCGACGACTCGGCCTGCAACCTGGCCTCGATCAACCTGATGAAGTTCCGCCGCGACGACGGCAGCTTCGACACCGCGGGCTTCGAGTCGGCAGTCGACACCGTCTTCCTGGCTCAGGAGATCGTGGTCGGCTTCTCCAGCTACCCGACCGAGGAGATCGGCGTCAACGCCAACGCCTTCCGCCAGCTCGGACTCGGCTACGCGAACCTCGGCGCGCTGCTGATGTCGAACGGGATGCCGTACGACTCGGACGAAGGGCGCAACGTGGCGGCGGCGATCACCGCGCTGATGACCGGCCGCGCCTACCGGCGCTCGGCCGAGATATCGGCCGCGATGGGACCGTACGAGGCCTACGAGCAGAACCGCGAACCGCATAACAACGTGATGCGCATGCACCGCGACGCCTCGTACGAGATCGACGGCACCGGCGTCGACGAGGAGTTGCTCAACGCGGCCCGTGACGAATGGGACGCCGCCGTAGAGGTCGGCGACGAGCACGGCTACCGCAACGCGCAGGCGACGGTACTCGCGCCCACGGGCACGATCAGCTTCCTGATGGACTGCGATACGACCGGCATCGAGCCGGACTTCTCGCTGGTCAAGTTCAAGGAGCTGGTCGGCGGCGGCAGCATGACGATCGTCAACCGCTCGGTGCCGATGGCACTGCGGACGCTGGGATACTCGGAGGCCGAGATCGCCCAGATCGAGTCGCACATCAACGAGAACAATACGATCGTCGGGGCGCCCGGCCTGAAGCAGGAGCACCTGCCGGTCTTCGACGTAGCGGTCGGAGAGCGGGCCATCTCGCATACCGGCCACATCGACATGATGGCGGCGACGCAGCCCTTCCTCTCGGGTGCGATCTCGAAGACCGTGAACCTGCCGCATACGGCAACCGTCGAGGACATCGCCGACGCGTACACGCGCGGCTGGGAAGGCGGCCTGAAGGCACTCGCGATCTACCGCGACGGCTCGAAGACGGCCCAGGCCCTGAGGACCGACGCCCAGGAAGAAAAGGACGAGGACGCGCCCGAGGAAGCGGCCGCCACCGGTCCGGTCCGCCACCGCATGCCGAAGACGCGCGAGTCGGTGACCCACAAGTTCTCGGTCGGTGGGCACGAGGGCTACATCACCGCCGGCAAGTACACCGACGGGTCGGTCGGCGAGATCTTCCTGACCGACATCGGTAAGGAAGGCTCGACCATGCGCGGCATGATGAACGCCTTCGCGACGGCGATCTCGCTCGGCCTCCAGTACGGGGTGCCGCTCGAGGTGTTCGTCAACAAGTTCAGCTACATGCGTTTCGACCCGGAGGGAATCACCGGCAACCCGGAGATCCCGTTCGCCAAGTCGATGCCCGACTACATCATGCGCTGGCTGGCCTCCCAGTTCGTCGAGGACACGGACTTCCTCGAGGAGCAGGGCATCCTGACCCAGGAGGTGCGCAACCGCAAGGAAGCCGCCGACGCGGCGATCGGGATCGAGAACGGCTCCGGCAACGGCTCGGGCAACGGCCATGGTGCCGGGGCCGATGCGGCGACAGGCGACGCAGGAGGCTCGGCGGTGCCGGCAGGCTCGGCCCTGACCGACGACGTCCCGGTGATCCCGGCGAAGCTGCAGGTGGCCGGGGGAGCGGCCGAGCTCGGCCCGGCCTGCGACCAGTGCGGAGGCATGATGCAGCGCACGGGCTCGTGCTACACGTGCCCCTCGTGCGGAAACAACACCGGCTGCGGCTGATTGCCATCCCTCAGCCTTCGCCAGAGGCCGCCTCGACCTCCGGGCCGTACCGTCTTGAGTACTGTCCCTCCGGTCGAGACGGCCTCTGAACTCGACTGAGAAACGGCAATCCGGCACCGAGTCCGCCGACGACTGTCCCTCCGGTCGAGACGGCCTGCTGAGCTCGACTGAGAAACGGCAATCCGGCACCGGTAGCTCGAGTCCCTTCGCCTGGTCCAGGTGGCGCCTGGCACCCGCCCGATCGCACACTGGAGCTCAAAGTGGGCCGTGGAGGCGCATAATCAGCTCCACTGCGCGGCGTGATGGCACCGGGCAGGCCGGCAGCCTGTCTTGCCGGGCCGGGCATTTTCCCCGGGTCCCGGGACGCCGGCCGGCCGCGGCCTCCTTATGGCCCGCAAAGTGCCGCTCCGGCCGGCACTTCTGGCCCCATCCGCCTGGTCAGACGGCAGGTGGCGCAGCGGGCCGTGGCGTGGCAGCCCGGGCTGAGGGTTGCCGACGGGCGGGTCCGGGTAGTCTGCGGGCCGTGGTCAAGAAGCAGATAGCCCTCGTACTGGCAGGCGCCGCCGCTTCGATCGCCGGTGGCCTGCGGCTGGTCCAGGAACTGGTAGAGCGCGGCGACCGTCACAGCCCCGGAACCGGCGTGAGTCCGGCGGGCCAGGAGCGGGCGACGCCCCCTCCAGCGCCTTCCTCGACCGCCCCGGCCCCCGACTCCCCCTCGCCCGGCACTCCGCCCGACGGTGCCGAGACGGGGCATACGCCCTCGACAACACCGCCCCCGGAAACCGCCAAAGCACCTTCCGGGGCGACCAAGGCCGAGCTGTACGAGATCGCGACGACGCTCGGCATCGACGGCCGCTCGAAGATGAGCAAGGCCGAGCTGATCGAAGCGATCGACTCCGCCCGTTAGCGCTGCGGGCCCTTGCCTCCGCCGGAGTCAACGGCGAGCTTCGTGCCGCCGGAGTCAACGGCCGCGGCCCTGCGGTCCGGTCAGCCGTGGCGCATCAGGCGGCGCACCGCAGCCATCAGCTCTTCGGTCCGCTCGTCCTGGAGTTCCGGCTCGGCTCCGACGACGCAATGGGCGGCGTGGTCTTCGAGCAGGCTCAGTGCGACCTTGTCGAGCGCGGCCTGGATCGCGGTGATCTGGGTGACCACGTCGATGCAGTAGCGGTCGTCCTCGATCATCGCCTCGACCCCGCGGACCTGGCCTTCGATCCGGCGCAGCCTCTTCAGCAGCGGGTCCCGGTTGGCCGAGTAGCCATGAGCCGGGCTTTCGGTGGGCGTCGCTTCGGACATGCCGCAAGCCTACGCCAACCGGGCAGCGGCCCGGATCAGCCGTCGTCCTGGCCGAAGGCCCAGCGGATCTCTTCGATGTTGAGCCCGGAGCCGAGGCATGCGAGCAGCTTCATGCGAGCCGCCTGCGGGGCGAGGAAGCCGGCCGGGATCACGTTGGTCTCGCGCAGGTCGCGCTCGGAGGCGCGGTAGCCGTAGGTCGCGTTGAGGATCACGCCGCGCTCGGGCCGCGAGTAGACGATCACCGGGATGCGCTCTGCCGCCTCGGCCCACAGTTCGAGGATCGGGGGCGAAACGTGTCCGGCGCCGAGCGTGCCGATGACCACGCCGTCGGGCGCGGTGTCGAGCGCGGCGCGCGCAAGCGTTCCGTCGTCTCCGGCGCTGGTTGGCACGACCAGGACGCGTGCGTCGAGGTCTGGTGGGTCGAGCGACGGATTGCGCGGGATCCGGGACCAGATTGTCGGGTGGCCCTCGGTTACGCGCCCGAGCGGGCCGGTCTGGGGTGAAGAGAACGCGACCAGCGACGTCGTATCGGTCTTTCGCGCGCCGCGGGCGTGGTGGATCTCGCCGCCGAAGCAGACCAGCACGCCCATGCCGGAAGCCGCTTCGCTGGCCGCGACCGAGATCGCGTCGAGCAGGTTGGCCGGTCCGTCGGCGCCGGGGCTCGAAGCCGGGCGGATCGCCCCGGTGAAGACGATCGGCGCTTCGGCGTCATGGAGCACGTCGCAGAGCATCGCGGTCTCCTCGAGCGTGTCGGTGCCGTGAGTGACCACTACCCCGGTTCCCCGGCGGGCGGTGTCCCTGGCCTTGCGGCAGATGTCGAGCTGGTCGCCGAGGCTGAGGTGGGCGCTCGGGACGTTGATCACGGTCTCGGCGCGCAGGCCGTCGATGTCGACGTTGCCGGGGACCGAATCGAGCAGCGCTTCGGCATCGAGGTCCGGCGAAGCACCGGTCTCACCGGTCATCGAGATGGTTCCACCGGCGACCAGGACCGACACGGAGCGGGGGCGCGGCATGGCGCGCGAGTCAGAAAGCATGGCGTCCAGACTACCCGGACCTCGAGTAGCCTTGCCCGGTGCGCCTCGCCGAGCTCTACGACGGATTCCTGGTCGACCTCGACGGGGTCGTGTGGCTGGGACACGAGATGATCCCCGGTGCGGCCGAGACGCTGAATGAACTCTCCGCTTCGGGCAAGCCTGTGGCCTTCGTCACCAACAGCCCACGCCTCTCCCCCGGCGAGCAGGCCGGGATCCTCAGACGCGGCGGCGTCGAGGTCGACGAAGACCGGGTCGTAACCGCCGGATCGACGCTGATCACCGCCGCCATCGAGCGTTTCGGCCCGAATCCACGAGTGATCGCCACCGGCACCGATTCCTTCCTCGGCCAGCTCGAAGCGGCCGGGATAGAGCTGCTGCCCCACTCCGACTGGGAACTGGCCGAAGCGGTGCTGGTCTCGGGGCATTCAGGCTTCGATTACGACGAGCTGAAAGCGGCTTCGATGGCCGCCCGGGCGGGGTCGATGCTGGCTGCGACCGGCAGGGACCCGACCATGCCGATGCCCGACGGCTACTGGCCCGGCACCGGATCGATCCTCGCCGCGATCGAGACCGCATCGGGCCGGAAAGGCATCGTCACCGGCAAGCCGGAAAGAGCGATCTTCGAGGCGGGCCTGAGAGCGATCGGGCTCGCCGACGGTGCGCGGGTGGCAATGATCGGCGACCGCGCCGACACCGACGTCGGTGGAGCCCAGGCCGCCGGGATCGCCGGGATCCTCGTCGGCGACAATGAGTCCGCGGGGACAACACCCGACCACGTGATCGCCGATCTCACCGGCCTGCTGCAGCCGGCCGGATGAGCGCCGCGGTCAACCGGTTTCTTCGGCCACCGTCGCCGGACGCCCGGCCTCCAGCCCGATCACGGTCTGGATGGCGACGACCAGCACCACGAGGCCGATCACCGGGTCCCAGCTCGAGCTGGCGTCGTGGATCAGCCCCGCCAGCACGGGCCCGGCGGCGGCGATCAGGTACGCCACCGACTGGCCGGTGCCGGACAGCTCGGCGGCCATCTCGTGCGAGGCCGCACGGCTGACGAAGAAGGTGAGGCCCAGCGCGAAGCCCGCGCCCTGACCCATGCCGATCAGCGAGGCCCAGACGATCGCGCCGCTGGAACCGAAGGCCAGCAGGGCGAGCAGGCCGGCGACGGTCGATACGCCGGCCGTCACGACCAGGACGCGGTCGTCCGGGATCCGGTCACCGAATACCGAAAGCGCGACGATCGGGACCACCCCGAGCCCGAGCGACGTCGCGAAGATCAGGCCGGCATCCACCTTCTCGATGCCGGTCGAGATGAGGATCTCGGTCAGCCAGGTCAGCACGACCCAGAACGCGAAAGCCTGGGCCGCCATGAACAGCATCACCGCGACCGCCAGCCGGGAGCGCAGCAGGGCACGCAGGCCGGCGACTCTGGGGGCGGCGGGGCGCAGCGGCGGGCGCTGCCTGACCAGTGCCGCCCAGGCAGCCGCGGCGACCAGTGCCGGGACGGCCCAGATGCCGAGCGACCCGCGCCAGCCGAGCCAGGTCTGCGAGAGCGGGATCGCCAGCGCCGATGCGAGGGTCGCCGAGATGCCTAGCACGGCGACGTACATCGCGGATATACGCCGGCCTTCGAACGGGAACGAACGCCTCGTGACCGCGGGCAGCAGCACGTTGCTGAAGGCGATCGCGGCCCCGAGGACGGCGGTGCCCAGGAACAGGGCCGCGGTTCCGGGAATCACCCTCAGCATCACACCGGCCGCAAGGGCGAGCATCGCTGCGAGCAGCACCTCTTCGAGCCCGAAGCGGCGCCCGAACCGGGGGACGACACCCGAGAAGATCCCGAAGCAGAGCACCGGCAACGCTGCGATCAGGCCTGCACCGGCCGCATCGAGACCCGTGTCGGCCTGGATCTCGCCGATCAGCGGGCCTACCGCGGTCATCGCGGGGCGCAGGTTCACCGCCGCCAGGATCACTCCCGCCAGCAGCAGCGCCCGACCCGGACCCGATCGACCGCCAGGCATCGCACCCATCGCCGCCCTCTTGCCTCAGCCGGTCCTGCCGCAGGGCTGCCAGGGCCGGGCGAAGAGGTCGTACTCCTTGCCGATCGAGCTGAAGCGCAGCTTCCTGGCCCGGCTGCAGAACCTCCGCTTCGGCGTCTCGTACTCGACCGAGAAGACCGCCTTTCCGGCCCTGATGAACGGCCGGAACCTGCCGCATTCGTCGTATTGGAAGCACTGCTCGACCACGGCGAAATCGAAGTCCCCGACCAGCTGCCTGACCTGTGACGGGTCGTTCTTGAGGCCGATCGAGAGGCCGTTGCGGTGGGCCTGCCGGGCCAGCCAGCGGTTGAACTCGAGCTGGTCGGCCGCGGTCAGGGGAAACCCGGTCCGGTTCTGGTAGCCGGCGACGTTGTCGGCCTCGACCCCGTCGAAGCCCTTGCGGGCACACATGCGGATCCGGGCCTTCAGCGGCCCGGCGAAGAGCCGGTAGCGGCGTATGTCGAGCCAGCGCTCGTCGGGGTAGCCCTCGTACCGCTTGCCGAGCACCGACTTCGGAAACCGGCCCTTGTCGGGACGGAAGTTCTCCCAGCTGCCGGCGCTGAAGTAACAGATCACCCTGCGGCCCTTCGACCGGAGCCCGCGCACGGTCCTGGCCGGGACGTCGAAGCCGTCGACTTCGTAGACGGGGGCCCGGATCGAGGTGTCGATCCTGCCCTGAAGCTGGAACTGCCACGGCTTGGGCGTCGGCTTCGGCTTCCAGATCGCGCTGTTCCCCGAGGTCGCGGCTACCGGGGCCGAAGAACCCGCATCGGAGGAGTCGGAGTCTCCCGAACAAGAGGCCAGAAGCAGCCCCGAGGCCAGCACCGCGAGCGCCAGCACGCGCAGCCCGTGTTTCCGGCGGTCTTCGGGTTGCGGTCTGAGGGGCATCGGCCCAGGCATCGGCCCAGCTTAGTGCCCCGGGTAGGGACTGTCAGGGGCCCCGGCCGGGGCGGGTCAGCCGAGCTCGCTGAAGCCCGGCGGCGCCTTCGAGGTGCCGGATGCCGCAAGGCGCTTCTTGTGGGTGCGGATCTCCGAGAGCATGCGCTCGAGGCGTGGTTCGGACGAGCGGTCGATGTGGACCATGGCCCCGGCGACCGCCGGGTGCACGGCTCCGATCGCGTCGTGCATCGCGTGTGCGACGGCGCGATAGGTCGGATGGCCCTCACGGCCGGAGCGCAGCTCGATCAGCTGCATCGCCTCGCGCGCGTTGAGGTCGAGTACGTACCGGATCCGGTAGCCGAGGCAGAGTGCGTAGGGCGCGAGCTCGGGGCGGCCGGCGCCACGGAGCCGCTCGTACTCTGCTCTCGAGATCTCCAGGGCCCGCTCGTACTCGCCGGCAACTCCCGCCTCGCGAAGCTCGCCCGGAATCCCCGCGCCGAGGTCCGGCGAGAGCGTCTGCCACTGGCAGGTCAGCATGCGATGGCGCTGCAGGTCGCGGAAGGCCCCGTAGTCGGAGACGATCTCGAACCGGTAGCTGACCGATTCGAATCCGCGCCCGGGGCGGTGGCGCCGGTTGCGGCGCTCGCCGATGACCGCGGCCATCAGCCCGGACCGCTCTTCCGAGCTCATCGCCTCCAGGCGCGTACGGATCTCGGTCTCGGAGACATCCGCCGCCTCGAAAAGGCTGCCGGCGAGCAGGTCTTCCTCGTTGCCGCGGACCTGGAGCAGCTCCACGGTCGGTCCCGCCGAGGCACTGTCCCGGCGGTCGAGCCCGAGTCGCGAAACCCACTGCTCGGTGGTCTCGCGCCGTTCTTCGAGGAACGAGATCCACTCGCCGCCGCGGTCCGGCCTGGCGACCCTCGATACGAAGCTCGGCATCACCTTGTTCAGCTCGTCGAGGATCATGCCGCCGAACTGGCGTGCTTCCGGCAGCGGCGAGCTCATCAGCCTGAAGAGCATCTGCTCGTAGGCCTGGCCCGAGGCGAAGATGCCTACGTGACTCAGCGTCGCCGCCGGCAACAGGCCGCGCAGCAGGTCCAGCGCCTTGGCCTTGATCGACCTGCGCCACGGACCCTCCGGTTCGTCGGCCGAACGCGGCCACTGTTCCGCGGCCCACGCCTCGGTCTTGACGAGCGCCTGTGAGTAGATCTCGAAGATCTGGTCCATCGCCGTCTCGAAGGCCGGCCCCAGCCCGTCGTCCCGGTAGTAGCGGTAACCGCCGCCGGGCATCTCCTGGTCGTAGGCGATGTAGCGCGTGGACTGCTCGAGGTAGGCCGCGAGGCGTCCGCGCTGGAGCTGCTTGGTGAGGATGTTGGAGACCCATTCGCAGGCGATGTGGGCCCCGCCCACCTGGGCGATCGAGTCGTCGCCGTAGCCGACGAAGATGCGCTCGTACAGGTCAGCGGCGCGCTCGCCTTCGGCGCCGTCGAAAGGCCTGCCGCCCTCGGGCATCTCCGACGCGAACTCATCCAGGTACAACCGCCGCAGGGTGCCCGGATAGCGCGAGTAGCGCGCAAACAGGGCGCCCTTGACCGTCTCCGGCAGGTTGGTCAGCGCGAATACGGGCCGGTCGAGGTTGGTGAAGTGAGGTGCCAGCAGTGCTTCTTCTGCAGGCGTGAAGGACTCGACCGGATGGCGCATCCGGCGAAACTAACAGGCCCGCCGGAAGTGAGCTATGTCGATCCGGTCAGCCCGATGCCGGTGGCGGAGGCGCGGCCGTCAACTCGACCACGTGACCCGCCGGAGACGTGGCCTTCGCCCGTTTCTCACCCCACAGCTCCCTGCCCGGCCTGACCTCGGAACCAGCCTCCCTCAGCCGCTCCAGGGCGAGATCGAAGTCCGGTGCCACGACGGCGACGTGAGCCCGTCGCGGGATCACCGGCTCGGTTTCATGAATGAGGTGGACCTGGGTGCCGCCGCCTTCCAGCCAGGTGTAGCCGTCGCCGAGTTGCTCGGGCACCGGCACCTCGCTGAAGCCGATCGCGGTCCAGAAAGCCACTTCTTCCCGGACCGAGTCCGGTTTCACTTCGAGGGCCGTGTGGTGGATCACGGAGTCATCGTCTCACGACCATTCAAGCTACGAGGACCCAGGCTGCGGCGCCGACGACGACGATCGCCGTGGTGTAGACGACGGCTTCGGCGGTGGTGCGCAGATCGAGGCCGTAGGCGTGGCCGACGATCATCGAGTTGAGTCCGCTCGGCATCGCGGCCAGCAGGTAGTAGGAGCGCGGGATTCCCGTGAAAGGCATCGAAAGGACCAGCAGCAGGGCCGGAGACACCACGAGGCGGGAGAAGATAACGGCGCCGATCTGGCGATGGATGCGTGGCGGCAGTCGGATCGCACCGAGCCGCTCTTCCTCCGCCAGCACCGCGCCGACCGCGAAGAAGCCGACGGGCAGGATCAGGACCACCAGCCCCCACGTGATGTCGACGAGCAGGTCCGGCGCCATCCATTGCGGGGCGATCAGCCCGAGGATCCCGGCGACGAGCAGCGGATTGCGGAAAAAGAAGGCCCTGAGCCGCTGGCGGAATCCGACCCCGGCTTTCGTACCGAAGGCGGCCCCGACCCCGAAGGCGAGCAGCATCAGCGCGATGCCGCTGACCAGCACGTCGTAGACCACTGCCTGGCTCAGGTCGTCGCCTCCCATCAGGGTCAGCACCATCGGATATCCGAGGTAGCCGGTATTGGAGACGATCGAGCAGCAGATCACCGCACCGGCGACCGGGCGCGGCAGTTTCATGACCGGCACAGCGAGCAGCCAGGCGACGACGCCGACAGTGCAGACGGTGACCAAGCCGAGGCCGAGCCCCACTCCCGTCCCGACCGTGAAGTCGGCTCTGGCCAGATTGACGAAGATGATCGGCGGCAGGACGAAATACAGCAGGAACAGCAGCGCCCGGCGCGAGCCGTGGCCGGCCTCCTGGGGCCATCGGCGCTCGGCCCAGATCCCGACCAGCGTCGAGGCGACGATGGCGAGAAGGATCCAGATCACCGCAGGAACCCTAGAGACTGCCGCGGCCTGCGGTGGCTAGATTGAAGCCATGAAGAAATCGGCTCTCCTGATGACGGCAGCGCTCGGGACCGCGGTCGCCGGCGCGCTTTGGTGGCGGAAGAATCCTTCCGCCTGCCCGTACGGCCAGCGCTGGTCGGTGACGGTCCCGCATCCGCTGATCACCCGAAGCCGTCTGAAGGACGCGCTGCGACCGATCGCCGGTGAGAGCCTGCTCGAGATCGGGCCCGGCACCGGCTACTACTCGCTCGACACGGCCGAGTGGGTCGGCCCGGAGGGCAGCCTCGACATCTTCGACATCCAGCAGGAGATGCTCGACCACACTATGGAGCAGGCCGGCGAACGCGGCCTTTCGAACATCAGGCCGACGCTCGGCGACGCTCAGCAACTCGACTACGAAACCGGCAGCTTCGACGGAGCATTCCTCGTCACCACGCTCGGCGAAATCCCCGACCAGACTGCCGCGATCCACGAACTGGCCCGCGTGGTCCGGCCCGGCGGCCGCATCGTGGTCGGCGAGCTGATGGGCGACCCGCACTGGGTCTCACCCGGATCGATCCGGGCCCATGCCGAAAGCGCGGACCTGACCGTCGAGCGCCGGCTCGGCCCGTGGTTCGGCAGCTTCACCGTGCTGCGCAAGCCCGGCTGAGCGATCGTCAGTGCTGCCACTGGCCGAGCACGGTGAGCAGGACGGCGTTGAGGATCACCAGGGCCGACATCGCAACGGCGGCGGCCGGGACTCCGGCCGCCAGCAGGGCCAGGACGGCGGCAGTGAAGACGGTGAGCTCGAAACGGATCCTCTGCTGGAGGGGAAGGCGACTCTCCGACTTCGGCGCGGCGAACCTGCCCCACGCGGCCGCCACCGCCGACGGCGTCGCGATCGCCAGCAGCAGCGACCACGGCATCTCCCCGGTATTCGCGCCCCAGTACGCGAAAGCGGCGAGGGCGGCGACCTCGAGGAGGAACTTCAGCGCGAGGTTGGCGGATGCGAGCAAGGCGGGCCCAGTCTCGCAGCTGCGCGACCTGCCGCCGCGGCCGGCCGCAGAGGCCGGGCCTTCAGATCTCTTCGGGGAACATCTGGATCGCCCCCGAGGGGCATTCGGCGACGCAGATGCCGCAGCCCTTGCAGAAGTCGAGGTCGATCCGGTAGCGCTCGTCGGGGTCGTCGAGCTTGAGGACCGCGTTGTCGGGGCAGACGCCGAAGCAGTTGTCGCAGGAGAAGCAGTTGCCGCACGACATGCAGCGGCGGGCCTCGAAAAGCGCGTTGGACTCGTCGAAGCCTTCGACCACTTCTTCGAAGTTGCTCGTGCGACGGACCGAGTCGAGCTTGTTGCGGTGGGTGCGAGGAGCGTCGGCGTAGTACCACGTGTTGAGCGTGTCGAAGGTGGCGATCTCCGGGACCGGCGGGTGGACGAACGGCTCCCCTCGCAGGTAGCCGTCGATGTTCCGGGCGGCCTTCTTGCCGTGGCCGATCGCGATCGTCACCGAGCGCTCGGCCGGGATCATGTCGCCGCCGGCGAAGATGCCCTCGTGGCCGGTCATCATGTCGGGGCCGACCGCGACCACGCCGTCCTCGACCTCGATGTCAGCAGCGCCCTCGACCAGCGAGAGGTCGCATTCCTGGCCCAGGGCGAGCACCAGCGCATCGGATTCGAGCTCGTCGAACTCCCCGGTCGGCTGGGGAAAGCCGGTCTCGTCGAGCTCCATCTTCTCCAGCACGAGCTTGCCTTCGTCGGCCTGCTTGATGGTCGAGAGCCAGCGCATCATCACGCCCTCTTCTTCGGCCTCCTCGACCTCGACCTCGTGGGCCGGCATCTGCTCGCGGGTGCGGCGGTAGACCACGACCGCCTCTTCGGCGCCGAGCCGCTTCGCGGTGCGCGCCGCGTCCATCGCCGTATTGCCGCCGCCGTAGACGGCGACCCGGCGGCCGAGCAGCGGCTTCTCCCCGGCCTCCATGTCGTGCAGCATCGAGACCGCGTCGAGCATGTGGGCGGCCGTGCCGGCCGGGATGTAGGCGCGCTTTCCGACCTGGGCGCCGATCGCGAGGAACGTCGCGTCGAAGCCGCCCTGCTCCGTTGCCTCGACCGCGTCTTCGACCTTCGCTTCCAGTTCGAGTTCCACCCCGAGGTCGAGGATGCGCTGGACCTCGGCGTCGAGCACGTCGCGCGGGAGGCGGTACTTCGGGATCCCGAAGCGCATCATTCCGCCGGCCATCGGGCCGGCCTCGCGGATCGTCACCTCGTGGCCCATTCGCGCCAGGAAGTAGGCGGCCGAGAGCCCGGAGGGGCCGGCGCCGACGATCAGCACCCGCTTGCCCGATTTCTCCGCCGGGGCCTCGACGCTCCAGCCCTGCCTGATGCCTTCGTCTCCGAGGAAGCGCTCGACCGAGTTGATGCCGACCGCCTCGTCGAGCTCGGCTCGGTTGCAGGCGGTCTCGCACGGGTGGTAACAGACCCTGCCCATGATCGCCGGGAACGGATTGTCGAGCATGATCTGGCGCCAGGCGCGCTCGTATCCCTCTCCTCCCTCTTCGGCGTCGTAGAGCCACTGCTGGATGTTCTCGCCGGCCGGGCAGCCGTGGTTGCAGGGCGGCAGGCGGTCGGTGTAGACGGCGCGCTCGGTGCGCCAGCTGCCGGTCTTGTTGGCGAGGCTGGAGCCGACGTCGAGCGTGATCGCGAAGGGCTTGTCCATCACCGGGCCTCCATCATCGCGGGTTGCCATGGGTCTCCTTCAGCAGCATCGAGGTATTGCTGTCGGTATCGGGAGTCGGTGGCTCACCCGGCTCGGCAGCGGGCTCGCCGGCCTGGTCGGTGGCGGCCCCGGGGAAATCGGCCCCCTCGTCGGTGGCCAGCAGGTCGAAGCGGCGGATGTTGCGGTCGGCGCCCGCCTGCAGGCGCTCGATGACCTCGGTGTTGACCTCGGGCTTGAACAGGTGCGCGTAGCGGCGCTGCAGCTTCAGGTACTCGGTGACCGACACGCGGCGGCGGATCTTCGAGACCTCGGTGAGCTCTCCGTCCTCGGCGGCGAAGACCGGGAAGATGCCGGTCTCCTTGACCAGGCGGGCGAGGCGGATCGTATCCTTCGAGGCCGCGCCCCAGCCGAGCGGACACGGTACGAAGACGTGGATGTAGCGGGCCCCTCTCAGCTCCATCGCACGCTCCACCTTGCGCTCGAGGTCGCGCGGCTCGGCCACGGTCGCGGTCGCCACGTAGGGGATCTCGTGGGCCATGGCGATCAGCGGCACGTTCTTGCCCTGGCCGAAGACGTTTCCCGGCTCGGCGCCGACCGGCTTCGTATTGGCCGTCCGGGCGGCCGGGGGCGTCGCTCCCGAGCGCTGGACGCCCGTATTCATATAGCCCTCGTTGTCGTAGCAGACGAAAAGCACGTCGTCGTTCCTCTCGAACATGCCCGACAGGCAGGCGAAGCCGATGTCGACCGTGCCTCCGTCGCCGGCCTGGCCGACCACGCGGATGTCGTCGCGGCCCTTGGCCTTGAGCGCCGCGGCGACTCCGGCCGCGACGGCGGGAGCATTGCCGAACAGCGAGTGGACCCAGGGGAGCTGCCACGAGCTCTCCGGGTACGGCGTCGAGAAGACCTCCAGGCAACCGGTCGCGTTGCAGGCGACGAGCTTTCCGTCGGTGGCCCGCATCGCGGCGTCGAGCGTGTAGCGCGCGCCGAGCGCCTCGCCGCAGCCCTGGCAGGCGCGATGGCCGGAGGTCAGCGTGTTCGAGCGCTCGGTCCTGGCCTGGGTCGAGCGCTGCTCCGGGTCGAGCAGCCGGTTGCCGACCACGTAGGTGCCGGTCTGGTAACCCTTGATCTGCTGTTCTGCCATCTGCTCCGCCTCCTCAGTGCGAGTCCGAGGCGACGGTGCCGATGTCGCGCAGGATGTTTTCGGCGTGGGGGCCCGGGCTGTGGCCGTGCTCGAGGCGCTCGAACTCCCTCTCGACGACTTCCTTCTTCAGGTCGAGGAAATGGAGGTGGTTCGGCTCGATCCGCCCCTCGAGTATGTCCGAGAACAGGGCCCCGAGTGACTTTCGGGTGATCGGCCGGCCGCCGAGCCCAGCGACGACGTCGAAGACGTTCGTCTCCCGGAACGAGAGGGCGAGGCGCACGTTCTGCCCGACGATGCCGCCGGCGCCGACCGCGAAGGCCTTTTCGACCACGACCACCCGGTCGGCGCCCTCGAGAGCCTCGCGGACCTCGTCGATCGGCCACGGACGGAAGCACTTGACCGCGAGCGCGCCGATCTTCACGCCCTGCTCCCTCAGCTCGTCGACCACGTCCTCGATCGTCCCCAGCACGGAGCCGAGCGCCACGACGATCGTTTCAGCGTCGTCGGTCCGGTATCCGCGGACCAGGCCGCCCGAGTCGCGGCCGAAGGTCCGCTTGAACTCAGCGGCGATCGGCGGGATCTCGTCGAGCGCCTGGAGCTGCTTCGCGTGCATCAGGTACTTGACCTCGGTGAAGGCTTCGGGGCCGACCATGGCGCCGATCGTCATCGGTTCGGCCGGATCAAGCATCTGGCGCGGCTCGAACGGCGGCAGGAAAGAGTCGACCTTCTCCTGATCGGGCAGGTCGACCTGCTCGAAGGCATGGGTGAGGATGAAGCCGTCCATGCAGACCATGACCGGCAGCGAGAGCTGCTCGGCCAGGCGGAAGGCCTGGATGTGCAGGTCACAGGCCTCCTGGTTGGTCTCGGCGAACAGCTGGATCCAGCCGGAGTCGCGCTGCGACATCGAATCGGAGTGGTCGTTCCAGATGTTGATCGGGGCGCCGAGCGCCCGATTGGCCAGCGTCATGACGATCGGCAGGCCGAGCCCGGATGCGTTGTACAGCGCCTCGGCCATGAACAGCAGGCCCTGGCTGGCCGTCGCAGTGTAGGCGCGGGCGCCGGCCGCCGAGGCGCCGATGCAGGCCGACATCGCGCCGAACTCGGACTCGACCATCAGGTACTCGCACGGGTCGATCTCACCCGTGCGAACCATGTCGGAGAGCTTCTCGACGATGTGGGTCTGCGGAGAGATCGGGTAGGCGGCGATCACCTCGGGCCGGCACATCCCGACCGTGCGCGCGACCGCCTGGGAGCCTTCGAGCTGCTCAAGCACGGGCGCCTCCGGCCGGAGCGGCTGCGGCGAGGCTCTCGCGCACGTACTCGCAGGCCGCGGTCGCCGCGGCGGTGTTCATGTCTCCGAGCCGTCCGGGGAACCGGTCCCGCAGAGCCTGCGTGACGGCGTCGAGTTCGATCACATCGCACAGGCCGGCGAATCCACCGAGCAGGACGCTGTTGGGCAGTGCCCGGCCGAGGTGCTCGCGCGCGATCTTCGTGGCCGGCATCGTGCGCACGCGCTCCGGGCGGAAACCGTCGATGAACTCGCTCATGCCCAGCTCGTCGAAGTCGCGCTCGCTGTTCAGCAGGATGTAGCCGTCGCTGCCGAGGCCGCCGAAAAGGTCGACTTGATGAAGCAGCGTCGGGTCCTGGATGATCACGGCATCCGGATGGGAGACCGGCTCGCGGGTGCGGATCTCCTTCTCGTCGATCCGGCAGAAAGAGACGACCGGCGCCCCCGTTCGCTCGGAGCCGAAGGTCGGGAAGGCCTGGGCGTGCCTGCCCTCGTCGAAGGCGGCGACCGAGAGCAGCTCCGAGGCAGTGACGACCCCCTGACCGCCTCTGCCGTGAATCCGTACCTGGAACAAGTCTCACTCCTTGATGACGACGCCACACTCAACCGTGACCCGCAAATTAGCAGGAGGCAGACCGTTGCCCACCGGCAGCACGAGGCAAGGCACCCCCCGCTATCTGGTTCGATTTTCCACCAGTGCTCGGTTGTTCCTCGAACCGAAACACGGCAAACCTGCCAGGCACCCGGTCCGGTTCGACTTGTCGCCGGGCCCTGGCAACTAATCGAACCGGAGTCTGAGTTCCAGGCCGATCCTGGGCGCGCACCGCTCTGTACCTCGTGCCGGCCGTCCGGATCGATTCGAGCCGGAACCTGGTGAACGCCTTACGCCCGAGCCCGGACGGCGGCTACTCGGGCCAGCAGGTGGTCGGCCAGGGGCCTCGGATTCTCGGCAAGCATCCGGAAAGTGACCCGGATTACCTCGTACCCGGCTCTGCGCAAATCGAGATCTCGGACACGATCGCGCTCGAATGTCGCACGATCGCAGTGGTGTGCGAAACCGTCGAGTTCTACCACCAGGCGGGCGGCGCCCCAGAGGCAATCGACTTCATGCCCGGCGACCAGAACGTTGACAGACGGCACAGCCACACCCTCTTCCCGGCAGAAGGTGAGGAAGCGGTCCTCCAGCTCCGAGCGGGTCTGCGTCGATTCGCCGTTCCATACCTCGAGAATGCGTCTCAGCTTCTTGACACCTCGCCAGCCTGGACCTCGAGCGGCGACTTCTTCCAGGTCGTCGATATCTATCAGCCGGTTTTTCTCGGCAAGGGCGACGGCAGACTCCAGTTTCGGCGCGGAGAAGACTGCTGCCAGGTCGAGCAGCGTGCGGGGCGGAGTCGTGACCGGGATGGATTCACGGACGGTGAAGTCCGCTGGAATCAGCACCCGGCTGCGATGGACTCTCAGCGCGCGGTCACCGACGCGAGAGCGCCTCGACAGCCCAGGCCAGGAACGACCAGGCCCGGAGCTCCTGATCACCTCGGAGACCGCTCCCTGCGAGCAGATTCCCCAAAGGGCGCCCGCCGAGCGGTGGGAAAGGGCTGATCGGCCTCCGGCCGAGAGGACGGCAGCCATCCATCGACCCCGGAGGTCAACGACGTCATGACCGATCGCATAGACGCCGCGATGGAACTGCACCAGCCTATGGCTGCGCAGCCAGCGACTGATCATCGAGGCGCTTGCTCCGGCGT
Source organism: uncultured Solirubrobacterales bacterium (assembly GCA_963701635.1). Lineage (GTDB taxonomy): Bacteria > Actinomycetota > Thermoleophilia > Solirubrobacterales > 70-9 > 67-14. Next base: position 40,289 of record CAVPAU010000001.1, read on the forward strand.
CGAGCAGCTGCGTCCGGCTGGCAACTCCGTGCTGCAGGCGCGCGATCTCGAGCATGCGCTCGTGAACGGATCCGCGGCCGACGTCACTCCCGCGCGAAGAGCGCCGGTCTCCGGCAGCCCCGGATTCGAGTTCGTTCGCTTCCATGACCTGGAGGCTCGGTTCTCCCGCCTCACACGGGTGTCAAGAACTCAAGAATCGGCTGAAGACTTCGCGAAGACCTGAACCGGATCAGGCCAGAGTTCGCGAAGCCGGGACGAACAGCTTCGCTATGACGACGTCGCTTCCCCGGCTCCGGTTCGAGTTGGGGCCGGTGCTGGATGACTACGCGAACCAGAGACGCCGGTACCGGGGCCTTTCGGTGTCTGGTTCCGAGAAGCATCGGTCCTCGGCGGTTACTCGAACCAGACTGTTGGGGGGGCGGTTTGCTTTGGTCGGTCGGGCCTTGAGGTCAGGAGATGTAGGCGGAGAGCGCGTTGCCGGCGTGCTGGGCGAACTCGACCAGGGGCTGCGGGATGATTCCGAAGAAGACCGCGACCGCGGCACCGAGCACGGCCGGCAGCACGAGGTGCCTGCGGCGCGATGCGTCGAGGTCGACGCCGGGCTCGCCCTCGGGCACCTGGAGCGAGGCGTCGGCGGCCGGCCCCATCCACATCACCGCAACGACGCGCATGTAGTAGACGAGCGAGATCATCGTTCCGATCGCGATCATCACGCCGAGCCAGGTCCAGTCGGCTTCGACCAGGGCCTCGAACAGGTAGAGCTTTCCGATGAAGCCGGCGGTCGGCGGCAGGCCGGCCAGGGCGAGCATCGCGATGGTCAGCGGCCAGGCGACGACCGGGCGGCTGCGGCCGATGCCGCGCAGCGACTCGATCGAGTCGGAGAATCCGCTCTGGCGCTCGTGGATGATCACCGCCGAGAAGGCGGCGAGGTTCATCGCCAGGTAGGCGGCGAGGTAGAAGGTGAGCGCGTCCACGCCCTGCTGGGTGGCGACGACGATACCGGCCAGCATGTACCCGGCCTGGGCGACGCCCGAGTAGCCGAGCATGCGCTTGAGCGAGGTCTGGGCGATCGCACCGACGTTGCCGATCAGGATCGAGAGCGTGGCCAGGACCGCGAGGATCACGTCCCACTCCTCGACCATCGGCTCGAGCGCGACGAGGAAGAAGCGGATGAACACGGCGAAGGCGGCCAGCTTCGTCGCCGCCGACATGAAGCCGGTGACCGGGGTCGGCGCGCCCTGGTAGACGTCGGGGGTCCACTGGTGGAACGGGGCGATCGAGATCTTGAAGGCGAGGCCGACCGCGACCATGCCGACGCCGACCAGGGTCAGCGAGTCGCTGATCAGATCGCCTTCGGTCAGGCCGGAGGCGATCGCCTCGAAGCCGGTGGCGGCCGACGCCCCGTACAGCAGCGCCATTCCGTAGAGCAGCGTGGCCGAGCCGACCGAGCCGATGATCAGGTACTTGAGGCCCGACTCGAGCGACTCGCGACGGCGCAGGTTGGTTCCGCAGAGCGCGTAGAGCGGAATCGAGAAGAGCTCGAGCGCGACGAAGAAGGTGATCAGGTTGTTCGCCATGGTCAGCAGCACCATGCCGAGCACCGAGGCCATCAGCAGCGACAGGAAGTCGGGCCGTCCGACCTGTTTCTCGGACGGATCGCCGATCGAAGTCAGCACCGCGCCGGCCGCCGCGACGACGATCAGCAGCGAGAAGACGACAGCGAGCCCGTCGATCCTCAGGGTTCCGTTGATCAGGTCGGCATCGGCATCCCACTGCCAGATCAGCAGGCCGGCCGTGGTCGCCAGCGTGAGCAGCGCCAGCGCCGGAGCGAGCCGCTTGATCGAGTCGAATACGGCGACGACGACCATCACGATCAGCCCGACGCTCAGGGCGATGACCGGCGACAGTCCGGCGTAGTCGATCGTCGGGTCCTGGAAGCTCACTTCGAAGCCTCCAGGCTGACGGTGACCGTCTCGTCGACGGCGGGACTCGTATCCCCGAGCACGATCTGCGGGCAGAAGGCGAGCACGACGATGATCGCGACCATCGGCGCGACGATCAGCGTGTCGCGCAGCGAGATCTCACGGGAGTCGGCGCCGTCGGGCAGCGGGTTGTGCATCGTGCGCTGGTACATTCGCAGCGCGTAGTAAGCGGCCATCGCGACCCCGGTGGAGGCGATGACCGCGATCGCCACGTCTGTGTTGAAGACACCGTTGAGCACGAAGAACTCGCCGATGAAGTTCGGGGAGCCCGGGATCGCCAGCGTCGCCATGGCGACGATCAGGAAGATCACGGCGAAGCCCGGTGCGTGTCTGGCCAGGCCGCCCATCGGGCCGAGCTGCTCCGAGCCGGTGCGCTCGGCGATCAGGGCGACGATGAGGAAGGCCGGCACGACGACCAGGCCGTGGTTGAGCATCTGGAACAGGGCGCCGTTGGCGCCGGTGCTGTCGAGCGCGAATATGCCGAGGGTGATGAAGCCGAGCTGCGCGACCGAAGAGAAGCCGAGGATCAGCCTCAGGTCGAGCTTGGTGAAGGCCATCAGCGAGCCGTAGATGATCGAGCCGAGCGCGATGATCAGCATCGTCGTCTGGAACAGCTCGGTGGCGTCGGGCATGATCGGCAGCACGACCCGGAGGAAGCCGTAGGCGCCGACTTTGGACAGCACGGCCGAGAAGACGGCCAGTGCCGGCAGCGGCGCGGCGCGGTAGGCGTCGGGCATCCACCCGTGCAGCGGGAAGGCCGGCATCTTGACGAAGAATGCTGCGGCGAAGAACCAGAAGATCCAGTTCTGCGAACCCGTGGGCAGCCCCTTCTCGGTGAGCTCGGCCATCGAGAAAGTGAGCTCGCCGCCGTCGGCCGCGATGATGCCGACCGCGACCGCGCCGACCAGCATCAGCAGCGAACCGACCAGCGTGAAGATGATCATCTTCACCGTCGCCGCCCCGGCGGTGACCCCTTCGCGATCCTGCCCCCAGATGCCGAACAGGAAGTAGAACGGCACGATCATCAGGTCGAAGAAGAGCACGAAGAGCAGCAGGTCCTGAGCGAGGAAGGCGCCCAGAGTCGCGGTCTGCCCGACCAGCAGCATGAAGAAGAACAGGCCGCCGCGATCGGTGCCGCGGCTGGCTGTGAAGGCGACCGCAGGCACCCAGGCGATCGCGGTGAGCAGCACGAGGAAGACCGAGATTCCGTCGACGCCGAGGCTGTAGTTGATGCCGAGCCCGGGGATCCAGGTCACGTCGACGACGTACTGCATCCCGCCTGACGGGTCGAAGCCGATCGCGACGATGGCCGCCAGGACCAGCGTGACCACGGTGCCGAGGCCGGCCACAGCGGCGGCGAAGCGGCGCGGCACCATCAGGGCGACGAGGCCGAAGGCGAGCGGGGACCAGAGGATCGCGCTGAGCATCACGTGCTCCGGATCAGGAAGTAGAGGGCGATCGCCACGATGCCGGTCAGCATCAGGACGGCGTAGCCGCGCAGCATGCCGGTCTGCAGGTCACGCACGGCGCCGCCGGCCGAGCGCACCACCGCGATCGTGCCGCCGGTCAGGCCGCCGATGACGAACGGCTCGATCACGCGGTCGGCGAAGCGGCCGAGTGCCTTGACCGGTCGCACGATCAGGAAGTCGATGGCCTGATCGCCGTACCAGAGGTTCACGCACAGCGTGTAGACCGGCTTGAAACGGCGCCGGAACATGCCGGGGATGTCGGGGCGTTTGATGTAGAGCAGCCAGGTGAAGGCGATGCCGGCGACCGAGATGATGCCGCCTTTGGCCAGGCCCTTCCACGCTTCGGCCGTGGTCGGATGCATCGCGGCCAGTGGCGAGTCCTCGAAGGTCGGCTCGAGGAAGTGGGTGATCACCTCGGTCACGCCCGGTACCTGTACGAGCCCGCCGAACAGCGCCAGGAAACCGAGGACCGACATCCCGATCTTCATCCCCTTCGCCTGTTCGGCGATGTGGTGCTCCGAGCCGGGGTAGCCGACCTCGGTGTCCTCATGCTCGCCGGTCTTGGGGTTGACCGGCTCGCCGTGCACCACGTGCCCGGTCTCGATCAGATGCTGCGCCTCTTCACACGGAGGTCCGGGCAGGATCCGGAAGATGATGCGGAACGAGTAGATCGCGGTCATGAAGGCACCGATGTAGCCGCCGATCACGAAGACCTCGTACCAGCCGCCCCTGAAGTGGGCGAAGTCGAGGATCTCGTCCTTGGAGAACCAGCCCGAGGTGAAGGGAAAGGCCGACAGCGCGAGCGCCCCGATGATCAGCATCGCCGCGGTGAACGGCATCGCCTTGTAGAAGCCCTTCATCCGGTCGGTGTTCTGCATGTTGGCCATCGCCGCGATCACCGAACCGGCCGCCATGAAGAGCAGCGCCTTGAAGAAGGCATGCGTCATCAGGTGGAAGAAGCCGGCCGAGTAGGCGCCGATGCCGACGCCGACGAACATGTAGCCGATCTGGCTCATCGTCGAGTAGGCGATGATGCGCTTCAGGTCGGTCACAGCGATCGCAATCGTCCCGGCTACGAGCAGCGTGACCAGCCCGCCGATCGCGGCGACGTCGGCGGCGGCCGGCGCCAGCTCGAACAGCGGATGGGAGCGGCCGATCAGGTAGACACCGGCGGTGACCATGGTCGCGGCGTGGATCAGTGCCGAGACCGGGGTCGGGCCTTCCATGGCGTCGGCAAGCCACGTGTGGAACGGCATCTGGGCCGACTTGGCGAAGGCGCCGACGAGCAGCAGCAGGCAGATCGCCACGGCGGTCCACTCGTTGGTCGTGGTGAAGACCTCGGGCGCCTTCTCGAACACCGCGCCGTAGTCGACGACGCCGAGCTCGCGGAAGATCAGGATCGCGGCCAGTACGAGCCCGATGTCGCCGACGACGTTGATCACGAAGGCCTTCATGCCGGCCTTCGTCGCGGTCTCCCGGCGGTACCAGAAGCTGATCAGCGCGTACGACGCGAAGCCGACGAAGGCCCAGCCGACGATCAGCAGCACGTAGTTGCCGGCGAGCACCAGCAGCAGCATCGAGAAGACGAAGAAGTTCAGGTAGCTGAAGAAGCGGTGGTAGCCCTCGTCCGACTTCATGTACGAGTACGAGTAGACGTGGATCATGGTCGAGACCCCGGTGACGACGAGCACCATGAAGACCGAGAGCGGGTCGACGTAGATACCGAGGTCGATCTCGAACCCGCCGACCGATGCGTACTGCCACAGGCTGTCCGCCACGTGCCTGGAATCGGAAGGCTCGCCCTGCAGCGATATCAATGCCGCGACTCCGCAGAAGAAGGCCGCGGCGATCGCGCCGGTCCCGATCAGCCCGGCTGTCCTTGCCGGGAGCACCCGGTAGGTAGAGCCGATCAGCAGCGATCCGAGCAGCGGAAAGAGCAGGACGAGCCACCCCCAGGAAGCTGCGTTCATCCCCGCAGCTCCTTCATCTCGTCGACGTCGAGCGCGATCCGGCGCCGGAACATCGCGACGACGAGGCCGAGGCCGACCACGACTTCGCAGGCGGCGACGACCAGCACCATCAGCACGAAGACCTGGCCGTCACCGTCTCCGTGCAGTCGGCTGAACGAGATCAGGGCCAGCGCGCCGGCGCTCAGCATCAGCTCGAGGCAGAGCAGCACGACGACGGGATTGCGGCGGATCAGCACGCCGGTGAAGCCGATCGCGAACAGCAGCGCCGAGAGCACGAGGTACCACTCGATCGCCATCAGCCGGTCTCCTCGGTCTTCTTGCGGCCGGCGAGCACGATCGCGGCGACCGCGGCGACCAGAAGCAGCAGCGAGGCGGCCTCGAAGGCGATCAGGAAGTCCTCGAGCATCAGCTTGCCGACCGCCTCCGGTGTGCCGAAGCCCGACTCGACTTCCTCGACGCCCTCGCTGCCGAGGCCGATCAGCGACGAGCCGAGCACGGCGATGGAGATCTCGATGAACAGCGCCGCGGCGAGGATCGGGCCGAAGACCCGCAGCTGTGGCGCCGAGTCGAACATCGGTTCTTCGATGCCGCCGACGTAGGCGGCGACGAATACGTAGATCACCATGACCGCCCCGGCGTAGACGACGATCTGGGCGGCGGCGATGAACTGGGCGAGCAGCAGCAGGAAGATCCCGGCCAGGAAGACGAGGTGCACGACTAGCGCCAGCACGCTGTAGAAGGGGTTGCGAAGCATGATCACGGCGATCGCGCCGCCGAGCGCCCCGAGCGCGCCGAAGAAGAAGGCGACCTCGACCACTACTCGCCCTCCCCGCGCAGCGGCGTGCGGTCGATCGCCTCGGCCAGCAGCATCTCCTTGGTGAAGATCAGGTCCGAGCGGTTGTAGTCGGCCATCTCGAAGTCGTGGCCCATCGTGATCGCATCGAAGGGGCAGGCCATCTCGCAGTAGCCGCAGAAGATGCAGCGGGTCAGGTTGATCTCGTAGACCGCGGCGTAGCGTTCGCCGGCCGAGACGCGGTTGTCGGGGTCGTTCTCGGCGGCGACGACGCGGATGCATTCGGCCGGGCAGGCCGCGGCGCACAGCGAGCAGCCGACGCATTTCTCGAGGTGGGAGTCCTCGAAGCGGTGAAGCTTGTGGCGGCCGCGGAAGCGCGGGTAGACCGGCGTCTTCTCCTCCGGGTACTGGATCGTGACCGGCTTGTCGAACAGCCGGCCCATCGTCGTGCGCAGGCCGCGCAGCGTCTCGCCGAAGGCGCGGTAGGCGCCGCCGGGCCCGCCCGGCTCCGGGCCGCGCGGGACCACCTTGATCTCTTCGGGACTGATGCTCACAGGGCCACCACCAGGACTGCCGTTACCAGCACGTTGAGGGTTGCTATCGGGACGAGGACCTTCCAGCCGAAGCTCATCAGCTGGTCGTAACGGAACCGGGGCAGCGTAGCCCGGATCCAGATGAAGAAGCCGGTGATGATGAGCATCTTGGCCAGCATCCAGATCGGATCGAGGACGGGCGGGCCGGGACCCATCCAGCCGCCGAAGAACATGGTCGCGGCGATTCCCGAGACGATCAGGATCTCCATGTACTCGGCGAAGAAGTAGGAGCCGAAGCGCATGCCGCCGTACTCGGTGCTGTACCCGGCGACCAGCTCGGCGTCGGCCTCCGGCAGGTCGAACGGCACGCGGTTGGTCTCGGCGAAGCCGGCGACCATGAAGACGAGGAAGCCGACGATCTGCGGCGCGATGTACCAGATGTCTCCCTGGGCCTTGACGATGTCGACCAGCGACAGCGAACCGGCCATCAGCACGACGCCCAGCAGCGAAAGCCCCATCGCGATCTCGTAGGAGATCAGCTGGGCGGCCGAGCGCATGGCGCCGAGGAAGCTGTACTTCGAGCCCGAGGCCCACCCGCCGAGCAGCAGCCCGTAGAAGGCGATTGCCCCGAAGGCGAAGAAGTAGAGGATGCCGATCGGCACGTCGATGCCGTACAGCCCGACGTCACCCTGGACGTCGCCGAAGGGCAGGATCGCGAGCGTGGCGACGGCGGCGAAGATGCTGATCGCAGGGGCGATCTCGTAGAGGAACGGAACCGCTCCCTTGGGCCTGAAGCCCTGCTTGGAGAGCAGCTTGCCGACGTCGGCCAGCGGCTGGAGGGCTCCGTACGGGCCGACGCGGTTGGGGCCGTAGCGCTGCTGGAAGCGGCCGAGCAGCTTGCGCTCGGCCAGCAGGACCACCGGCACGATGCTGAGGATCACCACGAAGATGACCACGGACTTGACGATCATGATCCACGTCGCATCGACGAAGTTTGTGTCCCCCAGCAGCGGTGCGATCACTACGGCCGCTCTCCGTCCGGAGGTTCGCCGCCGGCGGCGACCAGGTCCAGCCTGACCTCGGGCCTGCCGATCTCGACCCGGGTCGGACGGCTGCCGGCGAAGACGTTCGCATTGTCCTCGACCGTTCCTTCGATCAGGAAGCACGTGCCTTCGGGCATCGCGGCGCGGATCGCGACCCTCGCGTTCACCGACACGTCACCGGAGCTGACCGAGACCTCATCCCCCCGCGAAAGGCCGAGGCGCTGCGCGTCGGCGACGGACACCTCCAGCCGCTGGGCCGGCATCAGGTAGTTGAGCGCCGGGCTGAGGTCTGTCGTGCTGTCGGCCCACAGGTCGCGGTAAGTACCGAGCGTCAGGCCGCCGGACGGTCCGTCGCCGTTCGTGGCCGGGGCAGGGGCGACGGGTGAAGCGGCTTGCGATAGCGACGCGGCAAGGGACCCGGCGGCCTCGGTCTCCTGCCAGCGGATTCCGCGTCCGGCGATTGCCGCGTCGTCCAAGCCGGCGTAGAACGGCACGGCGCCGGTGAGCGCCGCGAGTGCTTCGGGGGCTGAGTGGATCCCGGTCTCGTGACCGATCGCGGCGGAGAGTTCGGCCAGGGCCATCCAGCCGGCGTGGATGTCGCCGGGTCGCTTCGCAGAAGGCCGGACCCGCTGCAGGCGGCCTTCCGGATGCGTGACCGTGCCGTCCTTCTCGGCGTGGCTCTCGAGCGGGAAGACGACATCGGCGTATTCGGTTGTCTCGGTGGCGTTCATCGAGAAGGAGATCACGTGGTCCGCCGCCTCGAGGGCGCGGCGCCATCCCGCCGTGTCTGGGAAGTCGCGCAGCGGATCGACGCCGAACAGCAGCAGCGACTCGATCTCACCGGATTCGAGAGCCGCCCGGATCTGATCGACGTCGCGCCCTTCGGCGGTCGGTGCCAGTCCGGGACCGGCGTCGGGCAGGCAGCCGACTTCGCGCAGGCCGCGCGCATTCGCGACTTCGGGGATCTCGATCAGGCCCGACTCGGGCTTGCCCGCGAGATCCAGGCTCGCGGCCAGCTGCAGCAACGTGGCCACGGCGTCGGCGCCGTTCTCGCCGCGGCCGATGCGCTCCCCCCAGATGATCACGGCCTCCTCGGCCCCGCGCAGCAGGCCGGCGATGCCGGTCTCGCTGCCGCTCTCGACCTCGGCGGCGAGTCCACGCAGGAACGAGGCCGCCTCTCCGGGGGCGTAGCGCTCGACCTCGCTCGCGCCGCCGTCGAGCGCGCTCGGGCGGTCTGTGGCAACGGCGAGGGCGGTGCGGTTCCGGCGGACCGCCTTGCGGATCCGGAGGTCGTAGGCCGGCGAGGAGTGGATCGGATCGGTCCCGACCACGAGCACCACGTCGGCGGTGTCGATGTCGATGGTGCGCGCCGAAATGCCCGGGTCGGAGAGGGCCAGCAGCGCCGCCCTGTCCGCGCCCGGCGCCCGGCGGCAATCGATGTCGGCCGAGCCCAGCCCCTCGCGCACGAGGCTCTGGACGATGAAGCCCTCCTCGTTGGAGGCGTCGCCGATCAACGCGGCCGTCTTCGGGCCGGAGGCGCTGAGGGCGTCGGCGGCGATGCCGATCGCCTCGGGCCAGCTCGCGGGAACCGGGTTGCCGCCCTCGTAGCGGACCGGGTTCATCACCCGGTCGAGCGAGTACATGGCCTGGAATCCATAGCGCCCCTTGTCGCAGAGCCAGCCGTCGTCGACCTCGGGGTTGTCGCGGGCCAGCACGCGCTTGACCTGCTCGTCGCGGATCGTGAAGGACACGTTGCACTGGCTCGGGCAAAGCGTGCAGACCGAACCACCCTGCTCGATGTCCCAGGGCCGGGCCTGGAACCGGTACGTGTAAGAGGTCAGCGCCCCGACCGGGCACAGTTCGGTGATGTTGCCCTGGAACGGCGCGATGTAGGGCCGGTCGTCGAAGGTGCCGACGTAGCTGCGGTCTCCGCGCTCGAGCAGCTGGAGCTGGGAGTCCTCGCTGACCTCCTGGCTGAAGCGCACGCAGCGGTAGCACAGGATGCAGCGCTCGCGGTCGATCGCGATCAGCGGCGAGAGCTGTACGGGCTTCTCGAAGTGGCGCTTCTCGTCGACCATGCGGTTGCGGTCGGGCCCCCAGCCCATCGAGATGTCCTGAAGCGGGCATTCGCCGCCCTTGTCGCAGACCGGGCAGTCGAGCGGGTGGTTGACGAGCAGGAACTCGACCACTGCGTTCTGGGCCTCCTTGACCTGGTCGGTCCGCGTGTGGACCACCATGCCGTCGCGGACCGGTGTCGAGCAGGCGGTCTGCAGCTTGGGGATGCCTTCGATCTCGACCAGGCACATGCGGCAGGCGCCGACCGGCTGGCCCAGCTTGGGCTCGTAACAGAAGACCGGGATCTCGACGTCGCCGTGCCTGGCGGCATCGACCAGCATCGTGCCTTCGTCGGCTTCGATGTCGCGGCCGTCGATCGTCAGCGTGATCCGGTTCGCGGCTTTCCTAGGCACGGGGCAGCTCCTCGGCGGCGGCCTGCGCCGATTCGGGCACCGGCCTTCCCTGGAGCCTGATCCTCTCGAGCACCTTCTCGCCGGTGCCGCCGGGGCCGGGCTCGACGCCGTCCTCCTGGGCCTCGCGGCCGTCGGTGCTCGGCAGGCCCTCGAGAGCCGCGGTCGCGATCACCTCTTCGAACTCGTCGCGGAACTTGTTGACCATCGCGCTGACCGGCATCGCCATCGAGTCACCGAGCACGCAGAGGCAGTGGCCGATGATGTTCTGCTGGACCGACGAGATGATGTCGAGGTCCATCGGGGTCGCCTCGCCCCGGACCACGCGCTCGAGCATCTTCACGGTCCAGTTGGTGCCCTCGCGGCACGGAGTGCACTTTCCGCAGGACTCGTGGTGGTAGAAGCGCGCCGTGCGCAGGGCCATGTGCGGGATCGAGACCGAGTCGTCGGCGACGATGATCGAACCCGAGCCGAGCATCGAGCCCGCCTCGGCCATCGCTTCGAAGCTGTAGGGGAGATCGAGCGCGTCCGGGGTCAGGACCGGCGACGACGAACCGCCCGGGTAGAAGGCCTTGACCTCGCGACCCTCGAGCGGTCCGCCCGCGAGGTCGTAGATCAGGTCGCGCAGCTTGACGCCGAGCTCGACTTCGTAGTTGCCCGGCCGCCTCACCGCGCCGGATATCGAGACGACCTTCGTGCCCGGCGACTGCTCGGTGCCGAAGCTCTTGAACCAGTCGGCGCCGTTGGCGACGATGTGGCTGACGTTGGAGAGGGTCTCGACGTTGTTGATCAGCGTCGGGCCTCCGTACAGGCCCTGCACCGCGGGGAACGGCGGCTTCAGCCGCGGGTTTCCGCGCTTGCCTTCGAGCGCGTCGAGCAGCGCGGTCTCCTCGCCGCAGATGTAGGCACCGGCGCCGCGGTGGACGGTCAGCTCGAGATCGTGGCCGGAGCGGAGGATGTCCTTTCCGAGATAGCCCGCCTCGTAGGCCTCGGCCACGGCCTGGTCGAGGATGTCGGCCTGGCGGTCGTATTCGCCACGGATGAAGATGAAGGCGTGGCTGATGCCGGCCGCGTAGCTGGCGATGATGATTCCCTCGATCAGCTGGTGCGGATTGCGCTGCATCAGCTCGCGGTCCTTGAAGGCACCGGGCTCGGACTCGTCCGCGTTGCAGCACAGGTACTTGGTCTGGTTGCCGTGCGGCAGGAACGAGACCTTCTTGCCCATCGAGAAACCGGCTCCGCCGCGGCCGCGCAGGCCCGACTCCTCGAGCTCGTCGACGATCGTGTCGGGCTCGATCTCGTCGTAGGCCTTCTCCAGCGTGCTGTAGCCACCGTAGGAGCGGTAGCCGTCGATCGTCTTCAGGTTCGGATCGCTCGCATGCCGGAGCAGGACCCTGGTTTCGACGATGCTCACTGGTTCGGTCCTTTTCCTGAAGTGACGCGCTCGTCGGTGCTCTCCCCGTCGCCTCCGGGCAGCGGGCGTTCCGACAGGGCCTTGTCGGGAAGCACGTCCTCGCCGGCACGGAGCTGCTCAATGGCGGCCTTCGCGTCGGCCTGCTCGAGCGGTCCGAAGTAACGCTCGTTGACCGAGGCCATCGGGGCCAGGTCGCAGGCCCCGAGGCATTCGAAACCCGATACGAGCACGGTCCCGTCATCGGAAAGGGCACCGCCGTGGCCCGCCTCGTGCCGGTCGGCGCCGGCCGCCTCGCAGAACGCGTCGAGCAGCTCGTCGCCACCGCGCATCCAGCAGGAGATGTTGGTGCAGACGAGCACCTGGTTCTCGCCGGACGGCTCGAGGCGGAACAGGTCGTAGAAGCTGGCCACGGATTCGAGATAGGCCGGCGTCACCTTCATCACCGCGGCCGCCTGGCGGATGCCCTCGGGCGTGCACCAGCCGTAGAGCTTCTGGACCGCCCAGAGCGCGGGCAGGGACGCCGACTTGCGGTCGGGGTACCTCGCCATCGATGCCTCGATCGTCTCGCGCAGATCGTCGGGGCAGCCGACGTCGGAGAGTTCGGGAATCGCTTCGGGGTCGCCCAGCGTCTCTCGGCCCGTCGTATTGGCCTCGTCGACCGGCAGCCCCGGCGAGATGAAGTCCTCTATCGGCGTGAAGTCGTCCATGCTCAGCGGTCGATTCCCCCGAGGATCGGATCGAGCATGGCCAGGGTCTGGATCAGGTCGGCGACGTATTCGCCGACCGCCATGTCCTTCAGCGCCTGCAGGTTGACGAAGGAAGGCTCGCGGAAATGGACCCGGGCGGGCTTGGACGAGCCGTCGGCCATGACGAAGCAGCCGAGCTCGCCACGCGGCGACTCGACCGGGTTGTAGACCTCGCCCGGCTCGACGCGGAAGCCCTCGGTGACCAGCTTGAAGTGGTGGATGAGCGACTCCATCGAGGTCGAGAGCTCGGAGCGCGGCGGCAGCACGTACTTGCGGTCGTCGGCCAGCCACGGGCCCTCGGGCAGCCCGTCGAGGCACTGCTCGATGATCTTCAGCGATTCGCGCATCTCGGTCAGGCGGACCCGGTAGCGGTCGTAGCCGTCGCCGACCGTTCCCACGGGCACGTCGAAATCAAGCTCGTCGTAGACGAGGTAGTCGGCCTCCTTGCGCAGGTCCCATGGTTCGCCTGAAGCGCGCAGCAGCGGGCCCGTCACGCCGAGTTCGAGCAGCCGCTCGCGTTCGACGATGCCGACGTCCTTGGTCCGGATCAGGAAGATCTCGTTGCGGTCGAGCAGCGACTCGTACTGCCCGATCCCCCGGTTCATCAGCTCGATCATCTCGCGCACCTTGCGCTCGAATCCGGCCGGGATGTCCTCGACCACGCCGCCGATCTGGAAGTAGCGCGTATGCATGCGCTGGCCGGCCGACATCTCGAACAGGTCGAGCACGCGGTCGCGGTCGCGGAAGCAGTAGAAGTAGACGCTCATGGCGCCGATGTCGAGCGCCGTCGTGCCGAGCCAGACCAGGTGCGAGTGCAGCCGGTTGAGCTCCATGTGCAGCACCCTCAGGTACTGGGCGCGCCGCGGGATCTCGAGGCCGGTCAGCGTCTCGACCGCGCCACAGTAGGCCTGCATGTTGAAGAAGTAGGACAGGTAGTCCATGCGCTCGACGAACGGGATGACCTTCCAGTACGACATCGACTCGCAGGACTTCTCGATGCCGGTATGCACGTAGCCGACGATCGGCTTCAGGTCCTTGACTACCTCGCCCTCGAGATCGACCACGAGTCGCAGCACCCCGTGGGTCGCCGGGTGGTGCGGGCCCATGTTGACGGTCATCATCTCCTGCTCGGGCTCGAGCTCGACCGTGGCCCCGGGCAGTTTCGACTCGATCTCCATCGCCATCATCGCCGGCGTCAGCTCCTGGTCGATCAGGCTGTCCCGCGGCTCACTCTTCGGGGCCGCCATCAGTTCCACCAGCCCGGGTTGGTCACTTCGTCGCGGGTGAAGATCACCGGCTCGCCGCCGATCGGGAAGTCGCGCCGCTGCGGGAAGCCGACGTAGTCCTCGGGCATGAGGATGCGGCGGGGATCGGGGTGTCCGTCGAAGACGATGCCGAAGAAGTCGTACACCTCGCGCTCCTGGAATTCCGCGGTCGGGAACAGGTCGACCACCGAATCGATGTGAGGCAGGGGCTTGGCGCCGGCGCCATCCGGTGCATCACCAGCGCTTTCGGCCGCACTCGTATCGGCTGCCGGATCGGGGAGCAGGGCCTTCACTCTCAGGCGTTCGTAGCGCTCGCGGTTGAGCATTTCGTAGTGGACCGCGAAACGCGGTTCGGCCGGCAGGTAGTCGGCGCCGTGGACCGATGCGAGAAAGGAGTACTGCTGGCCTTCGGTATCCCGCAGCCATGTCAATACGTCGCGGATGCGATCGGGGTGGACGATCAGTGCCGCCTGGCCGCGGTCGTAGCTCGTGTCCAGCACCGCGCCGGGGTGGTCTCCGTTGATCCCGGCGAAGATCAGCTCGAGGCCGGGCGCGTCAGGCACCGAGCACCTCGCGTGCGCGCTCGTAGGCCGCCGCGGCCTCCTCGGACGGCTGCGAGGCCGGGCCGCCACGGGCCCATTCCTCGGTCCCGTGGGCGTTGTAGCGGCTGCGCCAGCCGGGCTCGGGATTGCCGAGGATCTGCTTCTGGAGCTTGTTGAAGCCGTACATCAGGGCCTCCGGCCGCGGCGGGCAGCCGGGCACGTGGACGTCGACCGGCATGAACTTGTCGGCCCCCTGGACCACCGCGTAGTTGGCGAACATGCCGCCGCTCGAAGAGCAGGCCCCCATCGAGATCGCCCACTTGGGCTCGAGCATCTGGTCGTAGATGCGGCGGACGACCGGGGCCATCTTGATCGAGACCCGGCCCGAGATGATCAGCAGGTCGGCCTGGCGCGGCGAGGCGCGGAAGGCCTCGGCGCCGAAACGGGCGATGTCGTACCTGGGCGAAACCGTCGACATCATCTCGATCGCACAGCAGGCGAGGCCGAACGTGGCCGGGAAGATCGAGTTGGCCCGCGCGACGTTCAGCACCTTGTCCAGCGTCGTGGTCATGACGCGCTCCTCGACGTAGGCCTCGAGGTCGGCGCCGTCGAGGTCGCCGCGCAGCATGTCGCGGGCCCGCAGCTGGCGGGCCCTGAGCTCCTCGGGGGTCTTCGGCTGCTCGAGCGAGGAGTGCAGCCTCAGCTTCTGGCGTTCTAGCTCCAATCCATCGCCCCCTTGCGCCATTCGTAGAGCAGCGCGACGCCGAGCGGGAGGATGAACAGCACGATCGCCCCGAGCACGTAGAAGGAGTCGGAGGACTTGAGGAACGTGGCCACCGGGTACAGGAAGATGACCTCGATGTCGAAGAGGATGAACAGCATCGCCACGAGGTAGAAGCTGACCCCGAAGCGGAAGGTGCTGGAGATCTCGGACGGCAGGCCGCATTCGTACGGGTCCGACTGGCGCACGGCGGCGCTCGTGCCCGGATCCTTGACCCGCTTCGGGCCGAGGACCAGGTTCAGAGTTGCGAAGGCAGCGCCGACGATGATGCCGAGCGATGCGAAGACGAGGATTGGCAGATACTGGTGGAGCAAGTCGGTTGGTCCCGGACGGGGGTTGGGCGGGCCTTCAGAAGGGGTTTATACAGGTACTCTCACCTACTTTGTATCAAGTTGCTACATAGTGATTTTTCGCATATACAAGCCGAACTCCTACGCTTTTGGGCGGGATTGAACGATGCCTGACGCGTACTTGGCGCTGGGAGTGAGCGTGATCGCGCTCAACCTGATCGCGGGGGCGATCGGCGGCCTGGCCTGGCAGGCCGACCGCGTCTCGATCGCCTTCTGGTACCTGCTTCGCGCGGCCCAGATCCTGACCCTCGTCTTCGTGCTGGCCGAGTCGGCGATCTACGTCGGCGGCGGTCGGGCCGACGACGGCCTCCACTACCTCTACGCGTCGCTGCCCGTCGTCGCCTCGGTGCTGGCCGAGGCGATGCGCGGCGCGTCGGCGAGCCAGGAACTCGGTGACACCGACTTCGCCTCGCTCGACCAGGAGAGCCAGCAGACCGTGGCCCTGGCGATCGTCCGCCGCGAGACCGGGGTGATGAGCGTGGCCTGCTTCGTCGTCGCCTTCCTGGTCTGGCGCGCAGTGGAGACCACCGCAGGGATGTTCTGAGACCGGCTCAGGCGAGGGCGGCGATCGCGTCGGCGATCAGGGTCCCACCGGTGCTCAGATCGAACGTGAGCCCGATCGTCCCGTCGCTCATCAGCACCTCGGCCAGGACTTCGGCGACGTCCTCCCGTGGCACGGTCGGCTCGAGGTCGCGATCGCCGACCGCGATCCGGCCGGTCCCCTCTTCGTCGGTCAGCGCCACCGGCCTGACGATCGTGAAGTCGAGACCGCTGTCGGCCAGCACGCGGTCGGCCCGTCCCTTGGCCCGCAGGTAGACCGCGAATATGTCATCGCCCGTCGCGTCGGGGTCTGCCCTGACCGAGCTGATCATCACGTAGCGGCCGATCCCGGCGCGACCTGCGGCCTCGATCGTCCTGACCGCGCCGCCGTAGTCGACCGTCTCCTTGCGCCCGGCGCCGCTGCCGGGCCCGGCCCCGGCGGCGAAGACGACCGCGTCACAGTCGGTGAGCGAAGCATCGACTTCGTCGTCGGTCGCGTTCTCCAGGTCGAGCACGACCGGTTCGCCTCCGGCCGCCCTGACGTCCTCGGCCTGAGCCGGATCCCGGATCAGGCCGCGGGCGTCCTCCCCACGCTCCCTGATCAGCGTGGTGAGCATCAATGCGATTTTTCCGTGGCCACCCACGATTGCCGCTTTCATTTCAAGCCTCCTCGTCGGGCAGGAAGACGGTTCCTTCTGAAACCACCGTAACCGCCCCGGAGACGACAGGCCGCCCTGATTCCATTCTCGCCTCGATCCGGCTGGGCCGGCCCATCTCGAGACCCTGCTCGACCACGATCCGGTCGATGTCGAGGCAGTCCTGAAGCCAGGCGAGCAGCGGCCCTGCCGCCGAACCGGTTGCCGGATCCTCGATGCCCGAGAGGTCGGCACCGAAGCAGCGGGCCCGGACCGTGCGCGAACCGCGCTCGTAGACGAAGGCGTAGAGGTTCAGGGAAGGGCTGCCGTCGAGTCCTGCCAGAGCGCCGAAATCCGGTTCGCAGGCGCCCAGAGCGGCGTGATCGGCCACCGGGGCGAGCAGCGCGGGCAGTCCGGTCGAGACGATCTGACAGCTCAGTTCCGGGTCCATTCTGCCGGGCTCGATGCCCAGCGCCGCCGCGACCCGGCCCGACGGAAAGGTCTCTCCGAAGCTCGCGGCCTGCTGTTCGACCGAGGCAGACCACGTGCCGTCGTCGAAGCGGGCCTCGACCTGCTGCACCCCTACCCCGGTCTGCTGGCGGAAGGCCCGGCCTTCGGGCGGTCCGGATCCCGAGCGGTCCAGCGCCACGGCCACCGCTGTGCCGAGCGAAGGGTGCCCGGCGAAGGGGATCTCGCCGCCGACGGTCCAGATCCGGTTCAAGTAGTCGGCGTCTTCAGCGACCGGCCGCTGGACGAACGTCGTCTCCGACAGGCCGACCTCGCGCGCGAAAGCGAGCATGGTCCCGGGCGAGATTCCGTCGGCCTCGAGCACGACCGCCAGTCCGTTGCCGGCGAGCGGTACCTGTGTGAAGACGTCGAGCCAGTACCACGGCCTCTGCCTCCCCGGGGGGCTCAACGATCCGCGTCCCTTGGACTGCTGCCGGAATCCAGGCTGCGGAACAGGCCACCGTGGTAGACGAGCGGCTCACCGGGCACCGCCTCGACCTCGAGCACGTCGCCGGTGATGATCACGTGGTCGCCGGCGGCGATCACATCGCGCAGCGCACAGACCACGTGGGCCGGGCAGCCCTCGATCAGCGGGATCCCGAGGTGGTCGCGCCAGCTGACCGAGGCCCACTTCTGCTCCTGCTCGATCTTGGTCGCGAAGACCTCGGCGGCACGGCGCTGGTCGCGGCCGAGCACGTTGATCACGAAGCGGTCCGCACCCTGGACCGCGAGCAGGGTGCGCGACCCCCGGTCGAGGCAGGCGAGCATCATCATCGGCTCCAGCGACAGCGAGCAGACCGCCGAAGCAGTTGCCCCGGCCGGGCCGGAAGGCCCGAGGGCACCGATGACCGTGACGCCGGTGGGCAGCATTCCGACCGCCTGGCGAAACTCGTCTGGGTCCGGCGCGGCCATTTTCCGCCGCAGACAATATGATGCTCACGCTGTGCGTGCCGTCCTGATCACAACACTTGCTGTCGCCGCCGCATTCGGCCTTTCCGCATGCGGGTTCGGCGAAGAGGGCATCCAGGTCTCGGAGAGCAGTCCCGAGTACCGCGGGGCCGAATTGTTCGCCGCCAACTGCGCCGGCTGCCACACGCTGACCCCGGCCGGTGCCGAGGGGACCGGCAACCGCGGTACGCGTGTTCAGGGCCCGAATCTCGACCAGCGCGAGGAATCGTACGAGGACGCCCTCTATGCGATCCAGAACGGCGGCTTCTCCGGCGCGATCATGCCCCAGAACATCGTGGTCGGAGACGAAGCCGAAGAGGTCGCGCGCTTCGTCGCCGAGTACGCCGGCAGCGACTCCGGCGAGTAGAAGACCTTCGAGCCGTGCTCGACCTGAAGCTCATCCGCTCGGAGCCGGAGCGGGTCAAGGCTGCGCTCGCCCGCCGCGGGGCCGCCGAGTCGCTTGAAGAACTGCTGGCCCTCGACGGACGCCGCCGCTCGCTTCTGCCCGAGATCGAAGGCGCACGCGGGCGCCGCAAGCAGGCATCCGAGCAGATCGGCGCCGCGAAGAAGGCCGGCGAGGACGCGAGCGAGCTGGTCGCCTCGGTGCGCGAGCTGAAGGCCGGTCTCGAGGTGATGGAGGGCGAGCTGGCCGAAATCGAGCAGAAGCTCGACCGCGTGGCGGCGACTCTGCCGAATCTGCCGGACCCGGCCAGCCCCGACGGCTTCACCGACGAGGACGCGGTGACGCTGCGCGAAGTCGGGGCGCCTCCCGAATTCGACTTCGAGGTTCGCGACCACCTCGAGCTGGCCGCAGCCGGCGGCATGATCGAGATGGAAGCCGCAGCAAAGGCTTCGGGGGCCAGGTTCGCCTACCTGAAGGGCGATCTGGTGATGCTGGAGTTCGCGCTCGTCCGCTGGGCGATGACGCTGCTGCGCGAGCGCGGCCACGAACCGGTCGTGCCGCCCGTGCTGGTCCGTGAAGAGGCCCTGTTCGGGACCGGCATGCTGCCCGGCGACCGTGATCAGATCTACGAGATACCGAAGGACGAGCTCTACCTGGCGGGCACGTCGGAAGTGCCGCTGGCCTCACTGCATGCCGGCTCGATCCTCGAAGCCGGGCGGCTGCCGATCCGCTACGCCGGCTTCTCGACCTGCTTCCGGCGCGAAGCGGGAGCGGCCGGCCGTGACACCCGCGGCATCTTCCGCGTCCATCAGTTCGACAAGGTCGAGATGTTCTCGTTCGTGGAGCCCGAGCACGCCGGAGAGGAACACGAACGAATCCTCGCCGTGGAAGAAGAGATCCTCACGGGGCTCGGGTTGCCGTACCGCGTGGTCGACGTCGCAGTCGGCGATCTCGGCAGCTCCGCAGCGCGCAAGTTCGACTGCGAGGCGTGGATCCCGAGCCAGGGCCGCTACCGCGAGCTCACGTCCTGCTCGAATACGACCGACTTCCAGGCGCGACGGCTCGACTGCCGCTACCGCGCCGCGGCCGAGGCCCAGCCCGCCTTCGTCAATACGCTGAACGGCACCGCGGTCGCGGTCGGGCGAACCCTGATCGCCCTGCTCGAGAACCACCAGCGCGAGGATGGCTCGGTCGAGGTCCCGGAGGTGCTGCGCGACCACGGCGCGCCCGAGATCATCGCCTGACCGGCAGCCCCTGACATACTCGCCTGTCGATGGGCAGGAAGCTGAAGCGAGTACTGGTCTGCGATGACCACGAGATCGTCAGGGAGGCGCTGCGCGCGCAGATCGACGCGCAGGAGGACATGGAGGTGGTCGCCGAGGCCGCCGACGCGACCGAAGCCGTCACCGCCGTCGCCGAGACCGGACCCGACCTGGCGATCGTCGACATCGAACTGCCCGACTCGGATGGCGTCGTACTGATCGGGAGGCTGCTGGCGAGAAGGCCCGACATGGCCATCCTCGTCTTCAGCGCCCACGAGCAGCCGGGGCTGATCGACCTGATCGCCGAACACGGTGCCGGCGGCTTCGTCGGCAAGTCAGAATCCAGCTCGGCGATCGTCCCTGCCGCCCGCGCCGTACTGGCCGGCGAGTTCCGGTTTCCTCCCGGGGCCCGCGGTGGAAGCGGAACCGACGACGAACTGCGTCGACTGCGTTCGCTGACTCCACGTGAGCGCGAGATCCTCGAGCTGTTCGCGGACGGGATGCGGGCGAACGACGTCGCGGAGAAGGTCGGCATTCAGCGGGCCACGGTCTATACGCACGTGCGAAACGCGATCCACAAGCTGAACGTCGACAGCCGGACCCAGGCGGTGGCGATCGCGACGCGGTACTCCTTCCTGGAGCACGCGACGGAGGCGGCCGGGCCGGACTGAGCCGGCCTAGTCTGCCGACCCCTCGAAGCTGAGGGCGCAGCCGTTGATGCAGTAGCGCTGGACACCCGGGCCGGGGCCGTCGTCGAAGACGTGGCCGAGGTGCGCGTCACAGGATCGGCAGACGACCTCAACCCTGACCATTCCGAGGCTGCGGTCTTCCCTCAGCTCCACGTTGGCCAGGTTGGCGGGCTCGGTGAAGCTCGGCCAGCCCGTGCCCGAATCGAACTTCGAGTCCGAGCCGAAGAGCTCGGCGCTGCAGCACACACACCGGTAGGTGCCGTCGTCGTGGTTGCTCAGGTGAGGGCTGGTGAAAGGCCTTTCGGTCGCACCCCGCCGGGTCACCTCATACGCTTCTCTTGAGAGACGGTCCTCGTATTCCGATTCAGTTTGAGTGAGATTTGACTCAGGTTCGCTCATTGGCGGACGCCCCTGTTCGCTTTCGATCAGTAGCAATCCTAGCCACAGCGTTTCAGCTACCAGTGTTTCTGGCTCTGGTATCAGCTATCAGCGCCGGTCTGGCCCTATCCGCTGAGTCTTCCGCCGCCGGTCCACCGGCTCTGGACCCAGCCCACAGACCATCAGTTCCGGACCACTGGCTCTTGCCGCAGGCGGCCGGACCGGCGTCGGCCGAGCCTGGAAGAGGTTGATGGCCTCCGAGCGCGAATGCCTCGATGAAAGCTATTCCGAGAGACGGTTCTTCCATTCCGATTCAGATTTGGTGAGATTTGATTCACGTTCGCTCATTGGCGGCTGCGCCTGTTCGTTTCGGGTCAGCCGCAATTCTAGCCGCCGCGTTGCCGCTGCCAATGTTTCTGGCTCTGGGATTGACTTTCAGCGCCGGGCTTCTCTTGCCCGCCGAAGCTTCTGCCGCCGGTGCCCCGACTCTCGAGGCAGGCCCACAGGCCGTGCGTCACCGGTCACCGGCCGACACCGCCCGTGGCCGGGCCAGCACCGCCGGCGTCGTGAAGAGACTGGTCCCGCCGACCGGCGTCTGCCCCGGTGAAAGCAAACTTGCAGGCCCGAACCGGGCGGTCGCGACGATGATCTGCATGACCAACTACGCCCGTTCCAGAAGCGGGCTGAAGCCGTATCGCACGAACCTCGATCTGAACCGGTCGGCGTCGCGGAAGGCGGCCGACATCCTTCGCTGCAATGCCTTTTCTCACAGCGCCTGCGGCCGCCCTTTCACCTGGTGGATCGGAAGGGAATACTCGCGCCGGAGGTGCGTGTGGGCGAGCGAGAACATCGCGTGGGCGCCGCGGTCGGTTGGCAGGGCCCGGCGGGTATTCAAGGTCTGGGTCAAGTCGCCCCCACACCTCGCGGCGATTCTCAGCAAGAGGTACAACGAGATCGGGATCGGATTTCAGGTCGGTGGGTTGAACGGGCGGCGGCGCGCCAGGGTCTGGGTTCAGCACTTCGCCCGCCTCTGCTGAACGGCCCGAGCCGATCCCAGAGGCCGGTCGGGCCCGGTTCAGGCGACGCTGCTCCGGGCAGGCGCCTGCGCGCGACGGACGGGCAGGCTGTTGAGGTTTACCATGCCGTCCAACGCACCCCGAGGAGACTGGAAATGGCTGACGAACCCGAACTCGACGTCCTGCTTGGCACCGAACGCACATTCCCTCCACCGCCGGCCTTCGCGGCCGAGGCCGGGTGGCGCGACCCGGGCGTCTACGAGACGGCAGCGGCTGATCCGGAGGGCTGGTGGGCCGGCTGGGCCGAGCGTCTCGAATGGATCGAGCCGTGGCACACGGTGCTCGACTGGAGCGACCCGCCCCATGCGCGCTGGTTCGACGGCGGCAGGATCAACGTCAGCGCCAACTGCCTCGACCGCCACGTTGCCGCGGGCAACGGCGACCGGATCGCCTTCCACTGGGAAGCCGAGGACGCCGACGAAGCCGGTGACGAGGGCCGGAAGGCGATCACCTACGACTGGCTGCTGGACCAGACCCAGCGCTTCGCCAACGTGCTCAAGGGGCTCGGCGTCGGCAAGGGCGACGTGGTCGGGATCTTCATGCCGATGGTCCCGGAAACCGCGGTGGCGATGCTGGCCTGTGCCCGGATCGGTGCCGTGCACAATGTGGTCTTCGGGGGATTCTCGGCCGCCTCGCTGAAGGAGCGCATGGAAGTGTCGGAGGCGAGGGCCCTGGTCACCGCCGATGCGACGCTGAGGCGCGGGGCGCCGATGCCGATGAAGGAGAAGGTCGACACGATCCTCGCGGACCTGCCCGATCTCGAGCACGTGATCGTGGTCAACCGCTGCGACACCGGCTGCGAGATGGCCGCCGGCCGTGACGTCGACTGGCACGAGGCTGTGGCCGCGGCGGAACCGGACTGCGAGCCGGAGCCGATGGAGGCAGAGGACCCGCTCTTCATCCTCTACACGTCGGGGTCGACGGCAAAGCCGAAGGGGATCGTGCACACAACCGGTGGTTACCTGACCCAGGTCGCTGCGAGTCACCGTATGGTCTTCGACCTCAAGGACGACGACGTGTACTGGTGCGCGGCGGATATCGGCTGGATCACGGGCCACTCCTACATCGTCTACGGGCCGCTCGCCAACGGCGCGACTTCGGTCATGTACGAGGGTGCACCCGACTACCCCGGACGCGACCGCTGGTGGCAGATCATCGAGCGGTACCGGGTCAGCATCCTCTACACCGCCCCGACCGTGATCAGGTCCTTCATGAAGTGGGGCGAGGAGCTGCTGGCCGGCCACGACCTGAGCAGCCTGCGGCTGCTCGGTTCCGTGGGCGAGCCGATCAACCCGCGGGCATGGCTGTGGTACCACGAGAACGTCGGTGGCGGCAGGTGCCCGATCGTCGACACGTGGTGGCAGACCGAGACCGGCGCGATCATGATCAGCCCGCTGCCGGGGATCACCACGACCAAGCCCGGCTCGGCAACCGTGCCGCTACCGGGTGTCGAAGCCGCGATCTACGACGCCGAGGGCGAGCCGATCCCCGAAGGCGGCGGCACGCTCGTGCTGACCAGACCGTGGCCTGCGATGGCCCGCACGCTCTACGGCGAACCGGAGCGCTTCGTCGAGACGTACTGGCAGCGCTACGGCCCGGATACGTACCTGGTCGGCGACGCCGCCCGGATCGACGAGGACGGTTTCGTCTGGATCGTCGGCCGGATCGACGACGTGATCAACGTCTCCGGCCACCGGCTCTCGACGATGGAGGTGGAGTCGGCGCTCGTATCGAGCGACGGCGTGGCCGAGGCCGCCGTGATCGGGATACCCGACGACGCGACCGGCCAGGCGATAGTCGCCTTCGTGACGCCGCAGGACGGGGTCGAGGCCGGGGAGGCCTTCACCACGGAGCTGCGCGAGCACGTGGCCGAGAAGATCGGCAAGCTGGCCCGGCCGAAGAGCGTCTACTACGCCGACGACCTGCCCAAGACGCGCTCGGGCAAGATCATGAGACGGCTGCTCAGGGACATCGCCGACGGCAAGCCGCTCGGCGACGTGAGCACGCTTCGTGATCCTTCGGTGGTCGAAAAGCTCTCCGCCCAGGTGACCGACTCCGGCAACGGTTGACCCCCGCCGGGGAAATCCGGGCCGTCTCCGACGAGCCCGGGGAGGGCCCGCTCAGGCGCGTCATATCGCGTCGCATGCTCACGTTCTTCGTGATCGGAGACGTACTCGGGGCGGGCATCTACGCGCTGGTCGGAGAGGTCGGCGCCGAGGTCGGCGGGGCAATCTGGGCGGCTTTCCTGCTGGCCCTCGGCCTGGCCGTCTTCACCGCATTCGCCTACGCGGAGCTGGTCACGAAGTATCCGAAGGCGGCCGGTGCGGCGCTCTACGTGAACCGCGCCTTCGGCCGCCCGTTCATCACGTTCATGGTCGCCTTCGCCGTCGTCGCCTCGGGCCTGGCCTCGGCCGCGACCATCGCCCGCGCATTCGGCGGCGACTACCTCTCGGCATTCGTCAGCCTGCCGGTGGTCGCGGTCGGCGTCGCCTTCATCGCGCTGATCTCGATGATCAACCTGCGCGGCATACGGGAGAGCATGCGCTTCAACTTCGCGCTGACCTCGATCGAGGTCGCGGGGCTGGTCCTCGTGATCGCGATCGGCGCGGCGGCACTCGGGGACGGCCTCGGAGAACCGGCCCGGGCCCTCGAGTTCAAAGAGGGCAGCAGCGTGGTGCTCGCCCTGATGAGTGGTGCCGGTCTCGCCTTCTTCGCCCTGCTCGGTTTCGAGGATTCGGTCAACCTCGCCGAGGAGACCCGCAGGCCCAGGATCGACTTCCCGTGGGCACTGTTCGGCGGGCTGCTGACCGCCGGCGTGATCTACCTCGCGGTGACGGCGATCGCCTCGATGGTCGTGCCGACCGGGGTCCTCGCCTCCTCGGACGGGCCGCTGCTCGAGGTGACCTCGGTCGGGCCGCTGGCCGTGCCCGACCGCGTCTTCTCGGCGATCGCCCTGTTCGCGCTCGCCAACGGGGCGCTGATCAACCTGATCATGGCTTCGAGGCTGCTCTACGGCATGGCCGGCGAAGGCGTGCTGCCGCCGGCCTTCGCGGCGGTCCTGCCGGGCCGGCGGACGCCATGGGTCGCGATCGCGTTCACGGCGACCGTCGCCTGCCTGCTGCTGTCGACCGGAGACGTCGGCGAGCTCGCCGACACCACGGTGCTGCTCCTGCTGATCGTCTTCGCGGCGGTCAACGTCTCCGTCCTCGTCCTGCGCCGGGAGAGCGTGCCGTTCCGGCACTTCACTTCACCGACCGCAATGCCGGTCGTCGGGGCCGCCGTCTCGCTGGCCCTGATGACGACGAAGGACGCCGAGACGTTCGGACGCGCCGCCGTGCTGCTGGCGGTCGGGGCACTACTCTGGGCCGTCACCCGGAAAGCAGCCGCCTGATCATCACAGCCAGGTGGAGGGCGAGCGCCGTGTCGCCGTCCTTGAGGTCGACGTCGAGGACCTCCTCGATCCGTGCCAGGCGGTGGTACAGCGACTGCCGCTCGATCTCGAGCCGCCCGGCTGTCTCGGTCTTGCGGCCGCCGCAATGGAGATACACCTCGAGCGTCTCGAGCAGGTCGCGGCCGCGCTCGCCGCCGAGGTCGAGCAGCGGGCCGAGCCGCTCGTGGCTGAACTCGACCAGTTCGGGTGTGCCGCGCATCGAGAGCAGCAGCTGGCCGATCTCGGTCCGGCTGGCGTCATGCCAGGCGCGAACCGGGCCGACGGCCCCCGCTTCGGCCGCGAGCCGGGCGCGGACCAGCGCCTCGGGCATCTCGGACCAGCCGCCGGCGGCGGCGCCGATGGCCAGCGCGATGCTGTCCGGGTCGACCTCGTGCCGGAGCAGCGCCGCGGCGAAGCGCCTTGCCAACCGCTGGCGGGAAGCGACGTCGTCCGGTTCGGAGCCCTTCGAGCCGCGGTCGAGCACGCCGAGCATGCAGTTGCCGCGCGAGCCGACCAGGGCGGGGCGGTCGGGCTCCGAAAGCGCAGAGCGGACCGGTGCGATAAGCCGGGCCCAGGCCTGCTCGAACCCGTCTTCGGTCTCGTCCGCGCCGGGCCTCCATACCGCGGCGACGGGGACCAGTTCGCCGTGACGGCGCGGGAAGCCCAGGGTCGCGGCACGCCGGATGGCGGTCTGGGCGTCGATCAGGCCGCCGGCAAGTTCGAACATCAGGTTGCCGCGGGCCCGGGCCCGGAGCTCGTCTTCCTCCCCTCCCCTCATCAGGCCGAGACCGACCGCCACCGCGGCCCTTTCCATCGCGATCGGCGTGAAGCGGTCGAATTCGCTGCCGGCCTGGATGGCGATCACCCGGCCCCATGTCCTCCTCCTCACGGTCACCGGCATCGCCACTGCTCCCTCGGCCTCGGTCGCGTCGCGGTCGGACCACTTCAGGCCAGACCAAGAGTCGATCACTGAAGATTCGGATTCGGTCGAAGAACTGAAGGCGACCAGTTCCCCGCGGGCGTCTTCGAGCACGACCGGGTTGGAGATCTGCCTCGAGACCTCGGCCAGCACCGCTTCGGCGCCGGCACCCTCGAGCACGATCCGGTCGAGGTTGCGATGCAGTTCCTCACCGCGCCGCGCGAGTGCGTAGCCACTGTTGAGCAGCGAGCCGTTGACGGTCTGGGACACCTCGACGAAGCGCACGCCACGCCGCAGCGCAAGCATCGGCAGGCCGCGCTTCTCGGCCTCGTCGATCAGCGGCTTCGGCAGTTCGCGGTGCCAGGCGAAGCCGAGCTCGACTGCGACCCCGACCGCGCCTTCGGCCACCAGGTCGCGGACGAAGCGCCGCTGGGCAGCCGCATCGGAGCCGACCGAGACACCGGTCGTGAGGATCATCTCGCCGCCTCGCAGCAGGTTGGAGACGTCGGGTACGTCGAGACTGTGGACCCATCGCACTTCGCGTCCCAGCCCTTCGCTGCCCGCGACCAGCTGCGGCAGGGCGGCCTTAACGACGGGGAGCTCGATGAATTCGGCAACGGTCAGAGCCGGCTCGGCCATGACCTTGCCTCAGCTGCTCCTCTTCTTGCGCTTGCGCCGCTCGATCTGCGGAGCATCGGAGGGTTCGGGCGCGGATTGCGGCTCGAGGTCGGTTCTGTCCTCCACCGGCTCGCCGTAGCCCTCGAGCACCGCGCCGCCAGGGCCGTCTTCATCGGGGCCCCCGGGGCCGTCGGGTCCCGATCCACCGTCAACGTCGTCGCCGGGGTCACCGCGCCGGCCGCCCTTCGGCCACGGCATCGCCTCCCCCGACGCCCAGGCCGGCGGCCTTCCGCCCGGTACCCATCCGGCGAAGAGCAGCCCGAGGTAGATGAACCAGACCAGCGTGAACAGCGTGAAGAAGACGAAGACCGCGCCGAGAGCCATGCCCAGCGAGCCCCAGAACCGGGTCAGCAGGCCCGTCCTCATGCCCCACAGCGCGCAGTAGACGACAGCTATCGTGAAACCGAGCAGGCCGGCCAGGCCGAGGCCCGTCTCGATCCCCGAGACCGAAGAGGCGGTGCGGTCATCGCGGGCGATGTCGTCGCGGCATTCCTCGACCAGGTCCTCGGTCGTCGCCGGCTCTTCGTCGCCGGTCGCGTCGCCCGACTCCTGTTCGTCCTGTTTCTCGGCGACGCAGGACTGGATCTCGGAGGTGGGCGTGTTCTTGAACTCCGTCGCTGCATCGAGCACCGACGCGGCGCTGAGCAGGCTGCCCAGACCGAGGAAGATCGGCGCCACGATCACCACACCGATCAGACCCCGGCGAACCTGCGGGGCGCGGGCCGAGGCGGCCTTGAACAGGTAGACGAGCGGTGCGGCGAGCAGGAACCAGCCGATGCACTGGACGATGCTGGCAATGATCAGCGAGCTGCGGTCCGAATCGACCTCGACCAGCCGGTCGGCCACGCCGGCGACGGTGCGCACGCCGGAGGCCGAGGCGCCGAACGAGGCGAGGATCAGGGCGACACCGGCAACCGAGGCGATGCCGGCGATGAGCGCCCAGCGACGCTCACGTTCGAGGAATTGTTCTTTGCTGTTCATCGGCGAGGTTCGGCTGCGCGGTGACTGCGGCGGAGAAGGTCCGGGCAAGCCTACCGTTTGGAGCGGGACGGGCCTTCGGACTCCTGCGGGTCCTCGTCGCGGACCGGGTAGTACTCGTAGTCCTCGGGCTCGAGCAGCTTCGACACACGCTCCCCGACGGCGAGCACGAGGTCGAACAGTGGCGCAGCAGCCGAGATCAACGTTTCGAGACGTCCACCGGACTGTGAGTCATCGTTCTCCATTACGTGGATACGCTACAGCCACCTTGCGCCCCGACCTGCCCACCGTCCCACTGGAAGCCGGGTCCGGCCCCGACAATCCGCCCTGCCCGGTCTGTGGCGAACCGCTCTTCGCCTGGATCGAGCTCCCTGTTGAAACCGGCCTGGCCCATCGCTGCGAGGCCTGCGGACTGGGGGTGCTGAGCCGGACCGGGACCACGGCCGATGCGCTCGCCGACCTCGACCGCGGTGCGACCGCCGCAGGGGAGGTCGTTTACGAGAACAGGGCCTCGTTCCAGGCGAGGTTGACCGGCGGGGCATGGAGCGGGATCGGTACCGACCGGGCATACCGGTTCACCCCGGAATCGGTCCGGCGGCTGGTCGCAGCCCGTGACCAGGTGGTCGAGGGCGCGACCTGGATGCCGGGCGCCGGGATCTTCCTGATGTGGCAGAGCGGGATCAACATGTTCACTTTCGGCCACAACCTCGCCCTCGGCCGGTCCGGTCGCGCGCTGGCGACCCCCGCGCGGAAGGCCTGGAGGCGTCGGCTCGACGTGTTCATCACCGTGACGGTGGCGCTCCCCTCGATGCTCTTCGCGGTCCCGATCGAGCTGCTGGCCGGTCTCTTCGGGCGCGGCGGCGTCTACAGGATCCGGCTCAAGGTCCTCTGAGCAGACCGACGATTCCTTCGGGTCCGTCGCGTTCGGCAGCGACCCTTTCGGACCCCGGGATCCGCCGGGCGAGTGCGTCGGCCGCCTCGACCAGCAGAGCCGGCGACGACGGCAGGTTCGCGATCGTGACCGGAGCTTCGAGCCCGCCGACCCGGACCGGGTCCAGTGGCCACGCCGGGACGGCCGGCAACTCGACGAGCAGCGTATGCGCGGCCCGCGGTCCGGGATCCGCGCCGGTCCCGAGCCGCTCTGCACCGGCGCCGAGTGTTGGCAGGCCGCCGGAGACGAACACTTTCCAGACCGCCGCCTCGCCGCCTTCGGCGGCGGCGTCACGGATCGCCGCCACGTCCACCGACATGCCTTCCGTCGCGGCGGTCTGTGTATCGAGGATCGGGGGCTCGAGCAGGACGGCGCTCTCGACCATCTCCGGCTCGGCGAGGGACAGCTCGAGTGCGACCACGGCCCCGAATCCGACTCCCAGGACCCAGGCCGCTTCGACCGCATGCTCTCGCAGGACCGCCGCCGTGGCTATCGCCTGCTCGGCGATCGAGGTCCTCCTGTAGTCGACCGGCGGCGCCGAGCGACCCCAGCCCGGCCGGTCGAAGGTGATCACCTGCCAGGCTTCGCTGAGCTCTGGCAGCGCCGGCCCGAACCAGGACGAAGAAGTCCCGGTGCCGTGAATGAGCAGCAGCGCCGGACCCTGCCCGACCGAATTCGAATGGAGCTCTGGGCGAAGCTCGGTCAGCGCAGGCCCTGGCGGGCTTCGCGCACCAGGGTGACGGCCTCGGGGAAGACGATCCGGATCGCGTCCCGGACCTGGATCGCCTGCTCGTCGGTGCCGCCGCTGAGCTCGAGCCGGTTTATCGACGCGACCGTCATCTCGACCGCGAGCCGGATCGCGTTGTCGGCCCACGCGACCTGCTGCGAAGACTGCATCTGCTCGGCCATCTCCTGCATCCGCGCACGCAGCTCTTCGGGGTCTCCGAACATGTCGAAAGGTGAACCTTCCATGAATGAAATGTAGCTGTTCGCTGACCACGGGCGAGCAACCGTTGCGCCGCCCGGACCTAGCTTCGGAACATGAACGGATTCGGCCAGCACCGCTGCAGTGGCGAAGGACGCGCGTCGGACCGCGCTTCGGTGACGGTAGAGCAGACAGGTCTGGTCCTGCTGCTGGTGGCCGGGATCACGCTGGCGATCGCCTTCGCGCAGCTGCCAGGTCAGGAGGGGCCGGGGCGCGAGCTTGGCGGCCGGATCGCCGACCGGATCGCCTGCGGCCCGCGGGCACCCGGGGCCTGCCGCCATCACCCGGCGGTCGAGGCCTACGGCTGGCCGATCGCGCGCGTCCTGAGGCACCTTGCCCCGACGCCGTCGTCCCTCGCGCGACCGGGCGGACCGGGCCTCGTCCCGGTCGACTTCCGCTACTGCCGGCAGGCCGGCTGTGCCGTCCCCCGCGCGGGCGGCGAGGGGCTGCGCCTGACCACGTCGAACCGGCGGATCACCGCCTTCACCGAAGTCGACGACCGCCGGGCCTCGGGCGGCGGCGTCGAACTCACCTGGTGGCTGTACCGGCCGACGATCGGCTGGGAGGCCCTGCGACGCACGGTCGGAGCGGCCGAGATCGAGTCCGCCTCCGGGACCAGGGTGCTGCTCAAGGACACGCCGATGCTCGTGCCCCTGGAGACCCTGGACGGCAGGAACCACGTTCTCTTCCCCGTTTCGGAGCAGCCCCCGTGGCAGTGGCGCGTCGGCTCCGTCCACGGCCCCCGCGCCCGCTGACCACCCCCGGCCCCAGCAGGCCACGCCGCGCTTCGCCCGCACCCGCGCTTCGCCCGCCACCCCGCGCTTCGCCCGCCACCCCGCGCGATGACCCCGGCGCCAGGGCCTCCGCGGCGCCATGAGCCCGCGGGGGCGATTGTTACGGCCACCACCGTAAGGATCGCCCCCGCGCTTTCAGCCACCGTAAGGATCGCCCCGCGCTGTCAGCCACCGTAAGGATCGCCCCCGCGCTGTCAGCCGCCGTGAGGATCGCCCCCGCGCTGTCAGCCGGCGTGAGGATCGCCCGTGTGTGATCCCCGGCGCGATGGCGGCCGGTGATGAACTCGCGGCCCGCCGGCGCTCGGCTACCAGACGGCGATGTGCTCTTCCATCACGCCGGCGGCCTCGGCCAGGTCGATGGCGCCCGGACCGTCGCCTCTCGCCCCGTACGGTCCCGGGAGGCTGCCCGTGAAGGTGCCGAAGCGGTGGACGTAATCGGAGCGGATCAGCGCGAAGTTGTCGTGGCGACGGCGCTCGGCACCTTCCACGAAGTGGAAGTCCAGGCGCTCGCCTCCGAGGAAGGCCACCGTGTCGAGCCCGGTGAAGACGACCGGCTCCGGCTCGAACGGCTTGCCGTCGACCCAGACCGCACGCTCGCTGCCGGTGATCGGGTCATTGATACCCGCGGTCAGGTTCCAGGCGACGTCGCGACCGTCATCGGTCCTTCCGACCCCGGCACTCCAGCTCCAGCGCGTGTGGCGCGCGTGGTAGCCCGCCGACTCGTCGTCCACGCCCGTCCCGTCCACTGTCCAGTGCCGGCCTCCGGCCTCGATCGTGCCGGCCACCGGCACGCCCGCGCGCTTGCGCGTCCAGCCCCAGCCGCGACCGCTCGGGCAGACGCTCTCGACGGTCCGGCTTTCGCCGAGACGCAGGGAGACCCGCACCGGGTCCGGTCCGCCAGACCCCGCGTCGATCTCGAGCCGGTCGCCCGCGATCGTCAATTCGGGCGAACCGGGAAGCATGCTCGTATGGCCGAGCAACCTGCCCTGCCCGCGATCCCAAAGCGACCAGAACGTGCTCCGGAACGGACCGATCTCCGCCCGTGCGGCACACAACATGACTTCGTCGCCGTAGTAGCCCACGTAGCGCCAGCGCTTTCGCAGCGTCGCCCTGCTGACCAGCGGCATCGGCCCCGGGGGTAGCGGCAGATCGGGGCGCCCCGGACCGGGTCCCCGCCACGGCATGCCGGCGTGGCCGTCCACCTCCGCTCTCAGCCTGCCGATCAGTCCGCTCACGTCTGGCTGGAGGCCATGGTCAAAACGTCCCGAAGGTGAGGGGCCGAAGGCCGATGGGATGCGAGGAGAAAGGGACGAGCCGGGCTGGTAACCCGGTGTTCCCCGCCGACGAAGCAGACCGAAGGCCTGCGGTTCCACGCCGAGGACAGAGTTCTGGCCATGGCCTCTACACTACCCCGCTGTGTCCGAGACCGCCAAGACAGAACCAGAAGACCTGACCGCCTCCTACGACCCGGCCGATGACGCCATGTGCTCGCGGGCCCGGGAGCGCTTCACCGGCGACCGTAACCGCCGTCTGCCGCGCCGCAAGGGGCGCCACGACACGCTGCCGAACTTCATCATCATCGGCGGCCTCAAGTGCGGGACGACGTCGATCCACCACTACCTCGGGCTGCATCCGGAGATCCACATGTCGAAGCCGAAGGAGCTCAACTTCTTCGCCGCCGAGCAGAACTGGGACCTCGGGCTCGACTGGTACCGGGGGCGCTTCGACAACCGGTTCAAGGTCAACGGCGAGTCCTCGCCGCACTATACGAACAGGCCGAGGTTCAACGGGGTCGCGGAGCGCATACACGAGTACTGCCCCGACGCGAAGCTCGTTTATATGGTGCGGGACCCGATCAAGCGCATCCTCTCGCACTGGGTCCACGCGACCGGCGCCGGCTACGAGACACGGGAGTTCGTGGAGACGCTGAACCTTCCCGACACCTCCTACATCCACCGCTCGATGTACTGGATGCAGCTCCAGCCCTACCTGGAGAGGTTCGACCGCGGGCAGATCGAGATCATCACCCAGGAGGAACTGGGCAGCGACCGCGAGGGCACGATGAGGAAGGCATTCACCTTCCTCGAGGTCGACCCCGACTTCACGTCGGAGCAGTTCGACCGCGAGTGGGAGAAGTCGGCCGCCAAGCAGGAAGGCAAGTACCAGTTCATGGAGAAGCTGATCAAGCTGCCCGGCTTCCGCTCGCTCGACCGCAACTTCGACCGGCTTCCCGAGTCGATGCGCTGGATGGTCGAGAAGGTCGTCCACAGCCCCGACAAGCCACCGGCACCGAAGCCCGACATCCCCGATGACCTGATGGCGACGCTGAAGGACCGCTTCCGTGACGACGTGGCCGGCCTCGAGGCATTCGCCGGGCGCAGCTTCGACGGCTGGAACGACTACTCCTGACCGAGCCCGCATGGCGGGTCCCGATGGGTCGAAAAGAGCCGGTTGGATAGTTTGACCGCCATGCGCCGCCTGCTGCCCGAGCCCGGAGAGACGACGGTCGACGAGCTGCTCGCCGATTATCGGCCGTTCGAGCAAGCCCGCGCCGACCGCCCCTTCGTCGCGGCGAACATGATCACGACGCTCGACGGGCGGGCCAGCATCCGGGGCCGCTCGAAGGATCTCGGCAGCGAAGTCGACTCGGAATTCCTGCTGAAGCTCCGCCACCGCTTCGATGCGGTCATGGTCGGTGCCGGGACGATGAGGGCGGAGCGGTACGGGCGCATCGTCAGAGACCCGGAGGCCCGGGCCCGGCGACAGGAAAACGGCCTCGCGGCTGACCCTCTGGCCGTGATCGTCAGCGGCACGCTGGAGCTGCCCTTCGACGCGTCGCTCTTCACCTGCGGGGAGGGGAGGGTGCTGATCTTCACGAGCAGCGACCGGCCGGTACCGGAGACGGCCACCGAGATGCTGGTCGAGCGGGTGGACGGCCCGATATCGGTGACCGCGGTGCTCGAGCACCTGGCGCGCGAATGCGGGGTCCGGGCGGTGCTCTGCGAAGGCGGGCCGCGCCTGTTCGGCCAGCTCGAGGCCGCGGGCGCGGTCGACGACCTGTTCCTCACGACCTCGCCGGAGCTGATCGGCGGGGAGCCCTCGCCACGCATCCTCGAAGGTGCGCTGGTCGAACCCATCCTCAAGCGGCTGGAGGAGCTGCTCGAGCACGAAGGCGAGCTGTTCGCCCGCTACCGCCCGCGGCGATAGCCTGCCGTCCATGGACTTCGAGCTAGGCGACGAGATAGAGGAGCTTCGTGAACGCGTCAGGGCGTTCATGGACGAACACATCTTCCCCCGCGAGGAGGAACTGCATGAGGCGCTCGACCGCGAAGTCGGCCCTGGCGTGCCGTATCCGGAGGCGCTGGTGGAAATCCGCGCCAGAGCCCGGGACGAGGGGCTCTGGAACCTGTTCATGCCCGGCGACGAATACGGGGCCGGGCTCAACAACTGGCAGTACGCGGCACTGTGCGAGGAGATGGGCCGCAGCCCGGCGGTCGCGCCGATGGCCTTCAACTGTGGCGCGCCGGACACCGGGAACATGGAGATCCTGGCCGAACACGGAAGCGACGCGCAGCAGTCGCGCTGGCTCGACCCGCTGCTCGAGGGCGAGATCCGGAGCTGCTTCTCGATGACCGAGCCGGAGACTTCCGGCTCGGATCCGACCGGCCTCGCCGCATCGGCCGAGCTCGACGGCGACGAATGGGTGATCAACGGGCGCAAGTGGTATTCGAGCGGACTCAACGGGGCCGACCTTTCGATCGCCATGGTCATCACCGAGGCGGAGGGCAATCCCTACGCGCGCGCCTCGATGATCTGCGTACCGACCGACGCCCCCGGCCTGAAGCCGGTGAGGCCGATCTCCGTGATGGGACATTCGGCCGGACCCGGCCACTGGGAAGTACTGTTCGAGGACTGCCGCGTACCGAAGGAGAACCTGCTCGGTGCGCGCGGGGCGGGATTCCTGATCGCCCAGGACCGGCTCGGACCCGGTCGCATCCACCACTGCATGAGGGCGATCGGCACGGCCGAGCGGGCCCTGGAAATGATGTGCCTGCGGGCCGCCGACCGGGAGGCCTTCGGTGGGCCATTGGCCGAGAAGCAGTTCGTCCAGGACTTCATCGCGCTGTCGCGGATGGAGATCGACCAGGCCCGGCTGCTGACCATGAACGCCGCCTGGAAGATGGACACGGTCGGCAAGCGCGCAGCCCGCCAGGAGATCTCGATGATCAAGGTGGTCGCGGCGAACGTCGTGATGGACGTGCTCGACCGTTCGATCCAGGTTCACGGCGGGCTCGGGGTATCCGACGACACACCGCTGGCGATGATGTGGCGCTTCAGCCGGATGCTGCGGCTGGCCGACGGTCCGGACGAGGTCCACAAGATGGTGATCGCCCGCCGCGAGACGGGCCGCCAGCTGAAGAAGCGCGAAGCCGCAGCAGGCTGAGTCAGTCGAGGCGGCTGATCGCCGCGGATGCCGCTCCGGCGAGCGTCTCGACCGCGGCCGCGAACTCCTGTCCGGCTTCGCGGGCGTCTTCGCCGTAGCCGCCGCTGCGGAACCGGGCCAGCACGCCCTCGATGATCACGGCGAGCTTCCAGTAGCCGAGTGCGACGAAGTAGTCGAGCTCGGAGACGTCCCGTCCGGAGACCTTCCGGTAGTGGTCGACCAGGTGCCCCCGGTCCGGGAAACCGGGCTCGACAGTGGCCGGGCGCAACAGCGGTGTGACTTCGTCGTCCGGCTCGACCCAGTACACCATGAGCAGACCGAGGTCGGCCAGCGGGTCTCCGAGCGTGCATAGCTCCCAGTCGACGACCGCGGCGACCTCGCCCAGCGGGCTGTAGATCACGTTGTCGAGCCGGTAGTCGCCGTGCACGATCGTGGTCTCGTTCTGTTCGGGAATCGAGTCGAGCAGGCGCCGGTGCACGTCGTCGAGCAGCGGCAGCTCGCGTGTCTTCGACTTCTCCCACTGCCCCGACCACCGCCGCAGCTGGCGCGATACGTATCCGTCGTGGCGACCGAGGTCGCCGAGTCCGATCTGCTCCGGATCCAGGGCGTGGATCTCGGCCATCGTCTCGACCAGCGCCTCGCCGATGCGCCGGCGCTGCCCGGGTGCCGGGAACAGCGCCGCCTGCTCGGGTGCCCTGAGCACCGGACCCTCAACGAAATCCATGACGTAGAACGGGGCGCCGGTGACCGAGTCGTCATCGCAGTAGCCGACAACCGGCGGGACCGGGACCGGGGTGCTGTCGAGCGCGGTGACCACGCGGACCTCGCGGCCCATGTCGTGGGCCGACCCCAGCCGGTCTCCGAGCGGCGGTCGCCGCAGCACCCACCGCTTGCCGGCCTGGTCGGTCACCAGGAAGGTCAGATTGGAGAGTCCGCCGTGGATCTTCTCGTAGTCGAGCGGCGGCTCCAGCGTGGGAACCCTCTGCTCGAACCACTGCTCGAGGGGACCGCGTGCGATCCCGTCGCTTTCGGCATTCATCGCCCCGCAGCTTATGCGGGTTCACAGCGCGCCGGTATCGTGGCCCGTCATGGGAGTCACGACGGGATACCTGGAGGAGATCCTCGACAATCTGCCGAGCGCGCTGATCTCGATGACGAAGCAGTTTGAGGTCGTCTGGTGCAACCGGTCGACCGCCGAACTCGCGCCGATGGTCGTACCCGGCGCGAGCCTGCTCGAAGCACTCCAGCCGGCTGCGAATCCCGAGAAGATCGACCGGCTGCTGCTTCGAGGCGAAAAGGTGATGTTTCGCGCCGGGCCGGACCTTCCCCTGCTCGAGTGGCTGGTTGCAGACCACGAGCTGCCAGGCGGTGACCTGATCCTGATGGCGTGGGATCCGGCGATCACGGACGAGATGGTTCAGAGGCGGGCCACTTTCGCCATGGCCGCCGCCCACGAGCTGCGCTCGCCGCTGACCGCGCTGATCGGCTTCGCCGAGCTTCTCGACATGGACACCGGGAACATGAGCCCGCAACAGGTCGAGGCGGCCGCCGTCATCCGTCAGAACGCCTACTACCTCGAGCAGCTCGTGAACGACATCCTCGACCTGACCAGCAACAGCTTCGGCGAGCTACGGCTCGAAATCGCGCCGGTGAGGGTGGAAGAGACGATTCGCGAAGTCGTCGCGGCAGTAGGTGAGCGATGCGCCGAGCGGGGGCAGACGATCGAGGTCGACCTCCTGCCCGGCCTGCCGGCGATCGAGGCCGACCGCCACAGGCTGCGGCAGGTGATCGAGAACCTGGTCCACAACGCCCACATCCACTGTCCCGCGGAGACCGCAATCGAGGTGAGCGCCCGGGTCGAGGACGGCGGCCTGCAGATCGAAGTCAGCGACGACGGTCCGGGGCTGCCCTTCGATCCGCCGGAGGCCGCCTTCTCGAGCTTCAAGCACGCCGGCACGATCGACTTCGGCGAGATGACCGGATCCGGAATCGGCCTGACCGTCACCAAACGGCTGACCGAACTGCACCGGGGCAGGATCTCGGTCGAGTCGTCCCCGGACGGCTGCCGGTTCGCGGTGTGGCTGCCGCTCGACCGCGAGCGGGCACTGACCCGCATCGCCCCGGGACCGGCGTGAGCCGCGTGCTGGTGGCCGAGGACTCGGCCTCGATCCGGCTTCTGCTGAAAAGGCGCCTCGAGCTGGCCGGCCATGAAGTGATCGAGGCACGCGACGGCCCGGACGCGCTCGCGACGCTCGCCACGCGCAACGACGGCGACGCGCCCGATGTCGTCCTGCTCGACGCGATGATGCCCGGCGCCGACGGTGCGGGGATCCTGCGCAGTATCAAGGCCGAGCGGCCCCTGATGCCGGTGCTGCTGGTCACGGCCCTTCACGACCTCGACGAATCGGACGGGTGGGGCCTCGCCGACGGCCACGTGACGAAGCCGATCGACTTCGGCGAGTTGCTGGCCCGGATCGACGCAGTTACCGGCGCGCGACCTCGACCCTGATCTCGGAGCCCTTGAGCTTCGAGCCGTCGAGGAATTCGACCGTGCGCTCGGCCTGGTCGGCGTCGATTTCGACGAAGGAGAAACGGTCGAGCACGCGCACCGAGGAGATCTTGTCTTCGCTGAGCACGGCCCCCTCGCGCAGCGCCCAGCGCAGGTCGTCCTCGCTGATCCCGCTGCGGCTGCCGCGGTTCACGAACAGCTTCGCGATGCCGTCGGCCGGCTCGGGAACCTCGTCACTTTGTGCGGCGGGTTTGCCGCCATTGGCCTCGGTCACCGGTGCGGGCTCGGTCTCCTCGGCCGTCCCGGACTCAGGTTCGGCCGCGGATTCGGGTTCTGCCGCGGACCCGGGTGATTCGTCTCCGTCGTCGAGCGGGGCCGGGTCGTGACCGCTGCGGCGGCGGCGGCGCGGCGGCGGCGCATGCTCGATCCGCTCCTCGGGCGATTCCCAGGCCGTGATCGTCGTGCTCGCGTCACGCTCGATCTGGAGGAGGTCCTTTCGCTGTTCCGGGGTGACGAAGGTGATCGCCCGCCCCGTGCGGCCGGCGCGGCCGGTGCGGCCGATGCGGTGGACGTAGGTTTCCGAGGAATTCGGCAGGTCGTAGTTGATGATGTGGGTGACGTGCTCGATGTCGAGCCCCCGGGCTGCGATGTCGGTCGCCACCAGCAGCTTCACCCTGTGGCCCTTGAAGGCGATCATCACACCGTCACGCGCACCCTGGCTCAGGTCGCCGTGGAGCGCCTTGACGTCGAGTCCGCGGTTCTTCAGGTCCCGCTCGAGCCTCG
Organism: uncultured Solirubrobacterales bacterium; assembly: GCA_963701635.1. Classification (GTDB taxonomy): domain Bacteria; phylum Actinomycetota; class Thermoleophilia; order Solirubrobacterales; family 70-9; genus 67-14. Next base: position 78,531 of record CAVPAU010000001.1, read on the forward strand.
AGGCTCCGATCTTGGTCCGGCAGAACAGGATTGCCTGCTCCGGGTCCTCCTCCTTGAGGATCTCGATCAGCTTGTCGGTCTTGCCGCGTGAAGGGACTTCGACGTAAGCCTGCTGGATCGCATCCACGGTCAGCTTCTTCGGGGTGATCTTGACCGTCACCGGGTCGTACATGTAGCCCTCGGCCAGCCGCTTGATCGGCGGCGGCATGGTCGCCGAGAACAGGGCCGTCTGGCGACCGCTCGGACACATGCGCAGGATCTTCTCGACGTCCTCGAGGAATCCGAGGTCGAGCATCTCGTCGGCTTCGTCGAGCACGATGAAGCGGGCCGCTGTCAGCACGAGCGACCGTCGGGAGATCAGGTCCTTCATCCGGCCCACCGTTGCGACGACGACGTGCGCGCCCGATCGCAGCTGAGCCTGCTGGCTCTTGATCGGGGCGCCGCCGAAGACGGCGACGATCTCGATCGGGAGGTGCTCGGCATAGGTCCGCAGCGCCTGGGTCACCTGGATGCAGAGCTCGCGGGTCGGCGTGAGCACGACCGCCTGGACCTCGTCGTTGGCCGGGTCGAGGTACTGGAGCATCGGGATCCCGAAGGCCAGCGTCTTGCCGGTGCCGGTCTGCGCCTGGCCGATCACGTCGTGGCCCGCGAGCAGCGGAGGGATGCCCTCGGCCTGGATCGGGCTCGGCTCCTCGAAGCCGAGTTCGTCGATCGCCTGCTGGATTTCCGGGGCGAGCCCGAGGTCTTTGAAGGTTGTAGCTGTATCAGTCACCGGGAGGGATCCAACAGTATTTTTCCGATCGTACGCCGCGCGGCCATCATTCGATGGACCTCGGCCGCCTGATCGAGCGGGTAGATGCCGCCGATAACGGTCCTCAGATCGCCGCTCGCCGCGGCGCCGAGGACGCGTTCGACCGACTCGCGCGCAAGGTCGGGACGGGCCATCAGGTGGTTGATCCAGAACCCGATCACAGCGCGGCTGTTCCTCATCAGCGAGCCTGTCTTCACCGTGTTCTGTTCGGCGGAGGCGATGCCGAACGTGACCAGCCTGCCGAACGGCGCGAGCGCCCCGAGACACTGATCGAAGGCCTCGCCGCCCGCCATCTCCAGCACGACGTCGACCATGCTGCCTCCGTTGGCTTCGACCAGGTCCCGGCCGAGATCCGGGCTCCTGGAGTCGAGGGCCACGTCGGCTCCGAGCCCCAGCACGACTTCGCGCTTCTCTTCGCTGGAGGCCAGACCGATTATCCGGCCCGCCCCCATCGAGCGGGCGATCTGGACGGCGAGGCTGCCGGTGCCGCCGGCGGCTGCGTTGACGACGACGCTCTCCCCGGGCTCCATCCTGGCCGAGATCCTCAGCAGGGCGTCGGCGGTGAGTCCCTGGATCAGCAGCGCTGCCGCCTGGTCGTCGTCGACGGCGTCGGGGATGGTGACAAGCGATGATTCCGGCACGGCGGCCTTCTGCGCGTAGGCCCCACGCGGCACGACGGCGGCGACGCGGCGGCCACTCTCGTCCACACCGGCCAGCTCCGCGCCGGGCACGAACGGCAGCTCCTGTCTGGCGAGGTACTGGTTGCGGGACGCATGCGTATCGGCGAAGTTGACCCCGGTGCGGCGGACCGTGACCAGGGATTCGCCCTCACCCGGGACCGGATCCGGCAACTCGACCGTCTCCAGCACCTCGGGCCCACCGAACTCGCTTATCTGGATCGCTCTCACCGTGCCATCTTCGCAGGCTCTGCCGCGTGTGCGGCAGCCGGGCAGACCGGGGCGACCGGGTCCCGCGCTCTAGGATGCAGGCTGCTCTCGCGAGCGTCGCGAGCGTGATCAGGTCCCCCACAGAAAGGCAGTCCGTTGTCGCTGACAGTCGTCGGCTCGATCGCTTTCGATGCCGTTTCCACCCCGTTCGGAGAGCGCTCGAAGATGCTCGGCGGATCGGCCGTGCATTTCTCCCTGGCAGCCAGCTTCTTCACCGATGTTCGCGTCGTCGGACCGGTCGGCGACGACTTCACCGCAGACGAGCTTTCCGTGCTGGAGGACCGCGGCGTGATCACCGAAGACATCGAGAGGGTCGACGGTGCCCGAACCTTCTTCTGGAAGGGCCACTACGAATACGACCTGAACATGGCCCACACCGACGACACCCAGCTGAACGTGTTCGGAGACTTCGACCCGAAGCTGTCGGAGGCCTCGTCGGGGGCCGACATCCTGTTCCTGGCCAACATCCAGCCCGAACTCCAGCGCCGGGTGAGGGCGCAATGCGACGGAGCCCGTTTCGCCGCGCTCGACTCGATGAACCTGTGGATCGAGACGGCCAGGGACTCCCTGTGCCAGGCCATCTCGGAAGTCGACTGCGTGCTGATCAACGACGCCGAGATCCGGCAGCTGACCGGGCAGCCGAACCTCGCCCGGGCAGCCAGGGCAGTGATGGAGATGGGCCCGAAGGCGGTAATCGCCAAACAGGGCGAATACGGTGCGGCCCTGTTCACGCCGTCCGGTTTCTTCGCCCTGCCCGGATTCCCGCTCGAGGACGTGCGCGACCCGACCGGTGCCGGTGACAGCTTCGCCGGCGGCTTCCTCGGCTACCTCGACGGTGAGTCGGGACCGATCGACGAACTGGCGCTGAGGAGGGCGATGGGCTACGGGACCGTCCTGGCCTCGTTCAACGTCGAGGAGTTCGGGACCGAGAGGGTCGCCCGGCTCAGCCGGGACGAGATCGACTCGCGAATGCAGGCCCTGCGCTCGATGACCGATTTCAGCAATAACCCGGCCTGATCCCCGCAGCAGCAGTCTGCTGACGGCAAACTGCAATACTGACCCGGACGGAAAATGAGAAGCAGAGCGAAGCGACCCCGGGAGATGCTGGATGGGTGCCGAAGAGAAGACTGAAGACGCGACGGAGGCTGACGTCAGGTCTGCCGACGCATCGGCCGACGGGAACGGCAGGAGAGACTCGCTGACGGTTACCGACAACCGCACCGGCACGAGCTACGAGCTGCCGATCGAGGACGACACGATCCGCGCGATGGACCTGCGGCAGATCAAGGTCCGCGAAGACGACTTCGGCATGATGGCCTACGACCCGGCTTTCACCAATACCGCGTCGTGCCGTTCGGCGGTTACCTACATCGACGGCGAGGCGGGCATCCTCGAGCACCGCGGCATCCCGATCGAGCAGCTGTGCGAGTATTCGACGTTCCTCGAGGTCGCCTACCTGCTGGTCTACGGCCAGCTGCCGACCCGCCCGCAGCTCGAGTCGTGGGTGCACGACATCACCCACCACACATTCGTCCACGAGGACATAAAGAAGTTCCTCACGGGCTTCCGCTACGACGCCCATCCGATGGGCATGCTGCTGGCCTCGACCGGTGCCCTTTCGACCTTCTACCCGGATGCGAACAAGATCAACGACCGGGTCGAGCGCTATCTGGCGACGATCCGCCTGATCGCCAAGATGCCGACACTCGCGGCTTTCTCCTACCGCCACAACATGGGTCTTCCTTACGTCTATCCGGACAACGACCTCTCCTACTCCGAGAACTTCCTCTCGATGATGTTCAAGATGACCGAGACGAAATATGACCCGGACCCGCGGCTGGCCCGGGCGCTGGATGTTCTGTTCATCCTCCACGCCGACCACGAGCAGAACTGCTCGACCAGCGCCGTGCGCGGAGTCGGCTCTTCCGACGTCGATCCCTACTCGGCCGTGGCCGCCGGCATCGCCGCCCTCTACGGAAGGCTCCACGGCGGTGCCAACGAAGCCGTGCTGAAGATGCTGCGCCACATCGAGAAGGTCGAGAACATCCCCGACTTCCTCGAAAAGGTCAAGAACCGGGAAGAGAAGCTGATGGGCTTCGGCCACCGCGTCTACAAGAACTACGATCCGCGCGCCCTGGTCATCAAGGAGCATGCCGACGGCGTTCTCGAGGCGACCGAATACAACCCGCTGGTCGAGATCGCGACCGAACTCGAGAAGCGAGCGCTGGACGACGAGTTCTTCACTTCGAGGAAGCTGTTCCCCAACGTCGACTTCTTCTCCGGGATCATCTACGAAGCGCTGAAGATCCCCCCGGACATGTTCACCGTGATCTTCGCGATCCCGCGGACCGCCGGCTGGATCTCCCAGTGGATGGAGATGACCGACGATCCCGAGAAGAAGATCTCGCGGCCGCGCCAGATTTACACCGGCGCCCGCGAGACCGACTACGTCCCGATCGGGGAAAGAAGCGGCAGCGACCTGATAGACGACGGGCCCGCCGTCCGGCCTACGGTCTGAACCCGGGTCCGGCTTGGCTGCCTGGAAGCTCACGATCCGGGACGGTTCCGACGTCCGCCGCCTGAAATACGACGACCTCGACGCCGCGCTCGAGCAGGCGAGGGGGACGATCGACGAGGTCCTCGGGCGCGAGCCGCTGAGCAAGGTCAAGGCGATCCGCGACTATGAACCTGAAACCCAGGTCAAGGCCCGGGTAGAGATCTCCGGCAAGGGGCTGTTCTCGCCCCCGACGGCCGGCGTAGACGTGCGTGGCGACAACAGCCTGGTCGCCTACGCCGGCGGCGTCGCGCGCAAGCCACTCGAGGGCGACAGCCCGAAGCAGGTCGTGGAATCGATGCGCGAAGCTCTGGCAGGATGAGCGAATCGGCAGGCCAGGGAGTCCCGAAGGGATCGTACGCCGCCGGACGCCGGGTGCGACTGCCTCGCAGGGCGTCCGGGCCGATCGTCGTCTACGTCAACGGCGTCGCCCAGAGCGCCGGAGAGGACTACGTCATCGAAGGCAACGAGATCGTCTTCAGCCGGGACATCATCAAGGAGGAGATCGGGATCTCCCGCTGGCTGGCGATGTACCTCGGCATTTTCGGCACCTACCGCAAGGACGAGACGATCGACGTCCAGTTCACGAGGGACGGCAGGACCGAACTGGCTTCGGAGCTCGAAGTCTACGAATAGGAACGCAGGCGGGAATCCGGCTAGATCGAGAAGCCCGGCGAGAGCCGGTTGAGGCAGGCGCCGACCCCGCCCCTTCCCCCGAGGAGAAGCGCCCGGCGCCGCTCGGCGGCCGGGCCGGCTACAAGGTGCGAACGTGAAGAAGCCCCGGCATGCGGGGCTTCTCTCAATCGCTACGGTCGAACGTCGGGGCGCCGTGGCACCCGTCCGGCTCAGCGGTTCCTACCGCGACCCGCACGAGCTTCTTCTCGCCGGAAGGCGCCCGAGCACCTGAGCGTCGCCACGACCCGGCTCCTGCGAAGCGAGACGTCGCTACCGCCGATGCTCATCGCGATCGGGTTGTTCGGGGTCGGCCTGACCGGGGGTGACGGAAACGGCCGGTCCTCAGTTGAATACGTAGAGGATGAGGAAGGCGGTGATCGCGAACACGGCCCCGGCGATGATCACGCCGCGGTCCTCGGCCACGATCGCTGCCGTCGAGCGGTCGTCCGAGCGGTCGTAGATCAGGTACAGGTAGCGGAATATGCCGTAGACGACTGGCGGCAGGGTCAGCATCATGCGGCTGCCGACCAGCGGCGAGTAGACGGTGTAGATCGCGTAGCTGATCACCGTGCCGGTGGTGACCATGGCGACCATCTGGTCCAGGAACGGCAGTGAGTAGTGCTCGAGCACCGGCCTGCTGCTCGTGCCTTCGTGAAGCTCGGAAACGGCCTCCTGCCGGCGCTTGGTGAAGCCGAGGAACAGCGCCAGCATGCCGGTGCAGAGGATCAGCCACTCCGAGGCGCTGGTCTCGACCGCCTCGGCACCGGCCATGACCCTGAGCACGAAAAGCGTCGCCAGAGTCATCACGTCGATGATCACGACCTGCTTGAGGCCGAAGCTGTAGGCGACCTGGATCACGCCGTAGCCGGCGACCATCAGGCCGACCCTCCAGTTGACGGCCGCGAAGGCGACCGCGAGCGCACCGACCGCGAGGCCGGCCGAAATGATCCAGGCAGAGCCGATGGAGAGCTGCCCAGCGGCGATCGGGCGGAATCTCTTCTTCGGGTGGGCCCGGTCGAGCTCGACGTCGTTGAGGTCGTTTACGAAGTATCCGGCGCTCGATATCGCGCAGAAGGCCGCGAAGGTGAGCAGGGCCTGCCCGACGGCCCACGGGTCGTCGACCTGACCGGAGAAGAGCAGCCCGGCGAAGACCAGGACGTTCTTGACCCACTCGTGCGGCCGGGCGGTCTTGATCGCGGCCCGCAGCGGCGAGCGATCGGGAGCTGTCTGTTCGGAGGCGGGCGTATCCATTGGTGGTGGGGCCGCGTGCCCGGAACCGGTCAGGCGCGCGCAAAAGGGAGCCGGGGCAGGCTAGCGAGTCCGGGCGGCCCGGGACCGCGGCGGGAGGCCGATGGTCCCGATGTTGCCGCCGACTGCGGCACTCTCGCCTCCAGCGTGGGGCGCCATTGCTGCGCTCGGTTCTCCTCGACGGTGCTCGCGCACCCGGCGACTGCTCTCGGGCGGAGCGGCTCAGCCGGCCGGGCCCCGGGCGGCTTGCGTCCGGGGTTCGACCAGGACTCCGGGGTTCAGCATCGCGGAGGGATCGAGCCGCGCCTTGGCCGCCGTGAGCGCCGCGGCGAATGCGTCCGGGCGCTGGCGGTCGTACCAGGGCCGGTGGTCGCGGCCGACCGCGTGATGGTGGGTGATCGTGCCGCCCGAGGCGATGATCGCCTCCGATGCCGCCTGCTTCACCTCGTCCCATTGCTCGACCTCTCCTCCGCGCACGGCCGGGGCGATCACCGTGAAGTACGGTGCCGCGCCATCGGGGTAGACGTGGGTCAGGCGGCAGCTGATCCTCGGTGAGCCTTCACCTTCGGGCCTCGCACCGCTGACTTCCGCCACCGCCCTGCGGGTAGCCTCGCTGACTTCCGAGTGGAACTGCTCGAAGCGGTCCCAGGTGACCGCACTCTCGAAGGTCTCGGAGAGCACTCCGCAGCTGACGAATGTGTCGCGCAGGTACGGGGCCATCAGGAATGCGTTGCGCCACAGATCCGCGCCCGAACTCTGCTCGCCGTCGCCGGGTTCCCGCCCGGGGTCGCCGGGCTGCGAGATCTTGCGCGCGGCAACATTGCCACCGTGCCCGGCCGCGATCTCGATCGCCTGGTCGAGCAGACGCTCTACCGGAACGTCGGCCGACTCGAAGCCGAGCAGCAGCAGCGTCGCACTGCCGTCGCCGGCACCCATCGTGGCGGCTTCCAGCGGATCGATCAGGCGGCAGTTGCTCGGGCCGAGCCTCGACTGGGCGATGGCCCGGACGGCCCCGGCCGCTGCCGGGGCGAAATCGGCGAACTCGATCGTCGCACTGGCCCTGAAGACGGGACGGGGCCTGACCCTCATCCAGGCTTCGGTTATCACGCCGAGAATCCCTTCGGAGCCGATCAGCATGCGGTCGGGCGACGGGCCCGCGCCCGATCCCGGCAGGCGGCGGCTCTGCCACTCACCGGCCGGCGTGATCGCGCGCACCGACTCGACCAGGTCGTCGATGTGGGTCTCGCCGGTCGCGAAGTGGCCGCCGGCCCGGGTCGCGATCCAGCCGCCTAGAGTCGAGTACTCGAACGACTGCGGATAGTGGCGCAGCGTCAGGCCCTCGGCCCGGAGGCGGTCCTCGAGCGCCGGGCCCTTCATCCCTGCGCCGATCCGGGCCGCCAGCGATTCGCGGTCGACCTCGAAAACGGAGTCGAGTCCGCCGAGATCGAGGCTGACCGTCGGACGGTCCGCGTCCTCGAGCCTCGGCTCGACGCCGCCTACGACGCTCGTGCCGCCGCCGAACGGGATCACCGCCGCGCCCCAGTCTGCGGCATGCTCCAGAACCTCGGCGACACCGGCCTCGTCGGTCGGGAACGCGACGAGGTCCGGTGGGCAGGGGAATTCGCCGCGGTGCCCGCGCACCACGTCGCGGTAGGCCTTGCCCAGGCCGTGCACGGCCCGCTGGTGAAGGTCGTCCGTGAACAGGTCCCCGGACGGCGGCTTCAGCCGCGGAGGCCGGATCGAGGCCTGCTCCAGCGGGACTGCGGCCACCGCCTCGCCGCCGAAGCCGAGCATCTCCCGGATCCCGGTCGCCGCCTGCTCGACCTCGGCCTGCGGCCTCTGCTGGTCCTCGTAGCCCCAGCCCCAGTGCTTGAGGCGGCGACCGTGCTCAGCCATCTGCCGCGGGCTCTCTGCCTGCTACCAGTGGACGCCGCGCAGCAGATGCGCGAAGGCGACCGCTTCGGTCGAGGGAGCCTTGTCGACTTCGCCCTCTCCCGGCTTCTCACCCTTCGCGGCCTTCGACTCGGGGAACAGCTTGTAGCCGGTGTTCAGGATCGCGTCGCTGGCCTTCGGAGAGACCGCATAAAGCGCCTCGCCGAAGTTGCCGAGCTTCGTCGCAACCTTCTTCGGCTTGCGGATCATCGCGTCGGTGATCATCTCCGCGGCCTCGTCGGGGCTGATCGTCGGGAAGGCGTCGTACATCTTCGTCGGCGCGATCATCGGCGTCCTCACCAGCGGCATGTGGATCGTCGTGATGTTCACGCGGTCGTCGATGATCTCCGAGGCGATCGTGCGGCTGAAGGCGTCGAGCGCCGCCTTCGAGGCGACGTATGCCGAGAACCGCGGCGAGTTCGTCTGGACGCCGATCGAGCTGATGTTGATGATGTGGCCGCTCTTTCGCTCCCGCATCCGCGGGAGCAGGGTCAGGATCAGCTTCAGCGAGCCGAAGTAGTTCAGCTGCATCGTGCGCTCGAAGTCGTGGAAGCGGTCGTAGGAGAGCGCCACCGAGCGGCGGATCGAGCGACCGGCGTTGTTGACGAGCACGTCGACGTGACCGTGCGCGAGCAGCGCCGCGTTGCCCATGCGCTCGACGTCTTCGATGTCGGAGAGGTCGCACTGGAAAATCTCGGCGGTGCCGCCGGCTTCCTCGATCTCGGCCTTCGTCTCCTCGAGCTTGTCGGCAGAGCGGGCGACCAGCAGGACGGTCGCGCCCGCCTCCCCGCACTTGAGCGCGGCCGAGCGACCGATGCCGGAGGAGGCGCCGGTGATCATCACGACCTTGCCGCCGATCGCCCCACCGAGCGAGCGGTCCTTGAACAGGTCGGGGTCGAGGTTGCGCTCCCAGTAGTCCCACAGCCTGTCCGCATAGGTCGCGAGCGGGGGCACGGCGATGCCGGTCCCTTCGAGCGCGTTGAGCGTATTCGTGCAGTCGAACTTGGTCGGGTAGTTGATGTGGACCAGCACGTCCCTCGGGATACCGAGGTCGTCCAGCACGGTGTCGGTGATGCGCTTGACCGGGGGCAGCATCATCAGGCCCCCGCGGACCGCGGGCGGGATCACGTCGAGCATCTGCGGGTCGAGCCGCATCGAGGCCTGCGGCGCATGCGCGGACCGGGCGAAGATGTTGAGGATCTGCCCCGCCCGGAGCGGGTTCGGGTCGGTCAGGTGGAAGGCTTTGCCGTCGAGGCCTTGCTCGTGGCTGATGTGGTCGATCGCATCGGCGACGAAGTCGACCGGGACGACGTTGATCTGCTTGCCTTCGATGCCGATCGTCGGCATCCACGGCGGCAACACGCTGCGCAGCCGCTGGATGACCTTGAAGAAGTAGTAGGGGCCGTCAACCTTGTCCATCTCGCCGGTGCGGGAGTCGCCGACCACGATCCCGGGCCGGTATACGCGCCACGGCCTCTGGACCTGGTCGCGCACGATGCGTTCGGACTCGTGCTTGGTCCGGAAGTACGGGTGCTTGTCGAGGTCTTCGGCCTCTTCGAACATGTCCTCGCGCCAGGTTCCCTTGAACAGTCCGGCGGCGGCGATCGAACTGGCATGGTGGAAGCAGCCGACCTCGAGCCGGTTGGCGACCTCGACCGCATGCATCGTGCCTTCGATGTTGGCGATCCGGTGGGCCTCGTCGTCGGCTTCCATGTCGTAGACGGCAGCCAGGTGGTAGAAGTGGTCGACCTTGCCGCCGAGCTGATCGAGGTCGGCATCGGCGATGCCGAGGTTCGGCTGGGTCAGGTCGCCGACCACGGGCTGCACCTTGCCGGGCGTCTCTCCCCATCCGTCGATCAGTTCCTCGAGCCGGCCCCGGGAGCCCTCGCGCACGAGCACGTGCACGGTGCCGCCGCGCTTCAGAAGGCGCTCGATCAGGTACCGGCCGATGAAGCCCGTTCCACCAGTTACGAAGTAATCCATCGAACCTCCTCCAGACTCGCGATCCTCGTTTCCCTCAGCTGCTCCGGGGCAACATCGGGACGGAATGGACCGGACCATACATTGCCCGCAGCGGCAGCGATGGTGCAGGCGGTAGAGGCCCCGCCCATCAGGGCCTGCGAGTTTGCATAGACTGACCTCAAATGGCCGAGTCCACCATGATCGAAGTAACGATGCCCGAGATGGGCGAGTCGGTCACTGAAGGAACCGTTCTCGAGTGGCACGTGGCGGTCGGCGACGTGGTCGAAGAGGGCCAGACCCTGGTCGAGGTCTCGACCGACAAGGTCGATGCCGAAGTCCCCTCGCCGGCGGCGGGCAAGGTGACGAAGCTGTGTGCCGAACCCGATGACGAGGTCGCCGTGGGAGCCGCGCTCGCCGAGCTCGACCCATCCGACACCGAAGGCGGAGCGGCAACATCCACGGGCGACGGTGCCCCGGCCGCCGGTGATGCCGCGCCCGCAGGTGGGGACGCGGGGCAGACGACGGGGCCGCCGGATTCAGGCAACGGCGCCGTCGACGTCGGCGAAGGCCGGGCCACACCGGTCGCGCGCCGGGTCGCCGCGGCAGAAGGGCTGACCCTCGACAGCATCGCCGGCAGCGGACCGGGTGGCAAGGTCACCAAGGCCGACGTGCTCGCGGCCTCCGACGGGGGTGCGGCGCCGGCCGCCGAAGAGAAGGTCCTGCGCGGCCCGGCCGGCATGCTCGCCAAGGCCATGGACGAGAGCCGTTCGATCCCGACCGCCACGTCGTTCCGCACGATCGCGGTCGACAACCTCGACGCCAAGCGCAAGGGGCTCAATGCCGCGCTGTCCCAGCGCGGCATGAAGGTGTCGTTCACCCACCTCGTGGCCTGGGCGATCGTCCAGGCGGCACGAGAGTGGCCGGTCATGACCCGCCACTTCGAGGACAGGGACGGCAAGCTGATCTCGATCGACGACGGCTCGGTCAACCTCGGGATCGCGGTCGACGTCGAGCGCAAGGACGGCTCCCGCAGCCTCATGGTCCCGGCGATCAAGGACGCCGGCAACCTCGATTTCGCCGACTTCCACGCGTACTACGAGGACCTGATCACCAAGACCCGCGAGAACCGGCTCTCACCCGACGACTTCTCCGGGACCAACATCACGCTGACCAACCCCGGCGGCATCGGCACGGTGGCCTCGGTCCCGCGCCTGATGACCGGACAGGGGACGATCATCGCGGCAGGTTCGATCGCCTACCCGCCCGAATGGAAGCACGCCGACCCGGCGCGCATCGAGAACCTCGGCGTATCGAAGGTGATGACGCTGACCTCGACCTACGACCACCGGATAATCCAGGGCGCCGAGTCAGGCAACTTCCTGAAGCAGATCGAAGCGCTGCTGTTCGGCGAAGGGGACTTCTACGAGAACGTGGCGACCGACCTCGGACTGGAGAAGTCCGTGCTGGCGACCGCCGTTGCCAAGGCCGAGCTCGCCCCGCCCTTCTCGGCCTCGGCCCCGATGCCCTCCGCCATCGCCGGGGAACCGAGCCCCGAGCTGCTCCAGGCCGTGCAGGCCGCGACCTCGCTGCTGAAGGCATTCCGCACGCACGGGCACCTCGCCGCCAACCTGGACCCGCTCGGCAGCAGCCCCAAGGGCGATCCCGCCCTCGACCCGGAGACCGTCGCCCTGACCCCGGAACTGATGGCGAAGATCCCCGCCTCGATCCTGAGGATCGGTGTTCCCGGCGAGACCCTGCTCGAGGCCCTGCCGCGAATGCGCGCCGCCTACACCGGCAACATCGGCTACCAGTTCGAACACATCTCGTCCCACCAGCAGCGGGTCTGGATGCGCGAAATGATCGAGACGGGCGCCCACCGCAAACCCTTCACGCCGGAGGAGCAGAAGCGAACACTCGACCGCCTGATCGAGGTTTTTGAGTTCGAGCGCTTCATCGAGAAGGCCTACCTCGGCCAGAAGATGTTCTCGATCGAAGGCCTCGACACGATCGTGACGATGATCGACGAGCTCTCGACGATCGCCAGCCGGGGCGGCACCGAGGAAGTCGTCATCGGCATGGCACACCGGGGCCGGCTTGCCGTACTGACGCACAACGTCGGTCGTCCGGCCGAGTCGATCTTCGCCGAGTTCGAGGGATCGAAGCGGATCGAGGACGTAAAGGCGGTCGCCGCGATCCCGCACGGTGGCACCGGCGACGTCAAGTACCACTACGGGCACGAAGGCTCGTTCAAGACCGACGACGGCGAGACGATCGCGATGCACCTTTACCCGAACCCGAGTCACCTCGAGTTCGTCGATCCGGTGGTAACCGGCGCGACCCGCTTCTCGCAGAGCGAGATCGACGGCCCGGGCATCGATCTCGATACGAACCGGGCGATCCCGGTGGTGCTCCATGGCGACGCGGCCTTCCCCGGCCAGGGAGTGGTGGCCGAGACATTCAACCTGCAGAGCCTCGACGGCTACGCGGTCGGCGGCACGATCCACATCATCGAGAACAACCAGATCGGGTTCACGACCGATCCCACCGACGGCCGCTCGACCCCGTACGCGGCCGACATGGCGAAGGGCTTCAACGTCCCGATCATCCACGTCAACGCCGACGATGCAGAGGCCTGCTCCCAGGCGATGCGCCTGGCGATGGCCTATCGCCAGCAGTGGAAGCGGGACATCGTGATCGACGTGGTCGGCTACCGCCGCTTCGGTCACAACGAGACCGACGAACCCGCGTACACACAGCCGCTGATGACGGCCGCGATCAAGGACCACGACCCGGTCTCGGAGATCTATACGAAGACATTGATCGAGCGGAAGGTGGTGACGCGCGAGGAGGTCGAGAAGGCCGCCGAAGAGCGCCGCACCGGGTTGCGCTCGACCCTCGACGAACTCCGCGAGAAGATGGACTCCGGGGTCTACGAGGATCCGACCGTGACCTCTGTCGGTACGGGTGAGCTCGACCGCTCCGCCAGCCCCCCGGTCCAGACGGCGGTCAAGGCGGAGAAGCTGAAGGCCCTCAACGACGCCCTGCTCGAGGTCCCGGCGAGCTTCACCATCCACCGCAAGCTGCGCAAGCCGCTGAGCCGGCGGACCGAGGCGATGGAGAACGGCGGCATAGAATTCGCCCATGCCGAAGCGCTCGCCTTCGCGTCGCTGATCAGCGACGGCGTCCACGTGCGCCTGACCGGCCAGGACACGGAGAGAGGTACGTTCTCGCAGCGCCATCTCGTGCTCCACGACGAGAAGACCGGGCTCAGGTACGCGCCGATCCAGCACCTCGACACGGCGAGGGCCCCGTTCGAGCTCTACAACAGCCCGCTGTCCGAGAACGCCTGCCTCGGCTTCGAGTATGGCTACGCCTCATCGAAGCCCGAGTCGCTCGTCCTGTGGGAGGCCCAGTTCGGTGATTTCGCCAACTCCGGGCAGGTCATCATCGACAGCTTCATCGCTTCGGGCGAGTCGAAGTGGGGCCTGACCTCACGCATGACCCTGCTGCTTCCGCACGGGCACGAAGGAGCCGGTCCCGAGCACTCGAGCGCCCGGCTCGAGCGTTTCCTCTCGCTGGCCGCCGAAGGCAACATGAGGATCGCGAACCCGTCCACGGCGGCCCAGTACTTCCACCTGCTGCGCCGCCAGTCGCTGATCAAGAAACCGCGGCCGCTGATCGTCTTCACCCCGAAGGGCCAGTTGCGCCAGCCCGCCGCGGCGGCGACGCTCGACCAGCTGACCGACGAGCACTTCCACTTCATCCTCGACGACCCCCGCACGAGGCAGGAGCGGGAACAGATCGAGCGCATGGTGCTGTGCTCGGGTCGCATCTACTACGACATCGATGCCGCCGAAGCCCGCGATTCGAGCCCGAAGGTCGCGGTGGTCAGGGTCGAGCTGCTCTATCCGTTCCCGAAGAGCCAGATCGAAGCCCTGATCAAGTCCTATCCGAACCTCCGTGAAGTGGTCTGGGTCCAGGAAGAGCCGAAGAACATGGGTGCCTGGAGCGTGATGAGCCGGCGACTGCCGGAGATCACCGAAGGTCTCGAGCTCGGCTACGTCGGGCGCCAGGTAAGGGCCAGCCCGAGCGAGGGATACTCGGTCGCACACGTCCGGGAACAGGAACGCATCGTGCTCACCGCGCTGACCGTCTGAGCCACGGATGGCCCACACAGCGCCGGCAGCGGCCGGACCGCGTGCCCGCCGCGACCCGGCGGGCACAATCGAACGCTGCGGCAGCGTTGACGCGACACGACCATGGTGTATAGGATCGTCACCATCCGTCGGCAGGAACGGGAGAGCGGACAAGGGAGCAGTGACAGGGCGGGACCGAGCAGTCCCCGAAGAGAACAGTACTCAGCAATACTTACCAAGCCCGCTTCCGGCGGTTCAAACCCCGGAAGCGCTCGCGTCGGCATCCCTCCCTGGCTACCGACGCGCAGGCGCGGCGAGGGTCGCGCGGACCCCCTGCCTCCCGCGACCCTCGCCCGCCATCTCTTGTTCCTGGAGCCCCACCTAGCCGGTCACTTCGACGGTGGCCGCGGCGAGGACCCTGCCGTTGACCTGGATCTCGACCAGGTGGGGTCCCGGATGGATCCGCCTGACCGAGACCTCACGGATGCGGTGCTCTCGCCGGAAGCCGGTCTCGACATGTGGTTCGAGCACTGTCCGCTTCAGCTTGAAGACCTTGGGGGACCGGCTGGAGTTCGCTCCGGCGTGGTGAACCCGGTAGTCGACCATGACCGGGGTCGGCTCGCCGGCCGTCAGGGCGAAGGCGATCGTCACGGACTCGCCGATGGCGATCTGCGCCGGCGCGACGCTGAACTCGGTGAGGGACAGGCGGGCGTCGGGGTCGAATCCGAGCAGCCGCAGCGCATCCGGGTCGCCGGCCTTGACCAGGCTGCGCAGCCCGTGGGAGGCGATCCACCGCCTGCGCCCGGCGTCGGGGTCACCGGCAGCGCCGAGGGCTCCCGGGGAGCCGCCGGTTTCTGCCAGCCAGCGCGCGGCCGTCTCCACGGCTAGCTCGGGATGATCCTTGCTGATGTCATTGAGGTGGTTGGCGACCGACTTGCGCACGTAGGCGGAGGGATCGTCGACCAGCCGGTCCAGCAGGGCGATCGTCGGCGTCGGATCGGCGATGAAGTCCCGCAGCTGCCGCCCCCACGGCAGGCGCGGGCGGGATCCCTCCGATACGAGCCGTCTCCGGTGCTCGTCCGGGCTTTCGATCCAGTCGTCGAACTGCTCGAAGGTACGCCCCGGGTGGGCCTCGATGAACGGTCTTATCGCGAACTCGGCCGACCACAGCGACGTCAGCTCGCCGAGCAGCGGCAGCGCCGTACCGGGGCTTGCCAGGCCGGCGCGGGCAACCCAGTCGTTGACGGAGAAGACGATCCAGCCTTCGAGGCCGGCGCTGCCGATCGCCGACCTGACGACGGCGGCCGCGCGCTCGAAGTCTTCCGGCATCGCGACGGCGAGCGCCTGCGACACGTGCGAGACCCGGTCCTTCATCTCGAGTTCGTCGAGGCCGGTCGAGGCGAGGTCCACGAACTTCCGCTCCGGGAAATCGGACCAGGCAGAGATCAGCGCCGCACCGAGCCCCGCCACCGCCTGCGGCGAGATGCGCTCCTTGAACGGCCGGTCGGCCTGTGTGCCGGAAGGGCTCAGGCTGCCTTGAGGTCGCGGAGGACCGTCTGCAGGATTCCTCCGTTCACGAAGTAGCGGATCTCGTTCGGGGTGTCCAGGCGCACCACGGCCTCGAATTCCACCGGCTCGGCGCCGTCGCGGGTCGCGGTCACCGCAACCGACTTGGCGCGACCCTGGTCGAGCTCGCCGACCGTGATCACTTCGCGGCCGGTCAGGCCCAGCGACTCGACGTTCTCACCTTCGGGGAACTGGAGCGGCAGCACGCCCATGCCGATCAGGTTCGAGCGGTGGATGCGCTCGTAGCTCTCGGCGATCACCGCGCGGACGCCGAGCAGTTTCGTGCCCTTCGCCGCCCAGTCACGAGAGGAGCCGGACCCGTACTCCTTGCCGGCCAGAACCACGAGCGGGACTCCTTCGCCCGCGTACTCCATCGCGGCTTCGTAGATGCTGGTCTCCCGCTCTTCGGGGAAGTGGAGCGTGAAGCCACCGGCCTTTTCGACGAGCTGGTTCCGAAGCCGGATGTTGGCGAAGGTCCCGCGGACCATGACTTCGTGGTTGCCGCGCCGCGAGCCGTAGGAGTTGAAGTCGGCCGGGCCGACACCCTGCTCGATCAGCCACGCTCCTGCCGGGCTCGATTTCTTGATCGCGCCTGCCGGAGATATGTGGTCGGTGGTGATCGAGTCCCCGAGCACCGCCAGCACGCGCGCGCCCTCGATCGGCTCTACGCCCGGCGGGTCGGCCGGCATCCGGTCGAAGAAGGAGGGCCTGCGCACATAGGTCGAATCGGGCCACGTATACCGGTCGCCCTCTGGCACCGACACGCGCTGCCAGTTCTCGTCACCGTCGAAGACCTCTCCGTAGTTCCTGGTGAACATCTCCCGCCGGATCGACGAACCGACCACATCTGCGACTTCCTCGCTGTCGGGCCAGATGTCGCTCAGGTATACGGGCCTGCCGTCGGGGTCATGTCCGAGCGGGTCGTTCTGGATGTCGACGTCCATCCGGCCGGCCAGTGCGTAGGCGACGACCAGCGGCGGTGAGGCCAGGTAGTTGGCTTTGACGTCCTGGCTGATACGCCCTTCGAAGTTCCGGTTGCCCGAAAGCACCGAGCAGACGACGAGGTCCTTCTCCTCGATCGCGGCCGAGATCGCCGGGTCGAGAGGGCCGGAGTTGCCGATGCACGTGGTACAGCCGTATCCGACCAGGTTGAACTGGAGCCGGTCGAGGTATTCGGTCAGCCCGGCCTTGTCGAGGTAGTCGGTGACCACGGTGGACCCGGGGGCGAGCGACGTCTTGACCCAGGGCCTGCGCTCGAGCCCCTTGGCCAGGGCGTTCCGTGCCAACAGGCCGGCGGCGACCATGACGTAGGGGTTCGAGGTGTTCGTGCAGGAGGTGATCGCCGCGATCACCACGCGGCCGTGGTCGAGGTCGAAGCTCGTGCCGTCGTCGAGCGTGACCGGGACCGAGTCACGCGAGCTGCGCTCCAGCATGGCGGCAGACGCATGCGAGGGGGAGTGGTGAGGCTTGCCGGCCTCGTTCGACACTTCCTCGGCGGGTGGGTCTGAGGCCGGAAACGACTCCTCGAGGGCCTCGTCGAGAGGGCTCAGCTCGTCGGCCGCTTCGCTGTCGAACTCGGCGAGCGACTCGAGGAAAGCCGGCTTCGCATCCGACAGCGAGACCCGGTCCTGGGGTCGCTTCGGGCCGGCGATCGACGGCACGACCGAATCGAGCTCGAGCTCCAGCGTGTCGCTGAAGACGGGCTCTTCCGAGTCGGCGGTATGGAACATGCCCTGCTCGCGCGCATAGGCGTCGACGAGGGCGATCGTCCCGGTAGGCCTGCCGGTCAGCTCGAGGTACTTGAGGGTCTCGGCATCGGGCGGGAATATCGCGCAGGTGGAGCCGAACTCGGGCGACATGTTGCCGAGCGTCGCGCGGTCGGCGAGCGGCAGGGTCGGCAGCCCGGGCCCGTAGAACTCGACGAACTTCGAGACGACGCCGCGCTCGCGCAGCATCTCGGTCACGGTCAGGACGAGGTCGGTGGCCGTGGCACCGTCCGGCAACTTGCCGGAGAGCCGAAAACCGACCACCTGCGGAAGCAGCATCGAGATCGGCTGGCCCAGCATGGCGGCTTCGGCCTCGATCCCTCCCACACCCCATCCGAGCACGCCGAGGCCGTTGACCATGGTCGTATGCGAGTCGGTGCCGACCAGCGTGTCGGGGTAGGCCGAAGCGAGGCCGCCTTCCTCGCGGCTGTACACGACCTGGGCGATGTACTCGAGATTCACCTGGTGGCAGATGCCCGTGGCCGGAGGCACGACCCTGAAGTTGTCAAAGGACTTCTGGCCCCACTTCAGGAACTCGTAGCGCTCCTGGTTGCGCTCGAATTCGCGCTCGGCATTGACCTCGAAGGCCATGCCGTTGCCGAAGGCATCGACCTGGACGGAATGGTCGATGACGAGGTCGACGTCCACGAGCGGGTTGATCGCGGTCGGGTCGCCGCCGATCTCGTCCATCGCGTCGCGCATCGCGGCCAGGTCGACCACGGCCGGCACACCGGTGAAGTCCTGCATCAGGACCCTGGCCGGCTGGAAGGGGATCTCTACCGACGGCTCCGCTGCCGCATCCCACGAGGCGATCGCCTCGACATCGGCGGCGGTGACCGAGCTGCCGTCCTCGAGCCGCAGCACATTCTCCAGAAGCACCTTGATCGAGTAGGGCAGGCGCGCAACGTCGAACTTCGGCTGCAGGACCTCGAGCCTGTGGATCTCGAAGGTCCTGCCGTCGACTTCGAGTTCTGCGCGGGCTCCGAATGAATCGCTGCTCATCTGTCCTTCTCTCGTCGGTTCGTGGTTTCTCGGTCTAGCGCTTGTCGGCCTGGCCCCGGGCGACGATCTCAGCGGTCTTCTGTCCCGCCGCGCCGGCCTGGAAGCGATGTGAAAGGGCGGGGCTGGCGAGTGCGATGTGGGCTATCGCGCGGCCCTTGACCGGGGCGACCATGATCTCCAGCTTGTCTACCGAGATCGCCCTGATCACCGCATCGGCGACATCGGAGGGGGCGGCAGTACCGAGAACCGCGGGCGCCTTCGCACCCGAGTCGGCGAACATGCCGGCATCCCGGACGAATCCCGGGGCCACGACGCTGATCCCGACACCTGTGCCGACCAGGTCGCCGCTCAGCCCGAAAGCGAATCCGCGCAGGCCGAACTTGGTCGCGTTGTAGACCGAGGAACGGGGGCTGCCCGCCTTGCCGGCGAGCGAACCGATCAATACGACCTTGCCGCGGTTGCGGTCGAGCATGCCGGGGAGCAGGGCCTGGGTCAGCAGGATCGGTGATTCGAGGTTGACCCGCAACCCGCGCGCGACCTGCTCCCCGCTGAGTTCGGTCAGGCGGCCGGTGGCCGGCAGTGCGGCGTTGGCGACCAGGCAGTCGACCGGCCCGACCGCGGCCGCGAGCTGAAGCGCGGCGTCAGGCTGCCCGAGGTCGGCGACGGCACTCGAATGCCCGGTGCCGGGCAACTCGTCGACCAGTTCGGCGAGCGCCGCCGGGTTGCGGCCCGAGACGACCACTCTCGCGCCCTCTGCGGCGAGCCGCAAGGCCATCGCCCGCCCGAGGCCTCCGGTTGCTCCGGTCAGAAGGACGTTTTTCCCCTCGATCTCCATCGGGTCAAACCTACCAGCGGCCTGCGAAGCGCAAGCCGCAGCCCGGTGCCGCAGGCTCGGTGCGCGCAGGCCGGCCCGCGGAAACGGCGGCCGGTGACCGGCCTGGCCCCTTTCGGTAAATCCCTGCTCAGGGCAGGTATTCGACGAGTGTTAGCGAATTGCGTGCAGATCGTCTATTATCCCCGCAGTCAAAAACCGAGACGCCGAATCCCCCCTCGCACAGCGACCGGGGATCGGGGGAACCAAGTTTCATGGGGCGAATCCGCCAGACGAGGCGGGAGCGCAGGCTCCAAGAGCGCCAGCCCGACAGCTAACCCCGTAGGCCGACAAGGGAGATCGGTATCAACCCGTTTCAGACAATCCGTAGTTCCAGTCTTTATTCAGCAGCCGCAGGGGCGGTCGCCCTCCTGTTCGTGAGCCTGATCATGCTCGCCGCGCCGTCGAACTCCTTCGCCGGCTGTTCGGTCAGCTCGAGCGGTGGCCTCAACCTGAGCACCGGCAAGTGCAAGCCGGTCAAGAAGGCCCGTCTCGTCAACGGCAAGGCGATTGCCCCGGCTTCGGCCCCCGCGCGCATCAAGAAGGTAATCGCCTGGGGCAACCGCATCCGCAACAAGCCCTACATCTACGGCGGCGGCCATGCCAGCTTCTTCGATTCCGGCTACGACTGCTCCGGCACCGTCAGCTTCGCCCTTCGCGGCGGCAGGTTCATCAAGAGCCCGATGCCCTCCACCAGCTACATGAACTGGGGCAAGAGGGGTCCGGGCAAGTGGATCACCACCTACTCCAACCCGGGCCACATGTACCTCGTGGTCGCCGGACTCAGGCTCGATACTTCGATGACCCCGGGTGACGGCCCCGGCTGGAGCAAGAGCATGCGCTCCACCTCGGGCAGCTTCATCGCCCGCCATCCCAGCGGCTTCTAGGCACCGGCCGCAGGCGGCGGCAAACCGCTGAACCGGCCGTATGGCCGGGACGACTCGGCTGTCATCGGGCCGATAGCACAGCCTATGATCCGCCGGTGAGCGAAAACGGCAGCACACCGGAGCCGGTCAGGCCCGCGCCGCCCTTCACGGTCGAGCACGAAGACCTTCGCGAGACGGTGAGGCGCTTCGTCGAGAAC
Organism: uncultured Solirubrobacterales bacterium; assembly: GCA_963701635.1. Lineage (GTDB taxonomy): Bacteria > Actinomycetota > Thermoleophilia > Solirubrobacterales > 70-9 > 67-14. The sequence goes on from CAVPAU010000001.1 coordinate 99,085, forward strand.
GAGATCGCGCCGAACGTCTCCGAGTGGGAGGACGCGAGGCAGTTCCCCCGAGAGCTCTACCGTCGCTGCGGAGAGCTCGGTTTCCTCGGCCTCAAGTTCCCCGAGCAGTACGGCGGCCAGGGCGGTACCCACGTGCACGACGCGGTCTGGGTCGAGGAGCTCTCGCGGAGCGGAGGTTCCGGCGGTGTCGCCGCCGGCCTCAATGCCCATGCCTCGATCGCGATGCCACCGGTCTTCAGGTTCGGCGACGAATGGCAGCGGCAGCGCTGGGTCGTACCGGGGATCAGGGGCGAGAAGATCGGTGCGCTCGGGATCACCGAACCGGGCGCCGGTTCGGACGTGGCGGGCATCCGGACCATGGCCAGGAAGTCCGACGGCGGCTGGGTGGTGAACGGCTCGAAGACGTTCATCACCAACGGCGTGACCGCCGACTTCCTCGTCTGCGCATGCCGGACCACGGAGCAGGGCGGCCACGGCGGCATTTCGTTCCTCGTCATCGACACCGACTCCCCCGGTTACGAAGTCACGTCGAAGCTGGAGAAGCACGGGTGGCATTCGTCTGACACCGGCGAGATCTCCTTCACCGACGTCGAGGTCCCCGAGGCACACCTGCTCGGAGAGGAGAACGGCGGCTTCCAGCTGATCATGGCCAACTTCGCCTGGGAGCGGCTGCTGATGGCCGTCGGCTCGATCGGCGCGATGGACCGCCTGATCGAGCTGTCCGTCTCGTACTCGAAGGAACGCCGGGCCTTCGGCCGGCCGATCGCCGGGTTCCAGGCGATCCGCCACAAGGTCGCCGAGATGGCGACGAAAGCCGCTGCCGCGCGCACGCTGACCTACGACACGCTGCGGCGGTTCGAGCAAGGCGAGGACGTGGTCCGGGAGGTGTCGATGGCCAAGCTCTTCACCCAGCGCACGCTGGTCGAGATCGCCGACGAGGCGCTCCAGATCCACGGTGGATACGGCTACATGAAGGAGTACGAGGTCGAGCGCGCGCTGCGCGACGCCCGCCTCGGACCGATCGGCGGCGGCACCGACGAGATCATGAAAGAGATCATCGGCAAGACGTTCTCTCTGTAGGCGTAATCCGACGAGCACGCCCAACTCGACTTGATCGGCGGCATCTCCGCCCTGCGGGCCGGCTGAACACACCGCCCCACACAGCCCGGGCCCCACACAGCCCAGGCCCCACACAGCCCAGGCCCCACACAGCCCGGGCCCCACACCGTGCCGGGCACAGCCCCGACCGGCCGAACCCGCGTGGCCGCAGATCCCGGCGCGGGGGCGATCTTCACGGCGATCGCCGTATCGATCGCCCCCGCGCCCGCGTCAGTCGGAGTCGACCGCGCCCGCGTCAGTCGAAGTCGACCGCGCCCGCGTCAATTGAAGTCGGCCGCGACAGGCGTCAGTCGAGGTTGATCATCACGTGCTTGACCTGGGTGTAGTCCTCGAGCGAGTACATCGACATGTCCTTGCCGTAGCCCGACTCGCCGTAGCCTCCGTGGGGCATCTCCGGGGCCATGACGATGTGGTCGTTCACCCAGACGGCACCGAAACGCAGCGCGTTGGTCACCCTCATCGCGCGGCCGATGTCGCGCGTCCAGACCGATGAAGCGAGGCCGTACTTCGTCCCGTTGGCCCACTTGACCGCCTCTTCTTCGTCGCTGAAGCGCTGCACCGTCATCACCGGTCCGAAGATCTCGTTCTGGACCATCTCGTCGTCCTGCCTGAGGTCGGCGACCACGGTCGGCTCGACGAAGAAGCCCGGCCGGTCGGCCTGGCTGCCACCGGTGGCGACCTGGGCGTGTTCGGGACGCCGTTCGAGGAAACCGGTCACGTGCTCGAGCTGCCTGGCCGAGTTGACCGGGCCGAGCGTCGTTTCCGGGTCGTCGAGGTCACCGGTCCGGTAGCCGCCGGCCTGCTCGGCCAGTGCCGCGACGAAGTCGTCGTAGACCTTCGGTCCGGCGAGGACACGGCAGGCGGCCGTGCAGTCCTGTCCCGCGTTGAAGAGGCCGTAGGTCGAGACCATCTCCGCGGTCGCTTCGATGTCGACGTCGTCGAAGACGATGACCGGCGCCTTGCCGCCGAGTTCGAGGTGGACCCGCTTGAGCGAGTCCGCCGCAGCCTTCGCGATCCACTTGCCGGTCCCCACCGAGCCGGTCAGCGAAACCATGTTGATGTCGGGGTGGGTGACCAGGGTCGAACCTGCCGGATCGCCGTGTCCGCCGACGAAGTTGGTGACGCCGGGAGGGAAGATCTCGGCACAGATCCGGGCCAGCGTGTGGAGCGTTGTCACCGGCGTCGACTCTGCCGGCTTCAGGACCAGCGTATTGCCCGTTGCCAGCGCCGGGCCGAGCTTCCAGATCGCCATCATCAACGGGTAGTTCCACGGGGTGATCTGGGCGACCGGACCGACCGGCTCGCGCCGGATGAACGAAGTGTGGCCCTCGACGTACTCCATCGCCGCCTTGCCTTCGAGGTTGCGGGCGGCCGAGGCGAAGAAGCGGATGTGGTCTGCCGTGGTCGCAAGCTCTTCGTCGATGAAGGCCTGACGCGGCTTGCCGGCGTCGGCGGATTCGAGGTCGGTCAGCTCGTCGCCGTTCTCCTCGATCGCGTCGGCCAGGGCCAGAAGGCGGTTGGAACGCTCTCCCGGCGTCGTATTCGCCCAGCCGTTCTCGAAAGCGGCTTTCGCGGCGGCTACGGCCCGGTTCACGTCCTCGACACCCGACAGAGGCGACTCGGCGATCACCTCGCCGGTCGACGGATCGATCACCTCTTCGCTGGCGCCGTCGACCGGGTCGACGAACTCGCCGTTGATCATGTTGCGCAGTTTCAGTTTCTCCTGTACAGCCATATCCGTCCTCTCATCCGGTGGGCGACACGGTGGCGCCGGCCGGGTCGTTGTTCAATTCACTTCGGCGCCGGACGGACCGCTCAGCTCCAGCCGAGCGCCTCTTCCGGCGCCACGTATTCGGCTCCCACGCCTTCGGCCACACCGTGGTGGGTCACCTTGCCGTTGGCGACGTTGATCCCCGGCCTCAGGCCCGGATCCCGGTGGACCGCCCCGCCGAGTCCGTGGTCGGCCAGCGACAGCGCATAAGGCAGCGTGGCGTTGGTCAGCGAATGGGTCGCGGTGATCGGTACCGCTCCGGGCATGTTCGCGACGCAGTAATGGATCACGCCGTCGACCTCGAAGACAGGGTCACGGTGGGTGGTCGGCCTCGAAGTCTCGAAGCAGCCACCCTGGTCGATGGCGACGTCCACGAGAACTGCTCCCGGCTTCATCAGCGACAGGTGTTCGCGCTTGACGACGAACGGCGCCCTGGCGCCGTGCACGAGCACGGCGCCGATCACCAGGTCGGCCTGCGGCAGCAGTTCTTCCACCGCGAGCGACGTCGAGTACACGGTCGAGGCCTCACGGGCGTAGTGCAGGTCCAGCTCACGGAGCCGGTCGATGGAGCGGTCGAGGATGAAGCAGTCGGCCGCCATTCCCATCGCGATGAACGCGGCATTGGTGCCGACCACGCCGCCGCCGATCACAACCACGTTGGCTGCGGCGACACCCGGTGTGCCACCGAGCAGGATGCCGCGTCCGCCCATCGGTTTCTCGAGCATGAAGGCACCGGCCTGCGTGGCGATGCGTCCGGCGATCTCGCTCATCGGCGCCAGCAGCGGCAGCCTCCCGGCCGAGTCCTCGACCGTCTCGTAGGCGACGCAAGTCGCACCGGACTGGCAGAGGCCGCGGGTCTGCTCCGGGTCGGGAGCCAGATGCAGGTAGGTGAACAGCAGGTGGTGGGGCCGCAGCATCTCGATCTCCGATGCCTGCAGCTCCTTGACGTGGAGGATCATCTCGCCCTCCTCGAAGACGGCTGCGGCATCGGGCACGATCTTCGCGCCCTGTGCCTCGTAGTCAGCGTCGCTGATCGAGCTTCCTTCGCCGGCCGTCGTCTCGATGTAGACCTCGTGGCCGTGATCGCTCATTTCGCGGACCCCGGCGGGGGTGATCGCAACCCGGTACTCGTCCTGCTTGATCTCCTTCGGGACTCCAACCTTCATTCCCTCAACTACCTCTCTCTGGTGGGTGGAAACAGCCGCGCTTCGATTATCTCCGGCTCGCGCCGATTCCGTCCGGCCTAGAACATGTCCATCCGGTTGGAGGCCTCGGTCAGGACCGGCCTGAGCACGTCATGCATGAACTCGAACTCCTCGGTGTCGGCGATCAGCGGCGGCGCGAACTGGATCACCGGGTCTCCGCGATCGTCGGCCCGGCAGATCAGCCCGCGTCGGTAGAGCTCCTGCGACAGGAAACCGCGCAGAAGCCCTTCGGCCTGCTGCCCGTCGAAGGTCGCCTTGGTCTCCTGGTCCTTGACCAGTTCGATCGCGTGGAAGAAGCCCGCCCCGCGAACGTCACCGACGATCGGGATGTCGCTCAGGCTCTTCAGCATGTCGCTGAACTCGCCCTCCTTCGCGCGCACGTGCTCGAGCAGCCCGTCGCGCTCGAAGATCTCGATGTTTGCGAGCGCCACGGCAGAGGCGACCGGATGGCCGGCGAAGGTGAAGCCGTGGGCGAATGACTCGGTGCCCTCCATGAACGGCTCGGCCAGCTTGTCGGAGCAGATCATCGCGCCCATCGGGATGTTGGCCGAGGTGATCGCCTTGGCCGAGGTGATGATGTCGGGCTGGTAGCCGAAGCGCTCGGCACCGAAGAAGTGACCGAGCCTGCCCCAGGCGCAGATCACCTCGTCGGAGATCAGCAGCACGTCGTGGCGGTCGCAGATCTCGCGGACCCGCTGGAAGTACCCGTCCGGGGGCACGAAGCATCCGCCGGCGTTCTGCACGGGCTCGAGGATGACGGCGGCGACGGTCTCAGGGCCCTCGAAGATGATGCGGTCCTCGATCGCGTCGGCGAGCAGCATCGGGTCGCGATCGTCCGGGTACCGGTACATGTTCGTATTCGGCACGTGGCAGCCGCCGGGCGAAAGCGGCTCGAACGGGGCCCTCAGGTCGGTCAGCCCGGTTGCCGACAGCGCCCCGAGAGTGGTTCCGTGGTAGGCGACCTCGCGGGCGATGACCTTGGCCTTCTGGCCGCGACCGTGCATTCGCCAGTAGTTGCGGGCGAGCTTCAGGGCCGACTCGACCGACTCGGCCCCTCCGCTGGTGAAGAAGACCCGATTCAGGTCGCCCGGCGCGAGCGAGGCGATCTTCGTGGCGAGCTCGATCGCCTTCGGGTGGGCATAGCTCCAGATCACGAAGAAGTCGAGTTCCTCGAGCTGCCTTGCGGCGGCTTCGGCAAGCTCGGGGCGGCCGTGACCGGCGTTGGTGCAGAACAGACCCGAGAGCCCGTCGAGGTACTTGTTGCCCTTGTCGTCCCAGACGTAGGAGCCTTTGCCCCGGGCGATGATCGGGATCTCGTGCTGCTCGTCGTAGCCACCCATCCGGGAAAAGTGCATCCAGAGATGCCGGCGTGCGTTGGCCTGCATGTCCAGGGCGGCAGCGCTGGGGGTGGGGGTGGCGGTATGCATTCGCTTCTCCTTGTCTGGTCCCACCGCATCGGTGGCGACTCTGGAATTCCACCTTCAGACTAAAGAGCCGGAAGGCACAAGGCAAGTCTTCGAAATGTAAACCCACCGGCCGTCGATTCGCTGATTTGTAAGATTTCCGGCCCCGACGAGTGACTTTGGCGGTCGTGACAACGGGAAGCACACTTGCCGACCCGGGGCAGGCGGGCGGTAGAGTCTCCGCTGCCGGTCGACCGGCAGCCAGAGAACCGAGGGGAGCTGAGTGGAAGCCAGGACCACAGCGCCAGAGGCGGAGCCAGCAGTATCTGAAGCGCACCTGAAGAAGGACGCGATCAGCTTCACCGACGGCCTGGTGATCGCGCTGGCCTCGACCGCACCGGCCTACTCGCTGGCCGCGGTGATCGGCTCGATCGTCGTGCTGGTCGGCCTGCAGGCGCCGGCTTCACTGCTCGTCTCGTTCGTGCCGATGTTCTTCATCGCATCGGCCTTCTACTACATGAACAGGGCCGACCAGGACTGCGGAACGAGCTTCTCCTGGGTCACGCGTTCGATCGGCCCGCAGACCGGCTGGATGACCGGCTGGGCGATCTGCGTGACGGGCATCCTCGTGGTCGGGTCGCTGGCCGACGTCGCGGCGTACTCGTTCTTCGACCTGATCGGGGCCGACGGACTGGCTTCTTCAACGGCGGCGGTGACCGGCTTCGCCGTGCTGCTGATGGTGGTCATGACCGGGGTCTGCGTCTGGGGCACCGAGATCTCGGCCAACATGCAGAAGGTGCTGATGGGCATCCAGCTGGTTCCGCTGCTCACGCTGGTCGGGGTCGGGCTCTACAAGCTCTTCTTGACCACCGACGCGCCTTCGGCCTCGATCGATCCGGCACTGGACTGGTTCAACCCGCTGGCGATCGGTTCCGGCGGTGCGCTGACCGGCGCCCTGCTGCTCGGTGTCTTCATCTACTGGGGCTGGGAGAGCGCGGTCAACCTCAACGAGGAAACCGAGGGCGATGCGACCAAGCCGGGCCTGGCCGGCGTGATCTCGACGGCGATCCTGCTGGTCACCTACCTCGGGGTGGCGACGGTGCTGGTCGCCTGGCGCGGGGTCGAAGGTGCGACGAAGTTCGACGACGACGCCGCGATCCTCTCGACCTACGCCGACCAGATACTCGGTGGCACGATCGGCCCGCTGGTCCTGCTGGCGATCGTCGTGTCGGCGCTGGCTTCGACGCAGACGACGATCCTTCCCGCTTCGCGCACATCGCTGTCGATGGCCAGGGCCGAAGCTATGCCGCATGCATTCGGTGAGATCTCGAACCGCTTCTTCACGCCGGTGGTCTCCACAGTGACGATCGGGGCGCTGGCGATCGTCTGGTACCTGCCGTCGAAGCTGATCAGCGAGAACTTCCTGTTCGACTCGCTCTCCGCCCTCTCGCTGATGATCGCCTTCTACTACGCGCTGACCGGGATCGGCTGCGCGATCTACTACCGGCACGAGCTGCTCAAGTCGACCCGGAACCTGCTTTTCATCGGAGTCGCGCCACTGATCGGTGCGGCGATCCTGATCTACCTGTTCGTCAAGTCGCTGATCGAATGGTCGGATCCGGCCAACTCGTATTCGGGCGAATCGTGGCTGGGCTGGGCACCGCCGGCGATCATCGGCGTCGGCTTCCTGCTGCTCGGCCTCGTGCTGCTCCTGGCCTGGAGAAAACACCGGCGCGAGCCGTTCTTCAAGCGCCGCCGTGAGGTCGCGGATCCGTCCCTGCTCGAATAGGCCGATTTGCACACCGCGGTAGAATTGCTCTAGGTTTCCCTCTGTTGGTGTCGACCGGGACTCCGTCCGGTTCCGGTCCGACCCGTCAAAATGTGAGGAGAGAGGGTTGATGGAAAGCTCGGCAGACGTACCGACCGTCGAAGGCGACGGTCCCGCACTGGAAAACGATGCGGGTTCGACCGGCAGCGTCAAGCTCGAAGGGGTGACGAAGAAGTTCGGCGGCTTCAAGGCGGTCGACGACATCGACCTCGAAATCGCCAGCGGCGAGTTCTTCACCATGCTCGGCCCGAGCGGCTGCGGCAAGACCACGACGCTGAGAATGATCGCGGGTTTCGAGCAGCCGACCGAGGGCAAGGTCAATATCGACGGCGTCGACGTGGCCGGCGAACCTCCTTACAAGCGGCCGACCAACACGGTCTTCCAGAGCTACGCACTGTTCCCCCACATGACGCTCGAAGAAAACGTCGGCTTCGGCCTCCGGCGCAAGAAGGTCTCGAAGGACGAGATCAAGAAGCGAGTCGCCGACGAACTCGAGCGGGTAGGACTGTCGAAAGAGGCGAAACGCAAGCCGGCACAGCTCTCCGGCGGCCAGCAGCAGCGGGTCGCGCTGGCCCGGGCGCTGGTCAACCTGCCCAAGGTGCTGCTGCTCGACGAGCCTCTAGGTGCACTCGACCTGAAGCTTCGTAAGGCGCTGCAGGTCGAGCTCAAGAACATTCAGCGCGACGTCGGCATCACTTTCGTCTACGTAACCCACGACCAGGAAGAGGCGCTGACCATGTCAGACCGAATCGCGGTCATGGACCAGGGACGCATCGAGCAGTGCGCCGGACCCGAGGACGTCTACGAGCGCCCTGCCACGACGTTCGTCGCCGGCTTCATCGGCGTCTCGAACCTGATGCCGGCGGTCGCCAGCGGCGGCAACGAAGTCAAGCTCGACAACGGACCGAGCGTCACCAGCCCCGATGCCTCCGAATTCTCCGCCGGCGAGCGCTGCTTCGCCGTGGTGCGTCCGGAGAAGCTCGACGTCAGCACTGCCGCGGCCGCACCTTCGGACCGCCCCAGCGTCGAAGGGGTCGTCGAGGCGTCGCTCTTCCTCGGGACGGCCACCCAGATGGCGATCCGTGTTGCCGACGACGTCAAGATCACCGTACTTGTACCCAACGCGAGCGAAGCCGAGCGGCAGGCACTGCCCGGCGGCGGCTCAAGGGTGCATGTGAGTTGGGAGCCGCAACACATGCACCTGGTCACTGAGTCTCCTAGCGGATCAGGACCGCTGGAGCAGACCGAAGCAACCACATCAGAACCCCCCCGAGAAGGAGAAGCAGCGTGACTCACGCAAAGCCGAACAATTCAATGAAGATCCTGCTGCTCGCAGCGCTCGCCCTGGTCGCCTCGATGGCCCTGGTCGCCTGCAGCAGCGAAGGCGGCCTCGACGAGGGCAGCAGCAACGAGGACGTAACCACCGCCACCGGCGGTGATCCGAGCGGCAACCTCCAGATCTCGAACTGGCCGCTGTACATCGACAACAAGACGATCTCCGACTTCGACAAGCAGACGGGCGCGACCACCAAGTACACCGAAGACGTCAACGACAACAACGAGTTCTTCGGCAAGGTCCAGCCGCTGTTCAGCCAGGGTGACTCCGGCGGCCGCAGCATCGTCGTCGTGACCGACTGGATGGCCGAGAAGATGTACGAGCTCGGATACATCCAGAACTTCGAGGAGGGCAAGCTGACCACGGCCAGGGACAACCTGATCCCGAGCCTGCAGAGCCCCGAATTCGACCCCGACCGCGCGTACAGCATGCCGTGGCAGACCGGTATGACCGGTCTCGTCGTGCGCAGCGACCTCGCCCCGGACGTCGAGTCGATCAACGACCTGTTCGACCCGAAGTACAAGGGCAAGGTCACGATGCTGACCGAGATGCGCGACACCGTACCGCTGGTCATGGCGGCGGACGGGATCGATCCGGTCGAAGCGACCAAGGAAGACTGGCTCGCGACGATCGACAAGCTCCAGGAAGCCTCCAACAGCGGCCAGATCCGCCAGTTCACCGGCAACAACTACGTCCAGGATCTCGCCAAGGGTGACGTGGTTGCGGCGATCGGCTGGTCCGGCGACGCGGTCCAGGCCCAGATCGACAACCCGAACATCGAGTTCCGCATGCCGACGCAGGGATGTGCGCTGTGGTCGGACAACATGCTGATCCCGGTCGGCGCGCCGAACGCCGAGGCCGCATACGAGTTCATGAACTACGTATACGAGCCCGAGAACCAGGCCCAGATCGCCGAGTACGTGAACTACGTCAGCCCGGTCAAGGGAGTGAAGGAGGTCCTCGAGAAGAAGGATCCCGCGCTCGCCAACAACGAGCTGATCTTCCCGTCCGACGAGTTCGTGGAGAACTGCTGGAACCAGGTCTCACCGCCCGGTGACGACGCAGACGTTCAGGAAGTCGAAGAGGCCTTCCAGAACGTGATCACCGGCTGATTGAACGGGAGCGGCGCTGACGGAGCGATGACGAAGGTGTCACCAAGCACATGACAACGCTCCGTCAGCGGCTGCTGCCGTACGGCCTGCTCGCCCCGGGCCTCATATGGCTGATCCTGTTCTTCGTCATCCCCATGTATTTCATGGCGGAGTTGTCGCTGAAGACGGGATCGCTGGCCGACGGCTTCCAGCTCACCTGGGCATTCGAGAACTACACCGACGCGATCCAGGAGTACGGCACGCAGTTCGGCCGGGCCTTCTACTACGCCGGCACGGCGACGGTGATCTGCCTGGTCATCGGCTACCCGCTCGCCTACGCGATCGCCTTCAAGGGCGGCCGCTGGAAGAACCTGATGCTGTTCGCGGTGATCGCGCCGTTCTTCACCACCTACCTGATCAGGACGATCGCCTGGAAGACGATCCTCGACGATTCGAGCTTCGTCGTCGGGGTGCTGAAGACCCTCCAGATCGTGCCGCAGGACGGCCGCGTCCTGGCCACCAGCGGCGCGGTGATCGCCGGCCTGACCTACAACTTCCTGCCGTTCATGATCCTGCCGCTCTACGCCTCGCTCGAGCGGCTCGACCTGCGGCTGATCGAGGCCAGCAAGGACCTGTATGCGAACGCGCGGACCACCTTCTTCAAGGTGACCGTGCCGCTGACCATGCCCGGGATCATCGCCGGAATCCTGCTCACCTTCATCCCGGCCGCGGGTGACTACGTCAACTCGACCTTCCTCGGCGGCACCCAGCAGGCGATGATCGGCAACGTGATCCAGTCGAAGTACCTCGTGGTCAACGACTACCCGGTGGCCGCCGCACTGTCGTTCACGCTGCTCGTGATCATCCTGGTCGCGCTGATCTTCTACATCAAGTTCGCCGGCACGCAGGCGCTGATGGGCGACGACGATGAAGAGGAGACCGGATGAAGGTCTGGAACTGGCTTCGCGAGAACTCGGTGATGATCGTCGCCGTACTCGTGATCTTCTACATGCTGGCCCCGATCGCGGTGATCGCGATCTTCTCGTTCAACGACCCGACCGGGCGCTTCAACTTCGAGTGGGTCGGATTCACGACTAAGTACTGGCAGGATCCCTTTGCGATCCGGGAACTCACCGACTCGCTGCTGGTCAGCATCCGCCTCGCCTTCTTCACCTCGATCGGGGCCACGATCCTCGGAACCCTGATCGCCATCGCGCTGGTCAGGTACCAGTTCATGGGCCGCAAGGCGGCTAACCTGCTGATCGTCATCCCGATGGCCACGCCCGAGGTCGTGATCGGTGCTTCACTGCTTTCGATGTTCCTCGTCTACGGGGTAAACCTCGGTTTCACCACGCTGCTGATCGCCCACATCATGTTCTCGATCAGCTTCGTCGTAGTCGTCGTCAGGTCGCGGCTGATCGGCTTCGACCGCAGGCTCGAGGAAGCCTCGGCCGACCTCGGGGCCTCCCCGGTCACGACGTTCTGGAAGATCACGCTGCCGCTGATCGCGCCCGGCGTCGCCTCTGCCGCGATGCTCTCCTTCGCCCTGTCGATCGACGACTTCGTCATCTCCAACTTCAACTCGGGCGCCGAAGTCACGTTCCCGCTCTACATCTTCGGCGCCAACCAGCGCGGGATCCCGGTCGAGGTCAACGTCATCGCGACGATGCTGTTCGCCGTGACCATCGTCGCGATGCTCGCCGTCATCGTCCAGCAGCGCCGGGCCGAGAAGATGATGGAAAAGCGCGCCGACGACGACCAGAAGGCGACTGTCTCGGTTCCGATCTGAGCGGTCCCGTCCCCGGGGCCCAAGTGCCACGACCCCGCCGCACCGTGCGCCCGACCCGGCGATCTCGTCTATTTTTTGGCGTATGGGATATGAGACGCGGTTGCTGATTGGCGGAGAAACGGTCGAGGGCGAGGGAGCCGGGCTGGAGGTCGAGAACCCGGCGACCGAGCAGACCATCGCGACGGTGGGCTCGGCTTCCGCCGCGCAACTGGACCGCGCGGTCGGCGCGGCGCGTGAAGCCTCGGCGCAGTGGGCCGCGATGCCGGGGGTCGAGCGCACGCCGATGCTGAGGAGCGTGGCCGAGGCGCTGCGAAGCCGGACAGAAGAGCTGGCCTCGATCATGACGGCCGAGATCGGCCGCCCGCTCACCGAATCCCGGGACGAGGTCGAATGGTGCGCGGCCTGCTTTGACTACTACTCGGAGGTCGCCCGCTCCGAGATCGGGCGTGCCATACCGCCGATCGAGTCGAGCCAGTTCTCCGTCGTGGTCAAAGAGCCCCACGGCGTTGTCGGCTGCATCGTCCCGTGGAACTTCCCGCTGCTGCTGCTGTGCTGGAAGCTCGCCCCGGCGCTGGCCGCCGGCAATACGGCCGTATGCAAGCCGTCGGAACTGACTCCGCTCTCCACCCTCGCCCTGACCGACGTCTTCGCCGGGCTGCCTGCCGGCACGGTCAACCTGGTCGCCGGGGCGGGCGAAACCGGAGCCGCGATCAGCGCGCACCCCGGCATCGACTGCGTCGCCTTCACCGGGTCGGTGGCGACCGGTCGCAAGGTCGGCGTCGCCTGCGCTTCGCGCAACGCCCGGGTGAACCTCGAGATGGGCGGCAAGGACCCATTCATCGTCTGCGACGACATCGGAGCCGAAGGCGTCGGGATCGCCGCGCGAGGAGGGGCCTGGGCCGCCTACCTCAACGCCGGTCAGGTCTGCACGTCGTCGGAGCGCTTCTACGTCATGGACGACGTCTACGACGACTACGTGGAGGCATTCGTCGCCCACACGAGGTCGCTCGTCATCGGCGACCCGCTCGACCCGAAGACCGATGTCGGTCCGATGGTCTCGGCGACCCAGCGCGGCAAGGCGCTGGCGCAGGTCAACGACGCGGTAGCCGCGGGAGCGGAACTGCTCGTCGGCGGCGGAGACGCGGGCATGGACGTCGGCCACTACCTCGAGCCCTGCGTGCTGACCGGCGTGCACGAAGACACGGACCTGCTGACCGAGGAGACCTTCGGACCGGTGGCGCCGATCGTCCGGGTCGGCTCTCTCGACGAAGCGATCGCCAAGGCCAACGGTCTCGACTTCGGGCTGGGCGCGACCGTCTACACGCGTGACCTGAGGACCGCCGTGCGCTGCCTCAAGGAAGTCAGGGCCGGCTCCGTCTGGATCAACGACCCGCTCACCGACAACGACGCCGGACCTTTCGGCGGCTTCAAGAACTCGGGCATCGGCCGCGAGCTCGGCACCGAAGGACTCGACGCATTCCGCGAGGCCAAGCACGTCCACATGGATTCGGTGATCGAGGTCAAGGACTGGTGGTACCCCTACGGGTAGCCGCGGCCGCCGTCGGGTCGGGATAGGCTCGTCGGATGGGCGATCAGGATCGGACCCCGTACATCGATGCGCTGCTGGCCTTCGCCCAGAGCGATCCGGGCCGCTTCAACGTTCCCGGTCACCAGGGCGGCATCGGGGCAGACGAGGCCCTGCACCTGCTGGTCGGGCAGACCGGACTGACCGACGACATCCCGGCCCTGATCGAGGGAATCGACGTCGGCGACCCCAACCCCTTCCAGGAAGCCCAGCAACTCGCAGCCGAAGCGTGGGGCGCGCGCCGGACCTGGTTCCTGGTCAACGGCGCCTCGCAGGGCAACCAGGTCATGTGCCTGGCGGTCGCCCATCGCAGCCCGGAAATCGTGGTCCAGCGCAACGTACATTCTTCGGTGATCGACGGCATGATCATGGCCGGGCTGAAGCCGACCTTCGCCGCGCCCGAGGTCGACCCGGATCTCGGAATCGCCCACTGCCTCACCCCCCATGCGCTGGCCGAGGCGCTCGACCGCTGTCCGGGCGCCGGAGCCGCGGTGATCGTCTCGCCGACCTACTTCGGGGCCTCGGCCGACGTCGCAGCGCTGGCCCAGGTCGCGCATGACCGGGGCGTGCCGCTGGTGGCCGACGAGGCGTGGGGTGCCCACCTCCACTTCCACCCCGACCTGCCCCGCGACGCCCTCGACTCCGGAGCCGACCTGGTCATCTCGTCGACTCACAAGATCGTCGGCAGCCTGACCCAGTCGGCGATGCTCCACCTCGGATTCGGCGACCGGTTCGAACCGGAGATCATCGACCGGTGCGTCAGCATGACCGAGTCGACGAGCCCGAACTCCCTGCTCTGCGGGTCGCTCGACGCCGCCCGCCGCCAGGCGGCGATCCACGGCGAGCGCATGCTGGGAGAGACGATCGAGGTCCTCCACGACGCGCGGGCCGAACTCCGCGACCTCAAGGGCATCGACGTTCTTGACCACAGCCTGCTCGACAACGAGAGCGTGATCGGCTGGGACCCGCTCAGGCTGACCATAGACGTGCGCGGCACCGGAGCCAGCGGCTACCGGATCGCGCACCTTGCCCGGCAAATGGCCAACGTCAACTTCGAGCTGGCCTCGGACACCGTTGCCGTCGCGGTCTTCGGCCTGGGAACTGCGACGGCCACCCGGAGCCGTCGCCTGATCGACGGCCTGCTGACCGCTCTCGAAGAGTTCGAAATCAAGCCGCCCGAACAGAAGCCGGAGTTCGCCCTGCCGCCGCCGTGGGGTGAGCCGGCGATGTCACCGAGGGAGGCATTCCTCGCTCCCCAGGACACCGTGCCGTTCAGACGGGCCGAGGGCCGGATCTCGGCCGAACCGCTGGCCACCTACCCTCCCGGCATCCCGAACGTGCTTCCCGGCGAGGTGCTGACCGGGGAGACGCTCGACTTCATCCTCGACTCGATCGACCACGGTGGATACGTGCGCGGCGCCGCCGATCGCGATCTGACCACGCTGCGGGTCGTCTCGGCACCGCAGTAGCGGCCGCAGGGACCACTTGGGGGCGCCAGCGGTTGATCCGCAAGCGCCCCGTCCGGCCGGCGGCTTGACCCGTTGCGCGGGCCCGGATAGCCTCAGGCCAGAAAGCCTGGCTCACCGAAGGCCCGGGCAGGGTTCGGGTCCGAGCGCCGGCAAGAACAGGAGGTACTCATGAACAAGCGACGTTTTCTGCCGTCGCCGTCAATGGGCGTGGCGCTGCTGGCGCTTGCGATCGCGCTCGGCGGCACGGCCTATGCGGCGAACAAGATCGGCACCAACCAGATCAAGAACAAGGCCGTGACCTCGGCCAAGATCAGCCCGAAGGCCGTGACCACTGCGAAGCTCGGTCCGAAGGCGGTGACGACGGGCAAGATCGCCAGACAGGCCGTCAAGACGGGCAAGATCGCCCCCGACGCCGTGAACTCGTCGAAGATCTCGGACTACTCGACTATGAATAACGGGATCGCGATCACGGCCACCGACGGCACGCCTGAAGCCGTCGCGAGAAGCCTCGCGCCGGGGACGACGCTGCTGACGAGGGGACCGTTGCGGGTCTACGCGAAGTGCTTCCGCGACACCGCCACCGACACGCTGTACGGGGAGATGTACGTCAGGACGGCGGAGGGCTTCTCGATCATGGAAGGCGTCGACGACCTCAGCGGAGGTCCGCTGACCAGCGACTACCTGAACACGGACACACCCGAAACCGACCGGCAACTCGATACGCAGATGGTAGTCGGTCCAGGAGCCTCCTATCAGGAGCAGGAAGCCATGATGGCGGCCCCTGACGGGCCGGCTGTCTCGATGGTCACGGGCATCGGAGTGAAGAACGGCGCAGTCGCGGCTAACGGGCCCTACGGTCCCGGCAACGCCTGCATCTTCCAGGGAGGTGCCTTCGGCTGAGGCCCCCGGGACATGAAAAGGCCCGGCACGGATGCCCGTCCCGGGGCGCACAGGCGCGCCCCGGGATCAGCCGGCTTCGATCAGCTCGATGCGGTAGCCGTCGGGATCGCGCACGAAGCAGAGCAGCGAACCGCCCTCGCGCACCGTGTACGGCGGACGCTCGGGCTCGATGCCCATGGTCGAGAGGCGCTCGAGCGCCTGCTCCATGTCGTCGACCGTGATCGCGATGTGGCCGTAGCCGGTCCCGATCTCGTAAGGCTCTTTCCGGTCGAAGTTGAAGGTGAGCTCCAGTCTCGGGCCGTCTCCTTCGAAGCCCATGAAGACATTGATCGCCTCGTCGCGGATCGGCATCCGGCGCATCTCCTTCATGCCGAGCTGCTCGTAGAAGGTGACCGACTTCTCGACGTCGAGCACGCGGTAACAGGTGTGGATTATCTCGGACATGGCACAAGCCTAGAGCGTCGGCCCGGCCCGTCGATGCAGCAGGGTAGGGTCAGGCCATGTCCACCTACGAACGCGTCGCCGAACTGCCGGTCGAGATCGATTCCTATGCGATGGAGGGACTGTCGATACAGCCTTCTCCGGACTTCGAGCGATTGACGACGGTGATCCAGGTCCTGTGCGACGGGCTTGCGGGAAACGGCGAGGACATCACCTACGAGGGCCTCGACGCGATCGCCCTGCAGGACGCCGGGCCGGTGCACGACCTGAGCGGACCGCGCACGATCGGGGAGTTCTGCGACCTGATCGGCAGCCTCGACCTCTTCCCTTCGCCTCCCGAACGCGAGGTTTCCCGCCTGTACCGTCGCTGGGCCTTCGAGTCGGCGGCACTGGACCTGGCCCTGAAACAGGCCGATACGACCCTCTCCGAATACCTGGGCATGGAGCTGAAACCACTCACCTTCGTGGCGTCGATGGGCCTGCGCGGACCGGATGGCAGCTCCGACATAAGCACGCTCAGGGCCAAGCTCGAGGTCTACCCGGACCTGCAGTTCAAGCTAGACCCGGCGCTCGACTGGGACGACGGATTCGTCGCCGAACTGGCCACCACAGGCGCGGTCAATACGCTCGACCTGAAGGGCCAGTACAAAGGCACGGTGGTCGACATCGACACCGACCCGGCCCTCTACCGCAGGCTGGCCGACGCCTTCCCCGATGCCTGGCTCGAAGACCCGGACATCAACGACGAAACGCGCGAGATCCTGGCGCCGCACATGGACCGGGTCACGTGGGACGCCCCGATCCACTCGGTCGCAGACATCGAGGCCCTCGAGCACAAACCGAGGGTGATCAACATCAAGCCGTCGCGCATGGGCGGCCTGAAGTCCACCTTCGACGCCTATGACTACTGCGAGCGCGAAGGCATCGGCGCCTACGGAGGCGGCCAGTGGGAACTCGGGGTCGGACGCGAGCAGATCCAGTACCTGGCGGCACTGTTCCACCCCGACAACCCGAACGACACCGCGCCCCGTGGCTACAACGATGCTGTTCCCGAACCGGGTCTTCCGACCAGCCCGATGCAGGTACCCCAGATCGGCTTCGGCATCCCCCACTGAGCACAGCCGGGCTTAGGTACCCCTGATAGCCGGGACGGCCGACCGAAATCGGATGCTCCGCTACGGTCTGGTCATCGACCGAACCGAGAAGCAGCAAGGAGCAGCATGATGGCCAAGAAGAAGAAGGGTTTCGCAGAGGCACTGAACGCCCAGATCGCCAACGAGTTCGCCGCTTCGCAGAGCTATGTGGCGATGGCCGTCTACTACGACGCCGAAACGCTGCCGAGACTCGCCGCCTTCTTCCATCGCCAGGCGCTCGAAGAGCGTGAGCACGCGATGATGATGACCCAGTTCCTGCTCGACACCGGATCGACGGTGGAAATCCCGGGAGTCGAAGCCCCGAGGACTTCGTTCGAAGACGCCGCCGCCCCGGTCCGGCACGCGCTCGCCCAGGAAGAGAAGGTCTCCGACGACATCTTCTCGCTGGTCAAGCTGGCCCGCGAGGTAGGTGACTACCGGGCCGAACAGTTCATGCAGTGGTTCGTCAAGGAGCAGGTCGAGGAGGTTTCGCTGATGGGCGACTTGCTGAAGGCGGTGGAGCGCTCGAAGGACAACCTGCTCCTGGTCGAGGAGTACATCAGCCGGGAGGGGCTGGGCGAAGAAGGTGAAGACCCGACCGCACCACCTGCCGCCGGCGGCGGCTGACAGTACCGGGTCTCAGCCCTCGCGCAGCGGCCGCAGGACCTCGGTCCACTCGGCAATCGAGTCGAGCATCTTCGGCGTGCCCTTTGCGACCGGCTCGCTCGGCTCGAAATCACCGTCGTCGTTGATCATCCCCGCCACGAAAGGAATCGGCACGGCGGCCGGAACGGGCATCAGGTTGAGCTGGAGCATGGTCGTCTTCAGCAGCTGAGCCCCTCGCTGGCCGCCTGAAACGCCGCCGTAGCTGACCAGGCCGACGGCCTTGTGCTTCCACTCCCTGCTGAGGAAGTCCAGGGCGTTCTTCAGCGCCGGCGAGTATCCGGCGTTGTATTCGGGCATGACGAAGACGAATGCATCGGCGGCATCGACGATGCGGCTCCAGGACTTCGTGTGATCATGCGTGTAGCGGTGGAGGTGGGGCTGCTCCGGCTCATCGAGGAAAGGCAGGTCGACTTCGGCCAGGTCGACCAGCGTCACGCTGAAGCGCCCGTCGTTCCGGGCGACCGACTCGACCCATGTGGCGACCGGCAGCCCCACCCGGCCCGGACGCACGCTTCCGATGATGATGTGGAGCTTGATCACCGTCCGGAGACTATCCACGACGAGGCACCGGCATGCGTCACGGCACGCGGTCCGACCCGATTTCTCGGGCAGGACCGGCGACGGGAGTGACGGGACTCGAACCCGCGGCCTCTGGCGTGACAGGCCAGCGCTCTAACCAACTGAGCTACACCCCCGTGAGGCAGCCGGCGTGAACCGACCGGCGGTGATTATCGCAATGTCGCGGTTTGCGCGTAAGCTGCCGCCCATGCGACTGATCACATTCGACGCCGGAGGCGGCCCGCGGGCCGGTGTAGCCCGCGACGACGGCGTCCTCGACGCGTGGCAGCTCCTCGGTGAGCCGGAGCGTTCCGGCATGAAGGACCTGATCGCCGACGGCCGCCTCGACGACCTGGCCGCGAGGCTGGCTGAACGGGACGACTCGGCCGCACCGGCCCCGCTGCCGCTCGACCGGGTCGAACTGCTGCCGCCGGTGCCGGATCCGGACAAGATCGTCTGCATCGGCCTCAACTACCGCTCGCATGCCGAGGAATTCGACCTCGACCTGCCTGCGGCACCGACGATCTTCGCCAAGTACCGGAACGCGCTGGCCGGGCAGGACCGGACCGTCGCCCTGCCCGCGGCCAGCGGCAAGGTCGACTATGAAGCCGAAATCGCCTTCGTGATTTCGCGCCGGGCCAAGGACGTGGCGGTGGACGACGCCCTCGGACACGTCGCCGGGTACACGCTGCTGAACGACCTCTCCGCCCGCGACCTCCAGTTCCTGACGCCGCAGTGGATGCCCGGCAAGGTCTTCGACGGTTCGGCGCCGTGCGGTCCGTGGCTCGTGACACCTGACGAAGCCGGGCCGCACGACTCGATCGGAATATCACTCGACCTGAACGGAAAGCAGATGCAGAGCTCGCACAGCGGCGACCTGATCTTCCCGGTGCCCGAGCTGGTCAGCCGCCTGTCGGAATGGATGACCCTCGAGCCAGGCGACATCGTTTCCACCGGCACGCCGTCGGGAGTGGGGAGCGCGCGCAAGCCCCGGGTCTGGCTCGAGCACGGCGACGAAGTCGAGGTGGTCTCGCCGCAGCTGGGCCGGCTGCGAACGAAGATCGCCCGCTAGCGTCGCGATCCGGCGAGCTCGTTCCGCTTCGGCGGTATGCCGGCGGAGAGAGGTCCGCGCTGCGAAGACGACGCCGCGACCCCCGACCTTCGCGCGCGTGTCCCTGACCAGCGCACGCGTACCGGCTGGACCTTCAGCAGACGCTTCCAGGTCTGGTTGCCGACCCGGCCGTCCACGGCCAGCCCGCGGCTCTTCTGGAACTCCCGGACGGCCCGCCTGGTCTGCTTGCCGAAGATGCCGGTGATCGGCAGCTCGTATCCCGCGCCGGCCAGATGCTGCTGCAGCCACACGACGTGGTCTCCACGAGCCCCGCGCTCGGTAGTCGGATGCGTCCTCACGGGCCGGTATCTCGGGTAGGGCCCGGCGAGTGGCTTGCCGAGCGTCGACCACTCGGAACCATTCGTCTCCTGCCACGACCACCAGCTCGGAGCCGACCCGTAGCTGGCGGTGAAACGTTGGAACCGGGTCAGGTCCTTGAGCGGGGGGCCGAGGTAAGTCTGGCCGACCGGGTAGATCCCGCGCTTGTACATGCGGTTGTAGGTCCACGTGGTCCCGATCGCCTCCTTGACCGAGTCACCGATCGTCTTCCAGTAGACCTGCGGCAGGTTCACCGTCGCCGCCCCCGGTCCGAGGAATACCGAATATGGGAAGCCCGGGTGGTAGTGCGCGTACGGGAAGGTGCTGAGCGAGAGCCTGAACTTCGGGCCGACCAGCCTGCGCAGCCTGCGGATGTAGCGGTCGGCGCCGGAGTAGTTGCCTTCGTATTCGGTCTCGGCGTCGATCACGAAGCAGTCGGCGCCGCGGCGCTTGGCGACGGCGGATACCTTGGCTTCACCGACCGGGTTGCGGCCGTAGACGTACTGCCAGCCGCAGACCTTGAGCCCGGCGCGCTGGAGGCGGTCGACGAGCGAGGAGCTGAACTGGCTCCAGACGTTGGTGCCGTCGCCGGACTTGATGTAGAGCGTGCCGATCTTCGACTTCCTGGCGCGCTTGATGATGCGCCTCAGATTGCCCCCGTGAGAGGCGTCGACGTACCAGATCCACATGCCGGGTCGCTTGTAAGGCGACGAGGGCTTGCCGGCAGGTTGCGGCTCCGCGGGCTCTGATTCGATCCTGAGCGCCGAGGCAGCAGCCGATCCCGGTGCGCCGGAAGCCTGCGGTGAGGCAACCGTCGTCGCAGGCGGTATCGCGGCAGACGCGACAACGACGCCAATCAGTACCAGAAGCCCGGAGATCCGGGCCGGGTTCAGGCTCATCATGCAATCAAACACGCTCGAACTGCGTTTGGTGCGCATGGGCGCCACGACAGGTAATGTCTCATTGAGTCATGAACGGCGGAAGTACATGAGCGCACGAGGCAAACTTTATTTCATCCTGGCGGGGCTTGCAGGTGCTGCGCTTGTCGTGGCCTTCGCCGCGCAGGCCCAGCCTGCCGCGCTGACCAGCGATCTGGCGCTGCGCCAGGGAGAGCTGCGTCAGATCGAGCGCTCGCTGCAGTTCACCATGCATACGGCCGGACCGGTCGTGCCGGCAGACCTCGACCCGCGACCCGATCCAGAGGACGGAACGGCGAGCTACATCTGCCTGGAGATGCTGCAGAAGGCACCCGAGGGTGGCGAAGATGGCTACGGAGAGCGAATCTGCGTGGGGGGCTCGCAGAGCGAAGTCGGGGTCACCGCGTTCGCCGGACCCCCGCCCGAAGTGGCGGACGACGGAGTGCTCGAAGCCACCGTCGAGCAACCCGGGGCTGACCAGATCACCGTCACCATCCCGCTTTCGGAGCTCGGCCTGCGAGCCGGCGCCTACGAATTCAGGTTCGTGAGCAGTGACGGCAGCTGCGGGTCGGCGCCGGGCGACGACTGCGTCGACAGGCTGCCCGAAGGCGAGTCAGGGAGCTTCGAGATCCGCGGCCCCGTTATGACCGCCTGCCAGCCTGTCGAAGGGGCTCAGTTCCGCTACGGACCGAGGGATCAGAAGAAGGTCGCGCTGACTTTCGACGACGGGCCGAGCGTCTCGACACCGGAGATCCTCGAGATCCTCGACCGGAAGCGGGCCGACGGAACCTTCTTCATGCTCGGTGGGGCGGTCGAAATGAACCCCGAGCTGGCCAGGCAGATCGTACTTCAGGGAAGCGAGGTCGCTAACCACTCGATGAAACACGACTCGTTCCCGACTTCGCTTGACCTCGAGCAGACCAACGACGTGGTCGAAGAAGCCTCCGGTTTCCGGCCCTGCTCCTTCCGGCCACCTTACGGCAACGTAGACGGACCGCTGACCAGTCGTGCCGCAGGCGAGGATATGAACACCGTGCTGTGGGACGTCGACACCGAAGACTGGACGGACGGCAGCTCGGTCGAAACCGTGGTCGCCGGCACCCTGGCCAACGCCCAGCCCGGTTCGATAATCCTCATGCATGACGGTGGCGACGCCCGGCGCGACAAGACGATCGAGTCGCTGCCGCTGATCATCGACGGCCTGAGGGCGGAGGGCTATTCCTTCGTCACCGTCTCCGAACTGCTCGGCAACGAGATCGAGTGGACGGTCCCAGACCCGTCAGACGGATCCTGACACGAACGGCCCGTATAGTCTCTTCGCAGGGAGTTTCAACCTTCGACGGAGGTCCGGGATGAGTTCGTTTCTTGGTTGGCCGGCGGTTCTCCTGACCGCGGTTTCGATGTGGGCAGTCGCGGTCGTGCCCGTGAATGCCGAGCCCCCGGCACCGGGCTCCGCGGCGACTTCGAAGTCCAGCCAGGGCAAGAAGGGGAAGCTGCGCGTCAAGGTGCTGACCACCGGCCAGAACGCGGTGCTCGCAAGAGGAGTCAAGGTCAGGGTGCGTGGCCGGTCCGGCTCGAAGGTCCGCCTCGATACGGTCGCCCGTTCATTCGAGGGCTCGAGCCGCCTGTCGGCCTCGCGCAAGTTCCGGCTGGGACGCAACGGCCGGCGCACGGTCCGCCTCCGGCTCGTGCCCGCCGCGAGAAAGTCGGCCTCCGCGTGTTCGGCCCTCGAGCTGGTCGCCAAAGCGAGGTCGGGCAGGCAGAAGGCGAAGAACCGCCGGGAAATGGTCAGGCAGAAGCCGGCGTGCCGTCTGGCCGCGATCGACCTGTCGCGAAAGGACGAATGCGAGTTCATCGCACAGCCGAAGCAAGGCATGTGCATGATGCCTTTCCCCAGCGACTTCTACACGGTGCCGGACCCGGCCAGCCCGACCGGCAAGAGGATCAGCTTCAGCGAGGGTGGGATGCCCGAGAACGACTCGGGCGTCGCGATCTCCCCCGAGCCCTACTCCGAGTCCGACGGATTCAGCCAGGGTCAGGGCATCGTGCTCAAGGTGCCGGGGATCGAGACTCCCGAAGCGGTTGAAGCGAACGACTTCGTGCCGCTGAAGAGCCTGAGCCGGTACAGCGAGCCTGACCAGAGAGCAGTCGTCATCGACGCGAAGACGGGCGAGCGCTGGCCGACCTGGGTAGAGATCGACGCCAACGCGTCGACGCCGGAAGAGGCCGCGCTGCTGATCACACCGGCGGTCAACTTCGACGAAAAGGGCCGCTACATCGTCGCGCTTCGCAATCTCGTAGACGCCGAGGGCACGCCGCTCGAAGCACCCGACGCCTTCCGCTACTACAGGGACGAGATGCCGTCGAAGCAGTCGGCGATCAATAAGCGCCGCAGCCACTTCGAGCGCATCTTCAGGACTCTGAAGAAGGCGAAGGTGAAGCGCTCCGAGCTCTACCTGGCCTGGGACTTCACCGTCGCCAGCAACGAGAACAACTACCGGCGCGCGCTCCACATGCGCGATGAGGCCTTCGAAGCCCTCGGCGATACGACGATGGCCGACGAAACGGTCCAGGGTGCCGCGCCCGCGTTCACGGTCAGCCAGGTCACCGACGTGAACGGGCCGCAGATCAAGCGCCGCGTCCGCGGGACCTTCACCGTGCCGTGCTTCCTCGCGCCGGACTGCGAGCCGGGCGGGACGATGGATCTCGACGGCAACGGGCTCCCCCGGCGCAACGGGGACTACGAGGCAAACTTCACGTGCATAATCCCGCAGGTCGGCCTGACCGGCCCCGGGTCACCGGAGCTGCGCCCGTTCGTCTTCGGCCACGGCCTGCTCGGCGCGGCCGACCAGGTGCAGGGCAGCATCAACCCCGACCTCGCCCAGGACCACGCGATGATCGCCTGTGCCACGGATGAGATCGGCATGGCCGGCGAAGACGTGCCTCAGGTCGTCTTCGCCCTCAGTGAGCTCTCGCGATTCGAGGTAGTGCCCGACCGTCTCCAGCAGGGACTGGTCAACGAACTGTTCCTGGCCAGGCTGATGTTCCACCCGGACGGGCTCGGAAAGCACCCGGCCTTCCAGGACGGCGACGGCATCAGCCCGGGCGATTCGGTGATCCGCAACGACCACGTCTACTACATGGGCGCAAGCCAGGGCGGGATCATGGGCGGGGCGCTTACGGCCCTCTCTCCCGACTTCATCCAGTCGGCGCTCGTGGTCGGCGCGATGAACTACTCGACGCTTCTGACGCGCTCTTCGAACTGGCCCACCTACGGCACCTTCCTCGGTGGCGCCTACCCCGACGAACTCAGCCATCCGCTGCTGCTCAACATCATCCAGATGCTGTGGGACCGCGGCGAGCCGAACGGCTACGCGCACGTGATGACCGACGACCCGCCGCCGAACACACCCGAGCACAACGTGACCCTCCACGTCGCGGTCGGCGACCACCAGGTGACGAACTTCGCCAGCGACGTCCAGGCCCGCACGGTCGGCATGAAGACCAACGCCGGCGGTATCGACACCGCGCGCTGGCCCGACTACGAAGGGCTGTGGAACGTGCCGCGCATTGGCGCCGGCGAGTACCCGTACCGCGGCTCGTCGATCGTCTACTGGGACGGCGGTCCGTACCGGCTGAACCCGCTCAACCCGTCCGAGGACATCGGCACCGAGCCCCCGCCCTACGCGAACGTCCCACCGAACCCGCAATGGGAAGACCCGCACGGCGCCCCGCGCGGAGCCACCGGACCGGTGACGATGATCGACACCTTCTTCCAGCCGGACGGCTACATCGAAGACCTCTGCAACGGCGAACCCTGCAGGGCCGACGACTGGGACGGGGACCTCGGCAGCATCATCCCCGTGCCGTGACATGAGCCGCGCCCGGGCGCGGCCGGCTCCCCGGCTCGTCCGGCGGTTCAGCGCGGCCGGTACCTGAAGCGGTTGCCGAGCAGCTTGGTGACGGTGACGAAGCGGTAGCCGCGCGAGCGCAGGCTGTGGATGCCGCCGGCCAGCGCCGCCACTGTCTGTCCCCGATATCCGCCGCCGTCGTGCATCAGCACGATCGAGCCGGACCGCGCCCCGCTGATCTGCGCCTGAATCGCACCGCTGCCGGGAGTTCTCCAGTCGGAGGTGTCGACGTCCCACAGAACGCTCTTCATGTCCAGACTGCGCACGCTGGAGATCACGGATGAGCTCAGCGCGCCGTACGGAGGCCGGAACAGGCACGGCTTGAAGCCCGTGGCCTTCCTGATCGTGCGGCTGGCCCGGCTGATGTCCGAGTAGCCGGGCAGCAGACCGTGGGAGCTGCTGTGGTTGGCGATCTCGTGGCCCGCCGCCAGCACGCGTCGCGCCGCGGCAGGGTCGCGGCTGACCAGATCGCCGAGCATGAAGAACGTCGCCTTCACCTTCTTGCGCCGCAGTACGTCCATGACCTGGGGCGTGTACGAGCTCGGCCCGTCGTCGAAGGTCAACGCGACGCGCTTCCTGCCCCTCGGGCCGTTCCTGACGACCTCGCCGTTGCCTCCGGTGCAGCCGACGACGTCTACCGGGCGGACCCGGTAGCGCGCGAGGCCCTTCGGTGGGTACGAAGAACGGCAGTCTCCGGGAAGGTCTTCGCAGGCGCCGGTCGAGAACAGCACGCGCCACCCGTAACGACCCGGCACGACGTGGGCCCTGCCGGGTACGAAAGCGATCGTCAGCCCGGTGGCCGAGCTTCCGGTGACCTTGACCGGGATCGTCTTCGCGGACAGCGCCTTGCCGGCCGGGGTGATGCGGGCGAATCCGGCCGCGCGGCGCGTAGCCTTCTTGCCACCGATGCAGACGCGTGACATGCGCCGGTCGCCCCTGCGCTTCATCTCGAGGCAGAGGAAACGGGCCCGGGGCCGTGAGAAGTCGGGCTGGCGCTCCAGCTTCCTGATCGCGAACTCGCCGCCGGGCACCACGTTGACGAGCAGCGAGCGTCCTTTCTGGGTGACTTCGGCCTTGCGCAGGACGGTCCCCGCAGCGCCGACTTCCGGAGGGCCGGAGAGCAACACCAGCGTGGCGAGCAGCAGCATGAAACCTGCCAGCGAAACCAGGCGCTTCCCTGCCTGGCCGGTCGAAATCCTTTCGATCCCCGCGATCATCGACATGTCAGTATAGGCGGGCCGCCGGGCATCCGATCAGTGGACCGAAACATCTTCATCAAGAGCGTCATCGTTCAGCTGCTGGCAGTGGCCGCGGTTTCGCTCGTCCTCGCCGCCGTGCTGCCGAAGTCCTTTTTCGAGTCCTGGGGCTGGCTCTCTGGCCCGTCTGCGTGGCTGCTCTGCGCGGCATTCACGGCTTCGGTGCTGAAGCTGGATCCCGCGAAGACGGTCTTCGGCGCGGCATTGGCCGGGCTGCCGAGCATCGTCTTCGTGGTGGTCGGCCTGCACTGGCTCGGTGCGCTCTTCGCCGCAGCGCTTTTCGGCCTCTGGTGCGCCCGCACCGGTCGCGCCGCCTTCGCGGGAGGCTGAGAGGTACGGTCGATCGACCGTACCTGTGCCGGGGGCGTGGCGGGCCTACGGCGCCGAACCGGCTGCCCGGGCCTCGGCTTCGATCAGCGTGACCTTGCGCTCGCGACCCCAGGCGTAGTCGCCCGGGGAACCGTCGGCCCTGACGACCCTGTGACACGGGATCAGCAGCGAAATCCGGTTGTTCGCACAGGCCGACGCCGCCGCGCGCACCGCGGCCGGGCTGCCTGCCATCTGCGCCAGCTCGGAGTAGCTGCGTGTCTCTCCCCGGGGGATCTTGCGCATTGCCCGCCATACGCGCCACTGAAAGTCGGTCGCGACGACCTCGACCGGCAGGTCGAGGCCGTCCTCGCCGCGATCGGCGACGCCGACGAGGCGTTCGCAGAGCCCGGACATCGCCTCCCCGGCCTCGGCCAGCTCGGCTTCCGGGAACTCCTCGCGCAGCAAGGCCAGCAGTGGCTCCGGGTCGTCTCCGATCGTGAGCGAGCAGACGCCGCGCCCGGTGCGGCCGACCAGCAGCCAGCCGAGCGAGCACTTCACCGCGCAGTACTCGATCCGGGCCCCCCGTCCGCCGGCCCCATAGGTGGCAGGGGTCATCCCGAGATTGCGGACCACGGCCTCGTGCCCGGAGCTGAGCGACCCGAATCCGGAGTCGAGGATCGCGCGGGTCGCGTCACCTGCACTCCCTTCCCCATCGCTGCGAAGCTCCTCCTTCAGCCGGCTTATCCGCAGTGACTGCACGTACTCCCGGGGCGAGACGCCGAGGCGTTCGCGGAACACCCGCTGGAGGTGGGCCGGACTCCAGCCGACGCGCCGGCCGAGCTCGTCGAGCGTCACCTCCCGGTCGAGGTTCGCTTCGAGGAAGACGCATGCCCTGTTCAGGGTGTCGACCCGCATCCGTTCGCTCTCATGATCCCTTCTTGTCCGGGTGCCCCTTCGTCCGGTCGCCTGGCTCATCCCACAAACCTACGCCTCGCGACCGGCCCCCGCCTCCGGATTCCTGCGATCTCACCGTCCCCCACCCTTCTGGTTCGAGTTTCGACCGGCCTGCGAGCACAACTCGAACCAGACCGCTGAGCAGTACGCCGGGGGGAGCCCCGGAGCCGGTTGCTCGCATCGGCCGTACAGCCCTTCCTATACTGCTGACCCGTCCGGTGTGACCTCCGCGTTGTACCGGCAGGCCCCGGGGCGGTTAGCTCAGTTGGTAGAGCGCCTGCTTTACACGCAGGATGTCGGCGGTTCGAGCCCGTCACCGCCCATACGCCAGCCGGCGGTTGAGTCGTGGCGCATCCTGTCTTGAAGCCGATTCAGGGAACGATCTGCTGCTCCGCCGGGCGGGCCAGCGTGCCTTCGCGCTTCTTCACGGTGAGGATCCAGCCGGCGCCGACGGCCATCATCGCGAGGCTGAGGAACTGGGCCTCGGTCAGGCCCAGGGCGATGCGCTCGTTGGTGCGCAGGAACTCGACCAGGAACCTCTCGGCTCCCGCGTAGACGAGGTAGATCGCGAAGAGGATGCCGAAGCGGAAGCGGTCCCTGAGGTGCCACAGGATGAATGCGCCGAGCCCCATGACCAGCGTCTCGTAGACCGGGGTCGGGTGTACTTCAACGCCGGGCGGCGTCGGCACGACGCCGTCCTCGTAGCTCATCGCCCACGGACCGTCCCACGGCTTTCCGTAGTCGCCGTCACCGGAGAGCTGGCAGCCGATCCTGCCGATCGCGTACCCGGCGGCCAGCGCCGGGGCCGCGACGTCGGCGAGGCGAAGGTTCAGGTAATCGCGCCATTTGGCCCAGAGGATGACCCCGAGGGCGCCGCCGATCGCACCGCCGTACCAGGTCAGCCCTGAACCGGAAAACAGCGTGTCGAAAAGGCCTTCCGAAGAGTCGATGTTCTCGACCAGCCAGTAGAGCCGGGCTCCGACCAGGCCACCGACCAGCGCCGCGAAAACCGATTCGTAGGCCCAGTCGCCGGGCTTGCCCAGTTCTTCGAAGCGCCTGTATACGAGCAGGCCGCCGACGATGAAGGCGAAGGCGAACATCAGGCCGAAGGTCTGCAGGGTGAGCGGGCCGACTGAGATCTCCGGGACCATGGCCCGAGACCCTACCCGCGGGAGAACTCCGGCCGTATTCGGACCGTCTGCGACGGTCCCGGTCCGCTCGAGACCAAAGTAGCCCCAGCGGGAGTCGAACCCGCCCTTCCAGGTTGAAAACCTGGCGTGCTAACCGATACACAATGGGGCCGCGGCGGGGATTGTTTCAGGATGGGGCGGCGAGCAGGTACTCGAGCAGCGCCTTCTGTGCGTGCAGCCGGTTCTCTGCCTGGTCCCAGACCGCGGAGCGCTCGCCGTACAGCACGTCGGCGGTGATCTCCTCGCCCGGGTGGGCAGGCAGGCAATGCATGACCACGGCCTCGGGCCTTGCTTCGCCGAGCAGCGCAGCGTCGATGCGGTAGGGCTCCAGGTCGGCCCGCCGCCTGGCGGCCGTCGCTTCGTCGCCCATGCTGACCCAGACGTCTCCATAGATCGCGTCGGCATGCCGGACCGCTTCGCGCGGGTCATGGGTCAGCAGCGCCGGCACGTCAGGTTCGAGCTGGTAGCCGGGAGGGGCCGCCACGACCACCTCGACCCCTAGCAGCGCGCCCGCCACGGCCAGCGAGCGGGCGACGTTGTTGCCGTCGCCGACGTATGCGAGCTTGAGGCCGCCGAGACCGCCGAAGCGCTGCTTCAGCGTCAGCATGTCGGCCATTGCCTGACACGGGTGGAACTGAGGTGTCAGCGCGTTGACCACCGGAACGCCGGCGCTGTCACCGAGCTCGACCACGGTCTCCTGCGACGCCGAGCGGATCACGATCGCCGCGACGTATCGGGACAGGACGCGCGCTGTGTCTCCGGCCGACTCCCCCCTCGAGACCTGCATCTCGTCGCCACTCAGCACGACCGGGACGCCGCCGAGCTCGGCCACGCCGACCTCGAACGAGACCCGCGTGCGAGTGGAAGGCATCTCGAAGATCAGCGCCACCGCCTTGCCGGCCAGGGCCGACGAGCCCACGTCCGGGCGCCCCTGCTTCATCTGCTCGGCGCGGTCGAGCAGGTTGGCCAGACGCCCGCCGGCGATCTCGGAGCCGTCTATGTAGTTCTTCGGGGAGGGGCCGGTCAAGAGCGGAATACTACGCGCGGCAATGCCTGAGATAGTGGGTGACCGATGACTGCAACCGAACCCACAGGTGCGAAGACCACGGGCCGGCTGCGTCGTGGCGAGGAGTTCGAGGCAGAGATCGAGACCCTCGCCTACGGCGGCCGGGGGATCGCCAGGCGCGACGGCTACGTCATCTTCGTCGGCGGTGCCCTGCCCGGCGACCGCGTCCGGGCCAGGGTCGGCAAGTCGAAGAAGGGCTACGCCGAAGCCGACACGGTCGAGATCCTCGAGCGCAGCTCCGAGCGCATTGCCGAGAGCGATGTCCACCAGGGAGAGGCCTGCCCCGGAGCGCCGTGGCAGGCGCTCCCCTATGAGCGCCAGCTCGAATTCAAGGAGGAGCAGGTCGGCGACGCGCTGTCCCGCATCGGCCGGCTCGAAGGCTTCGAGCTCGATCCGATCATCCCGGCCGTCGAACAGTGGCGCTACCGCAACAAGGTCGAGTATTCGTTCGGCGAACAGGACGACCGGCTGGTGCTCGGATTCCACCCCCGCGGACGATGGGACCAGGTCCTCGACATCGAGGACTGCCGGCTCTCGTCCGAGGCGACGAACCGGGCCAGGAACGATGTGCTCGACTGGGCCCGCCGGGAGGGCCTGAGCGCCTATGACCCACTTGACCACCGCGGCGTGCTGCGAAACCTCGTGGTCAGGGAAGGCCGCCGGACGGGGCAGGTCCAGACCCGGCTGGTCACCTCCGTGGCCAGCTTCCCGAAACCGCCGGTCGACCTCCACACCGTGATCGACGGTCCTTCCGGCAGCACCTCGGGACCGACCGGCGTGCTCGGCGAGGAGGTCCTGCGCGAACGCATCTTCGACCTCAGCATCCAGCTCTCGCACGACTCGTTCTTCCAGACGAACACGGAGATGGCCGAGAAGCTCTACGGCGTCGCCGCCGGATTCGCCGGCCTGACCGGGAGCGAGAAGCTGTTCGACCTGTACTGCGGGGTCGGCACGATCGGGCTCAGCATGGCCGGGCGGGCGGGCAAGGTCTGGGGTCTCGAGATCGTCCCCGATGCGATCGAGAATGCCAGGCGCAACGCACTTGACAACGGGATACGCAACGCCGAGTTCGTCACCGCCAACGCGCGAACGGGCCTGAGGCCGCTGATCGAGAGGGCCGGGCGGCCCGACGTGGTGACCATCGACCCGCCGCGGGCGGGGCTCTCGGCAAAGATCGTACGCCGGGTCATCGAGTGCGAAGCCAGGAGGATCGTCTACATCTCATGCAACCCGACCACGCTCGCCCCGAATGCCGCCCAGCTCGTCGAGGCCGGATATAGACTCGTTCGCGTGAGGCCGGTTGACATGTTCCCCCAGACCCCGCACATCGAGTGCGTAGCCCAGTTCGACCTCCAATGAGCCCGCGCAGTCAGAAGAGGGCTTTCGGGGTCGCGGCGGGCCTGCCGGCGGAGGTCTGCGGGCCGCTGGCCGAGACCTGCGAAGAAACCGGCTACTCGGCGATCTTCTCCAACGACCACCCGGGCGCGAAGGGTCTCGAGACGCTGGCCGAGTTCGCCAAGGTCACCGATTCGATCGATCTCGGGGTCGGAGTGATCGCCCTCGACCGCCAGGGCCCGGAGATGATCGCCGCCGACATCAACCGGCTCGGTCTCGACCCGTCTCGCCTGTGGATCGGCGTCGGTGCCGGCTTCAGCAGGAAGCCGCTGACCTTCATGCGGGAGATCCTGCCGGAGATCCGCGAACAGCTTTCGGGTATCCGCGTCGTCATGGCGTCGATGGGCCCGAAGATGTGCGCGCTGGCCGGTGGCTCCTACGACGGCGCTTTCTTCAACTGGATGACCGCCGACTTCGCCGCCGGGGCCAGGGAGCACGTCGAGGCCGGCGCCGCCGAAGCCCGCCATTCGGCGCCGCCGGTATTCGGCTACGTGCGCACCGCGGTCGGTGAGGACGCCGCCGCGCGCCTGGCCAAGGAGGAGTCCTTCTACCGCGACCTCCACAAGGGCTACCGCGACCACTTCGACCGCCTCGGCGAACCCGAGGGCACGGTCGGCGTCGCCGCGGCCGACAGCGAGGCCGCCCAGGAAGGCCTCGCCGCCTACTCGGCGCTCGACGTGGTCGTCGTGCGCGGACTGGCCTCGGCCAGGGTCGAACCGATGACCGAACTGGCCCGGGCCGCGGCCCCGCCGGGGCCGTAGGGCCGCTCATGGGGTCGAGCACACCCGAACCAGCCACGCCAGGGTGGACGCTGAAGAACCTCGACCAGATCGAGGACGTCGCCGCCGGACGGGCCCCCGACGGGACGAGGCAGCTGCGTTTCGGCGGCAAGGCCCTCGGCCTCAGCCAGGTGGGAATGAGCCACCAGAGGCTAGGCGCGTCCGTGCGCCAGCCGATCGGCCACCGCCACAGCCTGGCCGAGGAAGTCGTCTACGTCGCAGCCGGTTCGGGCCAGGCCAGACTGGACGACGAAGTCGTTGACATCATGGCCGGTGACCTGCTTCGGATCGGACCGCAAGTGATGCGCTCTTTCGAGGGGGGCGAAGACGGCATCGAGATGGTGGTCTTCAGCCAGAAGATCGACGCCGACGAAGGCGAGATCGTGCGCGGCTGGTGGCAGGAATGAGCCGCTCCGGGCAGGACCGAGCCGCTTCTCAGTAAGGCGGCAGGTCGTCGTACCAGCGGCCGAGGGTACGGAAGGCACGCCAGAACCGGCGCTTTGCCCCCTCCTCGTCGAGGGCGTCGTCGATGTCCGGCACCAGCAGCGCGTCGCATGACGGAGTGAAGGCCTGGATCTCGCCCTCGTGCGCTTCGACCTGGCGGGCCAGCGGGATCCCGAGGCCGTTGATCGTCTGCGCTGCCTGCTCACCCATGACCACGATGATCCTCGGCTTGACGATGTTGAACTCGTCGGCGACGCGGCCGATGCATTCGTTGTCGGCATCGGCCGGATCCTCGACCGGGCACTTGGCACAGATCGTCCCGTAAACGACAGTCGGGTCTATGCCCAGGCGTTTGAAGCTCTTCATCAGGGCGTTGCCGGGTCGGCCGTAGAAGGCGACGCCTTCTTCGATCTCGGCCACGGTCGGGGCATACTTGACCAGGAAGATGTCGGCCTGGGGATGGCCTGAGCCGAGCACGGGCATGACGTTCGTCCGGCTGCAGGCTTCGCATGACTTGAGCTCGCGGCTCAGCTGGTTGAGCTCCCGGATAGCCCGCTCGAGGTACTTCTCCTTGATCTCGTTGTCGGTGACGGACATCGCTGCTGCTTTCTTTGACGCCCCGCCCGGGCCTCCTCTATCGGAGGCACCATGCATCAGCTCTTGCTCGGCGCACGCTTCGATCCGCGCTGTTTCTGACGACCGCCGCGGACCGCCCGGGCGTCGCTGACCGAGCGCTTCGGCGCTTTCGGGCGTCCGGTGGTCTGCAGGAACTTCAGCGCCTGCACGTAGACGAGGTTCTTGTGGCGCCGGGTGATCTCTGCCTCGCGCATCGCCTCGAGGAACTCCTCGGGGCCCTCGAAGTCCGGCAGCGTGACCCTGACCGAGCCGAGTCCCTGCGCCACGTGATTGTCGGAGCCCGCCGCGGGAATGATGTTGTACTTGCGCGCGAAGCGCTCAGCCTCCTCGTTGAAAGACGTCACCGCGACCCGCGGGTTGAAGACTTCGATGAAGTCGATCTCCTCGACCATGTCGAGCAGGTGCTCGTAGTCGGGGACCGAATGCATGCGGTCGAACGGGTGCGGCACGTAGACCAGTCCTCCCTGCCGCCTGATCTCGCCGATCGTCTCGGCCATGCTCATCCCGCGCGGGATCTTCTCGGTCAGGAACAGCCCGATCACCTCGCCCTGCTCGGCGGTCTTCACCTCCTCCCCGATGATCACCTTGAAGTCGTCCATGCCTGCCGCGACATCGGCCGCCGCGAGTGCTCCCGAGATCTCGTTGTGGTCAGTGACGGCGATGGCGCCGAAGCCCCGGTCACGCGCCGTCTCGATCAGCACCTCGACCGGCGTGGCGCAGTCCGAGGAATGGTCGGTGTGCATGTGGAGGTCGACGTCGATCATCGGCCGGCCCTGCAGGCGCCGGCGCACGGCCGGATTGCCGGCCGGATCGTGTCGTCTGGCCGCGAGCCGCTGGTAGATCTCCTCGAACCGGTCGACGACGCTGTCCCAGTCAGAGGACTGCGGATCGTCGGCCGCTGCGGCGCGCAGCTTCTCCAGTTTCTGTCGGTCCTCCGCCAGCCGCGCGATCTGCCCCGCGAGCGTCATCGGGTCGCCCGCGGGGAAGAGCAGCCCGCGCTGGCCGTCACCGACCAGTTCCACGTAGCGCGGGATGGTCGAGGTGACGGGCACGGTCCCCGAGGCGAGCGCCTGCCGGACGGCCGACGGCACCTGGCGCGGCCCGTTCGAGGCGGCGCAGAACACATGGCTTCTCGAGAGCAGTTCGGCCAGCGAGACCTGCTCGGGTCCGATTACCTTGATCCGGTCCCGGATGGCCGACGAGACCCGGATCTCCAGCTCGCCGGGTACCTCGGAGAAGATGCTGGCCGTCCAGTCGAGATCAGCCGGAAGCCTGCGCAGAGCCCTGAGGAAGACCCGCAACGCGCCCTTCTCCTCCTGGGCGCAGTAGGTGACGTGCAGAGGCCCGTCAGCCTGCTGGTCCGGCTCCACCGGGTCGACGCCGGCCGGGGTCAGCTCGTAGGAGCCCGGAAAGTACCTGTTCAGCAACCTGGCGGAGGCCCTCGAAGATGCGGTCCGGGCATCGAGGCGGCCGAAGAAGACCTCGAGCAGGGGACG
Source organism: uncultured Solirubrobacterales bacterium (assembly GCA_963701635.1). GTDB lineage: Bacteria > Actinomycetota > Thermoleophilia > Solirubrobacterales > 70-9 > 67-14. Next base: position 133,161 of record CAVPAU010000001.1, read on the forward strand.
CGCTACCTGAGTGGCGAAAGGCCGCTCTTCGGTTTCGTGGAACGTGCCGACGTTGAGCGAGAACGAATGCCTCAGGGCGTTCGATGAGAACCCCGGAACGAACGGGTCGTGGACGTGGACTACGTCGATGCCACCTTTGCCGAGCAGATCCTCGACCCGGTTGCCCACGTCGACGGATACGGGCGCGGGCCGCTTGCGCGACCCGCGCGGAAGCGGCACTCCGCCCATCGAGATCACGCGCGGCTCTTCGCCGGGGCGGAACAGGAGGCCGGGGTCGTCCGACAGTGCCGCGGTGACTTCGCGGACCTCGTGGACGGCGTCCCGTCCGCCGGCCGGAGCGGCGACCAGCACGGAATGGCCGCGTTCGGCCAGACCGTAGGAGAGCCGGTCCACATAGCCGTTGATCTCACCGCTCTCCTGCCACGGAAACGGCGTGAACTGGGCGATCGAGAGGGGCTTGCTCATCCGGGAAAGAGGACGCGCCCGCGGATGCGGGCGCGTCGCATTCGCTCTGAATCCCTGAGAATCAGGCTTCGGACCCGACGTCTTCGGCGACCTCGGCGACCGGCTTGGCACCCGCCACCGGCGCGCTGCCGCGGGCGTTGGCCGAGATGAACTCCTCGGTCTGCTCGCGCGCGTCGGCGTCCGGCCGCTGGGTGTGCGGCGACTTCATCAGGTAGCTGGAGGGGCCGTCGAGCTGGCCGGCGATCCCGTTGTTCAGGGCCAGCTTGATCAGGCGTACTGCGTCGATCACGACTCCGGCCGAGTTCGGCGAGTCCCAGACCTCGAGCTTGAGCTCCACGTTGAGCGGCACGTCGCCGAACGACTTGCCCTCGAGCCGGATGTGGGCCCACTTGCGGTCGGTCAGCCACGGCACGTAGTCGGAGGGACCGACGTGAACGTCGTCCTCGGGAAGCTCCATGCCCATGATCGAGGTGACCGCATTGGTCTTCGAGATCTTCTTCGAGTCGAGCCGTTCGCGCTCGAGCATGTTGAAGAAGTCCATGTTGCCACCGACGTTGAGCTGTGACGTGTGCTGCATCTCAACGCCGCGCTCGTGGAAAAGACGGGCGAGCTGCCGATGGACGATCGTCGCGCCGACCTGGGACTTGATGTCGTCGCCGATGATCGGCAGTCCGGCTTCGCTGAACCGGTCGTCCCAGTAGTCCTCGCGGGCGATGAAGACGGGCAGACAGTTGACGAAGCCGACGCCGGCTGCGATGGCCTGCTCGACGTACCATTTCACCGCGTCCTCGGATCCGACCGGCAGGTAGCAGACGAGCACGTCGGCCCTGGACTCCTTGAGGATCTTGACGATGTCGGCGGTCGGGCCGGGGGCCTTGGTGATCTTCTGCTTCAGGTACTTGCCGAGGCCGTCGAGGGTCATGCCGCGCTCGACCTTTACGCCGAGGTTCGGAACCTCGGCGAACTTGATCGTGTCGTTCTGACCCGACCAGATCGCTTCGGAAAGGTCCTTGCCGACCTTCTCCTGGTCGATGTCGAAGGCCGCGACGAACTCGATGTCGTTGACGTGGTAGCCACCGAGATCGACGTGCATCAGCCCCGGGACCTGGTCCGAAGGGTCGGCGTCCTTGTAGTACTCGACACCCTGGATGAAGCTGTTGGCGCAATTGCCGACGCCGACGATCGCGACTCGGACCTTGTCGTCACGGCGGTCGGCGCCGTTGCCGCTGTGTCCGTTGCTGTTGCTCATGAGCTGGAAATACCTCCTGGTTTCATTGCGAAGCCCAATGACACTCAAACAGGTCCGGGGTTACATCGCAATCACAAATGTCGTGGATCAGCCCTCGACGATCAGCGCCCGGCGCACGTGCCAGACACGCTGTATGACCGTGACCGTGGTCAGGGCGGCCATCACGTAGATGGCCGGGGCGAGGAGTTCGAAGTTGCCGGATCCGAACCCACCGGCGAAAAGAATGCCGATCGAAAGTATCACCACGCGTACCGGCCTGGTTGCGAGACCAACCTTGCATTCGACGCCCAGGGCCTCGGCCCGCGCTCTCGTATAGGAGACCATCAGCGATCCGAGCACCACGTATACGCAGGCCGCGGCGGCGAGCGAATCGCCCTGCTCCGCGAAGTACCAGGCGATCGCGGTAATCACGATGCCCTCCTCGATCCGGTCGAGGGTCGAGTCGAGGAAAGCGCCGAACAGCGTGCCTTTGCCCGACATTCTCGAGTAGCGGCCGTCGAGCGTGTCCATCACCGACCCGACGATGAAGGCGAGGCCGGCGGCGACGAACATCTCCTGGGTGATCAGGACGGCTGCGACGAGGTTGCCGACCAGTCCCGCCATCGAGATCGCGTTCGGGGTGAGCCGCGACTGGATCAGGCGGTCGCGGGCCTGGCTGCGGAATTCCTGGGCCGGTCCGTTTCGAGGTCCGTTGCTGCCGCCCCCCGGCGGACTCGGCGAAGAAGACTCCATCCCCGGAGCTTACGAGAGATCCGCCGGCCGGGTTCCTAGGGACGGCAGTCGGGGCCGTCGTCGAAACGCGCCCCGGGGCTGAAATCGGCGCGCACTTCGAGCTCGCCGGGCGTCCTCGTCGTGACTTCGGTCCACCCACCGGGGGTGCGGCCGACGCATCCGGCGCCGCGGACGACCGTCCAGTAGGGCGTCGACCGGACCCGCACGAGGTAGGACCCCGCCCGCGGGATCTTCAGCGTGAACCCGTCGACCTCGAGCGATGTCATCCGCGCCGGAAGCTCGACCATCGGGGTCGCACCGAGCACCCGGTACAGCCTCCAGTCGGGGCCGGAGGGAATCTCGCGGAGGAAACCGACGCCACGCCCGATCAGCTCGGCCTCCGACTCAGCGGCGTAGTCGAGTTCGGTCTGCGGTACGGCCACGTATCCGACCGCGAGCCTGCGCAGCCAGCGGTAGTAGCGCTCCGGTTCCAGCCGGTCGCGATAGAAGAGACGGTTGAAGCGCCGGTCCGTCTGTCTCTCCCAGCCGCGGGCGAGAGGGATCTCGGGAGGAACCCGGGCCGACTCCCAGTGACTCGCCACGGGCAGGATCTCGACCCGGGCCAGATCGCGCTCGAGCCTCGGACCGAGCACCTGCCCGATCGATTCGTAGTACTCGGCCGCGACCGCCGGCTCGCCGCGGACGAGTTCGAGGTCGCGGACGACGGGATAGAACTGCCAGAAGGCGAGTAGCGGCAGGAAGGCCGCGACCGCCACGTAGCGCCGGGGCTGCCACTTCTCACCGCTCCAGGCGGTGCACAGGAACAGCGCGCCGACCAGCAGGACCCCGAGCCGGTTCGCGTTTCCGCCCATCGGCGTGGCCAGCACGAAGGCGGCGAGCAATGCGCCCGCGTAGACGAGAAAGCCCGTGCGCACGAGCCGCTCCGAGGCCGGAACAAGCGCCGCGGCGACCAGGGTGAGGACGATCGCCGGGATGAAGCTGGAGACCACGTAGGGCTCGTCTCCGCCCCCGGGGAAGAGCAGGGCCACGAAGGCGGCCGTGGCGAACGCCGCCGCGGCCAGTTCGAGGCCGCGGAGGTCCGGCTCGCGCGCGAGCATCCCGTTGAGCCAGTGGGCGAAGCCGCAACAGGCGAGGAACAGCGCCGCCACCGGGCTGGCCAGGGAAACGGACGCCGCCAGCAACAGCGAGGCCAGCCGACCGCCCCGCTGGGCGGCGAACACGGCCGCCATCGCCAGCATCACTCCGAGGGCAAAGGTGAGCCGGCCCGAGTAGAGGCTCACGGTCGCCGCAGCGGCGAACCAGATCGCGCCGGCGCGCGAAGCCCGGCCCCATTGGCGGTCCACGACCATCGTGAACAGCGCGACAGTGACCAACACAGCGGCGACCCCCATGACCCTGGCGCCGATCCATGATCCGATCGCAGGGGCCAGCAGGCTGTAGGTGGGCAGGTAGTGGCCGCCGAACCAGTAGTTGTTCCAGAGCGCCGAGCCCGAATCCTCGAACAGTTCGGTGCGGAAGAGCTGGGCGGCGTGGTCGGCGCTGAGGGGCTCGGTCAGCAGGTAGAGCAGCGAGAGCAGTCCGGTCACCCCGAGCGGGGCGATCAGGGGATGGCGCCGGGTTTCCCGGACGTCCACGGTGAACCTCAGGCCCGGGCGCGCTGATGGTTCGCGACCTGGCTCCAGGCCCAGGTCTCGGGCTTGAAGTGGGCGATGACCCTCGCTGCGATGAGGAAGGAAGCCGCGGCCACTGCCCAGCCTGCCACCGCGTCGAACCAGTAGTGGTTCGCCGTCACCACGGTGACCCAGGAGACGACCAGCGGCCAGGCCGCCCAGAAGCCTCTCGCGAACCAGTTGCGACAGACCATGAAGCCCGTACCCCCGATCATCAGAGAGACGGCACAGTGCATCGAGGGGACCGCCGCGAACGGGTTGATGAACATCTTCGCGACCGCCGAATCGTGGTTGACGCTCGAGTAGGAGTTGATCGTGTCGACGAAGCCGTATTCGGGGAACATGCGCGGCGGAGCGGTCGGGAAGCCGATGTATCCGATCAGCGCCAGGCCCATCGAGACGAACAGCATGTTGCGCATGAAGTAGTAGGCGTCGTTGCGGAACAGGTAGAGCCAGATCAGGAAGGCCGAGGCGATCGTAAACTGGCTGTTCAGGTAGATCTGGTTCGCGAAATCGATCACCCACTGCTCGCTCATGGCCCAGGCCTGCACGGTCGGTTCGAAGAAGGTCCCCGTCGTCTGCTGGAAATCGATGATGCGCTCGCCGTTGGCGAAAGCGAGCGTTGCACGGCCCTCGGCCATGCCACGCGCCAGCTCGTAGGCGGTGTCTGCGAAGACGTACAGCGACAATTGAAGGAACATGTCGCTCCAGCCTCTTGGGAGCCAGGCTCCGATCCTGGTGATGACTGCGGCCACGACCCGATTATTGTAAACGCGGCGTTAATTCTTCTCTACGCTGCTTCTCCCTTGAGCGAACCGGCCCGGCCCATCCTCTGTCTCGGCGAAGCGATCGCCGACCTGATCTGCGAACGCCGACTTCAGGGCGGCGAGTACCCGGACCGGCTCGTTCCCCACCATGGAGGGGCCCTGCCGAACGTCGCGGTTGCCGCGGCGCGCCGGGGCGCCCCTGTGGCGCTGGTCGGGGGGGTCGGAGCCGACCGCTGGGGCCGGTGGCTCATCGAGGGTCTGGCCGCGGAGGGGGTCGGCACTTCATGGATCGCCACGATCGAGCAGGCACGCACGCCGCTGGCCATCGTCCTCTTCGACTCGGCGGGCGAACCTTCGTTTCAGATCTACGGAGAGCACATCGGGCCCACGATGCAGGCGGCGGCAGCCTTCCTCGACGAGGCGATCGACTCGGCCCAGGCCCTTGTCGTCGGCCCCAATACGATGGTCGGCAGCGCCGAGAGGGAAATCACCCGGCGGGCGGTCGAGGGAGCGCGAAAACGCGGACTGCCCGTCCTCGTTGACCCGAACCACCGCCCCACCCGCTGGAGTGCCGAAGGTGAAGCGCTCGGATTCGGTCGCGAACTGATCGCTGCCGCGACCGTGCTCAAATGCAACCGGGAGGAAGCGCGGCTGTTCACGGGTGAGCCCGACCCCGACGGCGCGATCACGGCCCTCACGGAAATGGGGCCGGACCTGGTCGTCGTCACCGACCGCGACCGCGAGATCCAGACCGCCGGTGCGGCGCAGAGCACCTGGACTCCCTCACAGGTCGACGTAGTGAGCCCGTTAGGGGCCGGCGATGCCTTCATGGGAAGTCTCGCGGCAGGTCTCTCCGGACTCGACTGGGACCTGGGTAGAGCCGCCGAGGTGCTGCCCGGGGCCGCCGCCGATGCAACGGCCGTCTGTGCTCACTGGGGGGCGCGAACATGAAGCGCCGGCCCCCCGGCCGCCCGCCGGGGGCCGGGGCCGGCCGGGCCGGGTGGAAGCGGCCTTCGCGAGCCCGGGTCAGGCGGATCCGGGACCGACTCAGGGAAATGTACGGCAGTCCGGTCAACGTTCCTCATCGCAGACCGGTCGACGAACTGGTGAGGACCGTGCTGTCCCAGGCGACAAGCGACCTCAACCGCGACCGCGCCTTCAGCCGCCTCCGCGACAGATTCCCGGACTGGGAGGCAGTCAGGGACGCGCCGGAGGCAGAAGTGGAGCAGGCGATACGGCCCGGTGGGCTGTCGCGGCAGAAGGCCCCGAGGATCCAGGCCGTGCTGCGCGAGCTCGGACCGGACCTCGACCTGGACTGGCTCGAGGCTGCTCCCCGGGACGAGGCGCTCGGCTTCCTGACCGGCCTGCCCGGGGTCGGCAGGAAGACGGCCGCCTGTGTCCAGGTCTTCACCTGGAACCTGCCGGAGATCCCTGTGGACGTCCACGTACACAGGGTCGGCGGACGGCTCGGGCTGTTCCGGCCGAACGCGCCTTTCGAGGAAGCCCACGACGAGATGCTCGCGCTGGTCGACCCCGAAGACGCATACGAGTTCCACATGAACCTGATCCACCTCGGCCGCGACCTGTGCCGTCCCAGTCCGGCCTGCGATGTCTGCGCGCTTCGTCGTATGTGCCCGTACGGCCGCGGCGAAGGGTCCGCCCGACGCGTCCGGCAGCCCACCGGCCCTGCGGACAGGTAATATCCACAACGCGTCACCCGAACGCAGAACTTCGCTCATGAGCAAGAAAACCTTTGTAATCTTCGGTCTCGTCGTTGCCTTCCTCGCGCTGGTCGTGCCCGCATGGGCCTTCATTCGCGATGGTGACCCCGACCGCGCGCAGACCGAGGTCCCGGCCAACCTGGAGTCCGGCCAGAGCCTTTTCGTGGACAACTGCGGAAACTGCCACAAGCTCTATTCGGCCGGCACCTACGGCAACTTCGGGCCCGACCTCGACCAGAAGCTCGCCCCTGCGGGCACTCCCGAGGGCCCCGATGCCGCCGACCAGATCGATGGCACGAAGGCCCAGGTCCTGAGTGCGATCGAAATCGGCGCCAACGACCCGACCGTTCCCGGGCGCATGCCGGCCGGAATCGTTTCCGGTCCCGTTGCCGAAGAGATAGCCGAATTCGTCGCGCAGACCGCCGGCCGCGGCTGAGCCACTTGCCGTGGCCCGCCGGTTCCGGCCCGCTCGCACGCGAGGGTTCGATCCCCGCTACTTTGTGACCGGACGAGGGTTCTATCGGCAGCAGCCGGCCTTCGCCGTCCCTGTCGCAATGACCAGAAACCAGGAGAGATGATGTCAGCCCCTACCGCTCTTCCCGGCCCGGCCCGGGCCCGGATCACCCTGACCGCCGTCGCCGTGGTCCTTGCCGTTCTCGGATTCACCTTCGCCTCCGCAGTAAATGCGCCGCTCGCCGACGCAGGCCAGAACTTCAAGGCGAAGGCGAAGAAGAAGTGCAAGAAGAAGAAGGGCAAGGCGAAGAAGAAGTGCGTGAGGAAGACCACGAAGCGGCTCAAGAAGCAGGCCCAGGCGAAGCGTGACCGCGGCAAGGTCGGGGTCATGACGCGCAACCTCTACCTCGGCGCAGACCTCGGTCCGGCGATCGGCGCGGACAGCCTTCAGGCGTTCATCGACGCCAATGGCCAGATCATGAGGGACGTCGACACCAACAACTTCCCGGTCCGGGCCAAGGGACTGGCCAACGAGATCAAGGCGAAGTCGCCCGATCTGGTGGGACTCCAGGAGGTCGCCCTGTGGCGCACCGGTCCGAGCGGCCCTCCCCGCAACAAGCCGGCCAGCCCGCCGGAGTCCTTCACTGCGACTACGGTCAAGTACGACTTCCTCAAGCTGCTGATGAACGAGCTGAACAAGGGCAAGAAGCGCTACCGGGTCGTCAAGGTGACGACCGAGTTCGACTTCGAAGGCCCCGCCAACTACGACGGTGACGAAGCGGGAATCGGCGAACTCAACGGGCGCCTGACGATGCGCGACGCGATCGTCGCGAAGGTCGGCTCGGACATCAAGACGCGAAACAGCGGCGGTGGCAACTTCAGCGCCTTCTTCAACCCGGTGATCAGCGGCCTTTCGGTCGCCGTCGACCGCGGCTGGAACAGCGTCGAGGTCAAGGTCAGGAACAGCCCGTGGTTCAAATTCGTCAATACCCACCTCGAGGCGTTCGGGGACGACAAGAACAGGGTCGTCGACTGCATGAGCGACCCGGCACCCGGGTTCGAGTCGAACCCGGTCTCGGTCCGCTGCGCACAGGCGAAGGAACTGTTCGAGAAGGCGATCGATCCCGGAAACCTCCCGGTCATCGCGACCGGGGATTTCAACTCGGACGACGACTCGGTCATCGACGAGAACTGTCCCAGCATGGCGAATACCGAAGGCTCACTGATCGGCAACAACGGCGGCCAGTGTGGTGACACCTTCGCCTACAACGCGCTGAAGTCGCTCGGGATGAAGAACGTCAGCACGAGCGATCCGATGAGCTGCTGCGTCAAGTCCGGAATCCTGACCGCCGACAACGGCAACAGTTCGGACTTCGACCATCACATCGACCACATCCTCAGCGACAGCACCAGGGTCAAGAAGCTGAAGTCGTCGGTCAGCGGGCTCGCCCCGGTCAACGGTTTCTGGAACTCGGATCATGCGGGCGTGTACAGCCAGGTCAAGGTCAAGCCGTAGCTGAGCGCCCTCCGGCCCGGCGCGACGCCGCCGGCCCTGTGGCCCAGAGCCCGTCCCCGTCCGGGGGCGGGCTCTTTCGTTGCGGTGCGCGGGCCGGTGCCGGCGACCGTCCGGCCCGATGTCGACCATTTGCAGGGCTTTCGCGTCGCTTGACTCGGCGTCATATATCTGACATACTGCCACTTAGATTTTCAGCATCCTTCACTAACAAGTCAGCAAAGAAACAGGAGAACCTAAGTGGGAAAGACGATCGGAATCGACCTCGGCACGACGAATTCGTGCGTGGCAGTCCTCGAAGGCGGCGAGCCTTCGGTACTCGAAAACTCGGAAGGCGGGCGCACCACCCCCTCCGTCGTTGCCTTCAACGACAAGGACGAGCGCCTGGTCGGCACCGTTGCCAAGCGGCAGGCCGTGATGAATCCCGAGAACACGATCTTCTCGATCAAGCGCTTCATGGGCCGCAAGGAGGCCGAGGTGCAGGAAGAGGAGACGATGATCCCGTACAAGGTGGAGGCCGGCCCGAACGGCGACGTGCGCGTCGACGCCCGCGGCAAGCAGTACTCGCCGCCCGAGATCAGCGCGATGATCCTGCAGAAGCTGAAGGCCGATGCCGAGGCCAAGCTCGGCGAGACGGTCGACTCCGCGGTGATCACCGTCCCCGCCTACTTCAATGACGACCAGCGCCAGGCGACCAAGGACGCCGGCAAGATCGCGGGGCTCGACGTCAAGCGCATCATCAACGAGCCGACCGCGGCCTCGCTGGCTTACGGCCTCGACAAGGAAAACACCGACCAGACGATCCTCGTCTTCGACCTCGGTGGCGGCACGTTCGACGTGTCGGTGCTCGAGATCGGTGACGGAGTCTTCGAGGTCAAGGCGACCGCCGGCGACAACCACCTCGGCGGGGACAACTTCGACAAGGCGATCGTCGAGTGGCTGGTCACCGAGTTCAAGAAGGACCAGGGTGTCGACCTCGCCCAGGACAAGAACTCGCTGCAGCGCCTATACGAAGCGGCCGAGAAGGCGAAGATCGAGCTCTCCTCCACCCAGGAGACCCAGATCAACATCCCGTTCATCACTGCTGTCGAAGGGCAGCCCAAGCACCTCGACGTCAAGCTGACCCGGGCGAAGCTGAACGAGCTGACCTCGGACCTGATCGACCGCGTCGTCGGTCCGGTCAAGCAGGCGCTGAAGGACACCGGTGATTCGACGATCGACCACGTCGTGCTGGTCGGCGGCATGACCCGCATGCCGGCGGTCCGCGAGAAGGTGACCGAACTGACCGGCAAGGAGCCCCACCAGGGCGTCAACCCGGACGAGGTCGTCGCGGTAGGCGCCGCGATCCAGGCCGGAGTCCTGACCGGCGACGTCAAGGACGTGCTGCTGCTCGACGTGACGCCGCTGACCCTCGGCATCGAGACCAAGGGCGGCGTGATGACGAAGCTGATCGAACGCAATACGACGATCCCGACGCGCAAGTCGGAGGTCTTCTCGACCGCCGAGGACAACCAGCCCTCGGTCGAGATCCACGTGCTCCAGGGCGAGCGCGAAATGGCCGCCTACAACAAGAGCCTGGGCAAGTTCCAGCTCACCGGCATCCCGCCGGCTCCGCGCGGCATGCCGCAGGTCGAAGTCACTTTCGACATCGACGCCAACGGCATCCTCAACGTCGGAGCGAAGGATCTCGGCACCGGCAAGGAACAGAAGATCGAGATCAAGTCGGGCTCGGGGCTCTCCGAGGAGGAGATCAAGAGCATGGTCGACGACGCCGAGTCGCATGCCGACGAGGACCGCAGGCAGCGCGAGCTGGCAGAGGCCAGGAACGTCGCCGAGAACGCGGCCTACAACTCGGAGAAGCAGCTCGGCGAGCTCGGCGACAAGGTCGACGATGCCGACCGGTCCGAGATCGAAGCGGCCGTCAAGGAAGTCCGCGACTCGCTCGAGTCAGACGACGCCGAGACGATCCAGGCGAAGACCGACGCCCTCCAGGCGGCCTTCCACAAGGTCTCCGAGAAGGTCTACGAGGCGGCGCAGGCCGAAGCGGCCCAGTCTGCCGACGGGGCCGGGCCGGACGCCTCCGCCGACGAGGAAGAAGTGATCGACGCCGAGGTCGTGGACGAGGAAGAAGCGACGAAGTGAGCAACGAGCGCGAGCGACGTGCCGAAGAGATGACCGAGGACCACATGGCCGAAGCCGGGGCGGGAGCCCCGGCCGGCGCGGGAGCAAGGCGCGAGGGCGACCCGCAACGGGCCGCCGGTGCCGCGGGAAGCGGCGGCGGGGACGGCTCCGACCGTGGCGAAGCCGCGATCGAGCACGACATCGAGGACCTGATCGGCCAGGCCCGGGCCGAGCGTGACGAGTACCTGGACCTCGCCCAGCGCACCAAGGCCGACTTCGACAACTACCGCCGGCGCATGGCCGCAGAGACCGCCGCGGCCGGCCGCCGCGGCCGACTCGAGGTGGTGCCCGGCCTGATCGAGGCGCTCGACAACCTCGAACGCGTGCTCGAGAACGAGGGAATCGCAACCGATGCCGCTCTCGACGGCGGCCTTCCAGACGACGCGCCGGTCAGCCTCCAGGGAGTCATCGTCGCCTACCGCGACCTGCACTCGACCCTGAAGGGAATCGACGTCGAGGCTTATCACCCTGTCGGCGAGACCTTCGACCCCGGTCTCCACGAAGCGCTCCAGGCCGTACCCGCCGAAGGAGCGGGAGTCGAGGCCGGTGTCGTGGTCGAGGTCATGCAGCGCGGCTATCGCTCCGAGGACCACGTGATCCGGCCGGCCCGGGTGGTCGTCAGCCGGTAGGCGGAGAGCAGAGCGATGGCAAAGGACTTCTACGAAGCACTCGGCGTGTCGAAGAAGGCGTCGGCCGATGAGATCAAGAAGGCGCACCGCAAGCTGGTGCGCGAATACCACCCCGACCGCAACCCCGGGGACAAGAAGGCCGAGGAGCGGTTCAAGGAGGTCCAGCAGGCCTACGACGTGCTGTCCGACCCCGAGAAGCGCAAGGCATACGACAGCGGCGGAGGCATGTTCGGAGCCGGCGGACCGCAGGCCGGCGGCGCCGGTCCTTTCGGTGCGCAGGCCGGCGGCTTCACCGGCGACATCGGCGACATCTTCTCGACGATCTTCAGCCGCGGTGGCGGTGGTCAGGGTGCGAGCCCGATGAAGGGCCGCGATCTGGAAACCGATGTGCGGATCTCGTTCGACGACGCCATGGCGGGCACGCAGATCACGGTCACGATCCCGAAGTCCGAGACCTGTCCGACCTGTTCGGGATCCGGCGCGCAGCCGGGCACCGGCACCGAGACGTGCCCGCGTTGCGAAGGCCGCGGAATCGACTCGCAGGGGCAGGGTTTCTTCTCGATCAGCCAGCCGTGCCCGGAGTGTGGCGGCACCGGCCAGCGCATCCCCAGCCCCTGCCCTACCTGCCACGGGTCCGGAGTCACGCACCAGACCAAGCGGTACAAGGTCAACGTACCGGCCGGCGTCAGCGACGGGACCCGGATCCGGGTTGCCGGCAAGGGCGAGGCCGGCCAGCGCGGGGCCCCGGCCGGCGACCTGTTCGTCACGGTCCAGGTCGCTCCGTCGCCGGTCTTCCGGCGGCTCGACGACGGCAACCTCGAGGTCGAGGTCCCGATCACGGTGACCGAGGCGCTGCGCGGAGGGACCGTGGAGGTCCCGACCCTCAGCGGGACCAAGCGGATCAGGGTCCGGCCGGGAACGCAGCACGGTTCGGTGCAGCGGCTCAAGGGCGAGGGCCCGCCGCGGGCCGGTTCGAAGACACGGGCCGACATCCGGTACCGGCTCCAGCTCGTCGTGCCCGAGGACCTGACCGACGAGCAGCGCCGCGCAGTCGACCAGCTGGCCGAGACGATGAACGGTGCCGATCCCAGGGCCGAGCTGCTGCGGCGGGCCAGAGCCGGATCGGGAGGTCGCCGATGAGCTCGGGCAGCCGCCGGCAGAGAGTCGAAGTCAGAATCGACGAGGAGCAGGGCGTATTCATGATCTCGGTAGCGGCCGAGCTCGCCGACATGCATCCCCAGACCCTGAGGATCTACGAAGCGAAGGGCCTGATCGAGCCGAAGCGCTCGCCGAAGAACACGCGGCTGTACTCGCGGCGCGACGTCGAGCGGCTGCGCAGGATCCAGCGCATGACCGGCGAGCAGGGGCTCAACCTGGCCGGGGTCGAAGCCGTGCTCGAGCTCGAGCGGCAGCTGGAGACGCTGAAGGCCGAGCTGAAGCGAACGCGGGCGCGGGCGCGCGAGATGGAGCGCCGCCTGGTCCGGGCCCTCGCCCGGGCCGAAGCCCGGTCGAACACCGAAATCATCCCCTACGGCGCGTATGAGAGCGCGATCCCGTCGATCCGGCGCACGGTCCGGATCCCGGTCGAGCACCGGGCCGACAAGCCTCGAAAGGAGTCCCTCTAGAAATGCAGCCAGACCGATTCACCGTCAAGTCCCAGGAGGCGATCGCCGGCGCGCAGCAGCTGGCCGCCGCCAACTCCAATACCGAGGTCGCCCCGGCCCACCTGCTCGTGGTCCTGCTCGAGCAGCAGGACGGGCTGGTCCCGGCCGTGCTGGGCAAGCTCGGCGCAGACCTCGATTCGATCCGCGATCGTGCGCGCACGGCGATGTCCGATCTGCCGCGCCTCAGCGGTGACGCACAGGCCGAGCCGCGGCCGTCGTCTTCGTTCGTCGAGGTGCTACAGCGGGCCGAGGGCGAGATGGCCGGCATGGGCGACGAGTACGTGTCGACCGAGCACATCCTGCTGGCGATCGCCGACGCCAGGACCGGCCTGGCGGACGTGCTGCCGGACCGCGAATCGCTGGCCAAGGCGATAGCCGAGGTGAGGGGTCCGCACAAGGTCGACAGCCCGAATCCGGAGGACCAGGTCCAGGCGCTCGAGAAGTACGGCCGCGACCTGACCGCCGACGCCGAGTCGGGAAAGCTCGATCCGGTGATCGGCCGCGACGACGAAGTGCGCCGGGTGATCCAGGTGCTTTCGCGCCGGACCAAGAACAACCCGGTGCTGATCGGCGAGCCCGGAGTCGGAAAGACCGCAATCGTCGAAGGGCTGGCCCAGCGCATAGTCTCCGGCGACGTGCCCGAGAGCCTGCGCGACCGCCGGGTGATCGCGCTCGACATCGGTTCCCTGCTCGCAGGATCGAAATACCGTGGTGAATTCGAGGAACGCCTCAAGGCGGTGCTGAGCGAAGTCCAGGCCGCCGAGGGCCAGATCGTGCTTTTCCTGGACGAACTCCACACGATCGTCGGCGCCGGCGCGGCCGAAGGTGCCGTCGACGCGGCAAACCTGCTGAAGCCGATGCTGGCGCGCGGCGAGCTGCGGGCGGTCGGTGCGACCACCCTCGACGAGTACCGCAAGCACATCGAGAAGGACGCGGCCCTTGAGCGGCGTTTCCAGCCGGTGATGGTCGGCGAACCGGACGTGCCCGACACGATCGCGATCCTGCGCGGCCTGAAGGAGCGCTACGAAGTCCACCACGGCGTGCGCATCTCCGACTCGGCGATCATCGCCGCCGCGACCCTGTCCGAGCGCTACATCGCCGACCGGTTCCTGCCCGACAAGGCGATCGACCTGATCGACGAATCCGCCTCCCGGTTGAAGATCGAGATCGACTCGATGCCGACCGAGATAGACGAGGTAGAGCGGCGCATCCAGCAGCTCGAGATCGAACGCGAAGCGCTGAAGGCCGAGACCGACGAGGCCTCGAAAGACCGGCTGGAGACGCTCGAATCCGAGCTGGCCGAGCTGGTCGAGACGTCCAGCGGCATGAAGGCGCGCTGGCAATCGGAGAAGGGCCTGATCGAAGCGATCAAGGAGTCGAAGGCGAAGCTCGAAGAGGCCAACCGCGAGGCCGAGCGGGCCGAGCGCGACGCCGACCTCGAGCGGGCCGCCCGACTCCGCTACAGCGACATCCCCGAGCTCGAGAAGACAGCGGCCGAGGCCGAGGCGAAGCTGGGCGAGCTGCACGCCGAAGGCTCGACGATGCTGACCGAGGAGGTAACCGAGCAGGATGTCGCCGAGGTGGTCGCCAAGTGGACCGGCATCCCGGTGACGCGCCTGATGGAAGGCGAGGTCGAGAAGCTGATCCAGATGGAAGGCCGGCTCCACGAGAGGGTGGTCGGCCAGGACGAGGCGGTAAGCGCCGTGGCCAACGCACTTCGACGCTCGCGGGCGGGACTGTCGGATCCGGACCGGCCGATCGGCTCGTTCCTCTTCCTCGGACCGACCGGCGTCGGCAAAACCGAGCTGGCCAAGGCACTGGCCGAGTTCATGTTCGACTCCGAGCAGGCGATCGTGAGGCTTGACATGTCGGAGTACATGGAGAAGCACACGGTCTCGAGGCTGGTCGGTGCGCCTCCGGGCTACGTCGGCTACGAAGAAGGCGGCCAGCTGACCGAGGCCGTGCGCCGGCGCCCCTACGCGGTCATCCTGCTCGACGAGATCGAGAAGGCCCATCCCGACGTGTTCAACACTCTTCTCCAGTTGATGGACGACGGCCGCCTGACCGACGGGCAGGGCAGGACGGTCAGCTTCACCAACACGGTGCTGATCATGACGTCCAACGTCGGCAGCCAGGAGATCGCCGGAGAGACGGTCGACGAGCGGATCCGGGAGCGGGTCGAGGAGGTCCTCGCGACCACGTTCAAGCCCGAGTTCCTGAACCGGATCGACGACACGGTCATCTTCCACCGCCTGTCCAAGGACGACATCGGCAGGATCGTCGACCTCCAGGTCAACGGCCTGATCCGGCGGGTGGACGAACGCGGAATCGAGGTCGAGATGACCGACGACGCGAGAACGCTGCTCGGCAACCTCGGATACGACCCGACCTACGGTGCGCGGCCGCTGAAACGGGTGATCCAGAAGCAGCTGGTCGACACGCTGGCGCTGAAGATCCTCGAGGGAGAATTCTCCGAGGGCGACCGGGTCGTGGTCGAGGCCGTCGACGGAGAGCTCGCCTTCAACCGTCCCTGACCGGTGCTCCGGCGTTTACGGCCGGTGCAGAAATGTTCCCGCGACACCGGACCTTTACAAGCTCTTTGGGGTTGAAGGACTACTCTTTGGTCATCCGGGCTCCCGGGCCCGGGCGAAAGACAAATGAACGAAGACCCATTGGCAGATCCGACGAGCGGAGAGCAGCCTGACGAGCAGGGGCTGCCCGCTGCGCCGAGCGGACTGCTCTGGCCCTTCAAACGCGCCTGGTGGGCGGTCGAGAAACACGTTCTGTGGCCGGTGTCGGATTCCTTCAGGCGAATGATCGAGGCCATGCGCTACCGCAGCCCGCTCGCCTACATCGGGGCGACCGCCCTGGTCTGCCTGACCGCAGGCGCCGTAGCGACCGCGGTCTACTTCTACAACGAGGCCAACCGGCCCGAGACTGCGCCGGTGGTCGCCGAAGCGCCGCTCGGCGGCGACACCCTGGTCGCCCCGGTCGCTCCGGTCGAACCGCCACCGGTCGTCGGCTCGCCCGCGCCGTCGGAGGACGAAGAGGACACCCTTCAGGGGGTCGCTCCCGATTTCGACAACTCCGCCAAGCCTTCGAACGGCAAGAACGGTTCGAACGACGGGCAGAAGAAGGGCGGGCAGGCCCTGCCCGAGACAGCGGTGCGTCCCGCCGACATGCCCGACTCCCCTCCGCTCAGGGTCGCCCACCGATTCGCCAATACCTTCGTCAGGTACGAAGTGGGCCAGAAGGAGGCGACGAAACAGCTGCGCCGCACCGCCACCGGGAAGCTGGCCGGCGAGCTCGCGGCACGGCCCCCGAGATTGCCGTCCAACGGCCGCGTGCCGAGAGCCTCGGTCCTCAACGTCGTGCCGGGCAGGAAGGACGGGCGCAGGATGGAAGTGAGCGTTTCGCTGATCCGCTCCGGTGCAACCAGCGAACTCAGGCTCGCCCTGATCCGCCAGAACGGCAAGCGCTGGCTTGTCAGCGAAGTGAGGGGCTGAGGGATGGGTCGCTTCAGAACCGCCCTGGCGACAATCTCGGTCGGTGCCCTGCTGGCCACCGGGCATGTCTCCCAGTCCCAGGGCAGTACACCGATCACCGACGCGCCGCCGGCTTCGTCGCCACAGCCCGGGACCGGCCCGACCGGCCCGACCTCACCTTCGAAGCCGACGAAGCCTCCGACCCCGGCCGGTCCGACGGAACCGAAGCCCGGGGCGCAGGCTGACGATCCCCCGGCCAAACCTGGTCAGGGCGGCGGCGTTTCGCCGGACAGGCCCGGCCAGGGCAACGACAACGGTGGTAGCGGAAAGCAGCGGCCGGCCGGGAAGCCGACGCCACCGCGGAACCCGGAGAGCGCAACCGAAGTGGTTCCCGACGGTCCTCCGCTGAGCATCACGGTCGACCCCAACCTCGGCCTTTTCGGCAGTTCCACCGCTCCCGCCTGCGACGGCAGCACCGGTCCGCCACGCAAGCTGATCCCGATCTACATCGAAGCCGCGCGAAAGTACAGCCTCGGCGAGCGCGGACCGCAGATCCTCGCCGCGATCAACCGGATCGAGACCGATTTCGGCCGGCTCAACGAAGTCACCTCGTCGGCCGGTGCAATCGGGTGGATGCAGTTCATGCCCGCCACCTGGGATGCCTACGGGGTGGACGGAGACGGCGACGGCGAGGCGGACCCCTACAACGCGCGTGACGCGATCCACTCGGCAGCCAACTACCTCAGCGCCTCCGGGGCACCGCAGCAGTGGTACGACGCGATCTTCGCCTACAACCGTGCCGACTGGTACGTGCGCGACGTGCTCGACCGCGCCACTTGTTACGGCGCCCTGCAGGACACGACCCGGGTCGACAAGGGCCTGAAGACCTTCGTCTGCAAGCCGGCCGGACGCCGCGTGCTGGAGATCCCCGACTACTACCTCAGGGCCTTCGAGAGCGCCGCCTCCCGTTTCGGACTCGGCCAGCAGGGCATCTGGACGCTGGCGGCCGCAGCCCGGATCGAATCCGACTACGGACGCGGCATGAGCCGCCGCCTGATGAAGGAGATGGGCCCAATGGGCCTGTCCGAGCGCGAGTGGAAGCGCTACGCGGTCGACGGCAACGGTGACGGCTACGTACTGCGCGACGAGCCCTGGGACGGGATCGCGACCTTCGCCCGCATGCTGTGGGCCAACGGCGGCATGCAGGCGGGCCTGTTCGACCACAGCCACGCCGCCTGGTACGTCGAGGCGGTCACGCTCGAGGCCGACCGGATCGCCGGCAACTGCGAGACGGTCAAGACCACGTGGGACATCGCCTATCCGCGGCCGACGACCAACGCCACCGAGATCAACTGGGACAACCTGCAGATCCTCAACCCCACGGCGGCCAACGACATCCAGTCGGGCCTGATCGACGCCCGGGTGATCAACCTGCTGGCCCTGCTGACCCAGCGCTACAGCCTGCTCGTCTCTTCCCTGCGCTCGGACCACAGCATGATGACCTCGAGCGGCAACGTCTCCAACCACTTCTACGGGCGCGCACTCGACATCGCCGCGGTCAACGGCGTCCCCTGCACCGACATGTCGGCGACCAGCCCGTGTTCAGAGGTCGGCCGGATCCTGGCCAGCCTGCCGGAGGGAGCGAAGCCCACCGAGCTGATCTACGGCTACGACCTCGACGGGCCCGGTCCGGCCTTCGCGATGGCCGACCACACCGACCACATCCACGCCGGCTTCGGCTTCTGAGCCCCGGCAGAACGCTCAGGCGGTCGCGGCCCGGCGGCGGGCCGACTTGTCCTGGAGCCGGCGGCAGGCCTCGAGCGCGTCCCATCCCTCGCCGCCCGCGGTCAGGGCCGACGGGTCTCCGAAGACCTCGCCCTTCGCGATCTCGGACCTGAGGTTGCGTCCGAGCACGGCCGAGGCCGCCGCGACGCCGCCGCTCATCGCTCCGGCTATGCCATGGCCGCTGCGCGTGCTGACACCGCCGAGGTAGAAGCCCTCGATGCTGGTCCGGGAGTCGGGCCTGAGCGGCCCGAACTGGTCGGTCGCCAGCTCGATCCCGTAGCTGGAGCCGTCGGTCGAAAGCGTGTAGCGGGTCTGGGTCATCGGGGTCGCCGCCTCCTTCCAGACGATGTGCGACCTGAGCTCGCCGAGCACGGCCTCGGCGCCGTCGATCAGCTGCTCGGTGATCCGCTCCTTCGCAGCGCGGTAGGAAGGCTGCCGGCTGTACCGGACCGCTCCTTCTCCGTCGTCCACGCCCCAGGCCTCCAGCGAGGGCGTCGCCCACGTCATCAGCTCGACCGTGGAGCAGCCCGGCGGCGTATGCCCCGTCCATTCGGGGTCCTTGACCGTCGCCGACGTGATGTAGACGGGAGGGTCGGGATCGAACTCGCCGGCGGTCACGAACTCGTATGACTTCTCCGAGTCGTAGCGCGGATGCCGCCAGATGTTCGTGGCGCCCATGCGCTCGTTGAGGTCGAAGTCGAGGCCGATGTAGGCGCAGACCAGAGGCGCCGCCATCCGGTAGCCACGGACCCGCTCGGCCACATCTTCGGGCACGGCCGACTGATCGACCATCTCGAGCCAGGTCCGCTTCAGGTCTGCGGTCGAAACGACGGTCGGCGCGGGAATGACTTCGCCGTCGCTCAGGGTCACGCCGGTCACCGCCCCGTCTTCGACGTCGATCGAGCTGACTTCGGCGTGGGTCCGGACCCTGCCGCCGTTGACCTGGATCACGTCGATCAGGTGCGCGGCCAGGACCTGTCCGCCGCCGCGCACGTACCACGCGCCTTCCTGCATGTAGTGATCGACCAGGCCGGCGTGCAGGATCACCGGCGTCCGCGACGGAGGCGTCGCGTAGTCGCCCGACTGCGCGGTGAGCACGGCGCGCGGCCGCTCCGAGAGCCCGCAGTCATCGAACAGGTCGTCGAGCGGGCGCATCCCCCACTCGACGATGTTCGGGGCCATCTTCATGTACTGCTCGAAGTCAGTCCTGCTGTCGGGAACACCGACCCGCCGCAGCTCCGACATCACGTTCTCGAAGACCGCGGTGCAGCGGCGCAGGCCCTGCTCCTCGTCGGGGAAGGCCTCGACCAGCCGGCGCGTGTAGTTGTCCCAGCCCTTCGGCACCCTGAAGGTGAAGTCGGGAAAGACGAGCGTGTCGAAGCCGTCGGGGTCCATCTCGACGAATTCGATCCGGTCGAGCAGCCCGAGCCCGCGCAGGACCCGGGCGATGTCACCGTTCCTGACGCCGCCGATGTAATGGAGCCCGACGTCGAACTGCCACTGCTTCTTGCGGCGGAAGGTCTGGCTGCAGCCGCCTGCGACGTCGTACTGCTCGAGCACGAGGACCTTGCGTCCGTTGGTCGCCAGGTATGCCGCGGTCGTCAGGCCGGCCAGGCCGGACCCGATCACGATCGCGTCCCACGGCCCGGTCCGTTCGAGCGATTCAGCGGCAGCACTCACCTCGTTCTCGGGGCTCATGTCCGTGACCATACAGCCACTCCCGTCCGCCTTTGCTGGCGTATGCTGAAACCGACTTCGAAAACGAGGAGAGGATCTCAATGCCTACCTATGTGATGCTGACCAACCTGACCGCCGACGGAGTGAAGACACTGAAGGCCAACCCGGGCAGGGTGGCTGAGGTCAACCACGAGGTCGAGGCGCTCGGCGCCAAGGTGGTCGAGCAGTACACGACCCTCGGCCAGTTCGACTTCGTGACGGTGATCGAAGCCCCGTCCGAGGAAGTCATGGCCAAGGTGTCGATCGAGATGGGCTCACGCGGCACGATGACCAGCCAGACCCTGACCGCGCTGTCGGCCGAGCGTCTGGCCGAAGTCCTCTGACGAGGGAAGCGATCAGTTGAGGATCCTCGTCCTGGGAGGCGGCGGCCGCGAGCACGCGATGGTCAAGGCACTGGCCCGCTCGCCGCGCTCGCCGGAGCTGTTCTGCGCACCGGGCAACCCCGGTATCGCCGCCGACGCGACCTGCCTGCCGGGCCTGGATCCATGCGACGTACCGGCGGTGGTCGAGCAGGCCCGCAGGCACGGGATCGACCTGGTTGCCGTCGGCCCGGAGGCACCACTGGTCGCCGGCGTGGTGGACGGTCTCGCCGAGGCCGGGATCTCCGCTTTCGGGCCTTCCCGTGCCGCCGCGAGGCTCGAGGGCTCGAAGGCCTTCGCGAAGGAGGTCATGGAGGAAGCCGGCATACCAACCGCTTCCTACGCGGTCCTGCGGGACCGGCGGGAGGCGCTCGAGGCGGTCTCCGATGCGGCATTTCCCCTGGTGCTGAAGGCAGACGGTCTCGCGGCCGGCAAGGGGGTGCTGATCTGCCAGAGCGAGGCCGAGGCCCGCGATGCGATCGAGGTCTTCTTCACCGAGCGGCGATTCGGCGAGACCGAGGTCGTGCTCGAGGACTTTCTCGAGGGTGAGGAGTTGTCGCTGCTGGCTATCTGCGACGGGGAGAGGGCGATTCCGCTGGCGCCCGCACAGGACTACAAGCGGATCGGCGACGGTGACACGGGCCCGAACACCGGCGGCATGGGCAGCTACTCACCGGTCGCGACGATTTCCCCCGCCGACCTGGCCGAGCTGAGCGCGCTGGTACACCAGCCGGTCGTCGACCTGATGAAGCGCCGCGGCACTCCGTTCAGCGGCGTGCTCTACGCCGGGTTGATGATGACGGCGGACGGCCCCAAGGTGCTCGAGTACAACACGCGCTTCGGCGACCCGGAGACCCAGGCGGTCCTGCCGAGGCTCCGGTCGGACCTGGTCGAGCTGTTCGAGAAGGCGAGCGTACCCGGCGGGCTGATCGACTGCGAGGTCGAGTTCAGCGAAGAGTGGGCGGTCACTGTCGTGCTCGCATCGGCCGGCTACCCCGAGTCCTCGTCGATGGGCGACGAGATATCCGGGCTGGAGCAGGCGGCCGGCCTGGCCGAGGTCATTCATGCCGGCACCGCAGAGGCCGACGGGGCCATCGTCACGGCCGGCGGCAGGGTGCTGAACCTGACCGGGACCGGCCCCGATGCGGCAACCGCCCGCCGGCGGGCTTACGATGCTGCCGAGGCCGTGCATTTCGAAGGCCGCCAGATGCGCACCGACATCGCCGAGCGCGCGGTCCGCGCCGGATAGGAGCCCTTTGCCAGTCAGGACAACAGCGCCGTGAGTGAAGCGCCCGGATCCCCCGACGCCGAGATCCTCGCCTCGGTCGAGGAGTTGTTCCGCGAAGTCGAGGTCGAGCGGCCCCAGGTCGGCATCATCATGGGGTCTGAGTCCGACAAGCCACGAATGCAGCCGGCCGGTGAAGTGCTGGAAGAATGCGGGATCAGGTTCGAAGTCAGGGTGATGTCGGCCCACCGCGAGCCCGAGGTGGTCAGCGACTACTGCGGCGGCGCGCGGATGCGCGGGCTCAGGGTGATCATCGCCGGGGCCGGGATGTCGGCCGCGCTGCCCGGCGTCGCCGCCGCCCACACGGACCTTCCGGTCATCGGCGTGCCGCTGCTGGGAGAATCGCTGGGCGGCCTGGACTCGCTGCTGGCCACGGTCCAGATGCCACCGGGAGTACCGGTCGCCTGTGTCGCGGTGGACGGGGCCCGCAACGCCGGCATCCTGGCCGCGCGAATGATCAACAATTGACCACGACCGACGACCCGAGCGGGTCAGGGGAAGACAGAGGATGATCGAGAGATACACGCGTGAGGAAATCGGTTCGGTCTGGACCCCGCAGGCGAAGATGGAGGCCTGGCTGAGGGTCGAGCTTGCGGCGACCGACGCCTGGGCGGCAGAAGGAGTGGTTCCGGCCGAAGCCGCCGCGGCATGCCGTGAGCGGGCGTCCTTCACGGTCGAAGCGGTCAACGAGCGCGAGCGCATCACCAACCACGACGTCGCCGCGTTCATCGACGAAGTCGCCGAATCGGTCGGCGAAGAAGGCCGGTGGATCCATTACGGCCTGACCTCGTCCGACGTGCTCGACACCGCTCTGGCCACCCAGATCACCGAGGCCGGCACGATCCTCGTCGAAGGCGCGCGGGCCTACCGCGACGCCCTGATCGAACGCGCCTTCGACTTCCGCGACACGCTGTGCGTCGGCCGCACTCACGGAGTGCATGCCGAACCGACCACCTTCGGGCTGAGGCTGGCCGGCTTCGCCTTCGAGGCCGACCGCAACGTCCACCGGCTCGAGCACGCGGTCGCGCAGTGCGCGGTCGGCAAGCTGTCGGGCGCGGTCGGGACCTACGCTTCAGTGCCCCCCGCGATCGAGGCGCGCGTCATGGAGTCGCTCGGGCTCCGGCGGGAAGAGATCGCCACGCAGGTCGTACCGCGCGACCGCCACGCCGAACTGCTCGCCGCGATCGCGATTGCGGGCGCCGGGATCGAGCGCTTCGCGACAGAGGTGCGCCACCTCCAGAGGACCGAGGTGCGAGAGGCGGAAGAGCCTTTCGCCAGTGGACAGCAGAAGGGCTCGTCGGCGATGCCGCACAAGCGCAACCCGATCCGCTGCGAGCGGCTGACCGGCCTGGCCCGCCTTCTGCGCGGCTACAGCCAGACCGGCCTCGAGAACGTCGCCCTGTGGCACGAGCGCGACATCTCCCACTCGGGCGCCGAGCGTGTGATCCTGCCCGACGCCACGATCACGCTCGACTACATGCAGCACCTGGCCCGCGAGGTCGCATCCGGGCTGGTCGTCCACATCGACAGGCTCCGCTCCAACCTCGAGCAGACCCACGGCGCGCTGTTCAGCCAGCGCGCCCTGACGGCGCTGGTCGAGTCCGGCATGACCCGCGACGACGCCTACCGTACGGTGCAGGAGGCCGCCCACGAGGCCTTCGACACCGGCACGCATTTCCGTGAGCTGATCGGCGCGGCGGCCCCGCAGCTCGACCTCGACGAAGTCTTCGACTACGACGCCTACCTGACCCACCTCCCCGAGATATTCGAGCGACTGGAGAGCCTCAGATGATCCTCTACACCTGCGGCCAGAAGACGACCGGCCCGGCGGCCATGCATCCTTGCGCCAGGGCCGGCAAGGCACTGCGGGAGGCCGGCTGGGAGTTCGAGATCAGGACGGTCGGCGGCTACCGGATGATGCCGTGGACCTGGCCGCGGCGCTCCCGCGAAAGGGCGGAGATCAGGGAGCTGAGCGGCACCGACGAGGTCCCGATCCTCGTGCTCGACGACGGCGAAGTGATCTCCGGCTCGGGCACCATCGCCCGCTGGGCGAAAAAGCACCCGGCGCCCGGCAGTTGACACGGACCAGTCCCGGCTGAGGGCGGTTCGTCAACCGCGGCGCCCGTCGTCACCCCGAGGGGTAACTCGCGCCGCGAGCGCCCTCGATCTCGGTCAGCTCGCCGTTGAAGCCGACCGTATACAGCCGTGCCGAGCGGAATCCCTTCTTGCCCCGGCCGAAAGTGAGGGCCGAGGGCCGCCCGAGACCGGTTGCCAGCACGCAGAACCTGCGACTGGAATCGACCTTCCAGACTTCACCCGCAGCCCATGCGGCCACGTACAGGTTCCCCTTGCCATCACGGGCCAGCCCATCGAAGACCGGGTTGCCTGTGATCACGCCTTCCGTGGTCGCCCAGACCCTGACGTTTGCCGGGTTCGCGATTTCGATCCTCGAGATTGCGGAAGGCTCGGAAAAGGTCTGTGCGGCGTACAGGTACTTCTCGTTCTTGCTCAGGACGAGGCCGTTCGCACTCTCGATCGTCGCCCAGCCGTTGACCGTCTGGTCTCCTGGCGTGATCCGGTCGAGCTTCATACCGAAATCGTTCGAGGCGTAGATCGCACCGTTCCTGGCCCGGGCCACGCCATTGGCCATGCCGAGGCGGTCCGAGACCACCGAGCTGCTGCGCTTCCTGAGATTGACCCGGTAGAGCCCCGACACCGGGTTCTCGTCGCCGGTCTCACCGGTCTCGGCTGCGTTGCCGTACCCCCAGAGCAGGCGCTTCCTGTCCCAGGCCAGGCCGCCCGGTCCGCCCGGTCCGTCGATGACGGTCGTTGGCGGCTGGCCGGGCCTCTTCATCGAAATCAGGCGGCTCACGGTCGAACCGGTCGGTGTCAACGAGACGTAGAGACGACCCGAGTTGCCGGCGATGACCGACTCGAGCCTGCCGAGGTCCGAGTAGAGAGTCGACTGGGAGACGGCTCCCGAACAGGGCGGCACCTCGGCGGCGGCCGTACCTGCCGTCAGCCCCGAGAGCAGGACCAGCACGGCCCCGAAGAAAACCTGAAATCCCCGCATCACTCACAAGCATAACCCGCTTCGGGCGAAGTGAACGGCTCCGGGTCAGCGGCGATCCGGTCGATTCGAGCGGTAGCATCGCGGCAACGATGTCCTACTCGCTCGACGAACTCAGGCTGCACTCATCCGGCAAGGTGCGGGAGATCTACGAGCTCGAAGAGGACCTGCTGCTGGTCGCGTCGGACCGGATCTCGATCTACGACGTGATCCTCCCGGACGAGATCCCCGACAAGGGACGGGTGCTGACCGGCATGTCGGTGTTCTGGTTCGGCCGGACCTCCGGCATCGTTCCCAACCACCTGATCTCGACCGACGTCCCGGATGAAGTCGCGGGTCGCGCGATCCGGGTCCGCAGGCTCGACATGTACCCGATCGAATGCGTGGTCAGGGGCTACCTGTCGGGCTCGGGCTGGCGCGAGTACCAGCAGACCGGCTCGGTCTGCGGGGTCGGGCTCCCGTCCGGGCTGAAGGAGTCGGACCGGCTGCCGAGGCCGATCTTCACCCCGGCCACGAAGGCGGAATTCGGTGAGCACGACGAGAACATCGACTTCGAACAGGCCGCCGAGCTGATCGGTAACCGGGCCCTGATGGAGGAGCTGCGCCGGGTTTCGATCGAGCTCTACGAGACCGGTGCGGGCCACGCCGCGCAGCAGGGCATCATCCTCGCCGACACCAAGTTCGAATTCGGCAGCCATGCCGGGGCCGAGATCGTGCTCGGTGACGAGGTCATGACGCCCGACTCCTCGCGCTACTGGCCGGCCGACGACTACGAACCCGGCCGCCCGCAGGCCTCTTTCGACAAGCAGTTCGTGCGGGACTGGGCCGACGCCACGGGCTGGGACCACAACCCGCCCGCCCCGCAGCTTCCCGAGGAAGTCATCGCGCAGACCCGGGACAAGTACATCGAGGCATACGAACGCATCACAGGGGAGGCGATTTGATTTCCGCACGTGTACTGATCAGACCGAAGGAGGGCATCCTCGACGCCCAGGGCAAGGCGGTCGAAGGGGCCCTGCCGGCACTCGGATTCGACGGCATAGAGCACGTCAGGGTCGGCCGGATCGTCGAGCTGCGGGCCGAAGACGACCAGCGACTCGAGGAGCTCTGCGAGAAGCTGCTCGCCAACCCGCTGATCGAGGACTACGAGATCGAGATCCTGTGATCTGGGGAGTGCTTCAGTTTCCCGGCTCCTGCGACGAGCGTGACGCCCTCCACGCCTGTGACGTGGCCACCCGCGGCCTACCTGGTGGCGGATTCGGCGATGCCTTCTCCTCGACCCGAAACGTCGTCGAAGGCATCGCCGACTCCACCTCCGCAGGCGGTGGGGGAGGTCCCGCCGACGACGTTTCGGGTCGAGGAGGCGGGACCTCCCCCGCCGCTCCCGTTTCGGGCCGAGGAGACGAGGTCTCCCCTGCCGACCGGTCGCGGCTGGTCTGGCATGAGGAGACGGACCTCTCGGGGCTGGACGGGATAGTCGTCCCGGGCGGGTTCTCTTACGGTGACTACCTGCGGGCCGGGGCGATCGCGCGTTTCTCGCCGGCGATGACGGCGGTGGCCGAGTTCGCCGAAGCGGGTGGTCCGGTGCTTGGAATCTGCAACGGCTTTCAGGTGCTGTGCGAGTCCGGGCTTCTGCCGGGAGCGCTGCTGACCAACGAGAGCACGCGCTTCATCTGCAGGCCGGGCGAGCTGACCGTCGGTGAGGCGGACTCTCCCTGGCTCAGCGAGCTCGAACCGGGAGAACGGCTTTCGATTCCGTTCAAGCACCAGAGCGGGCGCTTCTTCGCCCCGCCGGAGATGCTCGACCGGATCGAAGCGAACGGTCAGGTGGCCTTCCGCTACGCCGAGGGCCAGAACCCCAACGGCTCTCTCAACGACATCGCCGGAGTGACCAACGAAGCCGGCAACGTGCTTGGTCTGATGCCGCATCCCGAACACGCCGTCGACCCGCTGGCCGGTGGCACCGACGGTCTGAAGATCTTCCGAGGGCCCGCCCGGACCGCCGGGTTCGCACGTGCCTGATCCCGTGTCCAAGCACCGCGAACTCGGGCTCACGGACGCCGAGTTCGAGCTGATCGTCGGGAAGATGGGTCGCGAGCCCAACGACGTCGAACTCGCGATGTTCTCGCTGCTCTGGTCCGAGCACTGCGCTTACAAGCACTCGAAGAAGCTGCTCGGCTCGCTGCCGACCGATGGACCACGTGTCGTCATGGGTCCGGGGGAAAACGCCGGCGCCGTCGACATCGGCAACGGGCACTCGATCGCCTTCAAGGTCGAGTCCCACAACCACCCGAGTGCGGTCGAGCCTTTCCAGGGTGCGGCGACCGGGGTCGGCGGCATCCTCCGGGACGTGATCGCGCTCGGCGCGCGGCCGATCGCGATGCTGGACTCGCTGCGGTTCGGCGAGCTCGATACCGAGCGCACCCGGTACCTGGTCGACGGCGTGGTCCGCGGCATCGGCCACTACGGAAACTCGATGGGCATCCCGACGGTCGGCGGGGAGATCTACTTCGAGCCGCCCTACGAGCAGAACCCGCTGGTCAACGCCATGTGCGTCGGGCTGGCCCGGACCGATGAGATGGTGCGGGCCGCGGCGGCGGGCGTAGGCAACAAGGTGGTGCTGATCGGCTCGCTGACCGGCCGTGACGGGATCGGCGGAGCGTCGGTGCTGGCCTCGGCCGAGCTCGAGGAGGGTGACTCCTCGAAGCGGCCGACCGTACAGATCGGCGACCCTTTCGAGGAGTCGAAGGTCCTGGAATGCTGCCAGGAGCTGCTCGGCGAGGACCTGCTGGTCTCACTCCAGGACCTCGGCGCGGCGGGTCTGACCTCTTCGGCCGGCGAGATGGCCTCTGCCGGCGAGGTCGGGATCGACATCGACGTTGCCCTGGTGCCGTTGCGCGAGGCTGACATGGAGCCGTTCGAGATCATGGTCTCCGAGTCCCAGGAACGCATGCTGGCCGTGGTCGAGCCGGGGCAGGTCGAGGCCGTACTGGCGATCTGCGACAAGTGGCAGACCGCGTCGGCGGTGATCGGAGAGGTGACCGGCAGCGGCGTCTTCCGGATTCTCAGGGAAGGCGACACGGTCGGTGAGATCGAGGTCGCCGACCTGGTCGACGGCTGCCCGCTGTACGACCTCGACCCGGCGCCGCCGGCCGAGTGGATCTACGGCAACCGGCGCGGGCTGCGCGAGGGCGCCGATGCCGGCGAGACCCTGCTGACCCTGCTCGGCTCGCCGTCGATCGCCTCGAAGCGCTGGGCTTATGAGCAGTACGACTCGCTGGTCGGCTCGCGCTCGGTGAGGCCTTCCGGCGCGGCCGACGCCGCCGTGCTGAACATCCCCGAGGCAGCCCGGGCGATTGCCGTGGCGATCGACGGAAACGGCCGCCGCGTCGCCTGTGACCCGCTGCTGGGCACGATCGAGAACACGCTCGAATGTGCGGCCAACCTGGCCTGCGTGGGCGCCGAACCGCTCGGCGTGACCAACTGCCTCAACTTCGGCAACCCGGAGAAGCCGACCGTCGCCTGGCAGCTGACCGAGTCCGTGCGCGGGCTCGGCGACGCCTGCCGGGCCCTCGACCTTCCCGTGGTGGGTGGCAACGTCTCGCTCTACAACGAGACGCCGTCCGGCCCGATCTACCCGACCCCGGTCGTCGGCATGGTCGGTGAGCTCCCGGACCCGGCAAACTGTGGCGGCGAACCGTGGAGGGCCGGCGATTCGATCGCGCTGGTCGGCCCGTTCAACCCGTCCGCCGCGGGCTCGGAACTGGAGCGGCTGCGGGGGGAGCTCAGCCAGGGACTGCCGGACTTCGACGTCGGACCGGTCCGCGAGGCGATCGAGTTGGTCCGCGATGCGGTCCGATCGGGCTCGATCCGGACCGCGCACGACGTCTCCGACGGCGGTATCGCGACGGCGATCGCCGAGCTCGCGATCGGCGCCGGGGTCGGCTGCCGGGCGAACCTCCACCCGGTGATCGCCCTGCATGACTGCAGCGGCGAGGACGCCCTGTTCGGAGAAGGGCCGGGAGGCTTCATAGTCGCCGGTGACGAAGCCGTGATCGAGCACCTCGGCGGCCGTGGCGTCCAGGTCGAGATCCTGGGCGAGGCCGGCGGAGACCTGATCGAGATCAACGTCCCCGATCAGCGGGTGAAGGTCCTGCTCGCAGAGGCGAAAGCGTCCTTCGAGTCGCTCGCCTCCCGCCTGGAACCCTGAGCAGGGAGACCCCCGACACAACGGAGAGCCGGCGCGACCTCGCCGCCCAGGTCGCGCGTCCGCTGCGCCGGTTCATGGCCGCCGAAACCGGCAGCGCCGGCCTGCTGCTCGCGGCGACGGTCCTCGCGCTGATCTGGGCCAACTCGCCGTTCTCCGACCAGTACCTGTCGCTGTTCTCGACCGAGATCAGCTTCGAGGTAGGGGACTGGTCGATCACCGAAGACCTGCGCCACTGGATCGACGAAGGCCTGATGGCGATCTTCTTCTTCGTGATCGGCCTCGAGGTCCGCCACGAGCTGTCGGTCGGCGAGCTCACCGACCGCCGACGCGTCACGATCCCGTTGATCGCGGGAATCGGTGGCATGCTCGTCCCGGCCCTGATCTTCCTGCTGATCAACCCGTCGGGGGACGCCGCGAACGGATGGGGAGTGGTGATCGCCACCGATACGGCCTTCGTCCTCGGGGCGCTGGCCCTGGTCGGCCCCAGGGCCTCGACCCAGCTGCGCATCTTCCTGCTGACCCTCGCGATCGTCGACGACATCGTCGCGATCACGGTGATCGGCGTCTTCTACTCGGACGAAATCGACCCGGTGGCCCTGTCCGTCGCGGCCGCCTGCCTGATCCTGATCGCGCTGTTGCCGAGGCTGCGCGTCTGGCAGACCTCGGCCTATGTCGGGCTCGGCCTCGTGCTCTGGGTTGCCGCCTTCGAATCCGGCCTCCATCCCACGCTGGCCGGCATGCTGGCGGGCCTGCTCGTCGTCTCCAGGCCGCCGGACCGGGGAGAGGTCGAGCGGGCGGCGCGCTCGGCCCGGGCCTTCCGCCAGTCGCCACTGCCCGAGGTGGCCCGCTCGGCCACGCGCAGCGTCAGCCGCGCCGTTTCCCCGAACGAGCGACTCCAGACCATGCTGCTGCCGCTGGCCGGCTACGTGATCGTGCCGCTGTTCGCGCTGGCCAACGCCGGCGTCGACCTGCGCGGAGGCGTGCTCGCCGACGCACTCGGCTCGGCGCTGACCTGGGGGGTCGTCGCCGGCCTCGTGGTCGGCAAGACGGTCGGGATCAGCCTCGGTGCCCTGGGCGGCACCAGGCTCGGGCTCGGAAGACTGCCGAGGGCAGTCGGCGGCGGTCAGGTCATCGGGGGCGCCGCCCTCTCGGGAATCGGCTTCACCGTCTCGCTGCTCATCGTGGAGCTGGCCTTCGACAACGCCGTCTCGAGGGATGAGGCCAAGGTCGGCGTGCTGCTGGCGGCCGTGCTCGCGGTCGGGCTGAGCTGGCTGGCCTTC
The DNA here is from genome assembly GCA_963701635.1 of uncultured Solirubrobacterales bacterium. GTDB lineage: Bacteria > Actinomycetota > Thermoleophilia > Solirubrobacterales > 70-9 > 67-14. The sequence continues at coordinate 163,416 of CAVPAU010000001.1, forward strand.
AGGGCTGCGGCCGTGTTGCGCGGCGAAACCAGCGCCAGCCTGCCGCGCCGGCTCGACATGCCGGTCGACCCGGGGCGCGACCACATTCGTGGCCCGGTCGACGCCCCGCTGACCCTGGTCGAATACGGGGACTTCGAGTGTCCGTTCTGCGGCAGGACCACCGGCGCGATCAACGAGCTGCGCCGCGAACTCGGTGACGACCTGCGCTACGTATTCCGCCACCTGCCGCTGGTCGACGTCCACCCGCATGCCGAACTTGCCGCCGAGGCCTCCGAGGCCGCCGCGGACCAGGGCGGTTTCTGGCAGATGCACGACCTGCTCTACGCCCACCAGGGAGAACTCGACATCGAAGACCTGATCGGCTACGCCGGGCACCTCGAGCTCGATGTCGAGCGCTTCGTCAGCGACGTCCAGAGCGGCAGGTTTGCAGCCCGGGTGCGCGAGGACGCCGCCAGCGCCGACGCCAGCGGCGCCCACGGCACGCCGACCTTCTTCATCGGCGACCGGCGCCACGTCGGTCCGTATGACGCGATGACCCTCGCCTCGGAACTGCGGGAGGCAGGAGGGGCAACTGAGACCGAAGGCTAGGGTGGGGTCATGGGACACGAACCCGAGCTGAGGCAGGGCCCACCCTGGGCCATGGAGGAGATGATCTTCTCCCAGGCTGCTCTGCCGGAACGAATATCCCGGAGCGAGGATGTGAGGCACCTCGGTTCCCGGATCAGCGCGGCTGTCGAGGCCGGTGAGCCCCTGCTGTTCACCGGATGCGGCACCAGCGAGCACGCCGCGCGCGCAGCCGCCGCAATCGTCAAGGAAGCGCTGCCCGCCGCCCGTGTGAGCGCACTCGATGCCTTCGAGGCCCGCCTGGCTCCGCGATCATCCGGTCTGGTCGTCGCGATCTCGCACGAAGGCGCGACGCAGTCGACGGTCGCATCTGCCGTCGCTTCGGCCGAAGCCGGCGCGGAGTCCTTCCTGATCACCGCGAAGCCCGAACTGGCGCCCGAACCGGTCCGTCCGGTTCCGGTACCGGAACTCGACCGCGCGTGGTGCCACACAGTCGCCTACATGTCACCGCTTCTGACCATCGCGCTACCGCTCGGCCTCGAACCGGAACTCGCGGCGTCAGTCATCGAGACCGGACTCGGTTCGAGGAGCAGCCTGGCCGAGGATGCGGCCCGGCTGGCGGGTTGCGAGTGGCTGCTGACAGTCGGCTCGGGCGTGGACGAAGTGACCGCCGACGAGCTCGCACTGAAGGTCGCAGAAGGCGCTCACGTGCCGGCGACACCGCTCGGATCGGAAAAGGTTCTCCATGGCCACCTGGTCGCCGCGGACGAGCGCGCCGGCCTGGTCCTGCTCCGGTTCGATCCGGAACACGCCGCGGTACGCGCTCGCCAGAACGACAGAGCGAGGGCCGCCGCCGAAGTGCTCGGAATGGCTGTGGTGGCGCTCTCCGCACCCGAGGCGGGGTCGCGGGCCGAAGCACTGATCGCCGGGGCGGTCGCGGTTCAGCTCCTCACTCTCGAACTGTGCATGAAACTCGGGACCAACCCCGACCTGACGCGCCGGGAGCAGCCGCTGTACCGGCAGGCGGCCGAAGCGGGCGGGGTCGGCTGAGAGGCGACCCGGGCGGGGGTTACGGCCGACGCCCGGTGCCCCTGCTTCGGCAGGACACACCGTGGATGCCCGTCCGCAGGCCTCACGACGAGACCGCCCTTACCCGGGGGGCGGCTGCTACCCTGCCTATGTAGGTAGAGCGCCTACGGACCTTTCCTTCGATCACAGGTGGCTTTCCGACTTGAGCGAGTCGAGCATCCCGGACCGTGAAGGACCGCGAGACGAATGTGGCGTCTTCGGAGTCTTCGCACCCGGACACGACGTTTCGCGTCTGGCCTACTTCGGCCTCTACGCGCTGCAGCACCGTGGCCAGGAGTCGGCCGGCATCGCGACATGCGAGGGCGGCCACATAACGACGATGCGTGACGGTGGCCTGGTCTCCCAGGTCTTCGACGAAGACAAGCTGCGCGCCCTGACCGGCGACATGGCGATCGGCCACGTGCGCTACTCGACCACCGGGGGCGGCTCGTGGGAGAACGCCCAGCCGATCTGGCGCGACGACGGACGTGAGCTCGCGCTCGCCCACAACGGCAACCTGACCAACGCGGTCGAGATCTACAACCGCCTCAGGCGCAAGGGCCTGAACTTCCGCGGGACGACCGACTCGGAGATCATCGCGGCGCTGATCTCGGTCGACTACGGCCGGTACATCGAAGACGCGGTGGCGAACGTGATGCCGCAGCTCGAGGGTGCCTACTCGACCGTGGTCATGACCAAGCACGCGATCGTCGCCTTCCGCGACCCTTACGGAATCCGGCCGCTGTCGCTCGGCAGGCTGAACGGCAACTGGGTGATCGCCTCCGAGAGCTGCGCCTTCGACATCATCGGCGCCGAGCTGGTCCGCGAGGTGAGCCCGGGCGAGATGGTCTCGCTCTCCGAGCGCGGGCTGGAGTCCCGCCAGGTGGTCAAGTCGGACCGGACGGCGATGTGCGTCTTCGAGCACATCTACTTCTCCCGCCCCGACACCAAGCTGGAAGGCAAGCGGCTCCAGGAGGTGCGCGGCAGGATGGGCGAGATCCTGTGGCGCGAGGCGCCTGCCGAAGCCGACCTCGTGATCGCCGTCCCCGACTCCGGCACCCCGGCCGCGCGCGGCTACGCGAGAGCCTCCGGCCTGCCCCAGGACGACGGCCTGATCAAGAACCGCTACGTCGCCCGGACCTTCATCCAGCCCGGTCAGGAGCTCCGCAAGCACGGCCTGAGGATGAAGTTCAACCCGTTGCCGGAGATCGTCTCCGGCAAGCGGGTGGTCGTCGTCGACGACTCGATCGTGCGCGGCAATACGACGCGCCAGATCGTGAAGATGCTGCGCGACGCCGGGGCCAGTGAAGTCCACCTGAGGATCTCCGCGCCGCCGATCCGCTACGGCTGCAACTACGGGGTCGACATGTCGGCACGCGAGGAGATGGTCGCCCACGAGCGCACGGTCCCCGAGATCGCCACCGAGGTCGGCGCCGACTCGCTGGCCTACCTGTCGATGGAAGGCGTATACGAAGCGGTCGGCACGCCCGCTTCAGTCCACTGTGACGCCTGCTTCACCGGCAACTACCCGCTCGGAGACGATCCCGACGACGCCGACGACAAGTTCGCCCTGGAAGAGATCGCAGTGCTGCCCGTCGGCCGATAGATTCGCCCCAGGGAAGACCGCCAGACCGGTCCAACGGCAACAGAGAGGAACCTCATGAACGTAACCGGAGTTGACTTCACGATCGTGCCAATCACCGACTTCGAGAGGTCGAAGCAGTTCTACGGCGAGACGCTCGGCCTCGAAGAATCGAAGCAGTGGGGCGAGATGCCGGCGCAGGAGTTCGAGACGGGCAACCTGACCATCGCGATCATGGAGCCGGAGGCCTTCGGCCAGAAGTTCTCTCCGAACAACTTCCCGATCGCCCTGCAGGTGGACGACGTCGCCGCGGCGCGGACCGAGCTGGAGGGCAAGGGGGTCGAGTTCCCGAACGAGACGATCGACTCGGGCGTATGCCACATGGCATTCTTCGGCGATCCCGACGGCAACGGCCTGATGCTGCACCACCGCTACGCCGACTGAGCCGCAGCGAGGGCAGGCGATGCGGCAGGATGGCGGGGTGGGTTCGTCCGATCACTCGTTCCGCATCGTGGTGCTGGCCTCGGGCAGCGGGACGAACCTGCAGGCGATAATCGACCGGCTGCACGCCAGGGACGGCATCGAGGTGGTCGGGGTCGGCTCCGACAAAGCCGGCGCCTTCGCCCTGGAGCGGGCCCGGTCGGTGATGATCGAGACCGCAGTCTTCGAGCGTGGTGACTACGCCGACCGGGAGGCACGCGACGAAGCGATGGCCGACTGGATCGAGTCGACCGGGGCCGACCTCGTGGTGCTGGCCGGTTACATGCAGCTGGTCTCGTCCGGCTTCGTCGCCCGTTTCCGTAACCGCATAGTCAACGTGCATCCCGCGCTGCTTCCCGCCTTCCCCGGGCTCGACGCGATCGGCCAGGCGCTGGAACACGGCGTGCGGGTCACCGGGGTGACCGTGCACTTCGTCGACGAAGGCACCGATACCGGCCCGGTGATCGCCCAGCGCGCGGTCGAGGTTCCCGCCGGCGGCGACCGCGCGCGGCTTGAGACAGCGATTCACGAGGTCGAGCACGAGATCTACCCCGAGGCGATCGGCATGATCGCCCGGGGCCGGGTTAGGATCGCCGCGGACAACCCGCGACGGGTAATCGTCGACGGGCCGGACCAAGCAAGCGACTGACAAAGGTGGAGATGGACAACATTGACCCGACCAACGGGCCGATCAAGGTGAAGCGCGCCCTGATCTCGGTCTCCGACAAGACCGGGGTGGTCGACTTCGCCAGGGGGCTGGCCAAGGACGGGGTCGAGATCCTCTCGACCGGCGGCACGGCGACCGCGCTGCGCGAAGCCGGCCTCACGGTCATCGACGTCTCGGAATTCACCGGGCAGCAAGAGATCCTCGGCGGCCGGGTCAAGACCCTTCATCCGCGCCTCCACGCGGCGATACTCGCCCGCCGGTCCGACCCTTCCCACATCGAGGTACTCGAAGCCGAGGGGATCCCGCCGCTCGACCTCGTCTGCGTGAACCTCTACCCGTTCGAGAAGGCGATCGCCCGCGAAGGCGTGTCGCCGCAGGAAGCGATCGAGAACATCGACATCGGCGGGCCGACGATGATCCGCGCCGCGGCCAAGAACCACGAAGACGTGGTCGTGGTCGTCAAGCCCGAGAGCTACGACGCGGTACAGGCCGAGCTCGACGAATGCGGCGGCGAGATCTCGGCCTCCACAAGGCACTGGCTGGCCAACGAGGCCTTCGCCCAGATCGCCCGCTACGACGCGGCGATCTCGCGCTGGTTCTCGGAGTCCTATGAAGCCTTTCCCGAGCACCAGGTCCTGGCCTTCGAGAAGCAGCTGGACCTCGCATACGGTGAGAACCCGCATCAGCGTGCGGCGCTCTACTCCGAAGTAGGCCTCGACTCAAACGTGCTCACGGCGATGTCGAAGCTCCACGGCCGGGCGCTGTCGTTCAACAACGTGCTCGACCTCGATGCGGCGCGCAAACTGCTGGCCGACCTCGAAGGTCCGGGCTGCGTGATCGTCAAGCACAACAACCCCTGCGGCGTGGCACTCGGCGACGGCGGCCTCGACGCCTACGAGAGGGCCCGCGACTGTGACCCGATATCCGCCTTCGGCGGCGTCATCGCGATCAACCGGACCGTCGACTTGCCGCTCGCGGAGTCGCTTCACAAGAACTTCGTCGAGGTTCTCATCGCCCCCGGCTACGAGCCCGAGGCGCTGAAGATCCTCCAGCAGAAGGAAGCGGTCCGGATCTTCGCCGACGAGGCTCCGCCACGGCCCGATCCGCGCGAGAAGGACATCAAACGCGTGCGCGGCGGCATCCTGGTCCAGGACCGTGACGGCGAACCCGAGCAGCGCCAGATGATGGAGGTGGTCACCGCGAGCAAGCCGTCGGAGGATGCCTGGGCCGACCTGCTGTTCGCCTGGACCGTCTGCCGCCACGTGCGATCGAATGCGATCGTGCTGGTCAAGGACGGCGTCACGCTCGGCATCGGCGCCGGTCAGATGAGCCGCGTCGACTCGGTCCGCCTCGCGATAGAGAAGTGCCGCGAGTCACTCGGCGACGACGCCGATGACCGCCTCGCCGGCTGCGCGCTCGCCTCCGATGCCTTCTTCCCGTTCGCCGACGGCCCCGCCGCCGCGATCGAGGCCGGGGCCACGTCGGTCATCCAGCCCGGGGGGTCGAAGCGCGATGCCGAAGTGATCGAGGCCTGCGAAGAGAGCGAGACCGCGATGGTCTTCACCCGCCACCGCCACTTCCGCCACTAGACCGACCCCGACAACGCCGCCCGACGCCGACTGCACCGCCCGGCCCCGAGGTCATGAGACCGCCCGGGGGAGGGTCTCCCGCCTACCCCAGCCATCCCAACTCGACCCTCCCCCGGCCGCCCTCATCGCCGAACCGCCTGGCGTGCGTCCGGCCCCCGTTCCGGTCAGCGGCGTCGGGCGACGGCGCCGTCGGCAGGGGTCGCTGTATGGGTTGGCGGGGTAGGCGCAGCGGCCCCTGCCGGCGGCGGCGTGACCGCTTGCCCCGGGCGGTCTCATGACCCGGAACGCTGGCACTCGTGGCGGCGGTCGTGGTCCGGGTGTCGGGTCAGCTGAGCTTCACCGGCATTGAATACCACTGGTTGAGGAAGGTGGAGCTGAGGCGCTCGCACTCGCCGTCTGGCTCGATCGAATCGAAGCGCTTCAGCGTCTCTTCGATCCACAGCTTGAGCTCCAGGCGGGCCAGACCGGCTCCGAGACAGAAGTGGCGGCCGCCTCCTCCGAATCCCTGATGCGGGTTGGGGTCGCGGCGCACGTCGAAGTAGTCGGGATTGTCGAAGGCGTTCTCGTCCCGGTTGCCGGAGACGTACCACAGCGCGAGCTTGTCACCGGCCTTGACTTCGGCACCTGAGAGCTCGACGTCGCGGGTGGCCGTGCGGCGCATGTAGGCGAAGGCCGGGTGGAAGCGCACGAACTCCTCGACGACCTGCTCGAGCGGAACCGCTCCCGATCGGACCAGATCCATCTGCTCCGGATCATCCATCAGGCTCTTCATTCCCGAAGTGAAGACGGCCCGGGTCGAATCGTTGCCGGCGACCATGAGCAGGAAGAAGAACATCAGGATCTCCTCGTGGCTGAGGTGCTCGCCGTCCACCTCGGCCTGGATGATCCTCGTGGTCAGGTCGCCGGTCGGATTCTCCCGACGCTCGTTGACCATGTTGTCGACATAAGGAAAGAATTCCTCGAAGGCGCGCCACAGCTCGCCGAGGTCCGGTACCAGGCGCGGGTCCTCGAAGGCCGAGGTGCGGTTGGTCCAGTCGACCAGCTGCTCGGCGTCTTCGCGCGGAACCCCCAGCATGTCGCCGATCACCATCGACGGCACGAAGAATCCGACGTCCCTTACCAGGTCGATCCGTCCGTCCGGGTGCTTCTCGAGGGCGTTGTCGTACACCAGGTTGATGATCTCCTTCATCCGGTCGGCGTGGTCCAGCGAGGTCTTCGGTGTGAAGGCCGTCTGGACCAGGGCCTTGAGGCGGTCGTGACGCGGCGGGTCCTGGCTGATCAGCATGTGCTGACCGATGTCAAGCGGGTCGGGCTCTCCCGGCTCGGTGGCGAGGTTGTCGACAACGAGGATGCTGCGCTCGGAGGAGAAGGTCTCGTGGTCGCGGCCCACCGCGGCGATGTCTTCGTAGGTGACGACCGACCAGAAGCCCTTCTCGTTGGGGAAGTCCCCGAGGGCGCTGAAGTGGAGGTCCTGATTCCTCAGCTCGCGGAAGATCTCGTGCGGTGGTCCGTCCTTCCACAGCGAGAGGTCGCTGACGTCGAGTTCGGCGGGGTCGGCGATGGCATTCGGGTTCATTTCCGGATCTCCTGGCGGTTGTGTTCTCGGGACGGCCGCGGTCAAGCCATCTGCGGCAAAGTAACAAGAGTGGAACGTTCTTGTCAAGTGATTCATTTTGAGCACAATCTGTTTCTGTTTCGTACAGAACTCCTCTTCGCTTCGTTCCATATCCGTAGAATCCGCCTGGATGACGTCAGATACGACAGCTGAACCGGCCGCAGCCGGCTTCCGCCGGCCGACCCGCGGCGACGCGGTCGAGCTGGCCAGGGCCCGCTTCGTCGCCGGTGAGCGGGTCGAGATGCAGATGCTCGCTTCCGAGCTGGAAATCGGGCGAACCACCCTCTACAGGTGGGTCGGCGAGCGCGAACAGCTGCTCGAAGAGATCTTTGCCGGGCTGGTCGACGAGTGGTTCTCCGAGGTGATCCCGCAGGCTGAAGGCCGCGGCAAGGGCCGGCTGCTCGACGTGATGCGCCGGTTCCTCGAGTTCGCGGCCGGCTTCGATCCGCTCAGCGAGTTCGCGGCACGCGAGCCGGCGCTGACCATGCGGCTGCTCCTGGACCGCGAGGGGATGATCGCGGAGCGCTCGAAGGCCGCCATCAGGGACCTGCTCGATGAGGACGCCCCGGATCTCGTCGTACCCGAGAACATGATCGACGCGATCGAGATGAGCGCGGCGGCCCTGGTCTGGGCCAACATCGCGATCGGCCGGGAGCCCGACATCGACGGCGCGATCGAGCTCTCGCAGACCCTGCTGGACGCCTGCGACACGCGCAGCTGAGCATCGCCGCCGGATCCCCGGGCACAAGTCGCATCTCTGGTCCGAGTGGCAAGATTGGCGGGCCCCCGTAGCTCAGCTGGTTAGAGCTGCAGGCTTTAACCTGTGAGTCGTCGGTTCGAATCCGACCGGGGGCATTTCGCCGTCCCGGGCCTTCGCGGATCTCCCGGCACGGGCCGACCGCGTCAGCCGAGACCCGGCAGGCCCTCGTCCGGAGTGGATGCCTGCGCGTGGAGGCGGCGCGGGATCCGGCCCGCGTGGCGTGCAGCGTGGCCGGCCTCGACCGCACTGCGCATCGCGCTTGCCATCAGGTCCGGGTCTTCGGCCCTCGAGATCGCAGAAGCGAGCAGTACCGCGTCGCAGCCGAGCTCCATCGCGATCGCGGCGTCGGAAGCGGTGCCGATGCCGGCATCGAGGATCACCGGCACGCCGGCATTCTCGACGATGATCGAGATGTTGTACGGGTTGCGGATGCCCGCGCCAGACCCGATCGGCGAACCGAGCGGCATCACGGCTGCGCAGCCGACGGCCTCGAGCCTCTTCGCGAGTACGGGGTCGTCGCTCGCATACGGCAGGACGGTGAACCCGTCGGCGGTCAGCTGCTCGGCCGCAACGAGAAGCTCGGGAGCGTCAGGCAGCAGCGTGCGGTCGTCGCCGATCACCTCGAGCTTGATCCAGTCGGTGCCGAATGCCTCGCGCGCGAGCCTGGCCGTCTTCACCGCGTCGCGGGCGGTGTAGCAGCCGGCGGTGTTGGGCAGCACGAAGAGCCCGAGCCTGCTGATCACGTTCATGACCGAGCCCTGCGCGGAAGGGTCGAGCCGTCGCAGGGCGACGGTGACGATCTCGGTGCCGGAGGCCTCGAGGGCAGTGGCCATCTGCTCGAGCGACCGGAAGCCCCCGCTTCCGGCGATCAGCCTCGAAGCCCACTGGCGACCACCCATCTCCCACTCGCCCGAGCCGCCCTGGATCGCGGCGACAACCTCGATCCGCGCGCCCTCGACCACACGGGTCCGCTCCCACTCGGCCCTCGGCACGACTTCACCGTCGAGTGCGACCGCCAGTCCCGGCCGGTCGCTCTCGCCGCCGGCCAGCTCGACGACGTGCGTCAGGCTGACGGGGCCCTCGAGCGTGCGCGGCTCTCCGTTGAGCACGATCCTCATACACGCGCCTCTGCGAACCGGGCCGGTGAGGCCGCCGCCATCGGACCGTGCGCGCGATCCCCGGGACCGGCGCCGGACGCGATCAGCGCGGCGACCGCCGCGGCGGTGACCGGGGCCTGGAGAATGCCGTTGCGGTAGTGGCCCGTGGCCAGGAGCAGCCCGGGCGTACCGGCGGGCCCGACAACAGGCAGGTTGTCGGGCGTGCCGGGCCTGAGGCCCGCCGTCGCTCCGACGAACCCGAGCTCGGCGATATCGGGCAGGACGCGGTAGGACTCCCGCAGCAGTTCGTGGATGCCGCCGGCAGTGACCGAGGTGTCGAAGCCCATCTCCTCGACCGTGGCACCGACGACCAGCCGCCCGTCGCTCCGGGGCACGATGTAGGAGCGCTCCGACGCGAGCATCCTCTCGCAGACCGGGTCGTCGGGATCTCCGCGCAGCTCCACGACCTGTCCCTTGACCGGACGCACCGGGGGCCGGTCGGCCTCGGGCAGCCATCCCGCGCGACCCGTCTCGGCGCCACCGGCAGCGACCACATGCCGGGCGGCGATCAGCGAGCCGTCAGCCAGGCGGACGCCCGTGGCGCAGCCGTCGTCGAGGTCCAGCGACTTGACTTCGGACGAGGTCAGCACCGTCACCTCGCGGCGTTCGAGCGCGGTTTCGAGAGCACGGGTCAGAGCACGCGGGTCGACCATGCCGTCGCCTTCGGCCATGATCGCTCCGTTCAGCTCCGGAGAAAGTCCGGGTTCGAGCCGCCGGGCCGCCGCGGGGCCGAGCCACTCGGATTCGAGACCGAGCCGGAGCTGGAGTTCGAGAACGCGCCTGAGCGCCTCGGCCTCGTCCCGGTCGAGCGCGACGTGGAGGCCGCCACGCCGGCTGTAGTCGACCTCCATCCCGGATTCCGATTCGACGGCGGCGACGAAGTCCGGATACATCCCGGCCGATGCCAGATTGATCTCCAGCAGTTCGGGCTCTCCGAATTCGAGCTCGCCCACCGGAGCCAGCATGCCGGCGGCGACCCACGACGCGCCGCGCCCGATCCTGCCGGAGGCCTCGAGCACGGCGACCGAGACACCGCGCCGGTCGAGCTCGAAGGCGATCGATAGGCCGATCAGGCCTGCGCCGACCACGACTGCGTCGAGTTCCTTCTCTCGGATGTCATCGATGGTGGCGGCGTTCAATCGGTCCTCTCCGCGGTTTCGCCGCCCGCTCCCTGGCGCCGGCATTACCCGGATCAGGTTCAGGCGGTCGGCGGCCGTCAGCCGCCCTCTCAGCCCCTCGCCGGGGCTCCCGCAGGTCTGCGTCGATCCTACCGGGCGGGCGCAGCACGGCCACCGGACCGAGGCACCCCGGCCCGGTACGGGCGCTGGGATACTTAAGCCATGGCATATTCGACACCGGACGGCATCGGGAATCTGCGGCGGGAGCGGCTGCGCAACGCGCGGCTGTACTTCGTCTGCGACGCACTTCCGGGCGGCGAGGACCCCGAGCCACTGCTGCGAGCCGCGCTCGACGGTGGAGTCGACGTGATCCAGCTGCGCGAGAAGTCCGGTGACGCTCGCGTGATCGACCGCGCGGCGCAGACCTTCCGAAGGCTTGCCGACACCTACGGGGTGCCGTTCTTCGTCAACGACGATCCGGACCTGGCCGTCCACTGCCGCGCGGACGGCGTCCATGTCGGGCAGGACGACATGCCGGTCGAGGAAGTGAGGCGCATCGTCGGCAGGGACGCCCTCATCGGGCTCTCGACCCACTCGGCCGAGCAGATCGATGCCGCTGCGGGCGTCGACCACATCAGCGTCGGCCCGGTCTGGCCGACCCCGACCAAGGAGGGCCGCCCGGCAGTCGGGCTGGATCTGGTGACCTACGCCGCGAAGACCACGACGCTGCCGTTCTTCGCGATCGGCGGGATCGACCCGGGCAACGTCAGGCAGGTGCTCGAAGCCGGCGCTCGAAGGATCTGCGTGGTCCGCGCGATCCGGGACGCGGCCGACCCGGCCGGTGTGGCGGCGGAGCTGCGCCGGTCCTTCGCCTCGGTCGGTGGCGAGGTGGCCCCCGGTGGCTGAAGGTCGCGACAGCGGCGGGGCGCCCAAGGGCGAGCCCGACGCGATGAAGGCCGGCTACGCGAAGTCGGAGCTCAGGAACCAGGCGGTCAGGGAATCGCTCGAGCCCCTGGAGGCCGGCGAGCGACCGACCGTGGTCACCGTCGGGGCGATCTTCGCCGCCGTGGTCGCGGCGATCTTCTGGGTTTCGACCGGGATCGCCGTCTTCACCGGTGCCGAGGTCAACGGCTCGCAGCCCAACATCGCACAGCTCGTGCTGACGGCGATGATCATGAGCGTGATGTTCGTCGGCATGTGGCAGGCCCGCTACTGGGCGGTGCTGGGCTTCCAGATGCTGCTCGTGCTGCTGATCCTCGCGGCGATCGCCGGGCTCGTGGTGGCGGCCACACTGATCCAGCTCGTCAGCACGCTGATCCTTACCGTGGGGCTCAGCGTGCTGTTCTGGTTCATGGTCAAGGCGATGGCCAGAATCCAGATGCCGAAGCATCCTTCAGCACGCTCGAATCGTGAGTAGGCCACACGGTACGGTCATATAGTCTCGCCGCACCATGGCTGAAAACTCCTTCGACGTAATCGTTATCGGCGGCGGACCCGGCGGCTACGTGGCCGCGATCAGGGCCGCCCAACTCGGCAAGAGCACCGCGGTCGTCGAGCGCGACAAGGCCGGCGGGCGCTGCCTCAACTACGCCTGCATCCCGGCCAAGACCATGCTGCATACGGCTGAGGTGCTCGACCACGCGAAGAACGGCTCCGAGATCGGCGTCAAGGCCGAAGGAGCCGAGCTCGACTGGGAAGCGCTCGGCAAGCGCCGGACCGACGTGTCGGCGAGTCTCGAAGGCGGCGTGGAAGGACTTCTCAAGAAGAACGGCATCGAGCTGATCCGCGGCGAGGGCGAGCTGACCGAAGACGGAAACGTCAAGGTCGGCGATACGACTTACGAAGCCGGCAAGGTCATTCTTGCTACGGGGTCGCTCGCACAGGCAATTCCAGGCGTCGAGTTCTCCGACCGGGTGGTCGACACGTGGGGCGCGTGGTCGCTGCCCGAGCAGCCGCAGAGCATCGCCGTGGTCGGCGCCGGGGCCTCAGGCAGCGAGATCGCCTCGGCCTACATCCGCTTCGGCACCGACGTCAAGCTGATCGAGATGCTCGACCAGATCCTGCCGGCCGAAGACAAGGACGTCGCGCGAGTCGTCGAACGAACCTTCAAGAAGCAGGGAATCGAGGTCTCGACCGGCACCCCGGTAGAGAACGTCGAGGCCGGGTCCGATTCGGTCAAGTTCACCTACGGCGACAACTCGGCCGAGGTTGACTACCTCGTGATCGCCGGCGGACGCCGGCCCGACACCGACCCGCTCGGCCTCGAAGCGGCCGGGATCAACGTCGACGAGAGCGGCAAGGTCGAGGTCGACGAGAACCAGGTGACTTCGAACTCCGACGTCTACGCGATCGGCGACCTGGTCCGCGGACCGGCCCTCGCCCACAAGGCCCAGGAGGAAGGCATCGTCGCCGCCGAGCACGCGGCCGGCGAGAAGACCCACCCGCTGAACGTCGACCTCGTCCCGGGAGCGACGTTCTGCCACCCCCAGGTAGCCAGCGTCGGCATGACCGAGGCCCAGGCCAAGGAGGCCGGCCACGAGATCAAGACCGGCAAGTTCAAGCTCGGCGGAGTCGGAGCCGGGACCGTCTACGACGACCGCGACGGCATCGTCAAGCTGGTCATCGACACCAATTACGGCGAGATCCTCGGCGCCCATGTGGTCGGCAACCGCGCCTGCGACATGATCTCCGAGCTGGTCAATACGATCGCGCTCGAAGGCGGCTACCAGGAGCTCGCCCGCATCATCCACCCCCACCCGACGATCTCCGAAGCCGTCCCCGAGGCAGCCAAGGCCGTCGACGGTTGGGCCACCCACGCCTGAGCACTCGAACGACGCCGTCCACCGTCCCTTCCCCCGGCGCCTCCGCTAGAACGGCGGCCGGGCAGGGCAGGGGACCGCTTGCGGAGTCCGGCGGTTCGCCGGGGCGCCCCGGCGATGAGGGTGAGCGGGGAGGGTCGAGCAGGGATGGATGGGGTAGGCAGGAGACCCTCCCCGCGCGCCCTCATAACCACAGAGCCCGCATGACCGCGCAGGCCTCGGACGCTGAGCGTCAGCGCTTCGGGGCGTAGATGTCGGTCGCGATGCCCTGGGCCGCTTCGGCGGCGATCTTCACGGTCTCAGAGAGGGTCGGATGCGGATGCATCGTCAGGGCGATGTCTTCGGCGGTCGAGCCCATCTCGATCGCGTGAACGACCTCGGCGACCAGCTCGCCGGCGTTCGGGCCGACCATTCCGGCCCCGAGGATGCGTCCGGTCTCCGGCTCGGTCAGGACCCTGGTCAGGCCTTCGCTCCGCTCGATCGCCAGCGCACGGCCTGACGCCGCCCACGGGACCTTGCCGATCTCATACTCGATGCCCTCTTCCTTTGCTCCGGATTCGGTCAGTCCGGCCCAGGCGATCTCGGGGTCGGTGTAGGCGACCGACGGCACGGCTCGCGCGTCGTAGACGACGTCTTCCCCTGCCGCGTTCTCGGCGGCGACGATCCCCTGGTAGCTGCCGCGGTGAGCCAGCATCGGCTCGCCGGTGATGTCGCCGATCGCATAGATGCCGTCGACACCGGTGCGCTGCCGCTCGTCGACCGCGATGACACCGCGATCGTCGGCTTCGACGCCCGAGGCCTCGAGGTCCAGCCGGTCGCCGTTTGCCCGGCGGCCGATCGCGACCAGGACCTTGTCGTAACGCTCGCTGTCGGGTGCGCCATCGCCTTTGAAGCTGACCTTGATGCCGGACTTCTGGGCCTCCATGCCGGTCACTTCGGTGCCGGTCATCACTGCTTCGTAGCGACCCTCGATCCGCTTCTGCAGGGGCTTGACCAGGTCGCGGTCGCATTCGGGAATCAGCGTGTCGGTCAGCTCGACCACGCTGACCTTCGTACCGAGCGCGTCGTAGACGCAGGCCATCTCGAGGCCGATGATGCCGCCGCCGACCACGAGCAGGCTCTTCGGCGGACCGTCCAGGTCGAGCGCACCGGTCGAGTCCACGATACGCTCGTCGTCGGGCAGGCCGGGAAGCTCGACCGGCCGGGAGCCGGCGGCGATGATGCAGCTGTCGAAGCCGACTTTCTCGCCGTTGACCTCAACTTCGGTGGGCGAGGCGAAGCGCGCCTCGCCGGTGATGACCCGGATCTTCCGTCGCTTGGCGAGACCGGCAAGCCCACCGGTCAGCTTGCCGACGACTTCCCCCTTCCATTCGTCCAGCCGTTCGATGTCGATCCTGGGCTCCCCGTACGAGATGCCGAAGTCTTCGGCCTCTTCGACTTCGGCGATCACGCGCGCGGCGTGGAGCAGCGCCTTCGACGGGATGCAGCCGACGTTGAGACAGACGCCGCCGAGGCTCTCGTAGCGCTCGATCAACGTCACGTCGAGCCCCAGGTCGGCGGCGCGGAAGGCCGCGGTGTAGCCGGCCGGACCCGAGCCGATGACGACGAGCCGCCCGCCCTCTGGCTTCGAATCCGCTTCGGCCATCACAGCACGATCCGGCGGAAGTCTTCGAGCACCTTGACCAGCGAGGCGCAGAAGCGTGCGGCGGCCGCGCCGTCGACCACACGGTGGTCGTAGGAGAGCGAAAGCGGCACCATCAGCCGAGGAACGAACTCCTCGGCCCCGGCATCCCAGACCGGCTTCATCTTCGAGCGGGTCACGCCGAGGATCGCCACCTGCGGCGCGTTGACGATCGGCGTGAATCCGGTGCCACCGATACCTCCGAGCGAGGAGATCGTGAAGGTCGCGCCCGACATCTCGGCCCCTGAGAGCTTGCCTTCGCGGGCCTTGCCGGAGAGCTCGACCAGCTCTTCGGCGACCTCGAGCAGGCCCTTTCTGTCGACGTCGCGGATCACCGGCACGAGCAGCCCCTGCGGGGTGTCGGCGGCGAAGCCGAGGTGGTAGTAGTGCTTGAGCACGAGGCTGTCGCCGTCCAGTGAGGAGTTGAACTCGGGGTACTGCTTCAGTACCGGGACGACTGCCTTGAGCAGCAGCGCGACCATGGTCACCTTGACGTCCTGCTCGGAGTTGACCTGCTTGCGGAAGGCTTCGAGCTCGGTGATGTCGGCTTCGTCGTGGTGGGTGACGTGCGGGATGTAGACCCAGTTGCGGGCCAGGTTCGGACCTGAGATCTGTTTGATCCGCGAGAGCTCGACCCGTTCGACCTCGCCGTGTTTGGCGTGGTCCACGTCCGGCCAGGGCGCCAGGTCGAGGCCTTCGAAGCCGGCGGCCGGGGCGGCGCGATCGCCTCGACCGGCTGCGCTCCCGTCGAAGCTTTCGACGTCCTCGACAGTGATCCGGCCCTTGCGGCCCGTGCCTTCGACGTGACTCAGGTCAATACCTCGCTGCCGGGCGATCCGGCGCACCGAAGGGCTGGCGTAGACGTCGCCACCGCCGGACTCTTGTCCCGTCTCGTCGCGCCGATCGTCCGTCGCCTCGGGGCTGTCGCCTCCGTCCTTCGCCTCGGCCTCGCTCTCACCCTGGTCGGCGCCATCGGCCTGCCCGTCCGCGTCCTTGCCGCCGCCGTCGTCTGCGGAGCCCTCGGAGATCACCGCGACCGGCGTTCCTTCGCTGACTTCGTCGCCTTCTTCGACCAGCAGCTCTTCGACCACGCCGGCGTGGGGGGCGGGAACCTCCATCGTCGCCTTGTCGGATTCGAGCGTGACCAGACCCTGCTCGGCCACGACCTCGTCACCGACCGCGACCAGCACCTCGATCACCGGCACGTCGGTGAAGTCGCCTATGTCGGGGACCTTTACCTGGCTCACAGTCTCGCGGGGTCGGGGCGGTCGGTGTCGATCTCGTACTTTTCGATGGCCTCTTCTACGACGGATCGCCCGATCTCGCCGGTTTCGGCCAGGGAGTGCAGGGCGGCGACCGCGATGTGGCGGTGGTCGACCTCGAAGAAGTCGCGCAACCCGGCGCGGAAGTCGCTGCGGCCGAAGCCGTCGGTGCCGAGCACCTCGAAACGACCCGGTACCCAGGCCCGGATCCCGTCGGGCAGGGCCTTCATGTAATCGCTGGCGGCGACGACCGGCGGACCGGTTGCGGAGCCCAGGCACTGACTGACCCACGGCGTCGCCTGCGAATCGCCGGTCAAACGCTTCTCGCGATCGGCGCTCAGCGCCTCGCGGCGCAGCTCCGTGTAGCTGGTCACGCTCCAGACCTCGGCCGTCACGTCGTGCTCTTCGGCCAGAAGGTCGGCGGCCTCGAGCGCCTGGCGCAGGATCGCACCGGAACCGAGCAGCCTGACCGCGGGCTCGCCGTCGTCGACGTCGCGCACCCGATGCATTCCCCTGAGGATTCCTTCTTCGGCGCCGTCCTTCATCGCCGGGTGGCGGTAGTTCTCGTTCTCGATCGTCAAGTAGTAGAAGACGTCTTCCTGCTCGCTGACCATGCGCCGCAGGCCGTCCTGGACGATCACCGCGATCTCGTAGCCGTAGGCCGGGTCGTAGGAGATGCAGTTCGGCACGGTCTGGGACAGCACGTGGCTGTGGCCGTCCTCGTGCTGGAGGCCCTCGCCGTTCAGCGTGGTGCGGCCGGCCGTTCCGCCGAGCAGGAAACCGCGCGAGCGGGAGTCGGCCGCGGCCCAGATCAGGTCGCCGACCCGCTGGAAGCCGAACATCGAATAGAAGGCGTAGAACGGGATCATCTGCGTGTCGTGGTTGGAGTACGACGTGGCCGCGGCGATCCAGGCCGACATCGCCCCGGCCTCGTTGATCCCCTCCTGCAGGATCTGGCCGTCCTGGCTCTCCTTGTAGAACATCATCGAGCCGGCGTCCTCGGGCTCGTAGAGCTGGCCGACGTGGGAGTAGATGCCGATCTGGCGGAACATTCCCTCCATGCCGAAGGTGCGCGACTCGTCGGGCACGATCGGTACCACGCGATCGCCGAGCTGCTTGTCGCGCAGCAGCGCCGCGAGCACGCGCACGAAGGCCATCGTGGTCGAGATTTCACGGTCGCCGGAGCCTTTGATCTGGCCCTCGAAGACTTCGAGGTCCGGGATCTCGAGCGGCTCGTCGATGCGCTCGCGCCGCTGCGGCAGGTAGCCGCCGAGCTGCTCGCGCCTTTCCTGCAGGTACTTCATCTCCGGCGCGTCGTCGTCGGGGCGGTAGAACGAGATCTGCTCGACGTCGTCGTCGGAGATGTCGAGCTCGAACCGGTCGCGGAAGGCGCGCAAGGCCTCGACGTTCATCTTCTTCTGCTGGTGGGTGATGTTCTGGCCCTCGCCGGCCACGCCCATTCCGTATCCCTTGATCGTCTTGGCGAGGATCACCGTCGGCTGGCCGGTGTGCTCGGAGGCTGCCTTGTAGGCGGCGTAGACCTTGCGCGCGTCATGGCCGCCGCGGTTCAGGTTCCAGATGTCCCCGTCGCTCATCTTCTCGACCCGCTCGGCGAGTTCGGGGTAGGCGCCGAAGAAGTGCTCGCGCACGTAGGCCCCGTCGCGGGACTTGTAGACCTGGTACTCGCCGTCCACCACCTCGTTCATGCGCTGGACCAGCAGCCCGTCGTGGTCCTCGGCCAGCAGCGGATCCCACCTGCGGCCCCAGATCACCTTGATCACGTTCCAGCCCGCGCCGCGGAATACCGTCTCGAGCTGCTGGATGATCTTGCCGTTGCCGTAGACCGGTCCGTCGAGGCGCTGCAGGTTGCAGTTGACGACGAAGACGAGGTTGTCGAGCTGCTCGCGGCCGGCGAGGGCGATCTCGCCGAGGGTCTCCGGCTCGTCAGTTTCCCCGTCTCCGAGGAAGGCCCAGACCTTGCGGCCCTCGGTGTTCCTCAGGCCCCGGTCGTTCAGGTATCGCATGAAGTAGGCCTGGTGGATCGCCATGATCGGACCGAGCCCCATGGACACGGTGGGGAACTGCCAGTAGCCGGGCATGAGCCACGGATGCGGATAGGAACTGAGGCCGCCCTCACGGGAGACCTCCTGGCGGAAGCCGAGCATCTCTTCTTCGCTGAGCCTTCCCTCGAGGAAGGAGCGCGCGTAGATGCCGGGCGAGCTGTGGCCCTGGATGTAGATCATGTCGCCGTCGTGCTCTTCGGTCGGCGCATGCCAGAAGTGATTGAAACCGATCTCGTACAGCATCGCCGCCGACTGGTACGAGGCGATGTGGCCACCGAGCTCGGAGGACTCCATGTTTGCCCTCAGCACCGCCGCGATCGCGTTCCAGCGGATCATCGAGCGCACTCGCTTCTCCAGTTCCGGGTCGCCCGGCAGCTCCGGCTCCCGGTCTGCCGGAATCGTATTCACGTACGAAGTCGGCCCGCTGGTGTGGATCGAGGCACCGAGGCCGCGTGCCCTGTCGACGGCCTTGCCCAGCAGCTTCTCCGCGCGTTCGGGGCCGTCGTGCTCGACGACGTCGTCGACCGCATCCAGCCACTCCTCCGCCTCGACCGGATCGAGTTCGGGATTGTCGAGCGGCATTGAGACCTCACTTCCGTTTCTGCGTCGTGGCCGGTACCCCCGACCGCGGTCAGGCCGCAGCGCGGGGACTTCATCGGCGATTTTTCATTGACACTACCCAACGGCCGAGCTCGCCGAACCCGCTTCGCGCAACGGGCGCGGCCGCTACGCTGGGTCGATGGAAACCGCTGACCGGCCGCAGGCCGGCGAAACCGCCAAGGGGCGCATGGAGCGGGTCGAGCTCGGCCGCGCAGAGCAGTCCCTGGTGCGGAGGATGGCTGAATCGAAGGCGACGGTCCCCCACGTCTACCTGCGGGCGGAAGTCGACGTGACGAGCGCGGTCGATATCCAGCAGGCCTTCGCGGTGACGGCTTCCGGCGGTCCGGTGCCCGAAATCGGCGACATGGTCCTCAAGGCGACGGCGCTCGCCCTTCGGGAACACCCCCGGGCCAACGGCAGCTACCGCGACGGTGGGCTCGAGCTCTACTCCCGCGTGAACATCGGCTTCGCCGTGTCCTCGGACGGGGGACTGCTCTTTCCGACGATCGTCGACGCGGACGGGCTGGACCTCGCGGGAATCGCAGCCGAGCGGCAACGGCTCGGCAAAGAGGCTCGCGACGGCACGATCACGGCCGCCGGGCTTGCCGGAGGCACGTTTTCCGTCTTCGATCTCGGTGCCTCCGGCGTGCGCGCCTTCGATCCGGTCATCCCTGGCGGCCAGGCCGGCGTGCTGGGCGTGGGCGAGATTGCCGAGCGGCCGGTGTCGCGGGGCGGTGAAGTCGGTTCGGGCAAGCTCATGCACGTGAGCCTCGCCTGCGACCACCGGATCCTCTACGGCGACGGCGCGGCGGCGTTCCTCGCCGCGATCCGCTCGAATCTCGAGCAACCGGACAGGCTGGCGTGAGCCGGGCCGGACACGGCGCCGGCCATTCCACACCGGCCGAGCTCTCGATCGCCATGCTCGGCAACCGCCGGTATGACGAAATGGTCGCGACGCAGGAAGAGCTCGTCGCCAGGCGCCAGGCCGGTGAGGTCGGTGATCTGCTGCTGGTGCTCGAGCATCCACCCACCTACACTCGCGGTCGCCGGACCGAGCCCGAGGACCTCCACCACGAATCCGGGTGGTACCGCGAACGCGGGATCGAGGTCTTCGACACTCCCCGCGGAGGCCGGGTCACCTACCACGGCCCGGGACAGCTCGTCGCCTATGCCGTCACCGACCTGCGCGGGATCGGCGAGCAGCCGGAGGGTGCGGGTCGCGCCGACGTGGCCGGTTTCGTATCGGCGCTCGAGACGGCGCTGGTGCGCACCGCCGCCGAGTGGCAGGTTGCGGCCGGCACGATCGACGGCCTTACCGGGATCTGGACCGGAGACGGGGACCCGGTGCCGCCCGGCGCCACGGCGGAATCGATGGCCGGGGCCGTCGCCCGCGGCGAGGTGCGCAAGATCGGCTCGATCGGGCTGCGCGTCAGTCGCGGTGTCACCAGCCACGGGGTGTCGCTGAACCTCGACTGCGACCTTACGCCCTTCGGCGCCATCACTTCATGTGGAATCGAGAACTGCCGGGTCACCTCGATCCTCGAGGAGACGGGTTCGGCCCCGGCAGCCGAGGCGGCCGGCCTGGCCTTCGGGCAGGGCCTGGCCGAGCTGATCGGCCGCGATCCCGTCGTCATCGCTCCCGGGGAGATCGGGTTGAGCCCGGCCGCCCCGCCGAGGGCTTAACCTGAAAGGCCAGAGATGAACCCGCCGCCCGAAGCCACAGCCGAGAGGATCCACGTCACCCGCTCCCGGGCCAAGCCGGGCGGGGCATCGGCCGAGGTTGAAGGTGCGATCCCGTTCCGCTCCCGGAAGCCTGGCTGGCTCAAGGTGCCGCCACCCGGTGGACCCGTCTACCGCGAGCTCAAGTCCATGGTCGGTGAAGAGGGCCTCCATACGGTCTGCGAGGAGGCCAACTGTCCGAACATCGGCGAGTGCTGGGAGCGCGGCACGGCGACCTTTATGATCCTCGGCGACGTCTGCACCCGGCGCTGCGGGTTCTGCAACGTGCAGACCGGCAAGCCGACCTTCAACGACCCGCTCGAGCCGCTGAAGGTGGCCAACCAGGTCAGCAGGCTGGGCCTGAAGCACGCGGTCATCACGTCGGTCGACCGCGACGACCTTCCCGACTACGGGGCAAGCGCCTTCGTCGGTGTGATCCGTTCGATCCGCCGTCAGGCCCCCGGCTGCAAGGTGGAGATCCTCACTCCCGACTTCCGCGGCCAGGAGATGCCGCTGGCGAGGGTGGTCCACGAGCGGCCTGACGTCTTCAACCACAACGTCGAGACCGTGCCTCGGCTCTACCCGAAGGCCAGGCGCGGATCGGTATTCCTGCGCTCGGCCCGCGTCCTGAAGATGGCCCGGGAGATGGGCGAGGGCGAGGTGATCACGAAGTCGGGCCTGATGGTCGGACTCGGCGAGCAGTTCGAAGAGATGGTCGAGACCTTCGGCATCCTGCGCGAGCACGGGGTCCAGATCCTGACCGTCGGCCAGTACCTGCGTCCGACCGAGAACCACCTGCCGGTGGTGCGCTACTGGCATCCGGAGGAGTTTGAGGCGCTGGAGAAGGCGGCCCGGGAGATCGGCTTCGAGTCGGTCGCGGCCGGCCCGCTGGTCCGCAGCAGCTACCACGCCGACGAGAGCGCACGCGAGGCAGCCGAAGGCAGCGCCCGCGCCGCGGCTTGATCCCTTTCCGCGACACGATGGCGGTCAAGGGACCGGTATGGGCGACGGCCCTGCTGGTGCTGGTCAACTTCGTGCTCTACCTGTTCGGGGAGATCCCCCACCTGAATTTCTGGCAGATGCTGGTCGGCGTGGCGGGGCTGTGGATCTTCGGCGCCTATGTCGAACGGCGGCTCGGCTCGCCGGCCTTCATTGCGATCTACGTCGTGCTCGCCCTGTCCACGGGATTCCTGGTCGGCGCCGTCGACGAGGAGGCGGGCACCTTTGCGATCAGCCTTTTCATGCCCGTGCTGCTGCTCGGCGGACTGCACCTCGCGCTCGCTCCGAAGTCGCGAATCGTCGTGCTCGTACCCGTCCCATTCGCGATGACCTTCTTCGAGGTCCCCACCGTCGCCATGCTGATCGCATGGGTCGCACTGGAGATGCTGCTTACCGCGGTCTGAGGGGCTCGCCCACGGCTCAGCTGGAGATCAGCCCGGCGGCGGTGAGCAGGAGCACTCCCGTGCCGAGGATCAGCCGGTAGCCGACGAAGATCGCGAACGAGTTCCGGGACAGGTAGCGCAGGAACCACGCGATCACGGCGTAGCCGACAACGAAGGCGACCAGCGTCGCGACCGCGACGTTGACCAGCGGCTCGCCGACCGCCTCCTCGCCGGAGAGGATCTTGTACAGCTGGAAGAAGCCGCTGAGTACGACCGCGGGTATTGCCAGCAGGAAGGAGAACCTCGCCGCGGCTGCCCGCTCGAGGCCGAGGAACAGGCCGGCGCTGATCGTGGCGCCCGAGCGTGAGACGCCGGGAATCAGGGCCAGGCTTTGCGCGAACCCGATCAGCACGCCGTCCCTGAACGAAAGTTCGTCGACCGTCCGCGCACGCGAACCGACGTTGTCGGCGACTCCGAGCACGATGCCGAAGACGATCAGCATCGAACCGACCAGCCAGAGGTTGCGTGCCGCGGTCTCGATCTGGTCCTGGAAGACGAAGCCGAGGATCGCGATCGGGATCGTCGCCGCGATCAGGTACCAGCCCATTCGCGCGTTGAGCTCGCCCCGGAGTTCCGGGCGACGCAGCGACGCCGTCCACGTGGTTCCGATCTGCCACAGATCGCGGCGGAAGTAGATCAGCACAGCGGCCTCGGTGCCCAGCTGGATCACCGCGGTGAACGCGGCGCCCGGGTCCTCCCAGCCGAGGATCGCCGGGACGACGAGGATGTGTCCGCTCGAGGAGATCGGCAGGAACTCGGTCAGCCCCTGGAGGAAGCCGAGGAAGATGCTCTGGAGCAGGTCCACAGGCAAGGCAGCCTACTGCCGCCCCCGACGGGACCCGCGCCGGGCGCGATTACTTCGGAGCCATCCTCAGCGCGCCGTCGAGGCGGATCACCTCGCCGTTGAGCATCTGGTTCTCGACGATGTGGAGGGCGAGCGCACCGAATTCCCGCGGCCGGCCGAGGCGGTTCGGGTAAGGCACTCCTTCCCCGAGCGCCTTTCGCGCCTCTTCCGGCAGCAGCGCCAGCAGCGGCGTGTCGAACAGTCCCGGGGCGATCGTCATCACGCGGATCGCGTCGCGGGACAGATCGCGGGCCGCGGGCAGGGTCAGCCCGACCACTCCGCCCTTCGAGGCGGCGTAGGCGGTCTGGCCGATCTGGCCGTCGTAGGCCGCGATCGAGGCGGTGTTGATGCAGACCCCGCGCTCACCGCGCTCGTCGGGTTCGTTACCGATCATCGACTCGGCGGCAAGGCGCAACACGTTGATCGTGCCCATAAGGTTGATGTTGATCGCCCATTCGTAGCCGGCGAGCGGTGCGGCTCCGTGCTTCGCACTCGCGATGCGGCCGGCCGCGCCGACCCCGGCGCAGTTGACGCAAATCCGCAGTCCGCCTTCGGCTCCAGCCGCTGCCTCGATCGCCGCCTTGACCGAATCCTCGCTGGTCACGTCGGCCTTGATGAAGTCGACGCCGATCTCCTCGGCGAGAGCCGCGCCCTTTTCTTCGTTGAGGTCGCCGATCGTGACCTCGTGGCCGGCCGCAACCAGTTCCCGGGCGGCGGCTTCGCCGAGTCCCGATGCGCCCCCGAAGACGACTGCTGAGCTTGACTTCATTTCGTGAGAACTCCTCTTCAAATAGAGTTCGGCCGATGGACCGAGACATTTTTGAACCTGAACACGATGATTTCCGCGACAGCGTACGACGCTTCATAGCTGACGAGATCTCTCCCAACTTCGAACAGTGGGAAGAAGAGGGCACTGTACCCCGCGAGCTGTTCGCCAAGGCCGGCGAGAAGAACATGCTCGCGATGGCCGCACCCGAGGAGTACGGCGGCATGGATCTCGACGACTTCCGCTTCAACCAGGTCATCGTCGAGGAAGGCTCCTACGCCGGCGTGATCGGCTCGATCCTCGGCATCACCCTCCACAACGACATCTGCCTGCCCTACTTCCTCGAGTACTGCACCGAGGAACAGAAGGAACGCTGGCTGCCCGGCATCGTCGACGGCAGCCTGATCACCGCGATCGCGATGACCGAGCCCGGCATCGGGTCGGACCTCGCCTCGATGTCGACCAAGGCGATCAAGGACGGCGACCACTACGTCGTCGACGGGTCGAAGACCTTCATCACCAACGGCATCAACGCCGACCTGATCATCACCGCGGTCAAGACCGACCCGAAGGAGAAGCACCGCGGGATGTCGCTGATGATCCTCGAGCGCGGCATGGAAGGCTTCGAACGCGGCCGCAACCTCGACAAGGTGGGCATGCATTCCCAGGACACGGCCGAGCTGTTCTTCAACGAGGTCCCCGTGCCCGAGGCCAACCTGCTCGGCAACGAAGGCGAAGGCTTCAAGTACCTGGTCTTCAACCTCGCCCAGGAGAGGCTGTCGATCGCGATGGCCGCCGTCGCCTCGGCCCAGGCCGCTCTCGACTGGACGCTCGAGTACGTGAAGGAGCGAAACGCCTTCGGCAAGCCGGTCGGCTCGTTTCAGAACTCCCGCTTCAAGCTGGCCGAGATGAAGACCGAGATCGACATCGCCACCGTCTACCAGGACCGTTGCGTCATGGCCTTGAACGCCGGCAAGCTGTCGGTCGAGGACGCCGCGGCGGCGAAGTGGTGGACGACCGAACTGTGCGGCCGCGTGATCGACGAGTGCGTCCAGCTGCACGGCGGCTACGGCTACATGCTCGAGTACCCGATCGCCCGAGCCTGGACCGACAACCGCGTCACGCGGATCTACGGCGGCACGACCGAGATCATGAAGGAGATCGTCGGCCGCTCCCTCGGCGTCTAGGCCGATCCGTATCGCCGTGAGGGGGCGATCCTCACGGTCATGGCCGTAACGATGCCCCCGCCGGTTACCGCCGGCGCCCCGGGACCCGTTGCCGCACCGCCGTGAACGGCCGCTGGCGCCGGGGCGATCTTCACGGTTATGGCCGTAGGGATGTCCCCGCCGATCAAAGGGGGGCGACGCAATGGGCGAACCGGGGCGCGACCGGGCGCCTGCCGGACCGCCTACTGGGCGGTCATCTTCGCTCGGTGCTTCGGCTTCTGGGCCTGGGCGCCCTTGCGGTACTCGCGGTTGAGCATGCCGATCACGTCGAGTGAGATCTCCTGCGGGCAGACGCGCGAGCACTCACCGTAGTTCGTGCAGCCGCCGAAGCCCTCTTCGTCCATCTGGCTGACCATGTTGAAGGCGCGATCGGCACGCTCCGGCTGGCCCTGGGGAAGCAGGTTGAGGTGCGTGACCTTGGCCCCGGTGAACAGCATCGCCGAGCCGTTGGGGCAGGCGGCGACGCAGGCACCGCAGCCGATGCAGATCGCCGCGTCCATCGCCCGCTCCTGGACCTCGGGTGCGATCGGCATCGCATTCGGGTCGGGCTGGGGGCCCGTGGTGGTCGAGATGTAGCCGCCGGCCTGGATGACGCGGTCGAGTGCGGAGCGGTCGGTGACCAGGTCACGGATCACGGGCATCGCGCTGGCCCTGTACGGCTCGACCTTGATCGTCGCGCCGTCGGCGAAGTCGCGCATGTATGTCTGGCACGAGGTGACCTGATGCGGACCCTGCGGCGTGCCGTCGATGACCAGCGAGCACGATCCGCAGATCCCTTCGCGGCAGTCGCTGTCGAAGGCGATCGTCTGCTTCTTCTCACGACCGAGCCTGGCGTTGAGCTGGTCGAGCATCTCGAGGAAGGAGGCCTCGGGGTCGATACCGGTGACCTCGTGGGTCTCGAACTGCCCCTCGTCGTCGGGGCCGTGCTGTCTCCAGATCACGAGCTTGAAGTTCACTTGTAGCTCCTTGTCGCCAGCTTGACCTCTTCGAAAGTGAGTTGCTCGTCGTGGGGGACCGGTTCGCCTTCGTCCCCGCGATACTCCCAGGCCGTGACCTTGGCGAAGTGCGCGTCGTCTCTGAGCGCTTCGCCGTCGGGCGTCTGGTGCTCTTCGCGGAAGTGGCCGCCGCACGATTCTTCGCGCCTCAGTGCATCGTGGCACATCAGTTCCCCGAGCTCGAGGAAGTCCGAGACCCGGTTCGCGTATTCGAGGCTCTGGTTCAGCTCCTCGACCCCGGGATCGACTCGCAGGTCGGACCAGAACTCGCCCTTGATGCGCCGCACTTCGGCGAGGGCCTCCTTCAGGCCCTCGGCCGTCCTCGACATGCCGCACTTGTCGAGCATCACGTTGCCCATCTCGCGGTGGAAGTCCTGGGCGACCGTGCTGCCGCCGACGTCGACGAGCGACGCGATGTGGCTCTCGACCCTGTCCTGGGCCGTGTCGAAGGCCGAGTCGTCGGTTCCGACCGCGTCGCCCGAGCGCGTCATGTAGTCGGTGACGGTATGCGGGGCGACGAAGTATCCGTCGGCGAGCGTCTGCATCAGCGCGCTGGCGCCGAGGCGGTTGGCGCCGTGGTCGGAGAAGTTTGCCTCGCCGATCGCGAACAGTCCCGGGATCGTGGTCTGGAGTTCGTAGTCGACCCACAGGCCACCCATCGCGTAGTGGGGGGCCGGGTAGATCATCATCGGCGTCTCGTAAGGGTCGTCGCCGGTGATCTTCTCGTACATGTCGAAGAGGTTTCCGTACTTGCGCTCGATCGTGTCTCGGCCGTGCTCGGCGATCGCGTCGCGGAAGTCGAGGTACACGCCGCGGCCGGTCCCGCCGACGCCGAGGCCGTCGTCGCAGACCGTCTTCGCGGCACGCGAGGCGATGTCGCGCGGGGCCAGGTTGCCGTAGGCCGGGTAGCGCTCTTCGAGGAAGTAGAGCCGCTCGGCTTCCGGGATGTCGCCGGGCGGGCGGTCCTCGTTCGGCTTTCGCGGCACCCAGACCCGTCCGTCGTTCCGCAGCGACTCGCTCATCAGCGTCAGCTTCGACTGGTACTCGCCCGACTGGGGGATGCAGGTCGGGTGGATCTGCGTGAAGCACGGATTGGCCATCAGCGCGCCCTGCCTGTGGGCCCTCCACGTGGCGGTCACGTTCGAGCCCATCGCATTGGTCGACAGGTAGTAGACGTTGGTATAGCCGCCCGAGGCGAGTACGACGGCATCTCCGGCGTGGCGTTCGATCTCGCCGGTGGCGAGGTTCCTGACGATCACTCCGCGGGCCACCCCGTCGACCAGCACGACGTCGAGCATCTCGTGCCGGTTGAACACCTGGGCGTTGCCGGCGGCCACCTGGTGCTCGAGCGCGCTGTAGGCACCGAGCATCAGCTGCTGGCCGGTCTGGCCGCGCGAGTAGAAGGTCCGCTGGACCAGGACTCCGCCGAAGGACCGGGTCGCCAGCGAGCCGCCGTACTCACGGTTGAACGGCACGCCCTGCGCGACCGCCTGGTCGATGATGTTCTCGGACAGCTGAGCCAGCCGCCAGACGTTCGCCTCGCGCGAACGGAAGTCACCGCCCTTGATCGTGTCGGCGAACAGGCGCCTGACCGAATCGCCCTCGTTGGCGAAGTCCTTGGCCGCGTTGATCCCGCCCTGGGCGGCGATGCTGTGGGCCCGACGCGGCGAGTCCTGGTAGCAGAAGCTCTTGACCTTGAAACCCTGGGCGGCGAGGCTCGCGGCGGCCGACGACCCGGCCAGGCCGGTGCCGATCACGATCACGTTCTTTCCGGCCCTGTTGCGCGGACCGACCAGGCCGTGCTGGTCGAGCCAGTTCTGCCACTTCTTCTCGATCGGGCCTTCCGGGATCTTCGGGTCGAGAGTGATTTCAGTCATCCGTTACCGCCTCCGAAGGTCTCGAGCGAAGCCGTGAGCTCATCGGCCGGCGGCTCGCCGAGCGCGCCCGTGTAGAAGAGGATCGGTACCAGGGCGAACCCGATCACGAGGACCAGCGAGAGTGCGTTGGCGCCCATGCGAATGCCGAAGTTCCGCTCGGGGCCGTCGAGGCCGAGAGTCTGGCAGAGGCTCCAGATCCCGTGGCGCAGGTGCATCCCGACCAGGACCAGGGCGGCGAGGTATATCGCGACGAAGTACCACTCCTGGAATGCGTTGTAGACGTTGGCGTAGAGGGCGCCTCGCTCGAGCGGAGTGACGTCGATCGTCAGCGTCGTGAACTGCAGGATGTGGAAGACGATGAAGGCCAGCAGCAGCAGGCCGCTGACCATCATCAGCCGCGATTCCCAGGAGCGGCCGATGCGCTTGGCCGGGAACGCGGCCGGCCGCGCCGCCCGGTTTCGCGCATTGAGCTGCAGGACCCCGACGATGTGGACGATGATCGCGCCGAGCAGGATCGCGCGCACCGCCCAGACGATGCCCTCGTAGGGGATCAGCGGTTCACCGAAGGTGCGCAGCCACTCGGCGTACTCGTCGACGCGCGGTTCAGCGCCACCCGGACCGAACAGCGAGTTCAGGTTGCCGATCATGTGAAGGACCAGATAGGCGATCAGGATCGTGCCCGTCACGGCGACGATCGTCTTCTTGCCGATTGTCGAGCGCCACATCTCAGCCACCGGAACCACCTGCCCGGCGGGTCATGCTGGAGAGTGAGTGGACTGGAGAGGACACGGACACAATGTTATGGAGTCGCGGCTCTCGGCGGCTGACGCCGTTTGGCTTGGGGAAGCCCAATTCAGGGTGATCTGATCGGAATAGGGACGACTCAGTCCCTCGCGGTTATGCGGTCGAGTTCGACTTCGCCGCCTTCTTTCGTGTCCTCCATCACGACGTAGCACTGTGGCGGTCCCCCGAAGAACGTCGCGTTCTCGCCCTCGCCCACGAAGATCGCCGGACGCTGCGTACCGCCGTCCCCGTGAACCCAGACCTTCTGGCCCTTCTCGAATCCCTCGATGTCCATGCGGCCAATCTAGCGCGGCGCCGGCGGAGCCGCGCGGGCCCGTGACCGCGCGCCCATAGGATGAGGATCGATGACCGATCCCGACCGCGAGAGCCCTTCGAACTTCGAGCATGTATGGGAACCCGTTGACGGCTCGGCGACGACGCTGCTGCTGCTTCACGGCACCGGCGGCAGCGAACACGACATGCTGCCGCTGGCGAGGCAACTCGCGCCGGGCTTCTCGCGGCTCAGCCCGAGGGGCAAGGTGCTCGAGGGCGGTGTCTCGAGGCGATTCTTCCGCCGGCACGCCGAAGGGCAACTCGACATCCCCGACCTGCTGCGGCGCACCGACGAGCTCGCTGCGTTCGTGGCCGGGTCGGCGTCGGATTACGGCTTCGATCCTTCACGAGTTGTCGCGATCGGCTTCTCCAACGGGGCGAACATCGCCGCGAGCCTGCTCTTCCGCCATCCCGGGCTGCTCCGGGGCGCTGCCCTGCTCCGGCCGATGCTGCCATATGAGCCGGAACCCGACCTCGACCTGAAAGGGACATCGGTCCTTGTCGCGGCGGGCGACCGTGATCCGCTGATTCCCGCTACGCAGAGCCGCGAGCTGGCGCAGCGCCTGGAAGCCGCCGGGGCGGCGGTGACTGTGCGCATGGATCCGGCGGCCGGCCACGGTCTGGTCCAGGAAGACCTCGTCGCCCTCGCCGCCTGGCTCGAAGAACTGGCCTGAAGCCGCCGCGACTGCCGGGTTCGCGCAGCGCGATCGGACCTATACTGCGGTCCGGCCCGAGTCCGGCCGTCCAGATCCAATAGCCATTCGATCCAGAGGTGTCTGTTGAACTCGAAGCGTTTCGTCGTGACCGGTGCCGTCCTAGCCGCAACCCTCCTGCTGGCCGGCTGTGAGTTCTCATGCAGCATCGGCAACACCGTCTCGGCCGAAGAGCTCGACAAGCAGGTGCGACTCGCCTTCGAAGACGAGACGGGCGTGCTGCTGACATCGATCGACTGTGAAGAGGCCGACGCCGACGTCGGCTCCGAGATCAACTGCACCGCGATCAACGAGAACGACGTCGAGCTGACGATCGAGGGCGAGGTGACCGAGTTCGATTCGGACACCGAGAAGGTGCGCTTCGACTGGGAAGTCGTCGCTGCGGCCGCCCCCGGCACGGCGTTCGAGACGGCCGCGGCCCGGTCACTGAGGAACCAGACCGGCGTCGAGATCAGCGGCGTCACCTGTCCCGACAGGATCGACCTGGAGACCGGCAACGAAGTCCGGTGCACCGCATTCGACGTCGAGAACAACGAGCGCGAGCTGGTGCTGACCCTGACCGACGAAGAGGGCGGCTTCGACGTGCGGCTGCTGCCGCTCGACGCCACCCCCCAGGATTCGAAGAACTGACCCGCAGCGGGCGATCCCGGCGGGGTGCACCGGGACCGGGGCGGTTGGGCGTATATTCACCGCGTGCGGCAGGACCGCACTGAGCCACCGCAGAACTCGTCCCGATCGGAGATCCCGTGAAGAAGACCCGCCCAGTACTGGCCGGCGCTGCCGTCGCCCTCGCTCTTCTCGTAGCCGCCTGTGGAGAGGACGTCGTCTCCGCCGACGAGCTCTCGGCCCAGACCAAGAGCTCGCTCGAGCAGTCGGTCGGCGCCCCGCTCGAGTCGGTCGAGTGCGAAGAGGCCAAGGCGGAGGTCGGCGAAACCTTCACCTGCGACGGCACGACTCCGAACGGCGATCAGATCAAGATCGAGGGTGAGATCACCGAGGTCGACGGCGACACCGTGAACTTCAACGTCGAAGTCGTCTCTCCCTAGACCGGCCTTCGCTACATCCGGCTCGATCGTTTCTTGACCGGTTACATAGAGTTGTCGCACAGGAACCGGGTCTTCCCGTTCCGATGGTCCCTTGCCAGCCCCGATCAGAAACGCAGGAGTGAGATGAGCGAAGAAGACAAGAGCCTGAAGCCCGAGACGATCGCGCTTCACACGGGGCAGGAGCCCGATCCGACCACCAACGCCCGGGCGGTGCCGATCTACCAGACGGTCTCGTATGCCTTCAACGACGCCCAGCATGCGCAGGACCTGTTTGCGCTGGCCGAGCCGGGCAACATCTACAGCCGGATCATGAACCCGACCTGGAACGTGCTCGAGGAGAGGATGACCGCCCTCGAGGGCGGCGTCGCCGCACTCGCGGTCGCTTCGGGCCAGGCCGCAGTCACCTACTCGGTGCTGAACGTATGCCGCACCGGTGACAACATCGTCGCGCTGTCGAAGCTGTACGGCGGCACCTACAACCTGTTCGCCCACACGATGCCGCAGTACGGGATCGAGGTCCGCTTCGTCGACCCGGACAAGCCCGGCGAGCTGGCCGCCAGCGTAGACGAGAATACGAAGCTGGTCTTCGCCGAGACGATCGGCAACCCGCGGCTGAACGTCGTCGACCTCGACGCCTGGGCCGACGCCGCCCACGCCGAGGGCCTGCCGCTGGTCGTCGACAACACGGTGCCGACCCCGATCCTGACCAGGGTCTTCGACCACGGTGCCGACATCGCAGTGCACTCGGCGACCAAGTTCATCGGCGGCCACGGCACCTCGATCGGTGGAGTCATCGTCGACTCGGGCAAGTTCGACTGGGCCGCTCACGGCGACCGCTACCCGGGCCTGACCAGGCCCGACCCGTCCTACCACGGCGTGGTCTGGACCGATGCAATGGGCCCGGCCGCCTACGTGGGTCGCGTGCGCACGGTCCTGCTGCGAAATACCGGCGCCGCGCTCTCCCCGTTCAACGCCTTCCTGCTGCTGCAGGGCATCGAGACGCTGCCGCTGAGGATGGAGCGCCACAGCGAGAACGCGCTCGCCGTCGCCGAGCACCTGAAGGGGACCGCCGGGGTCAACTGGGTCGAGTACCCGGGCCTGCCCGACTCAAGCCACGCCGAGATCGCCTCGCGCATCCTCAACGGCGGCAGCGGTGCGCTGGTCGCCTTCGGCATCGAAGGCGGACGGGATGCGGGACGCAGGTTCATCGACTCGCTCGAGCTGTTCAGCCACCTGGCCAACATCGGCGACGCGAAGTCGCTGGCGATCCACCCGGCCACGACGACGCACTCCCAGCTCGACGAAGGTGAGCTGGCCAGCGCCGGCGTCAGCGACGACATGGTCCGGCTGTCGGTCGGCATCGAGAACATCGACGACATCGTGGCCGACATCGACCAGGCCCTGGCCAAGGCGAAGTAAGCAGGCCAAGTGCCTTCGGGCGTCGGCCTCGTAAGAACGCAGCGGGCGGTCGTCTTCGACGGCGATCGTCCGCTGACGCTCGATTCCGGGGCTGAGATCCCGCAGGTCGAAGTCGCCTACGAGACCTACGGCGAACTCAATGCCGAGCGCTCGAACGCGGTCTTCATCTGCCACGCGCTGTCCGGCGACGCCCACGCCGCCGGAATCCACGAGGGCGACGACCCGGACCGGCCCGGCTGGTGGGACAACATCATCGGGCCGGGACGGCCGCTCGACACCGAGCGCTTCTTCGTGATCTGCGCCAACGTGCTCGGCGGCTGCAGCGGTACGACCGGCCCTTCCTCGACCGACCCGCGGACCGGCGAGCCCTACGGGCTGCGTTTCCCGCTGATCCAGGTTCGCGACCTGGTCACCGTGCACCGGGCGCTGCTGGCCGAGCTCGGCATCGAGAGACTGCTGGCCGCCGTCGGCGGCTCGCTCGGCGGCATGCAGGTCCTCCAGTGGACGATCGACCACCCGGGCGAGATCGACGGCGCGCTGGTGGTCGCGGCCTCAGGTCGGCTGTCGGCGCAGAACATCGCCTTCTCCGCGGTCGCGAGGGAGGCGATCATGCGCGACCCGGACTTCAACGGCGGCGACTGGTACGGCACCGGCAGGCGGCCTGATCGCGGCCTCGGACTGGCGCGGATGATCGGCCACATCACCTACCTTTCCGAGGAGTCGATGCGGGAGAAGTTCGGCCGCCGGATCCAGGACGCGGAGATGCCGCGCTTCGGCTTCGACGTCGACTTCCAGGTCGAGAGCTACCTCCACTACCAGGGCCAGTCCTTCGTCGAGCGCTTCGACGCCAACACCTACCTCTACCTCGGACGGGTCATGGACTACTTCGACCCGTTCCGGGATCCGGTCAAGGTCCAGCGGCGCATCGAGGCCGGCGACACCTCCTTCCTCGTGCTCTCCTTCGACTCCGACTGGCGCTTCTCGACCTCCCACTCGAGGGAGATCGCCGCCGAACTCCGGCTGGCCGGCGCGCCGGTCACCTTTCGGGAAATCTCCTCTTCCCACGGACACGACTCGTTCCTGTTCGCGATCCCCGACTACCACGAGACGGTGACCGGCTTCATGGACCGGCTGGCCGGCGAGCGCGGCATCGCTGCGGACTGATGCGACCCGACCTCGACATCGTCGCCGCGATGGTCTCACCCGGCAGCCGGGTACTGGACCTCGGCTGCGGCGACGGCGCGCTGCTCGAGACGCTGATCCGGGACAAGGGCTGCCAGGGGCTCGGGATCGAGCGCGACCCCGACGGCTTCCACGCCTGCATCACCCGCGGCGTGCCGGTGACCCAGGGTGACCTCGAAGCCGAGCTGAGAGAGATCGAGGCCGACGCCTTCGACGTCGCGATCCTCTCGCTGACCCTGCAGGCGGTCCGCCACCCCGACCGGGTCCTGGCCGGGATGAAGCGCGTCGCGCCGATCCAGGTCGTCTCGCTGCCCAACTTCGGCCACTGGCGCCTGCGCGCCGGGCTGGCCCTGCGCGGCCGCATGCCGGTCACGCCGATACTGCCGTACCAGTGGTACGACACCCCGAACATCCACCTCTGCACGCTGCGCGACTTCGAACAGCTGGCCGGCGACACAGGGATGGAGATCGTGCGGCGGGTCGTGCTCGACGGCCACGGAGAAGCCGAAGGCGGTCCGGCGAAGCTGCTGCCGAACCTGCTCGCCCAGGGCGCGGTCTACTCACTGGAAGGCTAGGTTGCCCCGATGGTGATCGTCGATCTGGCCTGGCCGTGGTCTCGCTCGTCGTGCTCTCGCTCGCGGCCTCCCAGTTCATAACGGGCGCGGCGCGCATCGCGACCCTGCTCGGCGCGAGCCCGCTGTTCATCGGCGCTGTGCTGCTCGGCGTCGGTACCAGCCTTCCCGACGGCCTGGTCTCGGCATTCGCCGCCGCCAACGACCAGGGCGGCCTGGCCATGGGCAACGTGATCGGCTCGAACACCTTCAACATCTCGGTCGTGCTCGGCGCCGGCGCCGTGATCGTGCCGGTCGCGATCGCCGTTCGCACGCTGAAGCGCGAAGCCGTGATCTCGGCCGCGGCGGTGGCCCTGTTCCTGGCCTTCGCGTTCATCGGCCTCGGAACCGTGACCGGGCTGGTTCTGCTGGCATTGGTCCCGCTCGCCTTCTGGGTCATCCGCGGCAACCCGCCCGATCCGTCGCAGGCCGCCGGCGGGGAAGAAGGCGTGTCGACCGCGGTCGAGGTACTGCGCTCCGTGCTCGGCCTTACCTTCACCGTGTTCGCCTCCCGCCTGCTGGTCGACTCGGCCGGCAGCCTCGCCACCGAGGCGGGAGTCTCACAGGCGATCATCGGCCTGACCCTGGTCGCGGTCGGGACCTCGCTGCCCGAGCTCGCGGTGTCGATCCAGGCCGCACGCAAGGGCGAGCTCGACCTGATGATCGGCAACGTGCTCGGTTCCAACCTGATCAACAGCCTGCTGATCGGCGGCGTCATCGGCGTCATCTCGCCCTCGGTGATCGAGATCGGGACGCTGGCCGCCGCCGGCTGGCTGATGCTCGCGCTTGCCGCCATCGCCACCTTCTTCCTCGCCACCGGCCGCACGCTGGTCCGCTGGGAGGGCTGGGTGCTGATCGGCATCTACGTCGCCGCCACCGTCGCCGTCTCGCTGTGAGCGGAATGCGCCGCGCCGGAAGTGGAGCCAGCCGGAATCGAACCGGCGACCTCCTGCTTGCAAAGCAGGCGCTCTGCCAACTGAGCTATGGCCCCGCATGGCCGTGAGGCCGTCCGGGGATTGTATGGGCTGAACGCGTAGGCTGCGAACCGCCGATGCCCACGCCGGAACTCAGCGATCCCCTCACCCTCGCCTGCGGTCTGACGCTGCCGAACCGCCTCGGACGCGCCGCGATGACCGAGGGTCTGGCCGACAGTCGCAACGATCCGTGCGAGCGGCACTTCCGCCTGTATGCCACGAACGCCGCCGGAGGGGCCGGACTGATTCTGACCGGAAACGCGATGGTCGACCGCAGGCACCTCGAGCGGGCCCGCAACGTGGTGATCGACGCCGCAACCGACCGTGGTGCCATGCGGCGCTGGGCCGAGGCCGCAGGACCTCATGCACTGGTCCAGATCTCCCATCCGGGCCGGCAGGTGAACCGGTTCGTGAATTCCCATCCGGTATCGCCGTCGGGTGGACCCGCGGTCGCTCTCGCCGGTCTCTTCGCCAGCCCCCGGGCCCTCTCCCGTGATGAGATCGTCGAGATCCGCGCCCGGTTCGTCACCGCGGGAAGGCTTTCGGTCGACGCGGGATTCGCGGGCGTCGAGGTCCATGCCGCCCACGGATACCTGCTGAGCAGCTTCCTCGACCCTTCGCAGAACCTGCGGCAGGACGAATACGGCGGTGACATCCAGGGCCGATCGCGCCTGCTGCTCGAGGTCGTCGAAGGCCTGCGGGAGGCCCTTCCCACAGGCGCGGCCGTCGCAGTCAAGCTCGACTACCGCGACGGCGGTGAAGAGGACCTAGCCTGGCTCGGCCCGAACCTGGGCGAGCGCGGCGTCGATCTGCTCGAGGTGTCGGGAGGCAACTACGAGACCCCGGCGATGCTCGGTTTCGACGCCGACGGTTCGCGGATCGACTCGGCTCACGAGTCTCCGTTCTGGCGAGGGGCCTCGGCGATCGCGGCGTCGACGGAGGTCCCGGTGATGCTGACCGGCGGGTTCCGCACCAGGGCGGGAGTAGACGAAGCACTGAGAGCGGGGATCGCGATGGTCGGCGTAGGCCGGCCGCTCGCGGTCAGGCCCGGGCTGGCCGGGGAATTCGTCAGTGGTCGCACTGACGAACTGGAGCGACCCGCTCCGCGCATCACCGGGCCGGCCGTCGCAAAGAGACTCGCAGGCGCGGCGTCGAACTCGGGCTGGCACCGCCTGCAGATGAAGCGGACCGCAGAGGGCTCGGCGCCGGATCCCGGTCTGAGTGCCTGGACGGCTGCGGCCGACTACATCGGACTCGACGCGCTGCTCGCCATCCGGTCGCGGCGCTCGAGGTTCAAGACAGCGGCCGGCGTGCGGCCGACCGCCTGATCAGTCGCCGAAGTCGAAGTCCTTCGGCTCTTTCTGCTCGAACCAGAGCCGGTCGTGTTCGGGTGTCTCTTCGAGGAAGTCGGGCGTCCCTTCGAGCGGGTCGTCCTGGTCGAAGAACTCACCTTCGGCCAGGTCATGCTCCTCTTCTTCGACGACTTCGCCGGTGACGATGTCCGGGTCGGGTTCGGGTTCGACGACCGGCGCATCACCGACCTCGGTGCCGCCCGGAGCCTCGTCTTCGGGTTCGGGCGCGACGGCGGTCTCGGGCTCGATTTCGTGCTCACGCTCCGGCTGCTCCGGTTCCGACGGCGCATCACCGGGGCCCTCGAGGGCGCGGTCGAGCTCATCGGACAGCGAGCTCTCGCTGAGCAGATCGATTTCGTCCTCCTCGGCGATCGCCGCGTCGACGTCGTAGTGCTCGGTCGGCTGGCCGGCAAGGTGCTGGCGTTCGCGCTCGAGCGCATCACCGGCGTCGTCGTCGGCACCGGCCTCAGGGTCCGCGTCTGTGTCGTCGGCCTCGTCGGCCTCGGGCGCGACGCCCGGCGCTTCGACTACCGGGTCGGCCGCAGTCTCGGACTGGGTCGGCCCGGCATCCGTACCCGCGGCGTCGGGCAACTCGTGCTCCTCGAACGAAGGTTCTTCTTCCGGGGTCGCCTCCTCCTGACGCCCGGCTTCGAAGACCTTGTCGAGCTGGTCGCCCTCTCCGGCCGGGGCCGTGAGCGACGAGCCGGGGCTGATCACCTGGGTCAGCGCTTCCGGGTCCCCCGGGGACTCGACCTCCGGCGGAGGCGGCGGCTCGACCGCGTCCGGACGGTCGGCAGGACCGAAGGCTTCTGCCTCCAGGCCCTCGAGCTCGGATTCTTCGGCGCCGTGCTGGCGCTTCAGCTCAAGGTGTTCTCGGATTGCATCGTCGAGGATTCCCATAGCGCCTCAGTAGCGAAAGCTTGGGTTGAAGACTATGCGGTTTGTCCTGACGTATGGCATGACCTCCCACCTTTTGCACGCGAATAGTCCGTATCCTTTGCCGCCGCGGGGCTATAGCTCAGTTGGCAGAGCGCCAGGATCGCACCCTGGAGGTCGCCGGTTCGACTCCGGCTAGCTCCATCAGGCCGTCCGCGCGGCTCAAGAAGCGAGCTCGCTGACCTCATAGACGTGTCCGGCCGCACGCAGCCGGTCAGTGAGCACGCCACCCATCGCGGTGGCGGGGGTGAGGACCCCCGACACGTCCGGCGTGCGTTCGGAATCGTGTGCCAGACACAGGCCCGACTCCCCCAGCATCACGGCGGTGGCCTTGTAGCCGGGGTCGCCCGAGGCCTCGATTCGACAGCGGAAGCGGCGACCCGAACTCGTCGTCGTGGTTATCTCCATGCGGAAGAAGCCCTTCTCGCGGCTCTGCTCGCTCGGGCCCTCGCCCGGATCGGGCAGCAGTCGGTCCAGCACCATGCGCGTCGGGGGGAAAGCCAGCCCCGCGACCAGCCCGCCCAGTCCGCCGACGACCGCGCCGGCCTTGACCGCTCCCATCGGTCCGCCTCCGGCTTTCATCACCTCGCTGTAGCGCAGGCCCCTGCCGTAGGCCCAGTCCGTGAGCGCGTTGCTCCGCCTGACGACACGCGTATTGACGGCCGCCATGACGAACGGTGCGATGAAATCGCCAGTCTCTGGGTCACGGCCGATGCCCATCGAGTCGCGCTCGTCCTTTCCGTCCGGGTCGGCCTGCCGGTCTGGCGAGAGCGCGTACGGGTCCGCGGCCAGTCGCCGGGCTTCGGGATCGGATCTGCTCTGGT
Source organism: uncultured Solirubrobacterales bacterium (assembly GCA_963701635.1). Taxonomy (GTDB): domain Bacteria; phylum Actinomycetota; class Thermoleophilia; order Solirubrobacterales; family 70-9; genus 67-14. Next base: position 201,483 of record CAVPAU010000001.1, read on the forward strand.
CGATCTGGCCCTTCATCGAATCGATCGTGCCGCCGCTGAAGCCTCCCTTCATCGCCTTGACGACGAGCGTCGTCTCGCCGAGATCGCCCGCGCCCGCCTCCCTGGCGGCGTCGTGGAGAGCCAGTACCCCGAGGTCCGACGGGATCGAATCGAAGCCGCAACTGTGCACGATCCGGGCACCGCTCTCCTTCGCGAGCGCGTCGGCTTCGTCGATCGAGCGGCGCATGAACAGCGGCTCGCCGGTCAGGTCGGCGTAGTCGGTTCCGGCCGCGGCACAGGCGAGCACGAGCGGCATGCCGTACTTCGAGTACGGACCGACCGTGGTGACGACGACCCTGGTCGACTCCGCCATCGCCGTGATCGAGTCCTCGTCGGAGCTGTCGGCCAGGACGATCGGCCAGTCTTTCGCCTTGCCCGGCAGGCCGGCGCGGACCTTTTCGAGCCGGTCCATCGAGCGCCCGGCGAGTGCAATCCTGAAGCCGTCGGGCACGTTGGTGGCCAGATAGGCCGCGGTCAGCCTGCCGACGAAACTCGAGGCGCCGAAGAGGATGAGGTCGAATTCGCGGCCGGTCCCGGAGGTGGGCTTGTCTGCTGCCATTGAGTGAGCCTACTGGCGATAGGCTGATGCGCGATGACGTCACCCCACTTCACTTCCCTGAGCGAAGGCACGACGGTATTCCACAGCGAACTGGGCTCGCTCACCGGGGTGACGGCAGCCTCGCTGCCTATCCTCCGGGGGCTTTCTGCCAAACGCCTGCTGCTCGAGCCCGGCGCGATACGCGAGCCGCACTGGCACGCCAATGCGAGCGAGCTGACCTACTGCCTGCGCGGTGAGCTGCTGGTCGGGATCCTCGGCGACGGCAGCGAATTCAGCTGGTTCACCCTCGGGCCGGGCCAGATGTTCTACGCCCCTTCCGGTGCGCTCCATTACATCGAGAACACCGGCGATGCGACCGCGGAGCTGATCGTCGGCTTTTCCGACGCCGAGCCGCAGGACTTCTCGCTGCGCGCGTCGATCGGCGCGATGAGCGATGCCGTTCTGGGCAATACGTGGGACCTGCCGGCATCGGCCTTCGCCGGGCTCGAGCACTCGACCGAGCCGGTCTGGATCGTCGGCCGCGAAGGTGACGTCCAGATCCCGTCGACGGCGGCCTTCACAAGCCCGCTGAAGTTCGACGTTGAGGCCGAGTCAGCGCCGATCAGCTCGCCCGCCGGCACGGCGCGGGTCGCCCGCAGCCAGGTCTGGCCAGCCCTGACGGACATGGCTATGTACTCGCTCAGGGTCAGCGACGAGGGGATGCGCGAACCGCACTGGCACCCGGTCACTTCCGAGATGGGCTACGTCGCCGAGGGTCGGGCCCGCATGACCGCGCTCGACCCGGACGGCAGCACCGACACCTACGAGCTCGGTCCCGGCGACCTCTACTTCATCCCGCCGGCCTTCCCCCACCACATAGAGGACATCGGCGAAGGCGACTTCCACTTCCTGGTCTTCTTCGACCGGCCGATGCCGGCCGACATCGGCTACCGGGCCTCGGGCTCCATCGGCCCCCGCGAGCTCATCGCGGCGACGCTCGGCATGAAGGCTGACGACATGCCCGAGCTTCCTGCGACGCCGGAAGATCCACTGATCGTCGAACGGGAGAATCCGGTAGATCCCTAGGCGCCCCGGCCTGCCGGGCGAGCCGTCAGCGCTTCAGCTTCGCGGTCCACTTTCCGCTGCCCGCGCAGAGTTCACCGTCGATGCCACCCGGCGCGAACGGATTGAAGATCGTCCGGAAGATGCTCGCCTTGAACTTCCCCTTCGCCTTCTTCCTGCTGACGAAGCGGCCGCTGACCTCCCACGAAACGCCTGCCTTGGTCTGGCCCTTGCCCTTGAACTTGCCGTTGCGCCTGATCCTCAGGTTGGGATTCGCCTTCATCGCCACGAGTTCGATCCTGAGGATCTGGCCATCGGAAGCGCGCTGGCAACTTCCCTGGACACCGGCGTCGAGGCGTTTGACCCTGTTCCTGCTGGTCTTCATGATTATCCGGGCGAATGTGCCGACCTTGCCCTGGTAGCGGCCGGCCTTGTTGATCCCGCTGGCACTCGCGCCTGGGCTCGGTGCGGTGCCGATCGAGGCCGAACCGAGACCTGCCCCGGCGAGTCCGGCAGTGATCAGCGACGCCACGGCCACCACGAGAATCCTGTTGCCCTTCATGTTTCCCCCGTTTCGTTTGGTGCTGCTTCGGCTAGCTTAGCCCGGTCTTCATCGCCGGAACCTGACGCGGACGTTCTTCGACACTCTCTTTCCGGACTTCGGCTTGAAGCTGACGCGAAGCCTGACCTTGACCCTGCCCCGGCGGTCGAGCACGCGCTTGCCTTTCGAGCTCAGTCTCGCCCTGACCTTGAACCGGCCGGCTTCCTTTGTGCTCAAGGCGCTCCGGCGGAGCAGCCTGGCAGCGGAGCCGGTGCCCCGGACCACCACGCGGCCCGCCCTCGGGACGGCCACAGTGATTCGCGCGCTGGTCCCGTTGCCCGAGAGCCGGGCCCTCTGCGAGACGGCGAAGCGCCGCGGCGCGCAGGGCGTGGCAGAGGTCGATGCGCTCGATCCGAGAGCGCCGCAGGGCTGGAGCTCGGCGCTGATCATCGGGGCGAGCGAAGGCAGGCCTCCTCCGAGTCGCGTTTCACCGACCGAGAACGCCCGGTCGAAGAACGTGCTGCCGAACTGCGCGGGGGCGAAGGCGATCGAGCCGGCCTGGTTCACCAGCGAGATGCCGAGGTAGTCGATGACCTCGATCTGCTCGTTGTCGACCACTTCGGTCGTATTCACGGCGGGCAGGTTGAGGTTGACCCGCGTGGTCGAGTTGGCCGGGGGCGTGAACACCGGGCCCTGGGCAGAAGCGGTGCAGCAGATCACGCCTCCGGCGCCGGACTTCGAGCGCAGGGCCTGGATCATCGTGATTCTCATCGGACCGCTGGTCGGGCCGGTCCTGACCCGGGCCGAGGTGACGCGCCAGTTTCCCGGAGGCGTCTGTGCCGTGACCGGATCGAAGAACGCGCAACTCGGCGGCGGAATCAGCAACGCGCCGCAGCCGGCTCCGAAGGCGGGGGTCTGGTTCAGGTTGGCTCCCACCGTGGCCGCGGAGGCAGGTGACGCGAAGCCGAGGGCTGCCATGGTCGTGACGACGGCCATCAACGGTACGAGGGCCGAGCGAGGATGTCGTGGACGCGTAGCTGCCAACTCCATCGCGCTTAAGGTAACAGTCGGGTGTCGGGGTTGTTCTGTTTTCGGGTCCGGGTCTCGCGGGCCGTTCAGCCGACGCCGAGCAGCCGTTCGAGACGATCGAACAGCTCTGCCTGGGCCTTGATCACGAGTCCGCGGGCGGTCTCGGGGGTGACCCACTCGACGCGGTCGACCTCGGGGAATTCCCGCCGGTTGCCGGACTTCGGCGGCCACTCGATCTCGATCATGTTGCTGCGGGCCCGGTCGGGATCGAGGTCGCCTTCGATCGCCCAGGCTGATACTCGCTTGCCGCTTCCCTGGACGACCTCACCAAGCTCGAGCGCCTCGCCGTCGGGTGGTTCGAACCCGGTCTCTTCCCTGAACTCGCGGCAGGCTGCGTCGAACGGCAGCTCCTCCCCGGTGTATTCGCCTTTAGGGATCGACCATCCGCGCTTGCCGCGGGCGACCTTGCGGCTCCACAGCGGGCCGCCCATGTGGGCGATCAGCACTTCGAGCCGGTCCTCCCTGAACCGGTAGAGGACCAGCCCGGCGCTTTTCTCGTTGCGGCCCACGATGCCGAGGCTAGCGCCCCGGCCCGCGGCCGGGTCCGGTCAGCCGGCGAGCTTGTCGAGGGCCTGGACGAGTTCGTTGGCCCTGACCACGCCCGGGGCCATTCCGAGCAGTTCTCCGTCGCGGATCACCGCGAGCGTCGGGATCGAGCTGACCTGGTAGCGGGCCGCGAGCTGGGGCTCCTCGTCGACGTTGACCTTGGCGAAGTGGTAGTCGGGGCGGAGCTCCGCGGCCTTCTCGAACTGCGGCGCCATCTGGATGCAGGGTCCGCACCACGAGGCCCAGAAGTCGACCACGGTCAGGCCGTCCTGGCCGACGAATTCGTCGTAGGAGGCGGTAGTCAGGTTGGTCACTTCGGCTTGTTTGGTATCGCTCATCTCGTTCTCCGGTTCGGGAATTTGAATCTATACTACTACACAATTGTATATTTGTAAAATCACCCGATCACAACGGCGGGCCCTTCAGGGCCATCTGCTGGTTGGAATACCGGACGTCCCCGGTGACCTCGTCGCCGAACCACCCGGGCGGTGTGAAGTCCCGGCTCGCCTGCTCTGAGCCGAACTCGACCTCGACCGTGACCAGGCCCTCCAGCCTCCCGGCGTATACGTCCATCTCTGCGGTCAGTCCCCCGTCGAGCGGGATCAGGTGCCGCCGCTTCTCTACCCGCCAGCCCTCGGTCTGCGGCCACAGGCTTTCGAACTGCTGCGACGTGATCTCGACCTCGGTCTCCTCACGGATCGCCCCGTGGCCTTTCTTGACCGTGATGAAGTGGGCGCGGCCCCTCCGCCTCAGCCGGATCTCGGTCTCGCCGTCGGAGACCAGATAGCCCTGGTCGATCTCTTCCGAAGGGCGGTCGAGGACCTCGGACGGCGGATCCGCGACCACGAACTTGCGCTCGATCTCAACCGGCATGGCGTGATGATGTCAGGCCGTCAGGCTTCGGAGGGAGAATCCTTCGAGCAGGTCGGCAGCTTCGACCGGTGATGGACCCGGCAACAACCCGAGCGATGCGGCGAGTTCCCCGACCACGTGCTGCGGGCTCTGCCCCGAATTGATCCGCTGCTCGAGCGTCACCGCGCCGTGGCGCTTGGCCAGGCGCGCTCTGTCCGGGCCGAGCATCAGCGGTACGTGCGCCCACATCGTCGGAGCCTCGAGCCCGAGCTGGCCGTAGAGCCAGAGCTGCCGGCCCGTGGTCTCGAGCAGGTCGGCTCCGCGCACCACCTCGGTGATCTCCTGGTCGGCGTCGTCGACGGCAACCGCGAGGTTGTAGGCGAAGTCGCCGTCGTTGCGGCGGATCACGAAGTCATCCACCCGGCCCCGCACCGTGCCGCAGACCCGGTCTTCGAACTCGTAGGCGGCGGCATCGGCCCGGACCCGCAGTGCCGGCGGGCGGCCCTGCGCGCGGCGGGCGGCGAGCCGGTCGGCGCTCAGGTCGCGGCAAGTGCCCGGGTAGGCGCCTTCGGGAAGCTCGCCATGGGGTGCCGAGGCCGCCTCGCGGATCTCGGCCCGCGTGCAGAAGCATTCGTAGACGAGCCCGCGAGAGCGCAGCACCTCGACCGCTCCTGCATAGAGGTCGTGGCGCCCGCTCTGGCGGACCGGCTCGCCGTCCCAGTCGATGCCGATGGCGCGGAGCTCGGCGACCTGCACGTCGATCCACTCGTCGCGCGAGCGGCCGGAGTCGAGGTCTTCGATCCGCAGCAGGAACTCGCCATCGGCGGCGCGGGCCGACAGCCAGGCCAGCAGGGCGGTCCGCAGGTTTCCGAGGTGGAGCTCGCCGGTCGGCGAGGGCGCATACCGGCCACGTACCGGCGGGCCGGCGCTCATCCGACCGCCCTCGCCAGGGCCGGAGCGAGATCGCCGTGGCCCTCGACTTCGATCGAGTCGAGCCCGAGCCAGCCGGCCATCAGCTCGAGTTCCGAGGCGAGTTCGCCCGCGGTCTCCGGTGGCGCACCCGCCTCACGGAAGGCTCCGTGGACCTTGAGCACCGAGCAGTCGCGGTCGGCTTTCAGGTCGACCCTCGCGACGAGTGCCTCGTTGAGCAGGAACGGCAGCACGTAGTAGCCGTATTCGCGTTTCGCCCTCGGAACGTAGATCTCGATCCGGTAACGGAAGCCGAACAGGCTCTCGGTCCGCCTGCGCTCGAAGACGAGCGGGTCGAAGGGTGAGAGCAGCGCGCGCCCCTCGGCGCCCCGCGGCCGCTTCGCTTCGGGATGGAGGTAGGTGGGCCCGCGAAGGCCTCGCAGTCCACCTCGATCAGCCGCCCCTCCGCGGCCAGCGACTCGATCGCCGGTCTCGCGTCGGCCGCGGGGATGCGGAAGTAGTCGCGCAGGCAGGCCGCGGTGCCGATGCCGTGAGCGCGGGCGGAGATCTCGATCAGCCGCTCGATCGCCTCGGCATCGTCCGGCGGCGGCAGAGCGCGCGCCTCTCCGGGAATGACCCGTTCGGGCAGGTCGTAGCGGCGCTCGAACTGGGTGGTGCGGGAGGCCGAAGCGAGCCGGCCCGACCAGAACAGGTACTCGAGCGCGCTCTTGACAGGAGGCCAGTTCCAGCCCCAGTGGCTGCGGTCGGGAACGTGGTCAGGGTCGATCGAGGCGCCCACTTCGCCGGCGGTGAGCGGGCCGCGCCGCTCGATCTCGGCCACCACCGCCTCGAGCAGTTCACCCTGTTCGGAGGCGGCGCGCACGCTCTGCCAACCGTCGAGGTGCGCCCTCCGCATCCGCCACGCGAAGAGGTGCCGGGTCTGTGGCGGTATCAGCGATGCCTCATGCGCCCAGTATTCGACCAGCCGCCTCGGCTCTCTCGAATAGGCGCGCTCGATCAGGCCCGGGTCGTACGGTCCCGAGCGTGAGTAGAGCGGCATCAGGTGGGCCCTCGCCAGCACGTTGACCGAATCGATCTGGATCAGCCCGGTGTGACGGATCATCCGGTCGAGGTGGCGCATCGTCACCTTGCCGGCGGGCCGGCCGGCACCGAAGCCCTGGGCCGCGAGCGCGATCCTGCGTGCGGCGGCTCTGGTGATCTTCTTCACGCGCGCATCATCCCGCACGGCGTCCGCCGACTCATGGGAAGATGTGCCGGTGAGTGGGAGCGAGGTCAGCGCCGCCAAGGCGAAGCGCAACGTAACGATCACCGCTGGCAATAGCCGGTCTCGCCGGACTGCTCTTCGGCTACGACACCGGCATCATCGCCGGCGCACTGCTCACGATCACGCCGGAGTTCGGCCTGAACAGCCTCGAAGCCGGCATGGTGGTCGGGGCGGTTCCGATCGGAGCCGTGGCCGGAGCGTGGTTCGCCAGCCACGGAGCCGACAGGTACGGACGCCGCACGCTGATCCTGGTCTCGGCCGCAGTCTTCATCGGCGGAGCGATCGTTTCGGCGATCGCGCCCGGCGCGCTGATCCTGATCCTCTCGCGGGTCGTGATCGGGATGGGTATCGGCGTCGCCTCCGCCGTGGCGCCGGTGTACATCAGCGAGCTCGCACCGGCCGACATACGGGGCAGCCTGGTCACGTTTTTTCAGCTCGCCGTGACTGTCGGCATCCTGGTCGCATACCTGGTCGGTTACGCCTTCACCGACGTGGACGACGGCTGGCGCTGGATGCTCGGCCTCGGAGCGGTTCCGGCGATCATCCTCGCCCTCGGGATCGTGCGCCTCCCGCGCAGCCCGCGCTGGCTGATGATGCAGGACGACGTCGAAGGTGCCCGGGAGGCGCTGCTTCGGGTGCGGCCGGCCGGTGCCGAAGCGATCGATCTCGAAATACAGGAGATCAGGGCCAGCACCGGTCCGGATACGAGCCGCTGGAGCGACCTGCGCCGGCCCGCGGTCAAGGCGGCCCTGCTGGTCGGCATCGGCCTCGCCGTCCTCCAGCAGATCACCGGCATCAACACGGTCATCTACTACGCACCGACGATCATCCAGAGCACCGGCATCGACTCGGCCGGTTCGGCCATCCTCGCCTCGCTCGGGGTGGGCATCATCAACGTCCTCATGACCGTGGTCGCGCTGCGCCTGCTCGACCGGGCCGGACGGCGCACCCTGCTGTTCATCGGCGTCAGCGGCATGTCGTTCTCGCTGTTCACGCTCGGCCTCGCATTCGTCAACCACATGCCGGAGACCCTTTCGACCGTACTGGCGGTCGGCAGCCTGATGCTGTTCGTATCCTCGTTCGCGATCAGCCTCGGCCCGATCTTCTGGCTGCTGAATGCGGAGATCTACCCACTGGCCGTGCGTGGCAAGGCCGCTGCCGCCGGAACGATGACCAACTGGTTCTTCAACTTCGTCGTCTCGGTCACCTTCCTCTCGCTGATCGACCTGCTGACCGAGACCGGCGCCTTCTGGTTCTACGGCCTGATCGGCGTGGTCACGCTGTGGTTCTGCTGGCGCTTCGTGCCCGAGACCAAGGGCAAGACGCTCGAACAGGTCGACGCGATCTTCGAGCGGCGCGCGAGCAACTGAACCCGTGAGGGCGATGGTCGGCCTTCCTGCCACCGTCTGCTCCTAGACTGCGGGCATGCCAGATCCCGCCACGCCCGAAACCCGGTCTCCGGTCTCGATCCGCGAGTTCCGTCCCGAAGACGCCGTAGCCGTCCACCGCTGGTTCAACAACCCCGAAGCAACCCGGACGCTGATGGAGGAACGCGAGAGCTTCACCATGGAACAGGCCGAAGGCTGGACCGCGGCAGCGGTAAGGAACGAAGGCGAGGACCGCAAGTACGCGATCGTGGTCGAGGGCATCGAGCAGCCGGTCGGCTTCACCGCGCTGTACGGGCTGTTCCGGCAGACCGCACCCGAACTCGGCTGCCTGATCGGGGATGAAGTACGCGGCCGTGGCGTCGGCCGCTGGGCGGAGCGGCTGACCGTCGCCAAGGCCTTCGAAGAGTTCGGCGCCCACCGGATATACGGGCGCATCCCGGCTTTCAACGCGGCCGCCAAGAAAGTGGTGAGCGCCCAGGGCTGGCAGTACGAAGGGACGATGCCCGGCCACATCAAGCGCGGTGGCGAGCTGATCGACTGCGAAATATGGGGTGCATCTCCCGAGCAGTTCTTCGCCGCCGTCGCGGAGTGGTGATCCTCCCGACGTGACCGTCCGGGCAGAGCTGATCGAAGACCGTGGTGAAGCCGCCGCGGACCCGGAGCAGTTCTTCCGCTGTCCGGACTTCCTGGAGGCCGAGGGCGTCACGCATTCGCTCTTGATCCGTCGGGACGAGCGCCCCGTGCTGTTCGCCCCGCTCGTCGTGCGCGAGATCCCCGGGGGCGGCCACGACGCCGCCTCGCCATACGGCTACCCCGGCTTCGGCGTCGCCGCCGGGTCGGAGGGTCTGCCGCTCGACCCTGCGGCGATCGACTTCAGCGGGGCCGGGCTGGTCTCGGCTTTCATCCGTCACTCGCTTCCCGCGCAGCCGCCGCTGACCGGGGCCCGACCCCGCAACGTCTGCCTGCTTGCCGATCCTGCGCTGGATCCGAAGAGCCGCATGAGTGACCGTCAGCAGATCCGCAAGAACGAACGCCGCGGCTACTCGATCGAGGTGACCCCGGGGCCCGAGACGCCGTCGCAGACGACAGCCGACTTCCTCGACGCCTACACGCAGACGATGGATCGGACGCAGGCCGCGGAGCGCTACTACTTCGACGCCTCGTACTTCGACTCGGTGCTCAGGTCGCCCAGGACCTGGCTGGCCGTCGCCCGCGAGCCTGAAGGTGCTGTCGCTGCCGCATCGATCGCGGCGGCCTCTGACGGCCTCCTCCACTACTACCTCTCCGGCACCGCAGGCCCTTACCTGCGCGATTCGCCGATGAAGAACCTGCTGGCCGGGATGATCGAGTTCGCCGGGCAGATGGAGATGCCGCTCAACCTCGGAGGCGGCATCACCCCGGGCGACCGGCTCGAGGAGTTCAAGCGCGGCTTCGCCAACCGCGAAGAGCAGTGGTACACCTCGGAGCTGGTCTGCGACCAGGCCGCCTACGAAGACCTGTGCCGCCGGACCGGGGTCGAAGCCGGAGGCGACTACTTCCCCGCCTACCGGGCCTGACCGGCCCCGAATCGGCACAGAGACCGCAGGAACCTGCGCCGGCGCAGGTTCCTGCGACTTGCGCGCTGAAAATCGGATCCGTGCGAGTCGCGGAAGACGCAGAAACTCCCGCGGGCGGGAGTTTCTGCGTCTTCTCTGCTTCGACGGCGCGGCCGCGCGGCCTTCAGCCGACCGGGTCGCGGCCCGTGGTCCATGCCCTGGCATGCGGGGCCAGCCAGGGGCGTGCGGCGCGCAGGGCTCCGAGGACTGCGCGCGTCGCCGGTGCCTTGTTCAGGGCGTAGAAGTGGATGCCCGGGGCGCCGGCGGCGAGCAGCTCGGCGCTCTGCTGGGCGGCATAGGCGACGCCGAGGTTGAACTCGGCCTCGGGGTCGCCCTCGGCGGCGAGCATCGCGTTCTCGAGCTCGGGCGGGATCGAGGAGTCGCAGAGCGCGCAGATCCTCTTGGTGTGGGCGAAGCCCGTGACCGGGATGATGCCCGGAATGATCGGCACGTCGATGCCCTTGGCCCGCGCGGCGTCGACGAAGTCGAAGTAGACGCGGTTGTCGAAGAAGAGCTGGGTGATCAGGAACGACGCGCCGGCTTCGACCTTGCTCCTCAGGTAGGTCAGGTCGGTGTCGAGGTCGGGAGCTTCGGGATGGACCTCCGGGAAACAGGCTCCACCGATCTCGAAGTCGTAGTTCTCCGAGATAAAGGACGCGAGCTCGGCCGCGCTGCCCAGGCCGCCCTCGGGCTGGACGAAACTCGCCTCGCCGCGCGGAGGGTCCCCCCTCAGGGCGAAGACGTTGTCGATTCCGAGGCCCTCGAGTCGGTCCAGCGTCGCCGCGAGCCCCTCGCGCGTCTCGCCGACACAGCTCAGGTGAGCCATCACCTCGAGGCCGACCTCGTCCTTCAGCGCCCGGGTTATGTCAACCGTGCCCTCGCGCGTCGAGCCGCCGGCCCCGTAGGTCACCGAGACGAAGTCGAGGTCGAATCCGGCCAGTTCGCGCGCGGTCTCGAGCAGGCCGGCCCTCCCCTCGTCCGTCTTCGACGGGAAGAACTCGACCGAGAAGACCGGCCGGCGTGCCTGGATCATTTCGCCGATGCGCATGGCTGTGAAGCGTAGAGAAGCGGGCGCCTTCAGTCTGGCGCGAGTCCGTGGCCGGTCACGGTCAGCCAGATCGTCTTGCGCAGGATCTTCAGGTCCAGCAGCAGCGACCGCCGCTCCACGTACTCGACGTCGAGCTCGATCCGCTCTTCCCAAGGGATGCCGGCCCGGCCCTGGACCTGGGCCCAGCCGGTGATCCCGGGCTTGACCTCGTGGCGGCGCTTCTGGCGGTCCGTGTAGCCGGCGACCTGGGCAGGGATGGTCGGCCGCGGTCCGACCAGTGCCATCTCTCCGCGCAGTACGTTGACGAGGTTGGGCAGCTCGTCGAGCGACGTCCTCCTGAGGAAGCGGCCGATCCTCGTCACGCGCGGATCGTCCCTGGCGACGATCGTGCCAACCCCGACCGGGTCCGACCCGTGGACCATGGTTCGCAGTTTCAGCATCTGGAACTCCTCCCCGCCAAGGCCGACCCTCGTCTGGCGGTAAACCGCCTTGCCGCCTCCTTCCACGTGGATCAGGATCACCGCCACCAGCATCACCGGGGCGGTCAGCACCATGAGCAGGCCGGCACCGACGACGTCGAGGGCGCGGCTCACCGGGTTCCCTCTGCTTTCTCCCAGTACCCGGGCGGTCCGTTCCGCCAGCGGTCCCAGAATCCGAGCGCGATCGAGAACGTGACCAGTACGTAGTAGCGGCAGACCCGGAAAGGCAGCAGCGGGATCCAGCGCCCCAGCACGGCGGCCAGCAGTACGAGCAGCTGCGCCGCGAGGGTCAGGGTGTAGACCGGGCCCTCGCCGAGCAGGGCGACGTTGGTGCCGAAGGCGACCACGTGGAGGACCGGGCTGAGGTAGCGGAGGAAGCGGTGGGAGACGATCTCGAACAGGTATGCCGGACTGTACCCGCGGATGTCGGTCATTCCCTCGCCGAAGACGATGTCCCACAGGCCGACCATCATCCGACGCTTGCGGGCGAGTTCGCCTTCGAGGCTCGGCACGACCTTCTCCTCCGCCTCGGCCTTCGGCCTGTACAGCGAGTACGACCCCTGCTTGGCGAGGGCGAACGGAAAAGAGAGGTCGTGGCTGCCGGACGGCTCGAGCGGGATGTAGCGCTCGGCCCGGACCGCATAGATCGCACCGTTGCCCGCGGTCACGCCGGCGAGCCCTGACTCGAGCTCCCTCACCTTCATCTCGTACTTCCAGTACGCGCCTTCGAGGTTGCCCCCGTCGGGGCCGACGAACCGGACCTGGCCGCAGACGTAGCCGACCGACAGGGTCGCGGAAGGGTTCGAGCAACTCGGTGAGTGCGTCGGGCTTCCAGGACGAGTTGGCGTCGGAAAAGGCGAGCAGGCTGCCGTCGGCTGCGTCGGCCGCCGCGTTCTGGGCGGGGATCTTGCCGCCGCGGGGAAGGTCGAGGACGAGGTCGGCGCCTGCGGCCCGGGCCAGCTCGACCGTCGCGTCCTTCGAGCCGTCGGAGGCGACGATGATCTGCAGGCGTTCACGCGGGTAGTACGAGCTCGAGCGCGTTCTCGACCTTGGCTTCGATCACGTCTTCCTCGTTGTACGCGGCGATGATCAGGGAAACCATCGGCAACAGGTTCTCGTCGGTGTCGGGCTCGTCGGCGGTCAGCGACGGGAAGGCGCCGACGCGGTCGCCACGCAGCTGCCCCGCCCGGTTGCCCACCCCGAGGGCCTCGAGGATCCACAGCGTCACCGGGTAGCCGACGTGCGTGTAGAAGAGCAGCGCGACCGCCAGCCAGAACACCATTGTCAGCCAGATCGTCATGCGCCGACCTCACGGTAGAGCCGCATCGTGCTGCGGGCGATGTCGGGCCACGAATACGGGCCGGCTGCCGCGGCTTCGGCGCGAAGCTCGAGCTCGTGTCGTGCGTCGGGATCGCTGACGAGGCCGTTCAGGACGGCCGCCAGCTCGCCCGGGTCGCCGGGACTGACCAGCCTCGCCGCCTCGTGCTCGCGCGCGACCTCGCCGAAGCCTCCGACATCGCTCAGGACCATCGCCTTGCCGAAGGCGAGGCCGGTGTAGAGCACCCCCGACTGCTCGATGTCGCGGTAGGGAAGCGTCAGCACGTCGGCCGCGCGCATGATCGCGGGGATCTCGCTGTCCTCGATGAAGCGTGGTAGCCACCTGACCTTGCCGGGGAGGTGCCGGCTCTTCTCGATCAGCGCGGTCAGGTCCATGCGGGGGTTGCCGACGATCCACAGCTCCGCCCCGTCGACCTCCGCGAAGGCGTCGAGCAGAGTGTCAATGCCCTTGTACGGGCGCATCAGCCCGAAGAACAGGACCACCGGATCCTTCGCCCCGTCCAGCTCGATCGGCAGCGGGGACTCTGCGGGAAGGCGCGTCAGGTAGTCGAAGGCGCCGTGGGGGATCACGCGTATGCGGTCGGACGGCAGGCCGATCAGCTCCTCGAGCCGGCGGGCGCCGTTGCTCGTATGGGCGATGACCGCGTCCATCGAGCCGAAGGTGCGCTGGGCCGTGGTCAGCTCCCACCACTTCGGCTGCGGGGAGGCGACGTAATGGGCGGTCATCACCTTTGGTCCCTTGCGCGGGACCAGCAGGTGGTCGAGGGCCGGCACGGTCAGCCACTGGTAATGGGTGACGTCGCCGTCCAGTCGCCCGCGCAACCTGAGCATGTCGGGAACGTGCTCGGCCAGCTTCAGCGGGAGCCTGGCCCGGGCGTCGAGGCCCCTCGCCGCGGTGCGGCGATAGAAGCACTTGCTGACCGAGTAGCCCTCGGGCTCCGGTACCGGGCCGTACAGGAACTCGGACGTGAGCAGCTCGACGTCCGCGCCCGCGGCGGCCAGGGCCGCGGCCAGGGCCCGGTCGTACGGAGGCGTGAACGCCGAGGGGTCGACAAGCTTCACCCGCATCCCGTGATTATCGTGGGCGGCAGTGGACATCGACCTCACCTACTGCGTGGTCAACAACGACGGCCGCGAATACCTGCTCGACTGCCTGGCCGCAATCGAGGCAAACCACCCGGCCGAGCTGAATTCCGAGGTCCTTGTGCTGGACAACGACTCGAGCGACGGTTCGGTCGAAGCCGTGCAGGAACGCTTTCCCGGCGCCGAGGTGATCGCGCTGGAGGCAAAGGCCGGCAAGGCGGCGAACGACACGGCGCTGCTGAAGCGTGCCCGCGGCCGCTACTGCCTGCTGCTCAACGAGGATTCCGAGGTGCGCCCGGGCACGGCCGAGGCGCTGGTCGCGGCGCTCGAAGCAGACCCCGAAGCCGGCGCCGCGGGGGCCCAGCTGCTCGACGGCGACGGCCATCCTTATGCCTGTGCGTGGAAGTTCCCCGGGGTCAGGACCGCGGCGATCGGAGCGCTGTTCCTCCATTCCCGCTTCACGGTGCAGAGCAAGGGCAGCGAAACCCGCCACGTGGACTGGGTCCAGTCGAGCGCGATGCTGGTCCGTCGCGAGGCTGCCGGGCAGGTCGGCTGGCTGGACGAGCAGTTCTTCGTCTACTACGACGAATGCGACTTCTGCCGCCGGCTCGCCGACGCCGGCTGGCACACACTGTACGTGCCCGGGGCCGAGGCGGTCCACCACGACCAGCTCTCCAGCGACCTCTCCTCGGGCCTGCCGAGAATCGTCGAATTCCACCGCAACCGCGACCTCTACATGAAGAAGCACGGCTCGAGACCGGCCGCTCTCGCGGTGCGCCTGCTCACGGCGTGGGCCTACTTCTGGCGCACCGTAGCCGCGACCGTCATCCCTAACGCCCCCACCCACGTCTACTGGGCCCACACCCGCCAGGCCCTCCTTCCCCACCGGGGCGAGAGCATCCGCGACCGCGTAGAGGGCTGAGCAAGGAGGGTCAGCGGTCCGGCAGGGGTCGCTATACGGGTTGGCGGCCCGTTTCCCGAAGCGAAACTGCGCTCCGGCGATGAGGGCGGCCGGGGGAGGGTCGAGTCGGGATGGATGGGGTAGGCGGGAGCCGAACGCCAGCGACGCGGCGATGAGCGGCCCGGCAGGGGTCGCTATACGGGTTGGCGGGGTAGGCGTAGCGGCCCCTGCCGGCCGCTCATGACCTGCAGCTAGTTGCGCATGTCCTCGTTCATCTGCTCCACCTCATAGACCTCCGGGAGCCCCTGCTTCGACTCGGCCTCGGCCTCCTTGGCCCGCGCCGCCTGGATGCGCGAGGCCAGCTCGCGCGGCTGCGCGACCAGCTTCACGTATTCCCATTCCGTCCGGCTGAAGAAGCCCGTGCCGACCATCGCCAGCGGAACCGCGGCGATCAGGACCAGGCGGATCGCCAGGGCCCCGAGCCCGTCGTCGGGCACGAACAGCAGGCCGATCGCGATCATCGCCGCGGCCGAACCGGTGACCTTGAGCAGGCGGAGCCACTCGTAAGGCACGGGGAAAAGGCGCTGGGTGAAGACGTACATGAGCACGAGCACGACGGCGTAGGAGGCGATCAGCGAGACGCCGGCTCCGACGATGCCCCAGACCGGCACCAGCAGCAGGTTGAGTCCGATGTTGGCGCCGACCCCGGCCAGCGTCGCGGGGAAGTTGAACTCGGTCCGGCCGGTCCGGCCGAGGACTACGAGCAGCACCATGTACAGCGCGTAGAGAGCCGTGCCTGCGGCGACCGGACCGACCGCTTCCTGCGCGTCGAAGTACTCCGGCGCGGCGAAGATGCGGATGATCCAGGGCGCGGTCAGCCAGATCGACGTGACCACGCCGGCCATGATCACGACGAACCACGTGACCACGACAGAGTAGGCGCGGCGGGCCTCGTCGTCGTCGGTGATCGAGTAGGCCAACGGCGGAAAGGCGAGCTGGAAGCCTCGCACCAGCACGTTGACCGCCTGGGAGACCTTGACCGCCAGCGCGTACAGCCCCGCCTCGGCGAGCCCGAGCGAGCGGGCGATGATGATGCGGTCGACGAAGCTGAGGGAGTAGAGCGAGAGCTCGGCCGGCATGGTCGGCAGGCCGAAACGCATCAGGCGCCGGAAGAGGGGGACGTCGACCAGCAGCGACAGCCGCCGCCGGTGGTAGGCGATGAGGCCGAGTACGATCGCCGCTCCGGTTCCGTAACTGCCGAGCAGCAGGCCGATCGCCCCCAGGTCGAGGACCACGACCAGCACGATCGTGACCGGGATCGTCAGGGCCACCGAGAGCATCGTGACCACGAAGAAGGCGCGGGCACGCTCGTCGAGACGGAACAGCGTGAGCAGGTACTCCGAGAGCGTCAACACCCACAGGCCGGCGATCGCGACCCGGGCGAGTTCCGCGTCCGACGTGCCGAGCAGCAACTCCGAAACCGGTCCGGCGAACGGCAGCAGCACGAGTGCGGATACCGTCCCGGCCCAGAACAGCGAGGCGAACGAGGTTGCGACCACGAGGTCGGGCTGCTCACCGCTCTTGTAGTAGAAGCGCAGCAGGGCCTCGATGACGCCGAGCCGGATCACGATGCTGATCGCGACGACGGCGGCGAACATGACTTCGGCGGCGCCGTAGTCAGCGGGCGAGAGAAAGCGCGTGTAGAGCGGAAGCAGCGCGACCGCGATCAGCTTCGAGATGATGCTGGCGGCCGTGTAGGCGGCGCCTGTGCTCGCTAGGCGGCGGAGGTAGCCCGACATGGGAAAGCGAGGCTGTAGCCGACGGCGATCAGGACCCAGGTGAGCGGGTCGTCGAGGAAGCCTGCGTAAGTCAGAGTGTGGACAAGGACCGCCACATAAGCGGCGAGCACTGCTGCGCGGGCGGCGGGCGGCGGCCCCCGGTCGCGTTCGACCGCCGTCGCACCGGCGCGACCACGGGCGATGCCGTCGGCCAGCCCCGGCATCACGCTGCGCATGCCGGCCGACAGGGCGAACAGGGAAGACACGACGAGCGCCACGTATACCGCGAGGCCGATCACACCCTGCTCGGAGGCGACCGTGATCGGCTCCGTATGGGATTCGGTCACCGGGGCATCCGGGCCGGCGACCTGCTCGCGGAACGAGACCGAGAAGGAGCCCGACCCGTAGCCGGCGACGGGCCTGTCCGCGAACAGTTCGATGCCGCCGGAGACCAGGTCGGCGCGGCCGCCCGTCTGGGGATTGAGCCGGTCGAGGTCGAGCTTGACCAGGCCGCCGGCGAAGGTGGCGAACAGCAGCGCCAGCACGGCCAGCGCGCCGGCGCCGGCGAGTACGAGCCGGAGACTCCACCGCAGGGCGACCAGCATCGCGAGCCCGGCCAGCAGGGCAACGAAGCTCGACTGCGAGAACGTCGTGATAAGGGCCAGCCAGAGGACTGCCGAGACCGCTGCGAGAGCGAACGCTTCCCGGCCCGGGCGGGCCCAGGCGAGGACCGCTGCGACAACGGTTATGACGATGGCCAGATAGCGGCCGTAGACGTTCGGGTCCCAGAACAGCGAGTTCACCCGGAAGTAGACGTGGAAGTCGTTCGACCGGATGACGACCTCGTTCCACAGCAGCTCGCGCAACTGATACTCGACGAAGCCGACCAGCGCCCAGACCAGGGCGAGGCCGACCACCGTGTACAGCACCAACCTCAGCGTCCGCCGGTTCCACTCGACCTCGAGCATGAGCACGAAGACGAGCGAGAACGGGACGAGGAAGAAACAGAAGTTCAGCAGGCCCTGCGACTGGTCGTCCGAGTAGAACAGCCCGAGCGCATAGAGGACGACCGAGGCTGCGAGCAGCGGCTTCAGCCACGCGGCGAGGCCGGACACCGGCCGTCCGGCATCGGCCGGCGCTTCGCCACGGCTTTCCGGGGCGGGTGCGGTGCGGGGGCGCCACTGCCTGAAGACGACGACGAGCACACCGGCCGCCATGACCAGGTAGAGCGGCAGAAGCAGGTTCGCGTCCTCGCCACCCACGGCCAGCGGCACCCGGAACGGCAACGCGACGAGGACCAGCACCGGAAGCAGCAGCGGACGGCGGTCGATCAATATCGCGAGCCCGGCCACTACCGCTGCCGCCCCGGCCAGCCCCGCAACCAGCAGCGCCGGAGAGTTCCTCAGCTCGGCGACCTGGGTGGCTTCCCACTGGTTGCCGGCGATCAGGGCCGGCGCCAGGGCGAGGGCGAGCAGCATGGCGGCCGAGCGGCGGTGCCCGGGCCGGTCGAGGATCGCGACGGCGACGCAGGCGGCGGCGAAGAGTGCCAGAAGAGGTTCGATCACCCGGCGCCTCCAGAGCGCCCGGGTCCGGCCCCGGACTGCGTCCCGGCTCCCGCCTGCGGGCCGTCGGACGAAATCCCGCCCGACGGTGCGCCGCAGGCCGAGTCCGTCGCGGGAAAGTTGTGGAGGCGGATCTTCCCGGGCAGGTAGAGCACCCGGTCGAGTCCCTTCATCGTCACTCTGACCCGGAAGGCCCCGGTCCGGGGCACATTGCCGTTGTCCTTGCGCCCGTCCCAGACGAGTTCGTGCTCTCGGTAGCGCTTGAAGAAGCGGTCCTCGGCGAGACGGCGGACCAGCGTCTCTCCTTGCCCGATGATGTCGACGTCGGCAGTATCGGACTTCGTCGTGCGGAAGCCGATCACCATCAGGTCCCGCCGGCAGTCCCCGTTCGGCGAGAAGACGGTGCGCTTGGCGTCGTCCTCGTCGGCGCCGCGCGCCGTATAGGTGACCCGGTCGATGACCAGCGGCTCGCGCTTGAGACGCTGCGACAGCCCGAAGGCGCCGACGGTCAGAGCGAAGAGCAGCCCAATCGTGATCGGAGCGAGCCAGCGCAGGTGCCCGGGCGGGTCCGGACCGTCCACTAGCCGCCCGAAGGCAGCTCGGTGTGGTTGACCCCGATCACCGCTGTGACCATCGACCCTGAGGTCAGGTCGGCTACCTCGTTGGTGATCAGGCCTGTTTCGGCGACGTCGATCGCCTGCGCCACTTTCCTCGCAGCGGCCTCGTTGCCCTGGGTGTACATCACGACGCTGTCTTCGAAGGTCGACGGGGCGTCACCGGTGGCACCGACCTCGAAGCCGGCCTGCTCCAGCGCCGCGGCGTATTCCGCCGCCAGCCCCACTTCGGCCCCGCCGGTGCCGTTCAGCACGTCGGCGCGGATGTCGGCCGGCTGCAGGCCTCCTCCTCCGCCTCCTCCGCCGCCCTTGTTGTTGCCAGCCTTCGTGCTTGAATCGTCACCGCCGAGCAACGTCGTTCCAGCATAGGCGGCGCCCGCTCCGACCACCAGTACCGCGGCGATGATCGCCATTACCCGGCCCGGACGTCCCAGCCGGTCCCAGAAGCCCGTACCGCCGTAGCCCTCGCGCTCGAGCCGGCGCTCCTCGCGCTCGGCCAGGACCTTGAGTTCCTGCGAACGCTCCTCGGCCACGATCTCGCTCACCTCACGGATCTCGGCATCGCGCTCCGGGGCGCCACCAGCCCATTCGCGCAGACGGCGCAGGTCGCGGGCCTGCGAGAACAGCAGCACCGTGACGACGAGCAGGCCCACCATGGCGAACAGGCCCGCGTAAGGGCCGACGGTTTCGATCACGGTTTTCAAGCTGGTTCCACCAAGGTCACTTGTCTCCGGCGCTGAAGGGAGCGGCCTTCAACGCTGATCGCAGCATGTTAGAGACAGTCGTCGACAAGTCGCGCAAAGCCGGCCCCCTCCTCCTCAGGGTATCCGGACGGTCTCGACCCCGGGCGCATTGACGATGCCGACCACGGTCTCGGCGAGGTGTGACTCGTCTCCGGTGCGCACCACCTGCTCGAGCCGGTCGAGAGTCCCCTCCACCCAGGCCGAGTCGATCGGCTCGCTGCGGACGGCGCGCATGATCCGCTTCGACGCGGTCGACTGCGGCCGCTCCTCTGGCCCGAACAGCTCCTCGTGGAGTTTCTCCCCCGGGCGCGGGCCGGTGAATTCGATCGCGATGTCCTTCTCGGGTTCGAGGCCGGCCAGCTTGATCATGTTCTCGGCCAGGTCGACGATCTTTACCGGGTCGCCCATGTCGAGAACGAAGACGTCGCCGCGGCTGTTGCCGGTGTCGCCTGAGCGGATTACGAGCTGGACCGCCTCGGGAATCGTCATGAAGAAGCGGGTCATCTCCGGGTGGGTGACCGTCACGGGGCCGCCGTTCTCGATCTGCCTGCGGAATATCGGCACGACGCTGCCCGAAGAACCGAGCACGTTTCCGAAGCGCACGCTGACGAAGCGCGTGTCGGCGTTGCGCTCGCCGGCGGCGGTCACCGCCCATTCGGCAAGAGCCTTCGATGCTCCCATCACGGTCTTCGGCGCGACTGCCTTGTCGGTCGAGACCAGCACGAAGCGACCCGCGCCGGCCGCGGCCGCCGTCTCGGCCGTGATCCTGGTGGCGATCGCGTTGTTCCGGATCGCTTCGAGAGGATTGCTCTCCATCAGCGGCACGTGCTTGTAGGCGGCGGCATGGAATACGACCGACGGCCGGAAGCGCTGCATGACCTCGAACATGCGCTCGACCTCCTTGCAGTCGGCGAGGACCGCCTCGACCCTGCTGAAGTGACGCTCGGCGACCATCTCACGCTCGATCTGGAACAGGTTGTCCTCGGCGTGGTCAAGCATGACCAGGAGCCGGGGGTTGACCCGGGCGATCTGCCTGCAGAGCTCCGAGCCGATCGAGCCGCCGGCGCCGGTGACCAGTACGACCTGGTCCTCGAGGTAAGCGCCCACGCGCTCGAGTTCGACCACGACCGGGTCGCGGCCGAGCACGTCTTCGACCTGGACCTCCCTCAGCTGCTGGCTGAGCTGTACGCCGCCGCGCAGCAGTTCGAAGACGGTCGGCAGCGTGCGGACCGGGATCTGGCGTTCGCGGCAGGCGGCGACCACCTTGGCGCGCAGCGTGCCGGGAGCCGAGGGGATCGCAATCACGACCTGGTCCGGCTCGGTCTCGTCAAGGATCGTGCCGATCTCGTCGGTTGTGCCGAGCACCGAAATGCCCTGGATGCGCATTCCGCGCATGCCGGTGTTGTCGTCGACGAAGCCGATCGCCGTCTCGCCGAGGTTCGGGTTCAGGCGGAGTTCGCGCACCACCATCTGGCCGCCCGACCCGGCACCCACCACGAGCACCTCGCGCCCGCGGGCGATGCGGCTGCCGCGTCCGGGGCGCTCCTTGAAGAGTCTCGTGGCGAGCCTGGCGCCGGCGATCAGCATCATTGTCAGCAGATAGTCGGTCATCGCCACCGAGCGCGGCAGCGAGTCGGCGAAAGGCTGGGCGACGGCGAAGACGACGATCAGCAGCAGGCTCGAGATCGTCACCGCCTGGACGATGCGGATCACGTCGCGGCTGCCGATGAACCTCCACCATTTCTGGTAGAGCCCGAACAGGTAGAAGATCACGAGCTTGCCGGCGACCACGAAAGCGACCGAGCCGAAGAACAGGTCGAGGTATCGCGACGGAATCGTGCCGGGGTCGTCGAGGAACCGGAGCTGGAAGGCAAGGAAGTAGGCCAGCACGATCAGGAGACCGTCACCGGCCATCTGCCAGAGCTGGTACCGGCGCAGATGGAAGTCAGGGCGGCGCATTGAGCCCCCAAAGTCTAGTCGGGAATAGGATCGCTGTTCTGAATCCGGGCACGACTGACATCCAGCGCGCAGTCATCCTGGGAGTCGTGCAGGGACCGACCGAGCTGCTCCCGGTCTCGAGCTCGGCCCACCTGACGATGATCCCCCGCCTCGCCGGCTGGGACTGGGACTCGCTCGACCCGGAGCTGCGAAAGAGCTTCGAGGTGGCCCTGCATGCCGGCGCGGCGATGGCGCTGCTGCTGACCCGGCGCGGCGAGATCGCCGCCGAGCTGCGCACATTCGACGGCCGGCGCGCCGCGGTGCTGGCGCTCTCCTTCTTCCCGGCGGCGATCGTCGGCTACCGCTTCGAACGCGTGATCGAGGCCCGGCTCGGAGGCCCGCTGTCAACCGCCGCCGGACTGATCGGCGGTGGTCTGCTGATGGCGCTGGCCGACCGCAGGCCCCAGCGCCGCGGCCACGGTGACGCCCACGCCTCGGACGGGCTCGCCCTGGGCGTCGCCCAGGCCGCCGCCCTCATGCCGGGAGTCTCGCGCAACGGCGCGACACTCACCGCTGCCAGGCTGCGCGGCTTCAACCGGGATCAGGCCAACCTGCTCTCGCGCACCGTGGCACTGCCGGTGATCCTCGGCGCGGTCGCGCTCAAGGGCTCGCGTCTGGCCCGCAGGGGCACGAGCCGGAGGCAGAAGAAGTGGCTGGCCGTCGGGATCGGGACTTCCTTCGTCTCGACCCTGGCTTCGAACGGACTGATCGAGATGGTCGAGCGGGACCGGGCGCTTCTGCCGTACTCCGCCTACCGGATCGCGTTCGGACTGCTGATCCTCGCCCGGGTCGCGGCCCCCCGTCGCGCAGTGCCCGGGTCAACTGTTGTTGAATCGCAGGCGATGGAGACCGGTAGCGAACCCAGCCAGCAGGAGGTCAGAGCTTGAACGCAGGCGGCGAGGACTCCTATGCGAAGGCCGGCGTGAGCCAGTCCGACGCCGACCTCGCGGTCTCCCGGCTGGTCGCCGCACTGGCGCGTGCCGACATCGGGCGGCCTTCCCGCCAGGTAGACCTGAGCGGCCACTACGCGGCGGTCATGAAGCTGGACGACGAGAACGGGATCGCGCTGTCCACCGACGGCGTCGGAACCAAGCTGCTCGTCGCCGAGCAGCTCGGCCGCTTCGACACGGTCGGGATCGACTGCATCGCGATGAACGTCAACGACATCATCTGCGTCGGGGCCGAACCGGTCGCGATGCTCGACTACCTGGCCGTGGAGAAGGCCGACCCCGACCAGTGCGGGCAGATCGGTATCGGACTGGCCCGTGGAGCGGAGCTCGCCGGCATCGAGATCCCCGGTGGGGAACTCGCCCAGATCGGGGACCTCGTCAACGGCTTCGACATCGCCGGGGCGTGTTTCGGCACGGTCCGCCTCGATTCGATCATCGACGGATCCGCAGTCGTGCCCGGTGACAGGATCATCGGACTGCCTTCGTCGGGCATCCACTCGAACGGCTATACGCTCGCCCGGACCGCCCTCGACGGTCTGGCGATGGATGACGACCGCCTCGGCCGCCCGCTCGGCGACATCCTCATCGAGCCGACCGAGATCTACGTCAAGGCGGTGATGGAGCTGCTGAGCTCGCCGGTCGAAGTCCACGGCCTGGCCCACATCACTTCCGGCGGGCTCGAGAACCTGCTCCGTCTCAAGGCCGACGTGTCGTACGAGGTGACGGATCCACTGCCTCCCCAGCCCGTCTTCGGCCTTATCGCCGAACGGGCCGGAGTGCCCGAGGAAGAGATGTACGAGGTCTTCAACATGGGCTGCGGCTTCTGCTGCGTCGTGCCCGCCGGCGACGAAGCGCGGGCTCTCGAACTGCTCCGGCACCATTACCCGGATGCCGCCGTCATCGGAACGGTCGGTCCCGGGCCGAGGTCGGTCAGCCGTTCCTGACGGCCGTTGGCCGTTTTTTCCCCATCTGCGGGACGAAACCGCGCCCGGATGCGGCGCAGGATAGTCTCGCGCTCCCATGAGTTTTCGCAGCCCGGATCGGTGAATCGGTGAAGCTCGACTGTCAGAATCCGTCGAGAATCCCTACCTGTCCATGAACCATCCTCCGGCAAGCGCGCAGATGATCGGCACGGTCCTCTCGGACCGCTACCGCCTCGAGGCCAAGCTCGGATCGGGCGGGATGTCCACGGTCTACCTCGCGAGGGACGAAGTCCTCGACCGCCCGGTGGCGGTGAAGCTGATGCATCAGGAGATGACCCGGCACGAGGACCAGCTCGAGAGGTTCAACCAGGAGGCCCGCGCGGTGGCGAAGCTGTCGAATCCCAATGTCGTCGCCGTCATCGATGCCGGCGAGGATGGCGGACGCCCCTACATCGTGCTCGAGTACGTGCAGGGGGAGACCCTGAAGCAGCGGATAAGCAGGGTCGGAGCACTCGAGGTCACCGAGGCGCTCGCCTACGGGGTCGAGGTCGCGCAGGGACTCTCGGTCGCGCACGAGCGCCAGATGGTCCACCGCGACGTCAAGCCCCAGAACGTCCTGATCGACGCCACCGGAAGGGCCAAGCTGACCGACTTCGGCATCTCGCGACAGCTCAACGACGAGGGGGTGACCGCGACCGGCAAGGTGATCGGCACGACCGACTACGTGGCGCCCGAGCAGGCGATGGGCAAGGAGGTCGACCCGCGCTCGGACATCTACTCGCTCGGCATCGTGCTGTACGAGATGCTGACCGGTGACGTGCCCTTCCATGCCGAGAACCAGATCGGCGTGGCCATGAAGCACGTCAACGAGGAACTGCCCGACGTCCAGGAAATGCGGCCCGACATCTCGGCCGCCTCGGCGCGGGTGGTCGACATGGCGACCGCGAAGAACCCGGACGACCGCTACGGGACCATCGACGCAATGGCCGACGACCTTCAGGCGGCCCTCGAGGTCGAGGCGATCAGGGCCGGCGGAACGACAGGAGAGGCGACCTCGGTTCTCGATGCCGTGCCCGCCCCGAGCCGGCAGCTTCCCGCCACGAGGACTTCGAGCATGCCGGCGCTGATCATGCTGATCATCGCCCTGTTCATCACCGCGGGCACGGCCTACCTGATCTCGCGCGGCGACACCGGCGGCGGTGGTGGTGCCGGGGCTGACGGCGGCACAGCGGGAGCCGGCGGACAGCAGATCGAACTGGTCGCGTCGGCCGACTACGACCCCGAGGGAGACGGCACCGAGCACCCCGAGGAAGCACCATTCGCGATCGACTCCGACCCGAACGCATCGTCGTGGACCACCGAGACCTACCAGACGGACAGTTTCGGAGAGAAGTCGGGCGTGGGACTGTGGGTCGATGCCGGCGAGCCGGTCACGGCCGGAGCGTTGGAAGTCCTCACACCGACACCCGGCTGGACGCTGGAGGTCTACGGCTCCAATGACCCTGTCCCGGGGCAGGTCGCCGAGTGGACCAGCCTGGCACTGGTCCCCGAAATGAGCTCCCGCCAGCGGGTCGAGCTGATCACCGCCGAAGAGCAGTACCAGTACTACCTGCTCTGGGCGACCACTCCGAGCGAGACCGAGGACGGTTTCGGTGTGGCAATCTCGGACGTGAAGCTGTTCGAGCCGGAAGCCGAAACGGTGCCCGAGACGGGCTAGAAACTGTGGGTCGCTTCGCGGCGGTGGCGTTCCAGGGCCAGCTCCACCAGCCTCGAGCACAGCTCGGGGTACGCAAGGCCGCTCGCCTCCCAGAGCTTCCCGTAGACCGAAGTGCGGGTGAAGCCCGGCATCGTGTTGATCTCGTTCAGCAGCACCCGGCCGTCCTCCTCCACGAAGAAGTCGCACCGGGCGAGGCCCGAGCAGTCGGCGAGCCTGAAAACCGCGGCCGCGGTGCGGCGCAGTTCGGCCGTCGTCGCCTCCCCGATGGCGGCCGGCACGACCAGGTCCATCCGGCCCTCGGTGTACTTGGCCTCGAAGTCGTACCACTCGGCGTCGGCGACGATCTCACCCGGCAGCGAAGTCTCGGGTTCGAGGTTGCCGAGCACCGAGCATTCGACCTCGCGGCCCGGGCAGTTCGCCTCGACGATGACCCTCGGGTCGTGGGCGGCCGCTTCGGCCACCGCCGCGTCGAGGTCTTCGCTGCGTTCGACCCTGTTGATGCCGACGCTGGACCCGAGGCGGGCCGGCTTGACCCAGAGCGGCCAATCCATCGACTGCGCCTTCTCCCTCCACTGGCCGTCCGCGTCCCGGTCGGAGTCGGGGTCGGGCGCCTGGACGAAGTCAACCTGTGCGATGCCGTTGTCGGCGCAGAGCCTCTTCAGGGTCAGCTTGTCCATGCAGACGGCCGATCCGAGGACCGACGAGCCGACGTAGGGCAGACCGGCGGTCTCGAGCGCCCCCTGGGTCACGCCGTCCTCTCCGAAGGGACCATGCAGGGCCGGGAAGACCGCCTCAACGCCCTCCAGTTGCGCAGCTTCGGGACCATGGCCGGTCAGGCCGCCCGCGGGGACGATCGAAACCGCCGTCCGGCCGTGGCTCCAGCGGCCGTCGCGCCCGATCAGGACCGGCACGACGTCGTGGCCGGCCTGCCGCAGTCCTTCGGCGACTGCCTCCCCCGAGAGCAGGGAGATGTCGTGCTCGCTGGAGCGGCCGCCGCTCAGTACCGCGACCCTCATCAGGGGGTCGCTGCCCCGTCCGGGGAGTTGACGCCTCCCGAACTCTGGAAGACGCCGACGGTGACGACGACCCGCGTCCCCTCGTTGACGGTCGTTCCTCCGCCGGGGTTCTGGTCGATGACGCGGCCGTCCTGCGGCTCGATGTCGGTCGGCTGCTCCTGGACCGAAGGGGAAAGGCCGAGACTGCGCAGGTTCGACACCGCGTCGGCTCGCGTCAGGCCAACCACGTTCGGCACGTCGACCTCGGTCACCGGCTCCGGACCCGAGGAGACGACGAGATCCACCGTCGATCCCGGTTCGACCCTGGTCCCCGCGTCCGGCGACTGCGAGATCACCTCACCGGCGGGCCGGTCGCTGGATTCTTCGCTCGAAGATGATTCGAGGCCGACCGCCGAGAGCTGCTGTTCGGCGGCGTTCTGCGTCTCGCCGACGACCGGCGGGACCGAAACCCTCCCCGGTCCGCTGGAGACGACCAGCGTCACCTGCGAGCCCCGCCGCACCGACTCCCCGGCCGGCGGGTCGGTCTCGATCACCGAATCGGAAGGAACGTCGGACGAATTCCTGGTCACGACCTCGACTCCGAGACCCGCCTCGTCGAGGGTCTGCTCGGCCTGTTCGCGGGTCTGGCCGGTCACGTCGGGGACTTCTACCTGACCGGGGCCCCCGCTGACCGTGAGGTCCACATCAGGGTCGGAACAGAACCAGCCGAAGACCGCGCAGTCGCGGTCGGCCTCTCCGACCGGGTCCTGGCTGATCACCTGGTTGAGCGGCACGCTTCGCTGGACCCGCTCCACGTCGCCGACCGTGAAGCCGTCATTGCCGAGCGTGGTTATCGCGCTGTCGAGATCGGAGCCGACGACGCGCGGGACCTCGACTGTGTTGTCGCGCAGCATCCCCCAGAGGATCAGGGCGATCAGCACTGCGGCGATCGCCCCGACAACCCAGGGCCATTTGCTCTCGGGCTCCTCTTGGACCACGTCCGGGCCCGCCTCGGCGGCGTCGAGGGCCGCAATGAAGGACTCCGCGTCCTGGAAGCGCTCGTAAGGCTCGCGTCGCAGAGCGGTCATCACCACGGCATCGAGCGCGGGTGAGACGTCTGGGTTCCACGTACTCGGGGCAGGCGGCTGCTCGGAAAGCTGCTTCAGCGCCACGGCGACCGCGGTGTCGCCCTCGAACGGGACTCGACCGGTCAGGCACTCGTAGAGGATGACGCCGACCGAATAGAGGTCCGAAGGCGGCCCGACTTCGTAGCCCTCTGCCTGCTCCGGCGAGAGGTAGTTGACCGTACCCAGCACCGACCCCGCCTCGGTGATCTCGGAGAGGCCGGCCCGGGCGATGCCGAAGTCAGTGACCGTGGCCAGGCCGCTGGCGTCGACGATCACGTTCATGGGCTTGAGGTCCCGGTGGATCACGCCATGCCGGTGGGCAAATCCCGCGGCCTCGAGAATCTGCCGCACGATCGCGACCGATTCGGTCGGCGTCAGCCCGAAGTTGATCAGATCCCTCAGCGTGCGGCCTTCGAGGTAGGCCATCGCGATGTAATAGGTGTGGTCCACCTGCCCGCGGTCGAAGATCGAGACGATGTTGACCTGCTGCAGGCCCGCAGCGGCCTCGGCCTCCCTGCGGAAGCGGCTGATGAACTGCTCGTCGCGCGCGAAGTGGTCGTGGAGCACCTTGAGCGCGACACGGCGCGGCAGGTGGAGGTCGTCGGCCAGCCAGACGTCGGCCATCCCGCCCGAACCGATCAGGGACCTGACCCGGTACCGGCCGTCCACCACTGCTCCCTCTGTCAATCGGGCCATCTCTTATCCGCCAATCAGTGTCTGCATTACGCCGGCCGCTATCGGAGCGGCAACCGTACCGCCTTGACCATCGGTGCACTCGACGGTCGCGGCGACGGCAATCTCGGGGTCATCCGCCGGCGCGAAGCCGACGAACCAGGCCTGGTTCGGCAGGCCGGCGCACTCGTCCCTGCCCGGTACTTCGGCCGTGCCGGTCTTGCCGGCGACGTCAATGCCGCTGAGCGCCGCGGCGGTACCGGTGCCTTCGTTGACCACGGCCCTCATCGCTTCGGTCAGCTGGGCTGCGGTCTCCTCGGACATCACCTCCGACTGGCGGGACGGCTCCATCGTGTCGACGGTGCGGCCGTCGACGTCGCTGACCCGGTCCCAGATCCGCGGCTTCATCAGGTCGCCGTCGTTGGCGATCGTGGCCGCGACTTCGGCCATCTGGAGCGGCGTAGCAAGCAGTCTCTCCTGTCCGATCGCGATACGCGAGATGTCGACGCCCTCACCGTCCCGCAGCAGTTCGCCGCCCGGGCCGAAGACTCCGCTGACCGAGAGCTGGTCGGCCGGCAGGTCGATGTCGGGGCGCGAGTTGAAGCCGAACCGGTCCATGTACTCGTACAGAGTCTGCTCGCCGACCCGGCGGCCGAGCTTGGCGAAGAAAGTGTTGACCGAATTGGTCAGTGCCGTGGTCACGTCGATCTCGCCGAACGCCGCTCCTCCGGAGTTGGCCAGTGGCTGTCCCTGGATGGTCAGCGACGCCGGGGCGTCGATGACGCTGTCGAGGTTGATGTTGCCGCTGTCGAGGGCGGCCGTCGCGGTGACCAGCTTGAACGTCGAACCCGGCGGATACTGGCCCTGGGTCGAGCGGTTGAACAACGGCGAGCCGGGATCGGCGTTGAGTTCGTTCAGCTCGTCCGGCACGAGGTTCGGGTCGTAGGAAGGCTGGCTGACCATGGCCCTGACCCTGCCGCTGTCGGGCTCGATCGCGACGACCGCCCCCGGTCTTCCGGCGAGCAGGTCGAATGCGGTCTGCTGGGCGGCCGGGTCGAGGCTGGTCGACATGTTGTTGCCGACCTGTTCGCGGCCCCTGAGTTCATCGAAGAGGCTCGTGAACTCAGAGTCCTCGCCCGTCAGCTCGTCGTTGTGGAACCTCTCGAACTCGACGCTGCCCTGTTCGATGAAGCTGTAGCCGACCGGGTGGGCGAACAGGCCCGCGGTCGGGTATTCGCGGGCGAACTGGCGTGAAGCCCCCTGGCCGGTCGCGACCGACCGGGCGATCAGCGTTCCGTCGGCCGCGGTGATCCGTCCCCGCTTGATCTGCTGGGCCTTGAACAGCGGACGCTTGTTGACGCGCTCCTGCTTCAGGTCCTCCGCGCCGAAGACGGCCCACTGCGAGGTGAAGGCGATCAGCACGGCGAAGCAGACGGTAATGAAGCCGAACAGCCTGATGATGCGCGCGTTCACGACCAGACCCCCGTCGGCGGCGCGGTGTCGGGCCGGCGCGATTCGCGGCGGGCGCGATCGGATACGAGCAGCAGCAGCGCCAGCAGGATGAAGTTGGCGAGAATCGAGCTGCCGCCGTAGGAGACCAGCGGCAGGGTGACGCCGGTCAGCGGGATCACGCGGGTGACGCCACCGATGATCACGAACGCCTGGAAGGCGAAGACCGCGGTCAGCCCGGTCGCCAGCAGCTTCGAGAAGCCGTCGTTGGCCATCAGCGCGATCTTGAAGCCGCGCGCGGCGACCAGCAGGTAGACGCAGATCACGGCAGCGCCGCCGAAGAGGCCGAGCTCGCTGACGATCAGCGTGTAGATCAGGTCCGTGTGGGCAGCCGGCAGCAGCGCGTCGGTCCCGCCTCCGGGGATCACGACGAGCGATCTCGCGAAGCCTTCGCCGAAAAGGCCGCCGTCGGCCTGGGCGAACATCGACTGCAGCACCTGATAACCGGCCCCCGACGGGTCCTGGTACGGGTCGAGCCAGATGTCGACGCGGTCGGTGACGTGCGGGACGGTGCTGTAAATGACCCAGGCCCCGACCATGAACATCGCCATGCCGATGACGACGAACGACAGGCGGCCCGTGGCGACGTAGATCAGGGCGAGGAATGCGGCGAAGAACATCAGCGAGCTGCCGAGGTCGCGGATGAAGATCAGCATGAACATCGCTGCCCCCCAGACGACCAGCAGCGGGCCGAGGTGCTTCAGCGGCGGCAGCGTCAGGCCGAGGACGCGCCGCGCCCCGACCACGAGCAGTTCGCGGTGCTCGCGCAGGTAGCTGGCCAAAAAGACGACGATGCAGATCTTCGCCAGCTCTGCAGGCTGGAATCCGATCGGGCCGATCCTCACCCCGAGGTAGGCACCGTTCACCTGCTCGCCGAGCAGAGGCAACCTCGGAGCCAGCAGCAGCGCGATCCCGGTCAGTGCGATCGTGTACCGGTAGCGCTCCAGGACCGAGTAGTCGCGGAGGAAGTGGACCACGACCGCGAAGAGGACAAGCCCGAGCACGAACCAGTTGGCCTGGTCACGCGCGAGTTCACGAGCGAGCTCGGCGTCGAGCCGGTAGATCATCACTAGGCCGATTGCGGTCAGCAGCGCCATCAGCGGGAACAGGTAGGGGTCGGCGTCGGGCAGCCGGATCCGGATGTAGATGTGGGTCGCCAGGCAGACGGCGAGGAAGTACAGACCGTAGGAGAGGCTCAGGTTCGTGAGCTGGCTGTCGTTCTGGGAGAAGACGGCAGCGAAGCCGATCGTCAAGAGCAGCGCTACGGGGATCAGCGCGAGCAGTTCGCGGTTGCGGGCCGAGCCTCGCCTCGGGACCGGCCTGCCCGCCGACCGGGCCTCCACCTAGCTGCCCTCGTTGTTCTCGATGTCCTCGATCAGCGAGGTGGCGTCTTCACGCGAGCGGAAGGAGTGTCCGGTGACCGCCTCCTGCCGCTGCGTGCCGAGATCGGAGGTCTGCACAGCGGCCGAGTACTCGCGCTCGTAGAGCGAGATGCCGAAGGGCAGCTCGTAAGGTAGCCCTCGGTAGAGCGCAACGCGGCCGGCTTCGTCGGTTCCGAGGAACCAGACCTGCCGGCTGGCTACGAAAGCTCCTCCGACCAGGACCGCGGCCACCAGCAGCCCGGCCAGCGTCTTGACAAGGATCCCGCCGACGCGCGACCGGGCGCCCTCGTCGACCCCCGCATCGGCGGCCTCGGCCGGGCGCCTGCGCATCCCGCGGGCCCGCGAGATCAGGGTCGGCCCGTCGGAGCGCGCAATCGGGTGAGCCGGGTCTTCGACCTCGAAGAGCAGCACGGTGATGTTGTCGCGGCCCCCGGCGATGTTCGCCTCTTCGACCAGGGCCCGTGTCGCCGCGTCGAGGCTGGCCGACTCCTCGATGATCACCCGGATCCGTTCGTCGGCGAGCATCGTGGTCAGGCCGTCGGAGCACAGCATGAAGATGTCACCGGGCTCGGCCGGGACGCTCTGGATGTCGACCTCGACCTCAGGCTCCGGGCCCAGGGCGCGCGTGATGATCGAGCGCTGTGGATGGTCTTCCGCCTGCTCCTCGGTGATCTGGCCGCGGCGGCGCATCTCTTCGACCAGCGAATGGTCGCGGGTCAGCCTCTGGATGATGCCGTCGCGGAGGCGGTAGGCGCGGGAGTCGCCGACGTGGCCGATGACGACCTCCTCGCGCTGCGAGTCCACTGCGGCGGCGGTGATCGTCGTGCCCATCCCGGAGAGAGAAGAGTCCGAGTGCGCCTGGTCGTGGATCGTCCGGTTCGCCAGGCCGATCGAATCCTGGAGCGCATCCTCGGGCCGGCCGTCGGGCAGGCCGTCACGGAAGGCCTGGACCGCGGTCATCGAGGCGACCTCGCCGGCCTGCGCGCCACCCATCCCGTCGGCCACCACGAACAGTGGCGCCCGGGCCAGCATCGAATCCTCGTTCGCCTGGCGCTGCCGGCCGGTGTCGGTCCTCTCGGAATGTCGGGAAACGCGGATCATCTACCTGTCCAGTTCGAATCGGAATGAAGTGTCGCCGATCGCAATCTTCGCGCCGTCGGGGACCTCCACCTCACCGATCACCGGCGCGCCGTCGAGCAGGGTGCCGTTGGTCGAGTTCATGTCCTCGATGAAGTATCGGTCAGCCCGAGCGTAGACCCTCGCATGCAGGCCCGACGCGTAGCGGTCCGAGAACGATATGTCGGCGTCGGCGGAGCGCCCGAGCGTCGCGCCGCCGAACAGGTCGAAGCGGCTTCCGGGATCGAGGTTGTCACTGGCCTCGACCACGAGCCAGGCGTCGGGGGTGGCAGGGCCGCCCCTGCGCCGGCCCGCTTCGGGGGCCGGCGCCGTCCCGGCATTGCGCTTGAGATCCTTGCGTGCGCTGCCGGCGATCCACACCAGGAACAGATAGAGCACCCCGAGGAAGGCGAACTTGAGTGCGATTGAAACCGGCTCGAAATCCAATTGGCCGCCGTACTTACCCTTCCAGCCCGAAGCGGAAAGTGGTCGTACCGAGCGTCACCTGGTCGCCGTCGCGCAGCCGCGCCGCTGAGGTGCGGCGGCCGTTGACCTTGACGCCGTTGGTCGAGTTGAGGTCGACGATCTCCCAGCTTCCGTCGCCCGACTGGCGGAGTTCCGCATGGCGGCGCGAGATGTTCGGGTCGGGCAGTACACAGTCGGCCTCGTCCGAGCGGCCGATGACGGCACGACTGGCCGGTACGACGATGCGCCGGCCATTCGCCTCGATGACGGCCTGCGCCTGGCGGCGAGCCGGTTCCGGCGGCGCTGGTGCCGGCTGCTTCGGAGGCGTCGTGTAGACCATCGTCTTGCCTTCTTCGGCCTGTCTGGGGCTCTCCCCTTCGCGGGCCGGTGCTTTGACGAGTCTCGTCTGGATCCCGAACTCGCCGAGCCTGAGGCGCTCGTCGGTGTTGAACTTGACCTCGGGCCGGGTCAGCAGGTCGTATCCCCGCGCCCGGGCGTGTTCCAGCAGGTAGCCGGACAGTTCCTGCTCCAGCGCGCGCTCATAGCCCTCGAGCTTCTCGCGGTCCTGTGGAGACAGGTGGACCGTGTACTCGTTCGGCACATAGACTCTCGAGACCGATGCCGTCTGGTGCGAGTCCATCTCCTTGGCCAGCTTCCGGGCGAGTTCGACCGGCTGGACCTCGGAACTGAAGGCACGGCTGAACACCCCTTCCACCAACCCTTCGATACGGGCCTCGAGGTTGCGGAAGAGACTCACAGCCGCACCCCTCGGCTGCCCGTCTCCGGGTCATTGGGCATTCGGGACACGTTCGGATTCTACGGCAGCAAGCGTGATCACCTGCGGCCGTGGGGATCCGCGGCGGCCTCGTACCTTCGCCACGACCGCGCCCAGGACGACGGCGATCGCCAGCCAGACGGCGAGGGCGACCAGATAGGTCGACGAGGTGACTACGGGAAAGAAGAGGTCCTCAAGGAAGGCGGGGACCGACTGCTCCCAGCCCGACGGCACCTGCGCGAAACGGCCGAACAGCAACCCCCGGCCGGTGACGGCTTCGGCCAGGGCGGTGAGGGTCAGGCCGGCGACCGCAACCGTCACCCGGTCGCGGCGATGGGCCGCGAGCGCCGCCAGGGCCGGGACGGCCGGAGCCAGGCCGACGGTTCCGAGGATCGGAGCGAGCGGGACCACGGCGAGAATGCGCCCTGACCCTTTCACCACCAGGGCCGGGACCGCGATCAGAAGCACGGCGCCGAACGCCGCACCGCCCATGCCCGCAGCGAAGTTGAGCCAGGCCGCAAGGCCGACACCTGCGGCGACGAATCCGAGTCGGGGGCTGAGCAGGGCGAGCATCGAGACAGCGAGGGCGAGCAGACCCACGGAGCCGGCGTCGGCCTGACCCGACACGATCATCGCGGTTGCGGTCATGCCGCCGGCCACGGCCGCCGCACCGGCGCGGGCCGGGTCGATGTCACCGCGGCCGAATGGCGAACGCACCGCTGCCGGCAACGGGCCGGCTCTGCGAACCGAGTCGTCGAGGTGGTCGAGGCTCTGCTCGAGCACGGTGCCGAGCTGCTCGATGGCGGGCCTGAACTCCGGGTCGAAGTCGAGACATGCGTCGATCACGTCGCTCAGCGCGGCCGGAAGGTCGGGCCGGGACGCGCCGAGCGGAGGGACTTCTTCGCCCAGTGCGCGCGCGGTCGCGCCCGGGGTGAGCCGCCTGCGCGGGTTGCCACCGGTCCAGGCTTCGTACAGGGTGAGGGCGAGCGAAAAGACATCGCCCGGCGGACCCACGTCGAGGCCTTCAGCCTGTTCCGGGGACATGTAAGAGAGCGTGCCGAGAACGTCGCCGGTGGCGGTCAGGTCGTCTCCGTCGAGCAGCCTGGCTATGCCGAAGTCCATCAGCCGCGCGCCGCCGTCCCGGTGGGGCAGCATCAGGTTGGCCGGCTTTATGTCCCGGTGCACCACCCCGCGAGCATGGGCGTGGTCGAGGGCCTCGCAGACGTCGGCACCGATTTCGGCGATCTCCCGGTCGCTGAGCAGCTGCTGGTCGATCAGGTCCCGGACCGTGTCGCCCTCGATCAGCTCGCTGACCAGGAACGCGCGGCCTCCCTCGGGTCCGAACTCGTGGTGGGTGAACTCGAACAGCGTCACGATGCCGGGGTGGTTCAGTCGTGCCGCCGCCTGGGCTTCCCGGCGGATCCTCGGGCCGCTGCCGCGGTCGGTCTCGATCACCTTGACGGCCACGTCCCGCTCCAGCCGCCGGTCCCATGCGCGGTAGACCGTGCCGAAACCACCGCTGCCGATGCGGTCCTCGATCTCGAATCTGCTCATGAGCGTCGTGCCGATCATCCGTGGACGGGAATTCGCCAAAAGGGGCGGCAAACCTGCTGATGGGCGCCGGGTGGCAGCGGGCGTGCTGAAACGACTCCGGCCCATGGAAGGGGATAGATTGGCCCCGCCGAAAAGTAACTGGCAGGCCAACTCATGGATTTTCCCGATCCCCAAGACGATCTCGAGCCCCCGCGAAGCAGCCGGGACAGCGAGGGCATGACCGGCACGATGCGGACCCGCCGCTCGGGCGGTGGAGGCCGGGGCGGCGGCCGGCCCTCTTCGACCGAGCGCCGCCAGCTGATGATCAGGCGCGGCATCGCCCTCGGTGCGGGGCTCCTGGTCCTGTTGCTGCTCGTTTTCGCGGTCAGGGGGTGTCTCGACGCCCGCAAGAACCGCTCCCTCGAGGACTACGCCTCGAACGTAACCCAGATCGTCGACGAGACGAATACGCTTGGCGAGTCCTTCTTCGGCCTGCTCGACGATCCCGGCGAGCTGTCGGTGACGGAATTCACCGGCGAGGTGGATTCAGCCCGCAGCGCCATGGACGGTTTCCTCAGCCGCGTCGAGAAGCTGAGCACTCCTGGTGACATGGAATCGGCGCAGGACACGCTGCTGCTCACCTACCAGCTCAGGGCGAACGCGATGGAGACGATCGCGACCAGGATGCCGACCGCGCTCGGTGACGAAGGCCGGGAGCGGGCAATCCAGGCGATCGCCGGCCAGATGGAGATCCTGGCCGCCGCGGACGTGCTCTACAACCAGATCACGCGCCATTCGATCGACAACGCGATCGCCAATAACGGCGCTTCGGCCCCTGAGATGCCGCGCAGCGAATTCGTACCCGACGCTGTCTTCTGGGGCAATCCCGACAACGTCGAGTCGGCCCTCGGCAGCGTGGGTGGCGGCCCGCGTCCGGCCGCTGACGGCGGGATTCACGGCACCGGCCTCGGTACGGTGTCGATCGGTGGCGTCGCACTCGATCCTTCGGTCTCGACGGTCATCCCCGCCGACACCGAACCCGTCGTCGACGTGGAGGTCCAGAACCAGGGTGAGTCCGACGAGTCCGACGTGACCGTCTCGGCTTCGGTGGACGGCGGCAGCGGCCTCGACCAGTCGATCCCGTCGCTTGCGGTCGGCGAGACCGGCACCGCGTCGATCCTGCTCACCCCGGCGCCGAGCGGCGAGGTCCAGCTCGACATCACGGTCGCTGCGGTCCCCGGCGAACAGGTCCTCGACAACAACGAGGCGACCTACACCGTCTCCTTCGAGTAGGCAGCAGTGAGAGTCGCCTACCTGGGCCCGGCGGGAACCTTCAGCGAGGAAGCCGTGCGCGCGAGCGGTTTCGCGGCGGGCGGCTTCGAAGCCGTGCCCTGCGACAACGTCAGCGAGGTGATCAAGTCGATCGGCTCCGGTCTC
Source organism: uncultured Solirubrobacterales bacterium (assembly GCA_963701635.1). Lineage (GTDB taxonomy): Bacteria > Actinomycetota > Thermoleophilia > Solirubrobacterales > 70-9 > 67-14. The sequence goes on from CAVPAU010000001.1 coordinate 237,472, forward strand.
GCCGATCGTGCCATGGCACCAATCGACAACTCGATCGAGGGGTCGGTGCGACATACGGTCGACGGCCTGATCGCCGAGGCCGATTCGGTGACCATCGTCGGTGAGTACGTGCACGAAGTCCGGTCGGCGCTGATCGCGGCACGGCCGATGCCACTGGCCGAAATCACCGCCGTAACCTCCCATCCGCAGCCGCTTGCCCAGTGTTCGCACTTCCTTCGCGAAGAGCTGCCGGGAGCTGAACTGCGCTTCGCCGACAGCACCAGCGCAGCGGTGCGCGAGGTCAGCCGCGGTGAGCCGGGCCTCTCCGCGCTCGGTCCCGCGACCGCTGCGGAGATCTACGGGTGCACGGTCCTGCGCGAGGGAATCGAGGACGAACCGGGAAACCTGACGCGCTTCGTCTGGCTGGCCCCGGTCGGGACCGACCCGGCGGCGGAAGCGGGGGCCGCGCAGGACGGAGCCCAAGGAGGCTGGAAGACGACGGTCGTATTCTCCGAACTGGGAGAGGACCACCCGGGAGCGCTCGTCGACGCCCTGCTCGAATTCTCGACGCGCGAGATCAACCTCGCGCGCATCGAGTCCAGGCCGGAGCGCCGGCGGCTCGGCCGCTATCTGTTCTTCATCGACGTCGAGGGCCGGGATACCGACGCCGGCGTGAGCGAGGCGCTGGCCGGCCTGAAGCACAAGGCGGGCTCGGTCAAGGTCCTCGGCTCCTACCCGGTCGCCCGCTGACCGCGGAGGCAGCGCGGACAGCACCAGGGCCGACGCTCAGGAGTCGGTGCTCTCCGGTTCTTCGACTCCGCTCCGGTCCTCGACCCCCGAGTCACCGGCCCCCTCCTCCGGCAGCTCGGGCTGATCCGGCGTACCCTCGAGCCCGGTCGACGGGACAGCGTCGGACTCGACCACGAGCGCCACGGCACTGATCCGGTCGCCTTCGCGCACGTTCATCACCTTGACGCCCTGCGTCGGACGGCCGGTCCTGCGGATCCCCTCGACCGAGGTCCGCTGCACCATCCCGTTCTCGGTGATGAACAGCAGGTCCTGGTGCTCGCGCACGATCAGCGCTCCGGCGAGACCGCCCTTCGTCTCGGTCAGCTTCGCCGTCAGTACGCCCTTGGTACCACGGTTCTTCACCGGGTACTCGGACAGCGCCGTGCGCTTGCCGTAGCCGTTTTCGGTCACGACGAGCAGTTCGGAATCGTCGCGGGCCACGTTGAGGGCCAGCACCCGGTTGCCCTTCTGGCTGACGTTCATGCCCTTGACGCCGCTGGTCCCGCGGCCCATAGGCCGGGCCTGGTCCTCGTGGAAACGGCTGGCGTGTCCCGACTTCGAGACGAGCAGCAGGTCGTCCTCGCCGGAGGTCAGCTGCACACCGACCAGTTCGTCGCCTTCGCGGATCTTGATCGCGATGATGCCGTCGGCCTCGATGCGGGTGTTGTAGTCGGTGAACTCGGTCTTCTTCACCTGCCCCTGGGCCGTGGCGAAGGCGAGGTATCGGTTCTCCTTGAACTCCCGGGTCGGGATCACGGCCATGACGCGCTCGCCCTCGCGCAGCGGCAGCAGGTTGACCAGGGCGCTGCCCCTCGCAGTGCGCTGGCCCTCTGGCAGTTCGTAGACCTTCTTGCGGTAGACCTTGCCCGTATTGGTGAAGAACAACAGGTAGTCGTGGGTCGAGCAGATGTGGAGGTGCTCGATGTAGTCGCCCTCTTTCAGGTTCATCCCGGTGACGCCGACGCCACCCCGATGCTGCTGGCGGTACGAGTCGACGCCGATCCGCTTCACGTAGCCTGACTTGGTCAGCGAGATCACCATCTGCTGCTCGGCGATCGTGTCCTCGACGTTGACGTCTCCGCCGAACGGCTCGATCGACGTGCGGCGCTCGTCGCCATGGGTCTCGGTCAGCTCGAGCAGCTCCTCGCGCACGATCCCGTAGACGCGGCTCTCGTCTCCGAGGATGTCACGCAGCTCGGTGATCAACTCCATCAGCTCGGCGTGCTCGGAGCGGATCTTGTCCGACTCGAGCGCGGTCAGCCGCTGCAGGCGCATGTCGAGGATCGCCTGGGCCTGGGCCCGGGAGAGCTCGAACTCGTCGATCAGGCCGTCGCGCGCGGTGTCCGGGTCGGGAGATGACCTGATCAGCTCGATCACCGCGTCGAGGTTGTCGAGCGCGATCAGCAGGCCTTCGAGGATGTGCGCCCTGGCTTCGGCTCGCCTCAGCCTGAACTGGGTCCGCCTCGTGACCACCTCGCGCTGGTGCTCGACGTAGTGTCTGATCATGTCGCGCAGGCCGAGCGTGCGCGGCACACCGTCCACCAGCGAGACCATGTTCATGCCGAACGACGTCTGGAGCTGGGTCTTCTGGAAGAGGTTGTTGAGCACGACGTTCGGCACCGCGCCGCGCTTCAGTTCGATCACGACCCTCATGCCGGTGCGGTCGGTTTCGTCGCGCAGGTCGGAGATGCCGTCGAGCTTCTTGTCCCTGACCAGCGTGGCGATCTTCACGATGAAGCCAGCTTCCCCGCCCTTCTTGACGGTGAACGGCAGCTCGGTGACGATCAGCGCGTCCTTGCCGCCCTTGAGCGGCTCGGAGTGGACGCGGCCACGCACGCGAACGCTGCCCCGGCCGGTTTCGTATGCCTCGCGGATGTTGCTCGGATCCATGATCCCGCCACCCGGGAAGTCCGGCCCCTTGACGTGCTCCATCAGGCCGTCGAGCCCGATGTCGGGGTCGTCGATGAAGGCGGCGACCGCGCCGGCCACCTCGCGCAGGTTGTGCGGCGGGATGTTGGTCGCCATGCCGACCGCGATGCCTGAGGCACCGTTGACCAGCAGGTTGGGGAAGCGGGACGGCAGGACCAGCGGCTCGCGCTGGGATTCGTCGTAGTTGGGACCGAACTCGACGGTGTCCGAGTCGATGTCCCGGAGCATCTCGGTCGCGAGCCGGGTCAGCCTTGCCTCGGTGTAGCGCATGGCCGCGGCGGAGTCGTCGTCGATCGAGCCGAAGTTGCCCTGGCCGTCGGCGAGCGGGTAGCGCAGCGAGAAGTCCTGCGCCATGCGGACCAGCGTGTCGTAGATCGAGGCGTCGCCGTGAGGGTGGTACTTGCCCATCACCTCGCCGACGATCGTGGCGCTCTTGCGGTAGGGGCGGTTGGGCTGCAGACCGAGGTCATGCATCGCGTACAGAACGCGGCGGTGGACGGGCTTGAGCCCGTCCCGCACGTCGGGCAGAGCGCGGCCGACGATCACGCTCATCGCGTAGTCGATGTAGGAAGAGCGCATCTCGAGTTCGAGTTCGCGCTCCTCGATGTGCCCGGTCAGGGCTTCTAGTGCCATCAGCTACCCGTCCCCTGGTCGGGCCGGTTCCCGGTCCGGTCAGACATCGATGTTGCTCGCCTCCTTGGCGTAGGTCTCGATGAAGTCCCGGCGCGGCGAGACCTGGTCACCCATCAGCATCGAGAAGATCTGGTCGGCGGCGGTCGCGTCCTCGAGCGTGACCCGCTGAAGCGTACGGCTGGCAGGGTCCATCGTGGTCTCCCTCAGCTGGTCGGCGTTCATCTCGCCCAGGCCCTTGAACCGGGTCAGCTGTACGCCGTGCTTGGCAAGGTCGAGAACGGCCCGGTGGATGTCGGTGAAGCCGTCGGCCTCCTCGACCCGGTCCTTCAGCGTGACGCGGAACGGCGGCCTGCCCATCGAGGACAGCAGCTGCGCATGCACGTTGGCGAAGCGGCGGTACTCCTCACCTTCGAAGAGCCGCGCCGGCAGGACGTGGTTGCGGGCCAGGCCGGACTTGTTGTGAACTGCCTTGACGACCGTGTCCTCGCCCTTGCTCTCGAGGATCTCGGTCCGGAAGACGTCGTCCTCATGATCGACGTCGCTGAGCACCTTGCGCACCTGGTCGATCGTCACCACGGCCTCGTCGAGGATGCGTGACTCGGCGACGAAGCGGATCACCTCGTTGCCGAACTCCGCCTGCAGGGCCGACGACCAGCCTTCGTACTCCTTCGATTGGCGCACGTAGCGCTGCCAGCGGTCCCTCGTCAGCTTCAGCGACTTCCCGTCGGAGTCGGTGATCTCGAACTGGTCGAACCGGTCCCGCAGGAGCAGCTCTTCGAGCTCCGACTCCTTGTCGAGATAAGTCTCCTGGTTGCCGCGCTTCACCTTGTAGAGCGGCGGCTTCGCGATGTAGACGAAGCCGGCGTCGATCAGCGGCTGCATCTGCCGGTAGAGGAATGTGAGGATCAGCGTGCGGATGTGGGCCCCGTCGACGTCGGCATCGGTGGCCATGATGATCTTGTGGTACCTGGCCTCCTCGATGTTGAACTCGTCGTGGATGCCGGTCCCGATCGCGGTGATCATCGCCTGGATCTCGTTGTTGGCGAGCACCTTGTCGATCCTGCTCTTCTCGACGTTGAGGATCTTGCCGCGCAGCGGAAGCACCGCCTGGGTGGACCGGTCGCGCGCCTGCTTGGCCGAACCGCCGGCCGAGTCGCCCTCGACCACGAACATCTCCGCGTGCTGCGGGTCGCGCACGGTGCAGTCGGCCAGCTTGCCCGGCAGCGTCGAGTTCTCGAGTGCCGACTTGCGGCGGGTCAGGTCCCTCGCCTTGCGGGCCGCCATGCGGGCGCGTGACGCCTCGACCGCCTTGGTGATGATGCGCCTCGCCTCGCCCGGGTTCTCCTCGAGGAACTCGGCCAGCTTGCGGTTGACGGTCTCCTCGACCAGGCCGCGGATCTCCTGGTTGCCGAGCTTGGTCTTGGTCTGTCCCTCGAACTGGGGGTCGTGGAGCTTGACCGAGATCACCGCCGTGAGCCCTTCGCGAACGTCCTCGCCGGCGAGGTTGTCGTCCTTCTCCTTGAGGATCCCCTTGCCGCGCGCGTATGCATTGAGGGTCCGGGTAAGGGCCGAACGGAAGCCCGACATGTGGGTTCCGCCCTCATGCGTGTTGATGTTGTTGGCGAAGCTGAAGATCGACTCCTGGTAGGAGCTGTTCCACTGCATGGCCACCTCGACCGCGCCCTCGTCCTCGTTGCCCTCGAAGTAGACGACTTTCTCGTGCATCTCTTCCTTGTTCTGGTTGAGGTAGCGCACGAAGTCCTCGATGCCGCCCTCGTACTGGAACGAGATGCTCTCGCCGTCGGCGCGCCGGTCGTCGATGCTAATCTTGAGTCCTCTGGTCAAGAATGCTGTCTCGCGCAGCCGGTCGACCAGGGTGCTGAAGTCGTAGTCGACGACCTCGAATATCTCGTCGTCGGGCAGGAACGTGATCTCGGTGCCTGTCTCCTTGGTCTTCTCGCCCTTGCTGAGCGGACCCTGGGGGTGGCCGCGCTCGTAGTCCTGGTCCCAGACGAACCCGTCGCGGCGAATTCTCAGATGGAGCTTCTCCGAAAGCGCGTTGACCACCGAGACGCCGACGCCGTGGAGCCCGCCGGACACCTTGTAGCCACCCCCGTCACCGAACTTGCCGCCGGCGTGGAGGACGGTCAGCACCACCTCGGCGGCGGGCCGCTGCTCCTTCTCCATCGTGTCGACCGGGATCCCGCGCCCGTCGTCGCGCACCGTGCAGCTGTTGTCGGGCAGGATCATGACCGACACCTCGGAGCAGTGGCCGGCGAGGGCTTCGTCGACCGAGTTGTCGACTACTTCGTAGACCAGGTGGTGAAGGCCGCGGGGACCCGTGGACCCGATGTACATGCCGGGTCGCTTTCGCACCGCCTCGAGACCTTCGAGGACCGTGATGTCCTTCGCGCCGTAGGACGCGTCACTGCTGCTCGTATTGTCAGCCAACTATGCCTTTCAAATGCCGGTAGATGGCCCCGAGCAGCTCAGATCTCGCCAGCAGGAGAGAGCCCTGGAAAACCATTTCTCAAGTTCCCATAATACCAGTAACGCTCGGACCGAAACGTCAGCCCCGGTTATAAAATCCCTGCAAATAGGCCACTTTTTGCGAATCCGTCACGGAATTGCTGCAGATACGGTCAGGAAACCGTGCGAAATCGGATTTCCCGCGGTCCCGGAGACGACATCGCCGATTCGAGATCAGCCCGGATGCGCGGTTCCATCAGCGTCAGTTCCTGGCTCCAGACCGCCTCCCTGCAGTCGACATAGAGCGTCCCTTCGATCTCCTCCGTCACTTCTGTCACGGCGGCGATGCGATCTCCGACGACAGCCGGCCAGGCCGCCTGCGCTTCGGCCAGAGGCGTTTCCGGGCTGATCATGCGCTTCAGCTCCCCGAGCGCCCGCGCGACGGGTTCGGGTTCGGGGCTGCGGCCCCTCTCATCCCTCATTCGGACTTCCCTCCGTTGCAGCGGCGGTCAGTCGTTCGATCCAGACCTTGCTCAGACCGGGGCGGTCCGGGATCAGTTCGCTTTCGGCGGCCGTGATCACGCTCTGTCCGCCTTCGAGCAGGCGCTCGACAAGCAGGCCGCGGCGCTCGGCGTCGAGCTCGCTCATCACGTCGTCAAGCAGCATCAGCGGCGGCGTCGACCCCGAAGCGAGCAATGCGTCCCGTTCCGCGAAGAAGAGCGAGAGCAGACCGATCCGCTGCTGGCCCTGTGAGCCGAACCGCCGCAGCTGGCGCCCGTCGAGTTCGAGCCTCAGTTCATCGTGATGTGGCCCCCATGTCGTCCTTCCGAGCCTCAGGTCGGCTTCGAGCCGCTGGTCCAGACCCGCTTCGAGTTCATCCGCATCGTCAGTCGAAGCGGCACGGTAGATCAGGTCGTTTTCACCCTCGAGCCCCAGTTCGGACGCGGCACGCACGTAGGGTGCGGTCAGCTCGGTCACGGCTTCGCGCCTGGATCGGGTCAGCTCGGCTCCGGTTGCCGCGACCTGCCGGTTCCAGGGAGCGAGTTCAGGCCTGCCGGCCATTCCCCCGGCGATCCTCGCAACCAGCGCATTGCGCTGCGCCAGTGCGCGACCGAACGCCGTCCGCAGGTCGAACCGTCGCGGCCACCGGGCTGCGATCCAGGAATCGAGATGGGCCCTCCTGACGGCCGGCGGCCCTTTCACTATCTCGAGGCGGTCCGGTGAGAAGACAGTGACCATGGGACGGTAGTCCGCGGCGGCGGCCCGCTCGACCGGCGCTCCGTCGAGGCTCAGCCGGTTGCCCTGGTCCCGGCTCACCGAAGCCATGAACTCGTGGGTCACTGCTTCATCGGAGCGCACGCTGACGCGGCAGCGCGCCCACGTACTGGCAAACGGGATCAGATCACGGCGGTCGCCAGTTCGGAACGAGCGCCCGGTCAGCCCGAAGTACGTGGCTTCGACCAGGTTCGTCTTGCCGGCACCGTTGGGCCCGACGATCGCGGTGAGTCTCGGGTCGAGGTCGAGTTCAACTCCGTCGAGCGACCGGATCCGGTCAGCCGCAACCGAGGTGATCAGCACTGCGCTACTCGTTCAGGCGGATCGGCATTACGAGGTAACGGAACTCGTCACCTTCGACCGGCTGGAGCAGGCCCGGCCTGAGTGGTGAGATCAGGCGCAACATGACTTCGTCTCCGTGGATCGCTTCGATTCCATCCTTGAAGAACTCGTGGTTGAAACCGATGCTGAGTTCCTCTCCCTCGAAAGCCGCCGGCAACTTCTCCTCGGCGTCACCGAGGTCGGGGGTCTCAGCGGAGATCGTGATCTCACCTGGTGTGAGTGAGATCTTCAGCGGCCGGTTCTTCTGGGCCATCTGGCTGACCCGTCTGACAGACTCGAGCAGTTCGTCCCTCGGAAGCCTGACGTCGTGCTCATAGGTTTCGGGAAACAGTTGCTGGTAACTCGGGAACTGACCGTCGACCGTGGTCGTCGAGAGCACGGCTCCGTCGACCACGAAGATCACCTCTCGATCGGTGATAGTCAGGTTGACTGACTCGGAGTCGCCGGCAGCCAGCAGCCTCGAGAGTTCCTTCAGCGCCTGGGCCGGAATGTTCTTGTCGATATCAACCGGCACCGGTTCCTTCAGCGAGGTCTCCTTCACCGCAAGGCGGTACGAGTCGGTCGCCACCATGGTCAGGCGATCCCCCGAGGCCAGCACCTGGACGCTGGTCAGCACAGGCCTCATGTCGTCCTTGGAAGCGGCTCGGGCCACGAGGTCGATGGTCTCGATCAGAGACTCCCTGGACAGCCTTATCGTCTCTCCGGTGACCTTGGGCAGCGGTGGGAAGTCATCGCTGTTGAGCGTGCGGATGTGAAAGTTGGAACTGCCGGAGTGGATCGCCACGTCGCGTTCGGCGGTGCGGTACTCGACGTCGCACTTGCCCGAACCGAGCAGGCGCGAAATGTCGGAGAGCAGCCTGCCCGGCAACAGGACCCTGCCCTCCCCTTCGATCACCCCGTCGACGTGGACGGGGACTCGCAGGCTCATGTTGCCGTCGGTCGAGCTGAAAGCGAGCCGACCGTCTTCGGCCTCGATCAGGATGCCCCCGAGGGCGGGGTTTACACCGCCGGTGGAAACGGTCCTCGCGGCCAGAGCGAGCTTGGTGGACAGCTCCTGGTTGTCGATAGAGAACTTCATTCAGTAATCAGTATTGATGGTGTAGGCCTGTGGAAAGGGTGGGGAGTTGCTGGTTTTCGCTCTGGATGGCAGATTCTGCCCGAAGAGGCTGTGGGTAGGGGTTGATTGTCGCAACCGGCCCGGCGCCTCAACCGGTTTCCGGTGAAGGAGAGTGGAGAGTAGCGCGCAGGGAATCCACAGCCTTCGTGACCTCGGGGTCGACCGAGATCTGCGCCGTGACCCTCTCGATCGAACTGATCACCGTCGAATGATCGCGGCCCCCGTAGAGGCGAGCAATCTGAGGGTAGGAAAGCCCGGTCATCTCACGCGTGAGGAACATGGCGACGTTTCGGGCGGTCGAGGTCCTGCGGTCGCGGCGCCGTGACTGGAGGGCTTCGGCATCGGTCCCGTAATAGGACGCCGTGATGGCGCGGATCCGCTCGGGGGTCATGTGAGGCGGCTCGGAGCGGCTCTCCGGGAAAACCCTCGCGATCAGATCGCTGTCGACCTGGCCAGACACGAGGGAGGCTTCGGCGACCGTCCTGGTCAACGCACCATGGAGCTGGCGGAGATTGGTCTCGACCTTGCCTGCCAACATGGTCAGGGCCTCCTGGTCGACGACCTCGAGTCCGGCCTCGGTGACCAGGTGGCGCAGGACAGCGAGCCTGGTCGCCATGTTGGGTGCGGTTATCTCGGCGGTCAGACCCCACTCGAACCTGTCGCTGAGCCTGTCGGTCAGGGTGGTTATCTCGTTGGCCCTGCGGTCTGCGGACAGCACTACCTGACTTCCTGATTCGTAAAGCGCGTTGAAGGTGTGGAAGAACTCTTCTTCGGTATGCGGTTTGCCGGCGATGAACTGGATATCGTCGATCAACAGGACGTCTATGTTTCGGTACCGCCTCTTGAATTCGGCCGTACCGTTCTCCCGTAGCGCCGAAACGAACTCGGCGGTGAAGGCCTCGGCGCTGGTGTACCTGACATCCAGCTCGGGCACGTTACGGGCGAGATAGTTGGCGATCGAACCGAGCAGGTGGGTCTTGCCGAGGCCGGGTGCACCGTGGATGAACAGTGGGTTGTAGGCCTCTGAGGGGGCTTCGGCGACGGCCAGGGCCGCGGCATGCGCGAGGTGGTTTCCAGGACCGATCACGAACCGGTCGAAGACGTGGGTCGGGTTCGCCGCGCGTCGATCGGAAGGACCGCCGTCTCGCGTAGAGGCCGGCGCGTCGAACCTGATTGCGGTGATGGAAGACTCGACCTTCGATATCGAGTGGAGGATCAATTCCGAGTAGCGCTTCTCTACCCAGGTCCGCACCGACTCCGGCGCGTCCAGAAAAAGGGTGTTGCCCCGCCGGGACGCCGGCCTCAACGGAGCCAGCCACATTCTGTATGTCGATTCCGGCAGGCTCGCCCTGAGTTGAGACCTGACGGAGTTCCACAGGTCTGAAACCGGCTCCTGGCCTGAAGAATCGCTGGTGTCTTTAGTTTCGGGGACTGGGTCTTGCGGCGGCGCCACTTGTTCTCCGGGTCTCGGAGGCAACGAAGCGCCGACCATACATCGGCATTGGCGGGTGCCGATCGGGCCCGCCGCAAATCGCGGAGAAAAGTTCTGGGCCCTACGGAAAGACCCCCGGCCCCCTATACTCCCCGGCTCCGATGAAGCGCACTTACCAGCCAAAGAAACGCAAGCGGGCCAGAACCCATGGCTTCCGGGCCCGGATGAGCACCAAGGGCGGCCGTGACGTGATTCGCCGCCGTCGCCGCAAGGGCCGCAAGCGCCTCGCAGTCTGAGTATGCCGCGCTCCGGCTCTGGTTCACCCAGACGCCGCCGTCTTTCGCGCAGCGGTGATTTCAGGCGTGCCTATCGCGACGGCTCGTCCAAATCGACGCGATACCTCGTGCTCTACCGCTTCGAAAGAGGCGACGACGAGCCCGGCGATGCGCGCCTCGGCGTGTCGGTATCGAAGAAACTGGGCGACTCGGTGACCAGGAACCGCATCAAGCGTGTGCTCAAGGAGGCTTTCTGGAGCAGCGTCGACCGCGAGTCGGCCGGCCACGATTTCGTGCTCGTGGCCAGAGCTTCGGTTGGCCAGGTGATCGAAGACCGCGGCCTGGAAGGAGCGATCGAGTGCGTCAGGGAGTTGACCGGCAGCGAATCCGCTGAAGGCGCGCGTTCCACGTGAAACGCCTGGCACTCGCACCGATCCGCCTCTACCAGAAGTGGATCTCACCGATGCTGCCGCGCCGATGCAAGTACGAACCGACTTGCTCGGTCTATTCGGCCGAGGCGATCGAGCGCTTCGGACTCATTCGGGGTACAGTTCTCGCCTGCTGGCGAATCCTGCGCTGCAACCCCTTCAGCCACGGTGGCTTCGATCCCGTGCGAGAAGATTTCACATTCAGGGTCGGGCCCATGGACCCGGCTGAATACCACGGAGAATCCAAACCGCATTGATCCCCATCGGCCTGACAGTCATCGCCAACGTCCTTCAGCCGCTGATCGACATTGCCAACGCGGTGCTCGAGGCATTCCACGACTGGGGGCTGAGCTGGGGAGGCGCGATCATCGCGCTGACCATCGCGACGCGCACGCTGCTGATCCCGCTGACCTACAAGCAGCTCAAGAGCATGAGGGCGCTCCAGGCCTTCCAGCCCCAGATCAAGGAGCTCCAGGAGAAGTACAAGAACGACCGCCAGCGGCTCTCCCAGGAGATGATGAAGTTCTACCAGGAGAACAAGATCAACCCGCTTGCCTCCTGCATCCCGCTGCTGGCACAGATGCCGATCTTCATCACGCTCTTCTACACGCTCAGGGGGCCGCTGCGCGAAGACATGTGCGGCCAGTCAGAGGTCCCATGCGGTGAGGTGATGAATCCGGCCACGGGCCAGCTCGGCGGCTTCGGCGAGTCTTTCCTGTTCATCCCCGATCTGACCGCAGAGGCCGTCGGTGGCGTGCTGATCGCCCTGATCGTGCTGTACGTGGCTACCCAGCTGGTTTCGGGCCTGATCATGGCAACCACTGCCGACCGCAACCAGCGCATCCTGATGATGGCGCTGCCTTTCATCTTCATCCCGTTCATCATCAGCTTCCCGGCCGGCCTGATCCTCTACTGGATCACGACCAACTTCTGGACGATCGGCCAGCAGGCGGTCGTCAACAAGGTGATCCCGCCGCCGGCCAAGCTGGACCCGCAGGTTGCGACCGCGGTGAAGGCACCGCCCCCGCCCCCGCCCCGAAAGAAGAAACGGCGCCGCTAGCGCCGTAGACTGGGATCATGGAACCGATCGAGTGGCCTGAAGAGCCCGCAGAAAGGGTCAGGGCAGTGGTCGAGCGCGTGCTCGACCAGCTCGAGCTCGACGGCTCGGTCGTCATCGAAGAGGACGAAGACTCGATCGTCGCCACAGTCGAGGGGGAAGACGACTACGGACTGCTCATCGGGCGACGAGGGCAGACGATCGACGCCCTGCAGCTGCTCTGCTTCCAGGCGGCTTTCCAGGGCATTCGCGAGCGCAAGCGCGTCGTGCTCGATGCCGCCGGCTACAGGGAGCGCCGGGAGGAAGTGATCACCGAGCGCGCCGAGCGCGCCGCCGAGAAGGCGGTCGCCAGCGGCGACGAGGTCGAACTCGACCCGATGCCGGCAAGGGAACGACGCGTCGTTCACGAATACCTGAAGGAACGCACCGAAGTCGAGACGTACAGCGCAGGCGACGAACCCCAGCGCCGGGTGGTCGTAGCGCCGCTGCTCGCCGATTGAGCGGGCCGGAGCCTTTCGAGGCCGACCCCGCCCAGGTTGAGCGCCTGCTTCCGATGCTGGAGATGCTCCAGGCGGACCCGGCCTCGCTGAGCTCGGTGACGGAGCCCGGAAAGGCTCTCGAGGTGCATCTGCTCGACAGCCTCTCGGGGACGATGGTGAGAGAGCTGGATGACCCCGGTCGCGTCGTGGATATCGGCTCTGGAGCGGGGTTTCCCGGCGTCCCGATGGCAGTTGCGAGGCCGCAGGCGGACTTCGACCTCGTCGATTCGGTGGGCCGCAAGACGGACTTCATCAGCAGGGTCGTCGAGAGGCTGGGGCTCAGGAACGTGAGGGCAGTGCATTCACGATCGGAGGAACTCGCGGCTTCGGCGGGCCGCGAGGCCTACCGGGTCGCCACCGCGAGGGCGGTGGCCCCTCTTTCGGCTCTCGCCGAACTCGCCTCGCCGCTGCTCGAACCGGGAGGAACGCTTGTGGCCTGGAAGGGCGGTCGCGACATCGACGAGGAAGACGAGCTGAGCGCGGTCTCGCGGCTCGTGGCGATGGAAATCGACCGTGTGGCGCCGGTCAGGCCGTTCGCCACGAGCAGGATCCGGCACCTCTACGTGCTGAAAAAGACAGGTCCCACGCCGGCGGGTCTGCCACGCAGGCCGGGCATGGCCCGCAAGCGGCCGCTCACGGGTTAAGCTGGCTCGTCGATGTCACCGAGCCGGTCATTCAAGTGGGACTGATCTACGCCGTCGCCAACCAGAAGGGTGGCGTCGGCAAGACCACGACCACGGTCAATCTGGCTGCCGCACTGGCATCGATGGGTTACAGGACGCTCGTCGTCGACCTCGACCAGCAGTGCAATGCCACCGTCGGACTCGGACTCGACCGCAGCGCGCGGCCGTCGGCCTACGAGGTGCTCTCGGGAGGGGTAGCGCTGTCCGAGGCGGCGAGGCCGACCGGCATCCACAACCTGTGGATCGTGCCGGCCAGCCGCGACCTGGCCGGCGCGGCGGTCGAGTTACCCGGCCTCGACCGGCCCAACCTGCGGCTCAAGGAGCAGCTGGGACAGGTGGCAGAAGCTTTCGATTTCGTGTTGATGGACTGCCCGCCCGCCCTCGGACCGGTTACGGTGAACGCGCTCGTCGCGGCCGATCGTGTGATCGTGCCGGTCCAGGCGGAATACCTTGCGCTCGAGGGACTGGCAGAGTTCAGGTCGACGATGGCGTCGGTTCAGCGCGAACTCAATCCGCGACTCGGGCTGTCCGGGATAGTCGTGACAATGCATGATGAAAGGACGCGTTTGGCACAGGACGTCGAGAGAGACCTGCGTGAGCACTTCGGCGACGAGGTTTTCCGGAACGTGATCCCGCGGACGGTCCGCCTCGCGGAGGCGCCGAGCTACGGGATACCGGTGACCGACTACGCGCCGGCCTCGAGGGGAGCAGGCGCCTACGTCGCGCTGGCGAACGAGGTACAGACGCGTGGCTGAGCGGCGCGGAATGGGCCGCGGCCTCGGGGCGATCCTTCCGGACAAGCCGTCGGGACCCGACGTAAGCGAGCTGCCGGTCAGCGAGATCGAGGCGAACCCGGACCAGCCCCGCCGCCGCTTTGACCAGGCCGCGCTCGAGGCCCTTTCGGGTTCGATCCTGGCCAGCGGGATGGTGCAGCCGCTGATCGTCAGGCAAGTTAGTAGCAATTGTTACGAATTGATTGCCGGCGAGCGGCGGTGGCGGGCGGCACAGATGGCGGGGCTGGAGACCGTCCCCGTGGTCATACGCGACTCCGACGAGGCTGACCGCCTCGAGGTCGCGCTGATCGAGAACATGGTGCGCGAAGACCTCAACCCGGTTGAAGAGGCCCGGGCCTGCGCGGCGTTGGTCGAGGACCTCGGGCTGACGAAGGAGGACCTGGGCAGGCGCGTCGGCCGCAGCCGGCCCCAGATATCGAACCTGATCCGGCTGCTCGACCTCCCCGACGACGTACTCGCGATGCTCGAAGAGGGCGAGCTGAGCGAAGGTCACGGGCGGGCGGTGCTCCAGGTGACCGACAACGACGGGCGGCGCCGGCTGGCCCGACTGGCGCGCGACCGCGGCTGGTCGGTGAGGAAAACCGAGGAGGAAGCGAGAGCTTTCGGCTCGAAGAAGCCCTCGCGCCGTGGCCCGGCGCTGACGTCGGAGGAGAAGGAGGCGATCGCGGACCTGACCGAGAAACTCGAGGTAGGTCTCGACATGCCGGTTCGGATCCGGCCGCGGGCCGAGGGTCTGACGATCGAGATCAGCGCCGGGGACTTCGATGAGGTCGCAGGCCTGGCCGACAAGCTCGGCCGACCACAGTAGAATCCACGATCTTTGCCCGGGCGATTAGCTCAGTTGGTTAGAGCGCATCTCTGATAAGGATGAGGTCCCTGGTTCGAATCCAGGATCGCCCACTACGGCCCCGCATGCCCGGCCCGTCGAGCGGCGGGCGCAACCTCTCGCCGGAGCCTCCTTGCCCTCTCCATATAATCGCCTCCTATGCGCGAGATGCAGATCTACGGCGTCAGCTTCGACATGGTCGGCAAGCAGCCGATCGTGCTGCTGAAGACCACCGACGACAACCGCTTCCTGCCGATCTGGATCGGCCACCCCGAGGCGGCGGCGATCCTGATGAAGCTCCAGGGAGCCGACACCCCGCGCCCGATGACCCACGACCTGATGGTTGACATCCTCGACCAGGTCGACGGCAAGTGCGAGCGGATTTCGATCACTGAGCTCCGCGACAACACTTTCTACGCCAGCATCACGATTTCGACCGGCGATGGCGAGGTCGAGATCGACTCGCGGCCCTCGGACGCGCTGGCGCTCGCGGTCCGGCTCGGAGTGCCGATCTTCGTCGCCGAAGAGGTCATCGACGAGTCCTCGATCGAGTTCGACCAGGGCGAGGAGGACAACGAGCAGGTGGTCGAGAAGTTCAAGGACTTCCTCGACGACATCTCCCCCGAGGACTTCCTCCAGGGCTCCTGAGCAGTCCGGCTGCGCCAGGTGGCTACAGCGCCAGCTGAAGGATCTTCTCGACCATCTCGTCGAAGCCGACACCGGCCGCCTCGGCCGCCTGCGGCAGCAGCGACGTCTCGGTCAGCCCGGGGATCGCGTTGACCTCGAGCACCTCGGGTCCGTCGTCGCCGAGGATCAGGTCGACCCTGGAGAAGCCGGAGCAGCCGAGCGCCTCGTAGGCCCGCAGGGCCGCCCGGGTCACTTCCGCGCCGGCCCCTTCGCTCAGCTCGGCAGGACAGACGAATTCGGCGCCGCCGATCTCGTAGCGTGCCTCGAAGTCGTAGGCATTGCTGCCGGTCGGGATCGCCTCCACGGTCGGCAGCACCTCGTCTCCGAGCACCGACACGGCGAGCTCGCGGCCGCTGACCCAGGTTTCGAGCAGCGCCCGGTCGTCGTAGCTGAGGGCGGTCATCAGGGCCGCCGGCAAGTCGCCTTCGGAGGTGACGACCTTCACCCCGAGCGATGATCCCTGTGAAGCGGGTTTGGCGACGAGTGGCAGGCCGACGGTCTCGACCGCGCGGGGAAAGGTCGAGGCGGCGCCGAAGTCCCGGATCGAGGCCTCGCTGTAGGTCACCCAGTCCGGGGTCGGGATACCGTTCTCGCGGAAGATGTACTTGGCGAGGCTCTTGTCCATGCAGCGCTGGCAGGCCGCGACACCGGGTCCGGTGTGCGGGATGCCAAGCAGCTCGAGCAGCGCCTGGACCGTCCCGTCCTCGCCTTCGGTGCCGTGCAGTGCGATGAAGGCGACGTCGGGAGCCAGGTCCTGAAGCCGCGATACGAGATCCGGCCCGAGATCCAGCGCCTCGACTTCGTGGCCGAGGTCGAGCAGGGCTTCGCTCACGCGTCCGCCGGAACGCAGCGACACCCCCCGTTCCAGAGAGCGCCCTCCCTGCAGCAGCGCGACCTTCACTGCGAAGCTCCCGGCGTGCCGTCGGGTCCGTCGACCGGCGGAAGCGGGATCTCGCCGGTCATCGTTTCGTACAGGAACATCTGCTCGCCGGCGGCCTCACCGATCCGGCGGATCCCTTCGATGATCCGGTCCTCGGTCACGCCGCTGAAGTTCAGGCGCATCGAACTCGCGCCGCGGCCGTCGACATAGGCCGAGGTTCCGGGAACGAAGGCGACCGACTTGGTCAGCGCCTTCGCCAGCAGGTCTTCGGTGTTGATCGCGTCGGGCATGGTCGCCCAGACGAAGAGCCCGCCTTCCGGCCGCGTCCACGTGGCCCCGTGGGGGAAGTACTCTGCGAGCGCGCCGAGCATCGCATCGCGTCGCCCCCGGTAGATCCCGATCAGGTCGTCCACGTAGTCGAGCCACCGTCCCTGCTCGAAGTACTCGGCCGCGAAACGCTGGGTCAGCGTCGAGGTGCAGAGGTCGGCGGCCTGCTTGCCGAGCACGACCTTCTCGCGGATCGGGGTGGGTGAGACGATCCAGCCGATGCGCAGGCCGGCGGAGAGGATCTTCGAGAAAGTCCCGACGTAGGCGACGTAGGCGCCGCCGTCGAGGCTGTACAGGGTCGGCAGGCTCTCGCCCTCGTAGCGCAGCAGGCCGTAGGGGTTGTCCTCGACGACGAGGATCTCGTTCTCGCGGGCGATCTCGACCAGCCGTCGCCGGCGCTCGAGCGAGAGCGTCACGCCGCCGGGGTTCTGGAAGGTCGGCACCGAGTAGATGAACTTCGGCCGCCGGCCGCCGGCCGCGAGCTCGGCCAGCGTCTCTTCGAGCAGGTCTATCCTCATCCCGTCGTCGTCGCACTCGATCTGGATCACGTCGGCTTCGTAGGAGCAGAACGTGGGAATCGCCCCGGGGTAGGTCGGCGCGTCGCAGATCAGGATGTCGCCCGGGTCGATCAGGGTCTTCGTGATCAGGTCGATCGCCTGCTGTCCCCCCGTGGTGACGGTGACGTCCATCGAATCGACGCGGGTCCCTTCCTCTGCCATCACGGCGGCGATCTGGTCCCGTATCGACTGGAGTCCCTCGGTCGGTCCGTACTGGAGCACCTCGGCCACCGATTCACGCGCGATGTGGTCCATCCGTTCAGCGAAAGTCCCGGCAGGAAAAGTCGACGTGTCGGGCAGCCCTCCGGCGAGCGAGATCACCTCGGGACGGGCAGTGATGGCCATCATGTCGCGCATCGCCGAGGACCTCATCACCCGGGTCCGGCGGGCGAAGAGGCCGGCGTAGCGCTCGAGGTCCCGGGCCCGGGTCTGGGGGCGGCGGGGAGGTGGAAGGGCGGCCATCCTTCTATTCTGCCGGTATCAGCTCATTCGAAACAATCTGCCTGGCGGCCGGAATCGGCATCGCGGTCGGCATGTTCGCCGGCACCACGGGCCTCGAAGGCTCAGCCCGGGGCCGGATGACGCTGCTCTCGGCGGTCATCGGGCTCGCCGTCGGCTACTTCGCCGCGGCGGTCTTCGACGGCGGGACGCTGCTCTCGATGGTCTTCTGCGCGCTGTTCGCAGGCCTCTCGTGTGCCGTGGTCAGCGGAGTGATCGCCGGGGCCACGCGTCGCGGCGGGACCGCCGCCCTCGGCTTCATCACGATCCTCGTGGCCCTGGTGATCGCCGTGGCAAGCATCGTGCTGCCGCCGCTCGCGGTCATTCCGGCCGTCGCCCTGGTCTGGCTCGCGATCTCCCGCAACCGCCGGGCCGACCGCAAGCATGCGGGCCTGCGCGTCCTGCGCTAAATGAAGAAGAAGCTGGTCCTCGCCTACGTCGACTCGCTGAGGTCGGACATGCTGCGCCAGGCGATCTCGGAAGGGCGGGCGCCGACTTTCGGCCGCCTCGTCAAGCGCGGCGTCCTGATCGAGGATTGCGTCTCCTCGTTTCCTTCGGTGACGCCGGTCGCCTCGGCCGAGATGATCACGGGCGTCGCTGCCGAGCGTCACTGGATCAGCGGCATGAACTGGTACCACCGGGTCGAGCGGCGCTACGTCGAATACGGATCCTCGCTCGAGGCTTCGCGCGCCTTCGGCATATTCCGCTCGCTCCACGACCTCGTTTACAACATGAACCTGTCCCACCTCAACCCGGGGATCGAGACCGTCTTCGAGTCGCTCGACGATGCCGGCCTGCGGACCGCCGCGACGCCGTTCCTGATCTACCGCGGACGTCACCGGCACCACGTCACGCTTCAGGGGCTCACCGGCAAGGTGGTCGAATCCGGGCTGCTCAACCTCGAGTACGGCACCTGGGGCCCGAAAGAGCTGTTCTACGGTGACCTGTACGCGTCGATGCCGGTTCCGTGCAAGCCGAGTTCGGTTCCCGGGCGGCGGGACCAGTACTCGGCCTGCTGTGCGTCGGAGCTCGTCTCCCGCAACCGTTTTGACTTCATGATGCTGTCTTTCCCGGACAACGACAACTACTCCCACCGCCACGGGCCGACGGCCTCGGTCACCTCGATCGAAAGGGCCGACCTCTGCATGGCCGACGTGATCCGGGCGGCCGGCGGCATGGACGGTTTCCTGACCGACCACGCCCTCATCCTTCTCGCCGACCACGCCCATACAGACGTCGCCAAGCCACTCGAGATCATCGAGGGCATGGCGCGCAGGTTCGACGTCCTGCGTGCATCGGAGGATCGGCCCGAGGCCGCAGAGCTCGCGGTCAGCCCGACCTCGAGGGCAGCACACATCTACATCCTCGAGGAACAGGACAACCCGGTCCGCCATCGCCGGGTCCGTGAGCACGCAGCGTCGATCGACGGCGTCGAGCTGATCTGCTGGCTCGAGCGGCCCGACGGCAGCCCGCTGGTGCGCAAGGGCCCGGGCCACGACGGCGTCGAAGGGCTCGTGGTCAGCGTGGAGCGCGGCGGCAGGCGTCTTTCCTTCACGCCGGCTTCCGCGGCGGCCGGCGGTTCGGACCCCTGGTGCCGGGCCGCGGACAGCGACCTGGTCGAGGACCGGCGCGGCCGCAAGTGGATGCTCCACGGCAACATCGAGGCGCTCGAGGCGTCGGTCGAGCACGGCCGGATCGATACCCCCGTCTATCCGGATGCGCTGGGCCGGCTCTACTCGGCGATGTGCGCACCGCATTCGGGGGACCTGATGATCTCGGCCGCGCTCGGCTACGAGTGCCTCGACTGGGGAGGGGCCGCGCACATCGGCGGGGGCAGCCACGGATCGCTGCGGCGCGAGGACTCGGAGGGCCCGCTGCTCTTCGTCGGCTGTGGGCCCGCTTCGGCCGACGAGCGCGACCAGTGGGCGCTGCAGGACGTCGCCCCGGTGATCCGCAAGCACTTCGCCGTCTGAGGCCGCTCCGCCCGGTCTCGCGGGTTCAGGTCGCGGGCAGCATGAACGGCTCGATCGCGTCGGCGAGTCCGTCGGGGTTCACATCCACGGCCGCCCCCATCACCCAGACGTCTTCGGTCGCGGTCTCGAAGCGCACCGGCATGTCGGTGCGCATGCGCTCGATCGCCTGTTCGACCCGCACGCCGAGCACGCTTCGCCTCGAACCCGTCATGCCGACGTCGCTGATGAAAGCCGTTCCGCCGGGCAGCACCCTGCCGTCGGCCGTCGGTACGTGGGTGTGGGTGCCCAGCACGGCGGCGACGCGACCGTCGAGATACCAGCCGAGCGCGACCTTCTCGCTGGTCACTTCGGCGTGGAAGTCGACCACCACCGCGTCGCTCTTCCCTTCCAGTTCATCGAGCAGCAGGTCGGCCTCGTCGAAAGGCGACCTCGCGGCAGTGAGGCCGACCGTCCCGCTGAGGTTGACCACCGCCACGCGCATTCCGGCCGCCTCGACGACAGTGTGCCCATGCCCGGGATTGGCGCGGCGATAGTTCGACGGGCGGATGATGCGGTCCGTCCGGTCGAGGTACTCGTAGGCGTCGCGGTGGCGGTATGTGTGGTTGCCGAGCGTGATCACGTCGGCACCGATCGAGAAGAGCTCGTCGGCCGTCTTCGAGGTGATGCCCATGCCGCCGGCCGAATTCTCGCCGTTGACGACGGTCAGGTCCGGCTCGAAGCGCTCACGCAGGCCGGGCATCGCGGATGACAGTCCGCGCCTTCCCGGACTGCCGACCACGTCGCCGATGAACAGGAGTTTCACTGCGACGAGACTACCGGCGCATCGCCGTGGCTCCCGGCCACGCTGCTCGCCGGCAGCCGTAGACTCCGAACGGATGGGCTTTCCCTCGACACGCCTTCGCCGCCTGCGCCGCACCGAAGCCCTGCGCGGGCTGATCCGCGAGACCTCGCTGGGGCCGGCCGACCTGATTCAGCCGATGTTCGTCGTGCCGGGCTCCGGCATCAGGGAGCCGGTCGCATCGCTTCCGGGAATCGAACGCCTGTCGATCGCCGAGCTCGTCGAACAGGCGGGGGAGGTGGTGGCGGCAGGCGTGCCGGGGATCCTGCTCTTCGGAAGCACCTCCGAGAAGGACGAGGCCGGCTCGGCGGCTTTCGACGACGAAGGCGTCGTGCAGATGGCGGTGCGCGCGCTGAAGGAGGCCCACCCGGACCTGGTCGTGATCACCGACGTCTGCCTGTGCGCGTACACCGACCACGGCCAGTGCGGTTTCGTCAGGGACGGCGAGATCGACAACGACGTCACCGTCGAGCTGCTCGCGAAGGTGGCGATCTCCCATGCCGAGGCCGGGGCCGACGTCGTCGCACCGAGCGACATGATGGACGGCCGGGTCGGCTCGATCCGCTACCAGCTCGACGAAGAGGGCCACTCCGGGGTGGCGATCCTCTCGTACGCGGCCAAGTACCGCTCGGCCTTCTACGGCCCGTTCCGCGACATCGCGGGTTCGGCGCCGGCGTCTGGTGACCGCGCTTCCCACCAGCTCGATCCTTCGAATGCCGATGAGGCGATCCGCGAGGTGCTGCTCGACGTTGAGGAGGGCGCCGACGCGGTCATGGTCAAGCCGGCCGGCTACTACCTGGACGTCGTGCGCCGGGTCAGCGACGAGGCCGGGGTTCCGGTCGCCGCCTATCAGGTGTCGGGTGAGTACTCGGCGATCCGGGCCGCGGCCTCGGCCGGCTGGATCGACGAGCGCGAGGCGGTGCTCGAGTCGCTCGTCTCGGTCCGGCGGGCCGGCGCCGACTTCATCGTCACCTACTTCGCCCGCGATGCGGCGCAGTGGCTCGGCCGTGACAGCTGACGCCGGCGACGAAGAGGGTCTCTTCGAGCGCGCGCGGCGCGTGCTGCCGGGAGCGGTCAACTCGCCGGTCCGGGCGATGCGACAGATCGGTCGCGAGCCGGTGTTCATCGAGAGCGCCGCCGGTTGCCGGATGACCGGGAGTGACGGCCGCAGCTACATCGACTGGGTGTGCTCGTGGGGTCCGATGATCCTCGGCCACGCCGATCCGGGCGTTCTCGACGCGGTGGGCCGGGCGGCGTCCCGGGGCACGAGTTTCGGGGCCGCGACCGAAGGCGAGGTCGAGCTGGCCGAAGCCGTGGTCGAACGCATGCCGCATGTGGAGATGATCCGCATGACGAGTTCCGGGACCGAGGCGGCGATGTCGGCGGTCCGCCTGGCGCGGGCGATCACCGGCCGGGAGACGATCGTGAAGTTCGCAGGCGCTTACCACGGCCACGGCGACGCGTTGCTGGTCGAAGCCGGGTCCGGCGTCGCCACGCTGGGCATCCCGTCGGGGCCGGGCATCCCGGCATCGGTCGCGGCGGGCACGGTCGTGGTCCCGTGGAACGACCCGGACGCCGTCGCCGCCGCACTCGATTCCCACGAAGTGGCGGCACTGCTGGTTGAACCGGTGCCGGCCAACATGGGCGTGGTCCCTCCGGAAGAGGGCTTCCTGAATCACCTGCGCGAGCTCTGCGACCGCAACGGTTCGATGCTCGTCTTCGACGAGGTGATCACCGGCTTCAGGGTCTCGCGGGGCGGGGCACAGCAGCTCTACGGGGTGCGGCCCGACCTGACGGTGATGGGCAAGATCATCGGGGGAGGGCTGCCGGCGGCCGCAGTCGGCGGGCCGCGCCGGCACATGGAGAGGCTCGCGCCGACCGGCGACGTCTACCAGGCGGGAACGCTCTCGGGCAACCCGCTGGCCGTGGCGGCAGGGCTCGCCACGCTCAACAGGCTCGACCAGGAGGCCTACGCCCGCCTCGGCCGGCTGACCGGGCGCCTGGCCGACGGCCTCGGCGACATCGCCTCGCAGCACGGACTCCAGGTGTCTTCGGTGCCGGGGCTGGTCACGCTGTTCTTCACCGGCCGGCCGGTCCGCGACTTCGACGACGCGGCGGCGGGCGATCTCGAACGGCATGCGAGGTTTTGCCGGGCCATGCTCGACCGTGGCATCTACGTTCCGCCCTCGCAGTTCGAGGCATGGTTCGTCTCGCTGGCCCACGACGACGAGGCGATCGAAATGACGCTCGAGGCAGCGGCCGAAGCGCTGGAGCGGGCCGCGACGCCCGGGCCTGCCGGGGGTGGCCGGTGAGCGGGACCGGCAGCTCGGGCACGGCGGCTTCGCCGGCCGGCAGCGAAGCGCTGCTGCTTCTCGCGGAGCGGGCGGCCGGCGAGGGCCCGCCGCTGGAGGTCGTGCCGGGGCAGCCGGCGGCCGGACCCCCGTTGGCCGCGCTGGTCGCGGCCGGCACGAGGACCGCCGGCGCCCCGGGCGCCTACTCTTTCGTTGTCGAGGCGGTCCGCGAGGGCTACCTGTGCCACTACGAGACCTCGAGGATTCTCGACCGGCCCGACTCCGACCTCGCGCTGCTGGCCGGCGACCTGTTCTACGCGATCGGAATCAGCGCCCTCGCCGGGCTCGACGACGTCGAATCGGTGGGGCTGCTGTCGGACCTGATCCGGGTCGCCGCCGAGCTGCGCTCCCAGGACCTCCGGGACGAGGCGGAGTCGATGTGGGTGGCGACGATCATGGCTCTCTCATGCGGCTGGGACGGTGAATACGAGCGCCTCCGGGCCGGGCTTTCCGGGGGAAACCGGGCTGCCGCGCAGGCCCTCGACGACTGGACGACGGCCCGGGCCAAATCCAACGGGCTCGGTCGGATTCTCGCCGAAGTGCGCGAGGCAATACACTTCCAGAGCGATACTTAGAAGTCCTTTATTTCCCCAGCACTTGTCAGACCAGCAGAACAACAACCCCGAGTCCGAGAAGGCCGACGGCCCGCGCGTCCCGCTTCCCGAGGCCAAGTCCCGTGGCTACTTCGAAGGGGAGTCGGTCACCCGGCGCAACGCCTTCATAGTGAGCAGCCAGGTGCTCGCGATCGGGGCCGGGGCCGTGGTCGTCCTGCCGACCATCGCCTTCGCCCTGGCTCCGGTCTTCACCGGCTACGACGAGCGGTGGGAAGCGGTCGGTACGGTCGACGACTTCACCGACGACACCTATCGCCCCGTCGTATTCACCGAGACCGTCGGCATCGGCGAGGTCGGCAAGACGACGGCCTACGTGCGTCGCGGCTCGGCCGAGATCGAAGGCGAGTCAGCCGACGAGTACATCGCGATCTCGACCAGGTGTGCCCACCTCGGCTGTCCGGTCCGCTTCGTCCAGTCGGCCCGCAACTTCATCTGCCCGTGTCACGGTGGCGTCTACGACTTCGAGGGCAAGCGCATCGGCGGACCGCCGCCGCGGCCGCTCGACCGTTTCCAGACCAGAGTCCGTGACGGCAAGGTCGAGCTCGGCCCGCGCTTCAGCGTGACCAACCAGCTCAAGGCCGTGCGCGTCCGCGATCCCGGCGAGTTCACCGGCGGAATCTGGGAGTACCTGTACCCGCCCCGTCCTTCGACCCCGCCCCCGCCGAGCTGATCTGAATGAAGCTTCCCACGCGCAAGAAGACTTCGGCCGACGGCAACGGTTCCGTCGAGACCGTCGAAGAGACCGGACCGAGCAAGGCCGAGAAGCGTGCCGCGCTGAAGAAAACGGCGATCCACCAGTCGGCCGAGGGCGGCGTCGGCGCCGCGGGATGGGTCGACACGAGGGTCAACGGTTCGGGCATCTACACGGCGCTGCTGACGCGCAAGGTGCCGAAGGGCACCAACTGGTTCTACACGCTCGGCTCGGCAACGATGTTCATCTTCGCGATGCAGGCAATCACCGGCGTTTTCCTCTCGATGTACTACACGCCCTCGCCGACCGAGGCCTACGCGTCGATCACCCACCTGACCAACGACGTCTTCATGGGCGAGTTCGTGCGCTCCATGCACAAGTGGGGCGCCAGCCTGATGATCATCCTGATCTTCCTCCACATGGCACGCACTTTCTTCTTCGGCGCCTACAAGTACCCGCGCGAGCTCAACTGGGTGATCGGTGTGGTGCTGATCGTCCTGACCATGGTGATGGGCCTGACCGGCTACCTGCTTCCGTTCGACCAGAGGTCTTTCTGGGCGACCATCGTCGCCAACAACATCACCGCCTCGGGCCCGGTCGTCGGGCCGTACCTGGCCGACTTCCTCAGGGCCGGGCCGGACTTCAGTGCCACCACCCTCTCGCGCTTCTACGCGCTCCACATGCTTCTCGTGCCGGGTCTGATCGGCGGGCTGATCGCGGTCCATCTCTTCCTCGTCGTCAAGCTCGGAACGACCGCCCCTCCGTGGGTGAAGGCAGCCAGGCCGAAGGGCGCGAGGCCGGTCGAGATGGTCCCTGCCGGCGTTCCTTCCCCGGAGATGAACGGTTCCGGCAACGGCGCTGTCACGAATGGCGCAGGTCCCGACCAGCCGGCCGTGGACGAGCCGACGGCGGATGAGCCAGTTACCGGCGAACCGACGCCCGGGCAGAGCGCTGCCGACGAGACTGCGGCAGCCGAGCCGGCCGTGGAGGTCAGCGATGAGCCCGATGCCGAATCCGGCGGGGAGGTGAACGCGTGAACGGCCGCGAGAAGGAGGAGTACCTCCGCGAATACGAGCAGCTGAAGAAGAAGGGCAAGGCGTTCTTCCCCTACGCGATCATGAAGGACTCGGTCATGTTCGTCCTGGTCGCGGCCGTGCTCGTGGCCATGTCGCTGGTCATGGGCGCCGAGCAGGGACCCAAGGCCGACCCGACCACGACTACATACGTGCCGCG
Source organism: uncultured Solirubrobacterales bacterium (assembly GCA_963701635.1). GTDB lineage: Bacteria > Actinomycetota > Thermoleophilia > Solirubrobacterales > 70-9 > 67-14. Next base: position 262,688 of record CAVPAU010000001.1, read on the forward strand.
GCCCGAGTGGTACTTCTTCTTCCTCTTCGAGCTGCTGAAGGTGATCAAGTCCCCCGAACTCGTCCCGGTGGCAACGGTCGGCGTGCCGACGATCTGCATGGTCCTGCTGATCCTCCTGCCGTTCTACGACCGCGGTCCCGAGCGGATCCCCTGGAAGCGTCCGATCGCCAGCATCAGCGGAGTCATGGTCATAGTTGCGATGGCCTACCTCACCTACCTCGGGGCCGCCGCAGGCTCACCTTCGGAGATCGAGCTCGAAACCGAGCCGCAGTACGAGGTGGGCCGCCAGATCGTGGCCCAGGAGGGGTGTCTCGCCTGCCACGCGATCGGCGAGAACGGGGCCGAGGGCGGGCTCGGACCCGACCTGACGGAAATCGGATCGATGGTTCCACGCCTGGCCATCAAGCGCTCGGTCGCAGTCGGACCGGGAATCATGCCCGCCTATGACGGCCTCGGCGAGAAGAAGCTCAACCAGGTGGCCGACTACCTGGCTTCGCTCGACTAGAGGCAGCTTTGAACGAGGCTCCTCCCCGCAGGGGCGACGAGCAGTTCGCCGGCCAGGTCAACTCGATGTTCGACCGGATCAGCGGTGTCTACGACCGCATGAACCGGGTCATGACCGCCGGGCTCGACCGGACCTGGCGAGCCCGTGCGGCCGAGCGTTCACGGCTCGGGCCCGGGCAGTCGGCACTCGACCTGTGCTGCGGGACGGGCGACGTCGCCCTGGCGCTGGCCGAGAGGGTCGGTCCGGAAGGAAGCGTGATCGGCGCCGACTTCTCCCGCCCGATGCTGGACATCGCTTCGTCCAAGCCGACCCCGGCAGGGTCCGCCGCAGTTGAATTCCAGTGGGCCGATGCGCTCGACCTCCCGTACGAAGACGAGTCCTTCGACGCGGTCACGATCGCCTTCGGGGCACGCAACCTGGCCGATCTCGACCGGGGGATCAACGAGATGCGCAGGGTGCTGGCGTCGGGTGGCAGTCTCGTGATCCTCGAGATCACTCAGCCGCGACGCCAGCCGCTGAAGGGTTTCTTCGGGCTGTGGTTCGACCGCATCGTGCCCGTCCTGGGCAAGCTGGCCGGCGACCCGTCGGCCTACGAGTACCTGCCCGAGTCGGTGCGCAGCTTCCCCGACGCCGAAGCCCTCGCCGGGCGCATGGACCGCGCCGGACTCCGTCATGTGCGGTGGACGCTGATGGCGGGTGGCATCATCGCGCTGCATTCCGCGGTCAAGTGAACCCGGGGCGCTCAGCCCCGGAACCGGTGACGGCGGTCTTCGAGAGCGCGGGTACCTGGCTGCCGAATGGACTGGCAACGGTGGAGAGGGACCTGCTCGCTGCGGTCGAGGGGGAAGGCCCGCTGGATGGCGACGCGGTCGCCACGCTGAAGGCCGGTGGCAAGCGAATGCGACCGATGCTCGTCCTGCTCTGCGCCGGTCCACAGGCCGGACCTGCCGCGATCCGCTCGGCGGTTGCGGTCGAGCTGATCCACATGGCCAGCCTCGTTCACGACGACGTGCTCGACCGGGCACCGCTGCGGCGGGGCAGGCCGACCGTCTTCGCCCGCTCGGGGCGCGGCCAGGCGACCGCGCTGGGCGACCGCCTGTTCTCGACCGCCTTCGCCGTACTGGCCGACGCCGGGGACGATGCGGCAATCGCCGAGCTGAGTGCCACGGCGGTGGACCTGGCCCGCGGCGAGCTGATGCAGCGGCGCGGTGCCTTCGACCTCGGCCTCTCGGAAGACGAGTACCTCGAGCGCTGCCGGCTCAAGACCGGCAGGCTGTTCGCCGCCGCCTGCGTCCTCGGCCGCTCGTCGGTGGATCCGGACCAGGCCGGCGCACTCGCTGCGTTCGGCAATCGGATCGGCCTGGCTTTCCAGATGCTTGATGACGTTCTCGACATCTCCGGACCGGTCGAACGCACGGGCAAGGCGCGCGGCACCGACCTGCTCGACGGTACCGTGACCCTGCCGCTGATCGCCGCGGTCGAGTCGGACCCGACCCTGGCGGACGCCGACCTGGGTCGCCTCGACGAAGAGTCCGCGGCCCGGCTGTGCGACCGCATCGCCGGTACCGGCGCCCTGGCGGAGGTCCGGAACCGTGCGACGAACCTGATCGAAGAGGCCAAAGAGGGCCTCGAAGGGTCCGGCATCGACGCCGAGCAGGCGCGACTGCTCGAGCTGATCGCGGATGGGGTCGTGCTGCGCTACAGCTGAGCGCCGCCGGCCGGCCCATCGGCCGCCCCCGCTTCTGGAATACTGCGCCGTCATGGTTCTAAGCGACCGGAGTATCCGGGAAGAGATCGAATCCGGGCGCATCGTCATCGACCCGTACCGAGAAGACCTCGTCCAGCCGTCGAGCATCGACCTGAGGGTCGATTCGAGCTACCGCGTCTTCAACAACTCCCGCTACCCGTACATCGACGTCAAGCAGCCGATGGAGGACCTGACCGAACTGGTCACGACCGGGGAAGACGAAGCCTTCATCCTCCACCCGGGCGAGTTCGTGCTCGGGCAGACGCTCGAGCGGGTCACGCTGCCGAATGACCTCGTCGCCCGACTCGAGGGCAAGAGCTCGCTGGGCCGGCTCGGCCTGCTGATCCACTCGACCGCCGGCTTCGTCGACGCCGGCTTCCACGGCAACCTCACGCTCGAGCTCTCCAACGTCGCGAATCTGCCGATCACGATCTACCACGGCATGCCGATCGGCCAGCTCTCCTTCATGCGCATGGACCACGCGGTCGACATCCCTTACGGAGAGAGCGGGAACCGGTCGAAGTACCAGGGCCAGGCCGAGCCCACGGCCTCGCGCTACTACCTCAACTTCGAGTAGCTACTCCGCTCAGCGACGGCGGAGCGCTACGATTCGTTGATGGTCCCGAACGTGGGAATACTGGAGATCGCGATCGTCCTCGTGATCGCGCTGATCGTCTTCGGGCCGAAACGGCTGCCCGAGCTGGGCAAATCGCTCGGTCGCGGGATCAGCGAATTCCGCGAGGGCGTGAGCAGCATCGGCGACTCGGTCACCGGCAAAGATGACGAGGACGACGATGAGCCGGTCGAGCTGACCGCGCCTTCGCCGCCGTCCGAGGCCGCCGCGGCCGAGGATCCCGAAGTGACCGAAGTCCAGCCCTCGGAGACTCGACCGGAGGCCGAACAGGTCGACGGTGAAGTGGTCGCCGAGCGGCGCGACTGAGGTCCGCGGCTTGGCCAGGCTGAAGCCGATACGGCATGACGAGGAGGTCAGCCTCGTCGACCACCTCGACGAGCTGCGCTCGCGCATCATCTACTCGCTGATCGCCCTGGCCCTCGCCTTCGCGCTTTGCTTCTGGCAGAGCAGCGTGGTCCTCGACATAGCTGCGGCCCCGCTGCCCGAAGCCGACCGGCAGCTGATCGTGCTGGCGCCCGCCGAGGCCTTCATGACGACGGTGACCGTCTGCCTGTATGCGGCGATCATCGTCGCGGCACCGTTCATCAGCTTCCAGATATTCGCTTACGTCCTGCCCGCCTTCTCGCCGCGCGAAAGGCGCGCGATCATGCCGCTGGTGATCGCGATCCCGACGCTGTTCATCGCCGGCGTCGTGTTCGCCTACTTCGTCGTGATGCCGGCCGCCGTCGACTTCCTGCTCAGCTTCAACAGCGACCAGTTCAGCACCCAGCTCCGAGCCCGTGAGTACTACTCCTTCTTCGCCACGACGCTGCTGGCGGGAGGCATCGTCTTCCAGGTGCCGGTGATCGTGCTCGCCCTGGTACGCCTTCGAATCGTCACGATCGCCCAGCTTCGCAAGAACCGTCGCTATGCCTACCTCGGTATCGCGGTCATCGCTGCGGCGCTGCCGGGGGTGGACCCGGTCACGATGCTGATCGAGATGGTGCCGCTGCTAATGCTCTACGAGTTGAGTATCTTGCTCGCTCGGGGCTTTGGCGCTGCCGGCGCCGGGGAATCGATCGAACCCATCACCCAGGAGAACTGAGCTTGTCCCAAGAACCTGAACGACAGATGCTTTTCGACCTGCGCGGCAAGCGCAAGCGCGTGATTCAGGTGATCTACGTAATGCTCGCGGTGATCATGGCGGCCAGCCTCCTGGTGATCGGACTGCCCGGCGGAGTCAATCCGTTCGGCGGCAGCGGTGCGGTGTCGCAGGACGGAGCCGACCTGGCCATCGAGCGAGCCGAGCGGATCGAGCAGCGCATCGCCACCGAGCCGAACAACGCCAACGCGCAGGCCGAGCTGATCCGCGCCAGGGTTGCGGCCGGCAACTCACTGGTCGAACTCGACGACCAGGGCCGTACCCAGGTGACCGCGCCAGCGAAGGAGCAGTACGACCTCGCAGCACAGGCCTGGGAGGATTACCTGAAGACCACCGGCAACGAGCCCGACCCGGCCGTCGCCCAGCTGGTTGCGGGCACGCTGTTCAGCCTTGCCCAGGGTTCTGCCGTGGCCCAGTTCCAGGCCAACATCAAGGATGCGGCCCGGGCCCAGGAGCTGTTCGCGGAGGGGGCGGCAGAGGCCTTCCGCAACGAGGAGGGACCGGCGCCGACCGGAGCCCTGGTCACCCTCGCCCAGTACCAGTACTACGCGCAGCAGTTCGACGCGGCCGAACAGTCCCGCAAGAAGGCGCTGGCCTCGACCCAGGACGACGCGGAGCGCAATCAGATCAACAGCCAGCTCGACGCCGTAAAGCGCGAGGCGGAACGAATCGGAGGCATCATCCGGCGTGCGGAACGCCAGGCCCAGCAGGACGGCGGACAGTCACTGCAGGACCCGCTGGGCAGCCTCGGGACGCCTGACAGCACGGGCGGCTCAGCACCGCAGCCGTAGGCACGCGAAGCAGCGCCGGTCAATCTATACTTGCCGTTCGGCATCGGGGCTCCGATGCCCATCGCGGGCCGTTAGCTCAGTTGGTAGAGCAGGAGACTCTTAATCTCAAGGTCGAAGGTTCGAATCCTTCACGGCCCATCGTGAATCGGACCACCGGGGAACGCTCGGGCTGAACCGAAACCCTGACCCGCGGGTCTGAAGGTGTGTGAAGGAACGATTCCGAGGCCATTCCGCCCTTGCCGGGGCCGCTGTCACGCTCTTCGCCCTGTCGGCGTTCGTGCTCGCGTCGTGCGGCGACGATGCGGCCCGGCCGGACACTCCGCCGCCCGGGGTCGGAAGTGAATGGAGTACTGACTTCTCGAAGCACAGCGTGCCTCTGAGCGAATTCATCGGCGGAGGTCCGCCGAAGGACGGGATCCCCTCGATCGACGACCCGCAGTTCGTAACGCTCGACGAAGCCGACGAATGGCTCGAAGAAGGGGAACCTCTCGCCCTGCTCGAAGTAGGTGGCGAGACGCGCCTCTACCCGATCCAGATCCTCGTCTGGCACGAGATCGTCAACGACGAGGTCGGCGGGATACCGGTCGCGGTGACCTATTGCCCGCTCTGCAACTCGACCGTCGCCTTCGAACGCACTGTCGACGGCACCGTGCTCGACTTCGGGACGACCGGAAGGCTGCGCAAGTCGGACCTGGTCATGTACGACCGCCAGACCGAATCGTGGTGGCAGCAACTGACGGCCGAGGCCGTCGTCGGCGAGTACACCGGCACGGAACTCGAGATCGTGCCGACGGGGATCGTGTCCTGGGGCGAGGCGAAGCGCACGTACGGCGATGCCGCAGTGCTCTCCCGCGACACGGGCGCCGACCGCGACTACGGCAGCAGCCCTTACCCTGGCTACGACGACCCCGACTCGCAACCGTTCCTGCTCGACGAGGAAGCCGATGCCCGCCTGCCGGCCAAGACCAGGGTCACCGCGATCGGGACCGGAGAGGCGTCGGCGGTCGTCTACCCGCTCGAGCGGGTGCGGCGGGAGGCTCCGCTGAACGACCGGGTCGACGGCAAGCCCGTCGTGCTGTTCCACGACCCGGACGTCGTCTCGGTCCTCGATGAAGCGGGGATTCTCCTCCAGCCGTGAGGTCGGTGCGTCGGCGGTCTTCGACCGACGGCTCGACGGTAGACCACTCAGCTTCGAGGCGGGCGACGGGCCCGGTCGCTTCCGCGATACGCAGACCGGTTCGCTCTGGGATTTCGGCGGGCGGGCGATGCGAGGGTGAGTTGGCCGGGAGCCGGCTTCGGCGCATCGCGGCCGACGACCAGTTCTGGTTCGCCATCGCGGCCTTCTATACCGATGTGGAAATCCGGGCCCGTGGTTGAAGCACTGCTTTCACCTGTCAGGGTTTGGCGTGTGCCGCACACGACCGACCCCGGGGAGTCAGAGCTGGTCCGCCGTTCGAAAAAGGGAGACCGCCAGGCCTTTGAACAGCTCGTGATCCGCCATGCCGACCGCCTCAGCTCGGTCGTGGGCCGTTTCGTCGCTGACCGTGACGAGGCGCAGGAGGTTACACAGGAGGCTTTCCTCCGGGCCTGGCGAGGGATCGCCAGCTTCCGGGAGGACTCGGGTTTCTTCACGTGGCTCTACCGGATCGCGATCAACGAAGCCAAGCGCCGCGGTGAAAAGCGCGGCCGCTGGAGGGAGGAGCTCTCCCTCGACGGGGAGGGGGTACCCGAGGCCGCCGACTGGAGCGAGGCGCCCGAGAGCCGTTTCGAGCAGAAGGACCTGCGGATGGGGCTGGAACGAGCGATCGCAGCCCTGCCGCTGGAATACCGGATCCCGCTGGTGCTGAGGGACGTGCAGGGTTTCTCCACCGCCGAGGCCGCCGAGATCGCGGGCCTCGGCGAGGGCGCGCTGAAGAGCCGGCTTCACCGTGCCCGGCAGGCGGTCAGGCTGGCGCTCGAAGAGCACTTCGCGGAGGCGGGAGGGTGATCGGCGACTTCTTCCGCAGATGGCTGTTCATGAGGGATCACCGCTGGACTCAGGGGCATCTTTCCTCCTACATCGACCGTGAACTCCACTCCCGCGAGCGAGAGCGCGTAGACCGGCACACGGAACTCTGCCCTCAGTGCCACCGCGCACTGGCGACGCTCAGACGCACAGTTCAGGCGCTGCGGCGTCTCGGGATAGACGGAGGCGAGCTCGAGCCGCCGGAAAACGCCGCGTGGCCCGGCCCACCGGGTCCGGTGGCCGAGGGAGTGATCGGCTACCTCCGAAGATCCGGCTGACCCGGTGCGCGGCGGCGCTCAGCCGCGGCCGCGCCGGTCGAGGTTCCGGAGCAGGGCCAGCACGGGGCGGGTGAGGCTGGTGGCCGCCGAGTCCTGGAAGCGCTCGCGCCGGTACTCGTCGGCACCGCGGGCGGCCGCCTCGCTGAAAGTGGGGTAGGCGTGGACGTCGCTGGAGATCGAGCCGATCTTCTGCCGGCCCGATATCCTCGCCGCCATCTCGCCGATCGATTCGCCGGCTGAATGGCCGACGACCGTCGCGCCGACCAGCCTGCCGCGGCTGTCCCCGACCAGCTTTGCGAAACCGGTGGTACGGGCGGCGGTGATCGCCCGGTCGAGATCGCTGTGCTCGTGACGCACTACGGTCGCCTTCGAACCCCACTTCGCCCTCGCTTCCGCCTCGGACAGGCCGACCACCGCGACCTCGGGATCGGTGAAGGTCACCTGTGGAACGGCGCGGTAATCGACCCTGCGCCTCAGCCCGAAGAGCGCGTTGACGGTGGCGATCTGAGCGTGATAGGCGGCGACATGGGTGTGGGGCATCACCCCGGTGACGTCGCCGGCCGCGAACACGCCGGGCGCCGTCGTACGCAGCCGCCGATCGGTGAGCACGGCTCCGTCGGGCCCCAACTCCACCCCGAGCCCTTCGAGGCCGATGCCTTCGATCGCCGGGCTGCGGCCGGTCGCCGAGAGCACGCGGTCGAAATCCAGCCCGAGCCGTCCCTGTGGGGAGACGGCCTCGATCGAGACGGATCCGCCCGGACCGGCCACGAATGATCCGGCGCGGGTGCCGAGCCAGATGTCCACGCCCTCGTGTCTCAGGCTCTGCTCGAGCAGGTCCGAGACCTCAGGGTCCGCCCGCGGCAGCAGGCGGTCTTCGCGTTCGATGATCGTGACGTCGGACCCGAGTCGCGAGAAGGCCTGGCCGAGCTCGCAACCGACCGGACCGCCACCGAGCACGAGTAGCCGGTCGGCAGTTCGGTCAGGTCCCAGACGGTGTCGCTGGTCAGGGGGTCGCATGCGGCCAGGCCAGGGACCGGCGGCAGCGCGGGCCGGGACCCGGTCGCGACGATCGAAGTACGCCACCTGAACTCGGTGCCGTCGACGTCGATCCTGCCCGGCCCCAGGTAGCGGCCGCGGCCCTCCACGTACTCGACGCCGGCCTCTCGCAGGCGGTCCGGGGAATCATGGGGTTCGATCAGCTCCTGGCTCGCGTGGACGTGAGTCATCACCTTCGGGAAGTCGACAGCGAGCTCGCCGGCAGATACTCCGAGTGCGGCGCCTTCCCTGATCCGCTGGGCAAGATCGGCGGCGGCGATCAGGCTCTTGCTCGGCACGCAGCCGGTCCACAGACAGTCGCCCCCGGTGCGCTCGGCCTCGACCAGCGCCACGCGAGCACCTGCCCAGCCGGCCACCATCCCGGAAACCAACCCCGCAGTTCCGCCACCGACTATGACCAGGTCGTGGCGCTTCACGCGGGTCTCCGCTGTCGTTCGTTGGATCGTGGGCTGGATTTCGGGGCTGTCAACATGGCAACCGTCCGGTCAGGCCACCGGAGGTCGGGCAGCGGCTCGGGGCGCTTGCCCTCATTGTGACCTGATCGCGACAAGACACAGTGCCGGGTAACCGCGGAAGTCCCGTCTCCGGCCCGATTCGGAGAATCCGACAGACTCGAGATCATCGACCGGGTCCAGCGGCTGAAGGCCTATGAAGAGCGACGGGTAGCGCTGTGCGGCCCAGCGCACGGGCGCGGTGATCGCCGTGGCTGCCCGCGAGACCGGTGGCGCGATGGTGACCGTTGCGATGCTGCCCCCCGGTCGCAGCACGCGCGCGGCCTCGCAGATGAGGCTCCTCCGGGTGTCCGGGTCGACGACATGAAGTACGTAGGAGATCGTGACCAGGTCGAAGCTCCCGGAGTCGAACGGAAGTTGCTCTCCGCGACCCTGGGTCAGCTGCCACCCGGCGGGCAGCGGACCGGCCTGTGCGAGCATCCCGGCGCACGGGTCGATGCCGATCGCCTCGGCCGGTCGCCCGGGGCGTTTCGAGAGTGATCGCAGCAACTCGGCGGTGCCGGTGCCGATGTCGAGCAGTCGCTGTCCGGTCCGGGATCGAGCAGGTCGAGGACGGTGCGGAGCGAGGAGCGTTCGAGCAAGGCCTGTCTCGGGTAGGCCGACGCCAGCCTGTCCCAGTCGACCGTGCTGTGATCCGCCCGACTCACCGGTCGAGGGGGAAGCGGGCGTGGAGGTGGTTGTCGTGGTTGACCAGCGGGACGACGATGCCGGCCGGACCGGTCAGGTCGAGGGCGGGGCCGACGAAGACCTGCTCGGCCCCGGCCGCCACGAAGAGGTCGACGAGGTCCTGGGCGAGCTTCAGGTTCACGTCGCCGGGGCTGTCGGGAGGGCGCAGACGCCGATCCCGTCGCGGGTAGTAGACATCGACGTCCAGACCGTTCTGGTGCGAGGCGTGTCCGATCGAGCCGAACCGGGGGCCGAAGTCGCCACCTTGCGGCCGGCTGAGGTCACCGACGCCAACCCGGGGCGAAGCCGGGTTTGCCTGCCGGAACCGGCGCAGGACCGTGAGCGTCGCGCGTAGCAGGCGGTCGCTTCCCCAGCGTCGCCAGGGCCTGTTGGGGGCTCGCCTGAGGATCGGGTCCCACGTGAACCAGCCGCGCCCTTCGGCGGGCAGCAGCACGCCCCGCTTCGAGTCTTCCCGCCGAATGGGTGCCGACCGCGACCGAGTCCCGCCATTGGATCCGTGGCGCCGGGCGGAATCGCGATCCGACCTGTTCCCGGCCTCGCCCCCGCGACTCACGGTCCCTTCCGGCGCGTCCGATGCGACAGCCGGCCGGGCGGGTGAGCGGACCTGTTCGAGCCCCGGCCCCGGGGCAGATCGCAGGCCGGCCAGTCCGGCGGTTGCGGCCGCGGCCGCCGCGAAGAGCAGCCCGAACAGGGCGAGCATCCGCATCACCCGTGGCCTGTCGTGTTCTCCGCTTGCGCATGGGCGAAAGCTAGGCACAGGAACTAAACGCCTGCTGCAATGGCTCATCCCTGGGTGGGGCGGACGGACTGTCGGCTCAACCGGGCCGACTGAGTGGCGAGGGCCGGGATCGAACCGGCGACACCACGATTTTCAGTCGTGTGCTCTACCAACTGAGCTACCTCGCCGAAGCGGCCTGTAAGGCTATCCGTTACGGCCCGGAATCGCCCTGTGGAGGCCGGGTCCGGCAGGTCCCTGCAGCATCGCGGCGAGCAGGTCGATCGCGCCCTGCTTGTAGAGGTGGTCGTTGAGGTTTCCGCACTTCGGGCTCTGGACGCAGGACGGGCAGCCGGACTCGCACGGGCATTCCCCGACCAGGCCCCCGGCGTCGGCCACCAGCCGCTCGAAGAATTCGAAGCCGCGGCGGGTGATCCCGATCCCGCCGGGATGTCCGTCGTAGATGAAGACGTCGGCAGCCCGGTCTGCGCATGCACGTTGGTCGACAGGCCGCCGATGTCCCAGCGGTCGCACATCGCGATCAGCGGCAGCACGGCGATCTGCAGGTGCTCGGTGGCGTGGAGTGCGCCGAGCAGGTGGTTCAGCGGCAGCTCGCCGGTCAGCGCCTCGGGCACGGTGTAGAACAGCCCTCTGGTCCTGAATTCCTGGTCGGGCAGTTCGAGGTCGATCAGGTCGATCGCCTCCTGGTCGGCGGTGAGCACCCTCTGGAAGCCGGTGACGCGGTCGGTCACCGACACCTCGCCGAAGCTGAGCTCGACACCGGCGACCTCCCTGGTGTCGGAGACTGAGTCGACGAAGATCTCGGTGTCGGTCTTCGGTCGCGTATACCACTCGTCGTCGAATGACCGCACGATCGCCTGGCCCTGGTGGAGGTCGAGCTGCTCGACTTCCCAGGAACGGCCGAGATGCATGTAGACGGCACCTGGATGGACCGTGGTGAAGGCCCGGCCGTACTCGACCGTGCCGATCACCTCTCCCGAGTCGCGGTCGATGACGGTCACGTTCTCGGCCGAACTCGAGCGCAGCGGGATCGCCGAAGCGGCGAATCCCGGACGTCTGGGCACCAGCCCCGCTCCGGCCCTCCTCAGCTCTCCGCCCGTCTGCATCGCCTCGGCCGCCGCCTCGAAACCATCTCCGAACCAGCGCTCGTCGTCAGGTCCGAGCGGCATCTCGAAGGCAGCGGCCAGCATGTGCCGGGAAGCGATCTCGGGCGAGCGGTGGTCGAGTATCGCGGCTTCGACGGGTTTCTCCAGGAACTCGTCCGGATGCCTGCAGAAGTACTGGTCGAGGCCGTCCTGTCCGGCGATGTAGACGGCGAGGCCGTCGCGACGCCGGCCGGCCCTTCCCCACATCTGCTTCAGCGTCGCGGCGGTCCCGGGAAAGGTGACGCAGATCGCCGCGTCGAGCTCGCCGATGTCGATCCCGAGCTCCAGCGCGCTGGTCGAGACCACGCCCAGCAGCTCTCCCGAGACCAGGTCCGCCTCGATCTTCCGTCTCTGGGCCGGCGTGTACCCGGCCCTGTACGGGGCGATGCGCTCGGCGAGTGCGGGTCGTCCCTTCGCGGCCAGGCGCTCGGCTGCGAACTTGCGGATCAGCTCGATCCCGCGCCGGCTCTTGAGAAAGCAGATCGTCCTGACCCCGGCGGTGATCAGGTCGGCGAAGAGGTCGGCCGCTTCTGCCAGCGAGGACCGGCGGGCGCCGGTCGCCGGGTTGACCAGTGGCGGGTTCCAGACGACGACCTCCCTCTTCGACCGTGGTGCGCCGTCCCGGCCGACCAGCTCGAGCGGGCTGCCGACCAGCCTTTCGGCCAGATCGCCCGGGTTCGCGATCGTCGCGGTGGCAAGGATGAAGCGCGGGTCGCTTCCGTATGCGGCTGCGATGCGGCGCAGCCGGCGGATCACGTTGGCGACGTTCGAGCCGAACACCCCGCGGTAGGTGTGGGCCTCGTCGATGACGACCCACTCGAGGTTTGCGAAGAAATCCCCCCAGCTCCGGTGGTGGGGCAGGATTCCGACGTGGAGCATGTCGGGGTTGCTCAGCACGAGGTTGCTTCGCCTGCGTATGGCCGGCCGCTCGTCCTTCGGCGTATCGCCGTCGTAGATCGCGTGGCGGAGGTTCGGCGGGTTCAGGGCAGACAGGGCGCGGGCCTGGTCCTGAGCGAGCGCCTTGGTCGGGTACAGGTAGAGCGCCCGGCACTTCGCATCACGGGCGATCGAGTCGAGAACCGGCAGGTTGAAGGCGAGCGACTTGCCCGAAGCCGTGGGCGTGGTCACCACCACTCCGCCGCGGTCCGCCGCCTCGAAGGCGTCGGCCTGGTGGCTGAACAGGGTCCCGATGCCCGCTGCCCGCAACGACCCGGCGAGCGACGGCTCGAGCCTCCCGGGCAGCGGTACGGTCCGGCCCTCCCGCTCCGGCTCGTGGCGGGTGCGCAGAATCCTGCCGTCGCGGCGCGCGGGGTCGAGGGCGACCGACCACGGGGCCGCGAGCAGCGAATCAGCCAAGCGCCTCACCGGCAGCTTCGCCGGCCGGGGCCTCGCGCCGGATCTCTTCGCCGATCCGGAGCCCGGCCGGTACTTCGACCTCTCCCCTCAGGGCTTTGCGCACTTTGAGGAAGTCCACCGTCCCGGCCACGTCGTGTACGCGCAGCACCGTGGCACCGAGGTCGAGGCCGGCCGCGATCGCCGCCAGCGTGCCGGCAGCGCGCTCGCTGGGCCGCCGGCCGGTGATCGCCCCGACGAAGTCCTTGCGCGAGACCGCGAGCATCACCGGGCAGCCGAACTCCAGCAGCCTCGGGATGCCCATCAGCGCCTCGACCGTCTGCCTCGGCGTCTTGCCGAAGTCCGGGCCGGGATCGAGCACGACGTGCTCGGCCGGGATGCCGGCCCGCGCGAGATCTTCGAGCCTGGCCGTGAAGAACCCGACCTGGCGCTCGGTGACCCCTTCGGGGTACAGGTCCTCGTCCCAGCGCTGGGCCTTCGGCGGCACCTCGGTGTGCATGACCACCATCCAGGCGCCCCTGCCGGCACAGACTTCGAGCATCGCCTCGCTGCCGGTGCCGCTGATGTCGTTCACGATCGCGGCGCCGGCGGCGAGAGCGCCGTCGGCCACCTCGGGCTTGTAGGTGTCGATCGAGACCGTCGCGCCGAGGGCCACCGCGGCCTCGACCACGGGAATCACGCGCCCGAGTTCGACCTCGGCGCTGACCGCCGGGCGGTTGGTCACGTTCGACTCGCCGCCCACCTCGATGATGTCGGCGCCGTCTTCGATGTGCCGCTCGACCTGTGCGATCGATCCGGCCGTCGAGCGGTCGCCCCGGTCCGAGAACGAGTCCGGGGTCGCGTTGACCACTCCGACCACGGACGGCCCTTCGGGAATCGGCCCGCCGCCGCGTGTCCGTAGTCTTTGGGCCCCGTATTCCATGGAACCGATGCTAGACACCTTCGAGCACACGGACTTTCACGCCGCCGACCTCGCCGCACTCAAGGACGGATCGGTCTCCGTGGTGATCCCGACCCGCAACTGCGCCGGGACGATCGCCCACACCGTGGCCGAGCTGCTGCTGCTCGACGAGGCCGGGCTGGTGGACCAGATCCTCGTCGTCGACGCCGACTCGGCCGACGGTACGGCGGCCACCGCCACCGACGCCGGGGCCGAGGTCGTCTCCGAGAACTCGCTCGTGCCCTCGGCCGGTCCGGTCAGGGGAAAGGGCGACGCGATGTGGCGCTCTCTCGCCGCGGCCACCGGTGACATCGTCCTGTTCGTCGACGGCGACATCGCCGACTTCGGCCGGCACTACGTGACCGGGATGCTCGGCCCGATCATCCGCCACCCGGAGAAGCAGTTCATCAAGGGGTGCTACACCCGGCCGTTCCGTCAGCACGAGAGCGAGCAGCCCTCCGGCGGCGGCAGGGTCACCGAGCTGACGGCGAGGCCCCTGCTCGCGGCCACGGTGCCCGAGCTGGCCGGCTTCTCGCAACCGCTGGCGGGCGAAGTGGCGGCACGGCGCGACCTGCTCGCCTCGATCCCGTTCCACACCGGCTACGGCGTCGAGATCGCGATGCTGGTCGAGGTCTGGAACCGCGTGGGGATCGAAGGCATGGCCGAGGTAGACCTCGGCACCAAGCGCAACGCCCACCAGAGCCTTGCCGCGCTGAACGGCATGGCCGGCGAAGTGATCGCCGGCCTGGCAGAGACGCTGACCCGGCTCGGCCGCTCTGACCTGGGTTCGATCACACCGGCGCCCGGCGCGAATCGGGAAACCGTCGTCAGGCCGCCGGCCGGCGGGATCGCCGCGGCGGCCTTCCCCGCCTCCGGCCGATGAGCCTGCGCTGCGTCTACACCGACCTCGACGGCACGCTGCTCGGAGCGGGAGCGTCGCTTTTCGCCGACCACGACGGCGGCTTCTCGATGATGCAGGCGAGGGCACTCGAAGCCTGCCACCGGGCCGGCGTCGAAGTCGTGATCATGTCGGGCCGCCGGAGGGTCCAGGTCCACGAGGACGCCCGGCTGATCGGGCAGACGTCGTTCATCTTCGAGGCCGGCTCCGCCTTCTCGATTGACGGCGAGACCTTCATGGCGACCGGGGACTTCGTCCACGAGGACGGCATGACGCTGGTCGACCAGGTTTCCTCGCGCGGTGTGCCCGAGCTGCTGCTCGAGCACTTCGAAGGCCGTTTCGAATACCACGAACCCTGGCACCTGGACCGGGAGATGTCGCACCTGTTCCGCGGCGAGGTCGACACGGACGAGGCGAACAGGCTGCTCGAGCAGAGCGGCCACGGTGACCTGCGCCTGCTCGACAACGGCGCGATCCGCCGAAGGATGCCGGGCATCGAGGTCGCGCACGTCTACCACCTGGTCGCCAGGGGCGCGTCGAAGGCGAGCGCCGTGGCCGCCCATGCCGGGGCCAGGGGCTACGAACGCGAGCAGACGATCGCGGTCGGCGACTCGCTCGAGGACCTCGAGGCGGCGAACTCGGTCGGACGCTTCTTCATGGTCGCCAACGGGCCGGAGCGCGACGCCGGCGTCAAGGCGGCGCTGTCGTCGTTCCCCAATGCGACGGTCACCGAAGGGCGCGCCGGCGAGGGCTTCTACGAGGCCGTCATCACTTCGCTGATGGCCTGAACGGCCCGCGGCGCACAGGCCTTAGTATCCGAGGCACCAGTCCGGCCAGCACGACCTTTCAGGAGCGCAACTTGACTCACGATCAGGCCACCGTCGCCGAAGAGGAATACCTGCAGACGATCTTCTGGCTGATGGAGGCCGGGCTGCCGATCACGGGCGCCAACATCGCCCGCGCGATGCAGCTCTCGCCGCCCACGGTCCACGAGATGATCAAGCGGCTCGAGGCCGACGGTTACGTGACGCGCAGCGAGGACAAGATCCTCCACCTGACCGACGAAGGCCGCGCCGAAGCCGAACAGATCACCCGCCGTCACCGCATGATCGAACGCTTCCTCACCGACGTGCTCGGCATCCCGTGGGACGAGGTGCACGAGGAGGCCGAGCGCCTCGAGCACGCGATGTCGCCGGTGCTCGAAGAGCGGATGAAGGCGGCGATCGGCGATGCCGCCACCTGCCCCCACGGCCATCCGATCGAAGGCGTGCGCGAACAGGGGGCACCGCTGGCCGACGTGGACGTCGGTGCCTCTGTGGTCGTGCTGCGCTTCGAGAACGAAGCCGAGAGCCTGCTCCACTACCTGAAGGACGTCGGCCTCGAACCCGGCCTCGAAGGAACGGTCGCCTCGAGCGACCACGAGAAGGTCGTGGTCAGCGCCGCGGACGGCGAGCACGAGCTGACCCGAACCGTCGCCGAGACGGTCACGGTGCGCGCCGATCCCGCGCCTCCACCGCGCGCCGCGCTGCCCGACCAGCTGGTCCTCTCCGAAGACCGCTACGGCCGCTGAGTTCCGGCCGATCGCGATGCCGCCGAGGCGCACGCGGCCCCCTGCCGGGCCTAGACTGGCAACCTTGGATACCACCAACTATCAGAAGTTCCAGACCGGCAATCCGGTTGTCAGGGCGCTGATCGACCGGTTCTACAGCAAGGTAGGGATGCTGGTCGGTTCGCTTGACCCCGCCACGGTGCTCGACGCCGGCTGCGGCGAAGGGGAGACCCTCGTGCGGCTCGAAGGGATGCTCTCGGGTTCGGTCACCGGAGTAGACCTCAACCCGGAGTCGGTCGAGTTCGCGGCCGAGCGAAATCCGTCCTGCGAGTTCCAGGTGGCCGATGTGACAGCCCTGCCCTTCGACGACGACGTGTTCGATCTGGTGCTCTGCCTCGAAGTGCTCGAGCACATCCCGGACCCCTCCCTCGCACTGGCCGAGCTCTCACGAGTCTGCCGGGGCGACATCGTGCTCTCGGTCCCCTCCGAACCGTGGTTTCGCCTCGGCAGTCTCGCGCGGGGCAAGTACGTCAGAGGCTGGGGCAACCATCCCGAGCACGTCAACCACTGGAACCCGCGGTCCCTGCGAGCTTTCCTCGAGACCGGTACGGAGGTCGTCGCTGTCGTCAGGTCGACCCCGTGGCTGGTAGCTCAGGTACGGCCCGCTGCCTGAAGCGGCTGCGCTCCGCCTGGCTCGAGAATCCGTTCGATCGAAGCCTTTTCGTGGGCGTTGTCACCGATCTCTCTTCTGGTGAGGACCAGCATCTGACCCAGCAATCCGAGGGTGAGCAGCTGAACCCCGACCACGATGAGCAGCACGCCGAGGAAGAGCAGTGGCCGCTGGCCGATCGACTCGCCCGAGATCCTCAGAATCGTCAGGTACACGCCGATCAGGATGCCGGCCGCGCTCAGAAGTGCGCCGAGCCCGCCGAACAGGTGCAGAGGCCGGTACTGGTAGCGGCCGAGGAAGACTACGGTCATCAGGTCCAACGCGCCACGGGTGTAGCGCTCGAGGCCGAACCGGGAGCTGCCGTACTTGCGTGCGCGGTGGTTCACCGGTAACTCGCTCACCTTCCAGCCCTGCTGGGCAGCGAAGACGGGCATGAAGCGGTGCATCTCTCCGTAGACCTCGATCGTGCGTGCGCACTCGCCCCGGTAGGCCTTGAAGCCGCAGTTCATGTCGTGCATGTCCACGCCCGTGAACAGGCGGGTGAACCAGTTGAAGACCGCTGACGCCCAGCGGCGCGTGAACTGGGTCCTGCCGGTCTCGCTTCCAGCCCGAGACCAGATCGGAGCCGGCCTCGAGCTCGGCGAGAAGTCTGGGTATGTCCGCCGGGTCGTCCTGACCGTCGCCGTCGATGGTTATCACCTTGTCTGCGTCGGTCGCGTCGAAACCCACGGACAGCGCGACCGACTTGCCGAAATTCCGGCGCAGCCGGATCGCCCCGAGCCTGGGGTTCGCTCCGGAGAGCTCTTCGATCAATTCGAAGGTTCCGTCCGTCGAACCGTCATCGACGACCAGGATCTCCCACTCCAGTCCAAGCGGCGTGACCGCCGTGGTGATTTCCTCGATCAGCTCTGACAGGACCTCGCGCTCGTTGAGGACGGGGATGACGATCGCCAGGTTCATGTCAGAGGACGGAGGCGATGCGGGTGATGCCTTCGTCGATGAACTGAGGTGGCACCGATGCGAAGGAGAAGCGCAGGCTGGTGTCTCCGCCCTTCAGCATGAAGTCGCTTCCCGGGATGAACGGGGCGCCGGCTTCTTTGGCCTTCATTGCCAGGGCAACCGTGTCGAAGCCTTCGCCGAGGTCGGCCCAGAGGAAGTAGCCGCCGGCCGGGACGACGAAACGGGCGCTCGGCAGGTGCTCTCCGAGTGCCGAAATCAGCGCGTCGCGACGTTCGTGGAGGTGGACCTTGACCTGCTCGATGTTCCGGTCGAGCGCGCCGGACTCGCAGAGTTCCAGCACGATCGAACCGGCCAGCATGTTCGGCGAGATGTAGTTCTCATTCGCCATCTCGGCCATGTCGGAGATCAGCGCAGCGGGTCCGGCCAGATAGCCGACGCGCACGCCGGGGCTGACCGTCTTCGAGAAGGAGGAAGCGTGGATCACCCTGTCGCTGTCGTCGATCGAGAGCATGGTCGGGGGAGGAGATTCGCCGAAGGGCAGCTCCCGGTAAGGGTCGTCCTCGAAAATCATGAAGTCGTGCTCGGCGGCGAGTTCGACCAGCCGGGCGCGCTTGCCGGCGGACAGCGTGCAGCCGGCCGGGTTGTGGAAGTTGGGGATGATGTGGGCGAGCTTGACCGGGCCGTCCTTCAGCGCGGCTTCGACGGCGTCGACGTCGATCCCGTCCGACTCGAGGGCAACCGGCACGAACTCGACCCCGAGCTGCTCGAGCAGAAGCAGCGTGCGGTCGTAGGAGGGCTGCTCGACGACCACGCGGTCGCCGGGGGACAGCATCTGCCGGAAGAGCATCGCGCCCGCCTCGAGCGATCCGTTGGTCACCATCACCTGGTCGGCACTTCCGAGGCCATGACGATCGGCGATCCAGGCGCAGAGCCCGGGGTGGCCGATTCCCACGCCGTAGGAAAGCGCCCTCTGCCAGTCGTCCTCCAGTGCTCTTGCGGTCGCCAGGCGAACGGCTTCGACCGGAATCAGGTCGGGGCTCGGGGCACCGCGGGCGAAGCTGATCGTCTCTGGTATGTGGTTCATGGCTCTCCGGCTGGTTTTCGGGCTCGAACGGGCGATCATAGCGATGGTCCGCCGCGGATTCCCGCGGGGCCGCCGCGACACCGCAGGCCCGTGCCTTGCCCGGCCCGGGGCCGCCGGGATAGTGTGGGAGCATGAGAGTGCGTTCGATGCGCGTCGCGAATGTGGTCGAAAACGCGGGGGAAATGGCCGCGTTCTTCGACGACCTCGGCCTCGACCGGATGGAGATACCGGAAGAGGCGTCAGGGTTCGAGGGCTCGATCCACCTGGCCGGTGAAAGCTGGATCGAGACCTGGCAGACCGGCGACCAGATGCCGCCGGGGATGATGATCCAGATCGTCGTCGACGATGCCGACGAGTTCGCCGCCCACGTCCGGGAGAACGGCCTCGAACCCGAGGGGCCGATGGATGCGCACGGAGAGCGCATCTACATGCTCACGGCTCCGGGTGGCCTCAAGCTCTCCTTCCAGAGCCGGCTGGAACCCGCGGTCGCGACCGGTGAGTGAGCAGCCGCGGGGCGGCGGCCGTCGACCCGCGAGCGGGCAGTGGCTCCGGTCTGCTCCCGTCGATCGGGGCCTGGGCGGGCGCCGGGCCGCGCCCGTCACCTGAAGTCGCAGATCTCGAGGCTCGCCAGCGATCCCGGGGCGTCGCCGGTGCGCTGGATGTACCAGTTGCGGAACTTCTCGTCCTCCGGGATCCCGTCGTCGAAGGGCAGCCAGAGCCGCTTCGGCGACTCGGGTTCGACGCTCCCGAGGGGGATCGATGGCCACGTGCCGTAGCGGCCGAGGGCCAGTGAAACCGTGGCTTTCGAGCGGAAGACCGCTCCGGGACTGGTGATCTTGATCCTCGTGCTGCCGGGCAACCCCGGCGGAGCCGCCGGCCGGCAGCCGGTGGGAACCACGCCGGGCTTGACCGGCCTCATCCGTATGCCGAGCGACTCGACCAGGAAGGAGTCGATCTTCTTGCCGACCCAGCCGGGCCGGTCCTCGATGTCGGGGGAGTTGAGGCCGAGGTAGCCGTACTCTCTCGCCTTGCCGGCGTCGTACTCGTACCTGATGCTCTCCCGCGGCTGGGCGATCGGCGCGAGCGGGGTCTTGCGGGACGATTCGAGTATCTCGACGGCGGTGACCTCGGCCCGGGCCGAGTCGTCGACAGTAACCAGCCACTCCGTGTTCCGGGCCAGCACGCCGACGCTCATGATCAGCCCTGCGGCGGTGATCGCCCACAGGGTACCGAATGCGACGCGGCTCAGCTCGATCCTGCGCAGCGCTTCGCCGATCACGAGGGCGAGCATCAGGGCGCCCGGCATCAGGTACCGCGGCGCCCCGGGATCCCTCGCATCGAGAGTGCCCCAGACGATGATCTGCGAGGCGTAGAGCGCGGTCAGGATCGCGGTCGCCACCCAGAAACCTGCGGGCAGCCTGCCGCGGGTGAAGCGCCAGGCCAGACCGGCAACGGCGAAGGCGGCGAGGATCGGGCCCAGCACGCGACCCTGGGTGTCGGCGGGGCCGCCTTCGACCTTGAGGAAGTCGAATCCGAGGCCGGTCATCGCGGACAGCGTCGAGCCGGTCGCCTGGAAGACCCAGCCGGGCAGCAGCAGCAGGTTTCCCCACTCGATCTCGCCGGCCTTGCCTTCGAGTTCGTTCGAGCCTTCGAGCAACCGCCAGATCCCGAACAGGACGAGCGGCACAGCACCGACCCAGATCCTCTTCCGGGAGCCCGGCTCGATCAGCGCCGCCACTACGAGGCCGATGGCGAACGGGACCGAGACCGTATAGGTCATCATCCCGAGGAGCAGGAAGGCGAACGCCCACACGTCGCCTTTCATGTCGCCCCGGTCCCAGCTGAGCAGGGCCGCCATTCCGAAGGCGAGCGCAAGTGCGATCGCGATGCCGTTGCCGGTCAGGTAATGGAGGTGGTCGACCGGGAAGATCAGGAGGATCAGGCAGAAGGGCAGCGCGACGAAGTCGGGCACGCGCCGCCTCAGCCAGGCGAAGAGCAGCGCAACCATGATGAAGACCGACACCAGCGTCAGCGCCCTGAAGACCCAGTAGTCACCGGTCCCGTTGATCTCGAGGACGGCCCAGTAGATCAGCCTCGGGATCGCGATCAGGTGGCCGACGTAGGAGTCGAACGCCTGCCCCAGGCTGAAGTCCGCGCTCAGTGAGATCCAGGAGTACTCATCCTTCGTCCACGAGACCTCCCTCCCCAACCACAGCGCCAGCACCGCCGAGGCGGCCATCCCGGCGACCAGGACCTTCCATGCCGTGGAGGGCCGGCTGCGCCCCCCTCTCAACCGGTCGACCGCCTCGGGTAGATCGCGTTCGGTCCGGTTCGAAGCCAAGGGGTCAGCCTCGGTTGAGGGTCTCCACCGCGATCGCGGCGGCCTCGGTGGGGCTTTCGCCCACCCTCACGCCCTTGGCCTCCAGCGCTTCCTTCTTCGCCTGTGCTGTCCCGGACGAGCCGGAGATGATCGCCCCGGCGTGGCCCATCTGCTTGCCCGGGGGTGCCGTGAAGCCGGCGATGTAGGCCACCACGGGCTTCGAGATGCTTTCGGCGATGAAATCCGCGGCCCGCTCCTCGGCATCACCGCCGATCTCACCGACCATGACGATCAGGTCGGTCTCGGGATCGGCTTCGTAGAGCGTGAGGATGTCTATGAAGTCGGAGCCGACGATCGGGTCGCCGCCGATGCCGACGATCGACGAGTTGCCCTCTCCGGCGTGCTTGAGCTCGTTTCCGATCTGGTAGGTCAGCGTGCCCGACTTCGAGACGACGCCGATCCTGCCCGGGTCGAAGAACTGGGCCGGG
Organism: uncultured Solirubrobacterales bacterium; assembly: GCA_963701635.1. Classification (GTDB taxonomy): domain Bacteria; phylum Actinomycetota; class Thermoleophilia; order Solirubrobacterales; family 70-9; genus 67-14. The sequence continues at coordinate 284,187 of CAVPAU010000001.1, forward strand.
ATGATGCCCACGTTCGCCTTGCCGGGCGACAGCACTCCGGGGCAGTTGGGACCGATCAGGCGCACGCCCTTCTCGCGGGCCCGCCAGTAGGTCGGCATCATGTCCATCACCGGGATGCCCTCGGTGATCGCGATCACCGTGTCGACACCGGCGTCGATCGCCTCGTTGATCGATGCGGCAGCGAAGCGCGCGGGAACGAAAATCATCGAAGTGTTCGCCCCCTGCTCGGAGACGCTCTCGGCGATCGAGTCGTATACAGGAATCCCTTCGACGTCCTGGCCGCCCTTGCCCGGGGTCACGCCGGCGACGACCTGGGTGCCGTATTCACGGTTTCGAAGCCCGTGGAACGTTCCTTCGCGGCCGGTCAGGCCGGAGATCACGAGCTTCGTGTCGTTGTCGATGATGATGCTCATCGGTTCTTCTCCGTCTCTGAGGCAGCAAGCTCGACGACCTTGCGGGCCGCACCGAGCATCGTCGATTCGTGGTGCAGGTTGTCCATGCCGGCTTCGTCCAGCAGGGCCAGGCCCTCCTCGGAATTGGTGCCGTCGAGCCGGACCACGATCGGCATCGTCAGCCCGATCCTCCTGGTCGCTTCGACTATGCCCTTGGCGACCTCGTCACAACGCGTGATCCCGCCGAAGATGTTGAACAGGATCGCCTTGACCTTCTCATCGGAGGTGATCACTTCGAGCGCATCGACGATCGCGTCGGCCTGGGAGCCGCCGCCTGCGTCGAGGAAGTTGGCCGGGTGCCCGCCGGCCTGTGCCACGACGTCGAGCGTCGACATGCAGAGACCGGCCCCGTTGCCGAGCACGCCGATATCGCCGTCGAGCTTCACGTAGGTCAGGCCGCGCTCCTTGGCCATAGCCTCCTGCGGGTCCTCTGCGACGCCGTCGCTGAGCTCCTTCAGTTCGGGATGGCGGTAGAGCGCGTTGCCGTCGATCGTCACCTTGGCGTCGAGCAGGACGACCTCGCCGGCCGAGTTGAGGATCAGCGGGTTCACCTCGATCAGCGTCGCGTCCTCCTTGCGGGCCACCTCGACCAGCTTGACCAGGATGTCGGCGACCTGTCCGGCGACTTCGTCGGGGATCCCCGAACGGGAGACGATGTCGCGCGCGGTCTCGTCGTCGAGCCCTTCGATCGGGTCGACGTGCTGCTTGACGAGCGCGTCGGGGTCGGACTCGGCGATCGCCTCGACGTCCATCCCGCCCATTCGCGACAGCATCACAAGCAGCTTCTTCTCCGACCGGTCGAGGATCACCGACGCGTAGTACTCGGCCTCGATCTCGGAGCCGGCTTCGACCCACAACTCATGGACCTTGAACGGACCCTCGCCATGCGGGCCGACGATGTCCATTCCGATGATGTTGCCGGCGTGTTCGTGGGCTTCGGAGGCGTCCCTCGCGATCTTGATGCCGCCGGCCTTGCCGCGGCCGCCGATCAGGACCTGGGCCTTCACTGCGACCGGAAAGCCGTGTTCTTCGGATGCCGCACGAGCCTCGGCCGCGGTGGCTGCGTGGCTGCCTTCCGGGACGGGCAGTCCGTGACGCGCGAACAGTTCCTTGCCCTGGTATTCGAGTAGGTCCATGTCTTTTCGTGGGTTGTTGGGGGGACGAGTAAGCCGACCGTGGACCCTATCCGACATAATGGCCGCCGCGTATGCCGCTCCCCAGCCTCAAAAACATCAATTGGGTAACCACCGACTGCTACGGAACCCTGATCGACTGGGAAAAGGGCATCGCCGAGGCCTGCGCCAAGGAAGCCGAGAAAGACGGCTTCAGCTTCGAGGCCGACGCCTTCCTCGCGCGGTTCTTCGAGGTCCAGGCCGAGATCATGGCCGGCTCCTACGAGCTGTATGCCGAGGTGCTGCGGCGCACGATCATCAAGGTGGCCGGCGAAATCGGCTGGGAGGTCGAACCGTCGAGGGCGCAGTTCCTGCCCGACAGCGTCGCCTACTGGCTGCCCTTTCGCGAGTCGAACGCCGCGATGGACCGGCTCGGCAAGAAGTTCGACATCGGGATCATCTCCAACATCGACGACAAGATGCTCGGGATCTCGCGGCGCCACCTGCGCACCGATCTCGACCTCGTGGTCACAGCCCAGCAGGTGCGCAGCTACAAGCCCGACGATACTCACTTCAAGGAATGCGCCCGGCGCATCGGCGGCAAGAAGGGCTGGCTGCACATCGGCTGCAACTACGACACCGACGTCGCTCCGTGCCTGAAGATGAAGGTCCCCGTGATCTGGGTCAACCGCCACGGCGAAAAGCTCGCCGGTCGCAAGCGCCCCTCGCTCGAGGTCAAGAGCTTCCGCGAGGCAGTCAAGAAGCTCGGCGCCGGCGGCTGAGCCGCCCGGCTTGGCGCGACCTGCCGACGAGCCGCCACTTTCAGCCTCGAGTCGCGAGTGGCTCGAAGGCTCCGACCCGCTCGGGCGCAAGCGTCACGGCCAGTACCTGACGCCGAGGCCGGTCGCCGACGCGCTGCTCGACCGGGTCCGCCTGCGGCCGGGAATGACGGTGCTCGATCCCGGTGTCGGCACCGGCGAGCTGCTCGCCGCGGTCGCCCGCCGCGAGCCGGCGGCTGAACTGACCGGCTGGGACATCGATGCCGACGCGCTCGCCGCCGCGGCGCGCCTGGTCCCCGGCGCGACACTGGTCCGCCGCTCGGCGCTGGAACCACCGGGGACCGGCGAGGGCACGGCCGGTTCCGGCGCCGGCGCAGGCGGCGGGCCGGGCACCGGCCGTTTCGACCTGGTGATCGCGAACCCGCCCTACTTCCAGATGCGCGTCACCCCGGAGCTGAAAGCGCGCTTCGGTGAGGTGATCTCGGGCCGGGCCAACGTTTTCGCGCTCTTCTTCAAGGCCGGGCTCGACCTGCTCGCGCCGGGAGGGACGCTCGCCTTCATCGTTCCGCCGTCGATGAATTCCGGTGTCTACTTCGAGGCGCTGCGCGAGCACATAGTCGCGCGGGCGAGCATCACCGATCTGACCGTGCTCGAAGGCTCGGCGCTGTTCGAGGGCGCCAACACCGCGGCACAGCTGCTCGTGCTGGAGAAGTCCGACAGGCCCGCGAGTGACTTCGTCTTCGAGCACGCCGAGCCCGATGCCGCTTTTCGCCGGGTGATCTTCACCGGTTCGCCCGAGCGCCTGCGTCGTGGTTTCAAAGGGCGCAGCACGCTGTGGCAACTCGGCTACGAAGCCGTCACGGGAACCGTGGTCTGGAACCAGCGCCGCGCCGATCTCCGCTCCGTCCCCGGCCCGGGCACGGTGCCGCTGGTCTGGTCCCGTGACCTGCGAGGGGGGACCCTCGAGCCGCAGAGCCGTACCGGCGACGTGAACCACGACTCCAGCAGGGAAAGGCCCGGCTTCGTGCGCAGCGGTCGCCGGATGAGTGGACCGGCACTGCTCGTCAACCGAGTGATCGGTGCGGTCGGCCGCGGTGAGCTGAGGACCGCCCTGATACCGGAAGGGGCGGAGTTCCTGGCCGAGAACCACGTCAACGTGATCCGGCTGCGCGCCGCCGCGGATCCTGTGGGACGACCCCGAATCGGCTGGAACGAGCTCCAGGCCGCCCTCGAGGCGCCCGGAACCGGTGATCGTGCCCGGCTGCTGACAGGCAACACCCAGCTCTCGGCGACCGAGCTCACCCATCTGCTCCCGGTCTGAGCGCGGCCCGGCAGCCGATCGGGGCTTCAGAGCGGCCGGGTGAAGCAGATGTCCGGGGCGTCGCCCCAGTAGTGCGGCAGGTGGCTCGCTTCGAAACCGGCCGCTTCGTAGAGCCGGACCGCGGCCTCGTTGTTGCGGTTGGTCTCGAGCTGGATCCGGCTGCAGCCGCGGGACTTCGCGCGCTCGATGGCGGCAGCGACGAGCGTGCGCCCGTAGCCGTTGCCCCGCGCATCCTGCCGGACGAAGACGTCCTCGAGCCATGCGTCTTCTCCGGGCTGCCAGACCGAGAGGCGGTAGCGGATCTGGGCGAAGCCCTGCTCCGGGTCGCCGATCAACAGGTACTCGGTCGAAGGGTCGCCGATCAGCTCGCTGACCACCGACTCGATCTGTGCGTTGCTCGGCGAGTCGCCCTCGAGGAAGTCGCGGAAGTCGCCGATCAGCCCGGTCACCGTGGCCACGTCGGCCGGTCCGGCGATCCTCAGCGGTACTTCAGGGCCCATTGCCGCCTCCAGTTCGTTTTCCTCCCGGTCTGCTGCCGCCATCGGGATCGTCTGGTCCCAGGTGGAGCGGCTCACACAGGCTGGGGATTCTAAAGGTCGGCAATCTCCGCAACGGCCAGCCCATCCGCCGTGGGACCGCATCCCGGGGCCGGCCGGGCTGTTTCAGCAGGCAGTCATCGCTTCCTTGACTCCACAGAACAGGGCCTCCCGGGGCCACTTCGTGCCGGCGGAGGCCCGCCCTCCGCTGTCCTTCCGGTGGTTGCTAGCTTGCCCCGGGTGCCATTCTCCAACGACATCCGGCCGGCCGGTGATGGGTTGAAGACGCCGTTGCGGATCACCCGGCGCGTTTCGCGCCTCTTCGCGGCGACCGGGCTCACCGCTGCCGCGCTGATCGCCGCGCCGGGTCTGGCCCAGGCCGCGCGCCCGAACATCGTCGTCATCCAGACCGACGACCAGAACGCGAGGACGGTCAAGGCCACGTTCAGGAAGGCGTCGGGCAAGAAGGCCAGGGTCATGCCGAACACCGTCAAGGAGATCTTCAAGGCCGGAACCGAGTTCCGCAACTACTACGCGACCACTCCACTCTGCTCCCCGTCGCGGGCTTCGCTGTTGACCGGCCAGTACCCCCACAACCACGGCCTCACCGAGAACGACCCGCCGGTCGGCGGCTGGACGGGCATGAAGAACCTCGCTGCCTACTCCAGCAACCTGCCGGTCGCCCTGCAGCAGGCCGGCTACAGGACATCCCACTTCGGCAAGTTCACCAACGGCTACTACGACGTCGACAACAACCGGGTCGAGAAGGTCGTGCCGCCGGGCTGGGACAACTGGTTCACGACGTCGTTCACGCGCGGCGCCCTCTTCTATGGCTACGAGGTCAACGACGACGGCTCCGCCCGGCGGGGATTCGGCGACCCGCTGTACGAGTACCAGACAGGCCTCGACCCGAGGCGATGCGACATCGTGACGCTGACCAGGCAGCGCTTCGCGAGGGGCTGCCGCCACCTGACCGACACGATGACCCGCGCCGCGGTGAAGGAGATCCGGAAGAACGCGGGCGAGCCGCTGTACCTGCAGATCGACTACCAGGCCCCTCACGGGGACGTCCGCCCGCCGGTCGGCCCGCAACCGGCCACGCGCCACGCCGGCAGCATGGGCCGCACGGCGCTGCCGCGACCGGCCAACTACAACGAGGCTGACATCTCGGACAAGTCGCAGCTGATCCGCGATGTCGCGCCGGCCCGTCTCGATTATCAGAGGAACCAGAGGCTGAAGCGTACGTATCGCCGCTACACCGCCTCGCTGCGTGCGGTCGACGACGGCGTCGGCGCGATCATCAAGACGCTGCGAAACGCCGGCGAGCTCGACAACACGTACATCTTCTTCCTTTCGGACCACGGCTACTTCCTCGGGGAGCACCGCTTCAGCGCCTCCAAGTTCCTCCCCTACGACGCGTCGGCAAGGGTCGCGATGGCGGTGCGCGGGCCCGACGTCCCGGCCGGCGGCCGCTCCGAGGAACTCGTCGGCAACGTGGACATCGCGCCGACGGCCCTGAGGCTCGCCGGGACCGATGCAGGCTTCGAGGTCGACGGGCGGCCGCTGCGCCAGTTCTGGCGCGACCCTGAGAAGGAAAGCCGGCGGCCGCTCGGCCTGGCCTTTCCGGCCCCGGAGGTCGAGCCGCCGGCCGGCGGTGCCTCGGTTTCCGCGGCCGCCCCGCCGCTGCGCTTCGACGGCTTCATGGTCGGGCCCTACAAGTACTTCCGCTTCGCCGATGGCGGCGAGGCCGAGCTGTATGACCTTCAGCGAGACCCGTGGGAGCTGCAGAACGTGATCGACTCGCCCGCCTACGCCGAGGTCAGGCAGTACATGGAGAATCGGCTGCCCCAGGTGGCGGGCTGCTCGGGAGCCGGATGCCGCAGGTGGCTCTCACAGTGGCCCGTGCCGGACGTTGCGGGTTGAACAGAGCGTGTCTGGCCGCCCCTGCGTGATCCAGCCGGGTCAGCCGCCAGTCGCCTTCTTGACCGCCGAAGAGCCGATCTTGCGGCCCTTCGCGTCGAGGCCTGCCACCTTGAAGTAGCGGGCCCCCGACGGCACGTTGACGGCGGTCTCGAAGCCTTCGCGGTCGCGGACCGCGACGTCCTTCAGCGACTTCTTCGAGTCGCCGGCCGCGATCCGCCACTTGCGGACCCTCGAGTCCCCGTTCCAGCTGATCCACAGGCGGGTGGTTCCGGGCTCGGCCCGCTCGGCGACCAGCGCCACGCCCGCTTTCGGGATTCCCGACCACTTCTGGCGGTAGGCGCGGTAGAACGACTGGATTCCCTGGAACTCTGAGTCGTAGACCAGCTTGCCGTTGGGCTTGTGCTCGCTGATCAGCGGCACTCCGCCCCAGCCGACCAGGAAGTTGCCGTTCGGCAGTCGCTCCATGTTCGCCTGCTGGGTCGAGAGCGGCTTGGCCGGGTTGAAGAACTGCCGGTGGACCTTCGCGACCATTTTCTTGAAGTTGACCTGGAGGATCAGCCCGCGCGACTGCTCGCGGACCGGTGTGGCCACCGGCGAGCCGCCGTTGTCGAACAGTGAGAACCGGTTCTTGGATATCTGCTCGGTGTCGTGCTGCGAGGAGAAGTAGGCGCCCTTCTTCATCCTGAAGTCGCTGCTGCGGCCCGCCGAGCGTCCAGATCACGCGGCCGGTCCCGCGGCTTATCTTGTACATCGCGTTGGTGCTGCGGCCCGAGATCAGGATGTTGCCGTCACGGGTTTCGGACACGGTGTTGATGTGGAAGTAGTCGAACGCGGTGCCGACGCGGCGCACCTTCTCGGCGTAGGTGTCGCGGACCGGCACGTGGTCGAGGCTGTTCCACTGCCACAGCACGCGACCGGTCCTGACGTCGACTTCCTGCGCGATCGACTCGAGAACCGGCGCATTGGTGCCGAGGCCGTAACGGGAGAGGTTGAAGCCCTGACGCGTCCGGTACGCAGTGACCAGAGCCGTGCCGCGGCTGGTCAGCCGGAACTCGTGCGAGTCGGGGTCGAGCCCCCTGCCGGGGCGGACCTTCTTGATGATCCGGTAGTTGCGGTTGGCGATTATGTAGGTGGAGCGCTTCAGGCCCGAGCCCTTGGTGGCCTTCTGGTACCAGGTCAGGACCGGCTTGCCCCGGTAGCGCTGGACGCGGAAGTCCATGATCACGCCGGGGCGGAACCAGATCGGCTCGCCGCCTGCGGTGTAGATACCGGCGCCGGCCTCTTTCGACCCGACCAGGATCTTGCCGCCGGCCGCCCCGGGGAGGTTCTTCTTGACTACCTTGGTCGGCGGGTTGAAGTTCGGCCTGGTACGGAAAGAACCGGACGCCGAGACTTCGGCTGCTGAAGCAACGGTCGCGTTGCCGACGTTCGTACCGGATTCGCCATCGCCGAATACGAGCAGCGCCGAGGTGGCGACGACGGCGACGGCGAGCAGTGCGCCGGCGGTAAGTAGTTTCATGAGATACGCAACATGGTTCGAGACTCTGTCAGGCATTCTATTGTGCATTCCTTGCTTGTTTCGGGTCTCAACGATTAACTCGGGCCGAGCCCGGAAGTATCGCTTGGCCGGAACTCCGATTCGGCCAGCGTGTTCGAGGAACAGGATATGGCAAACATCGTCAGGTCTGCAAGGACGGCAATAGCGGGACCAGGAAGCCGATTGGCGGTCATTCTGGTGGCAGCAGCGGCTCTGGCGCTGGGATTCATCGTGCTCGCCGTTCGGGCCGACGGGGCCGCCGCGGCGGCACGGCCGAACTTCGTGGTCATCCAGACCGACGACCAGCCGATCGAGCAGTTTCACGGCCGATGGCGCGACCACATGGACCGCAGGCGGCAGATCATGCCCAATACGATGAGGCTGCTGCGCGATCAGGGAATCGAGTTCAGCCGCTACATCACCCCGTATCCGATCTGTGCTCCGTCGAGGGCGTCGCTGCTGAGTGGCAGCTACGCACACAACCACCGGGTGCTCAGGGTGGGCGGCGAGAACGGGGGCTGGGATGCCTTCCGCCGCAATGCGATCCTCCGCGAGAACCTGCCCGTGTGGCTTCAGCGCGCCGGCTACCGCACGCTCCACTTCGGCAAGTTCATGAACTTCTACGGCGGCCTCGACGAGCCGGCCGAGACCGAAGTGCCACCCGGCTGGGACCGATGGGTCAGCGATGCCACCGACAACTCGACCCGCCAGTTCTACGGCTACACGCAGAACATCGACGGCCGGGTCTCCGGGCCGTTCGGCTCGATCGAGTACTCGCCGTGGGACGAGAAGGACCCGGTCGGCTGCCCGTGGCTCGGACTCGAGCGTTGCGACTACCACTCCGATTCGATGAGCCGGAAAGCGGCCAGGGCGATTGAGAACTCGGGTCGGCGCCCGTTCTTCCTGCAGATCGATTACCACGCGCCCCACGGCGACAAGACCCAGCCGATCGGGCCCGAGCCGGCAGTCCGGCACTACCGGAGTGCCCTGCGCACCGGCGTGCCGAAGCCGCCGGGTTTCAACGAGCGCGACGTCTCCGACAAGCCCGCGGTGATGGCGGCGATCCCCCCGATGGACCAGAAGGAGATCCGCCAGATCAGGAACGAGCACCAGAGGTCTATCGAAGCGCTTCGTTCCGTCGACGACGGAGTCAGGTGGATCTATGAGGCCCTCGAATCGGCCGGCAGACTCGACAACACCTTCATCATCTTCACCTCCGACAACGGCTTCTTCCTTGGCCAGCACCGCGTGTCGAGGGGCAAGCTGCTGCCCTACGAGCCGGCGCTGCGCGTACCGATGGTGGTTCGTGGGCCCGGCATCGAGCCCGGTTCTCAGAGCCGGGAGGTCGTGGCCAACCAGGACGTCGCTCCGACTCTGCTGAACCTCGCCGGGGCGAGGGCCGCAAGGCGGATGGACGGCAGGTCGATGGCCGGATTCTGGCGAAAGCCGGAGCGCATCTCGAGGAGGCCGATCCTGATCTCGAGCTACTCGTCGGCCACGCCGCTGACCCCCAGTGACTATCCGGGAGAGACGCTCGTCCCTCCGTCCGCCGCGGCGGGCCAACCGGGAGCGGGCACGTCCGGGCTCGTCCCCAGGGCCGACTACGTCGGCATACGGCTCGGGCCCTACAAGTACGTCGAGCTCGAGTCAGGCGAGGGTGAGCTCTACGTGCTGACCCGCGATCCGGCAGAGCTCGAGAACCGCTACTCCGACCCGCGATACCGACGCATAGTCAGGTTCCTCGGCACCGAGTTGGCCCGTCTGCGCGGCTGCCGGGCCGCCGAATGCCGGGAGCCGACACGCCGGTGGCCGCAACCTCCCGGTTAGCCGGCTGCGGTTGCGTGGCCGCCAGGTGCGTACCCCTCACCGTGGGCGCGCGAGGCAGAGCAGCCGGTGGCCCGAGGGCAGTTGCCCGCGTCGCTCGATCGAAAGCGTCCGCGACCGTGTCGCCGACGCGCCTTCGCAGGAGGCGGGACGTTACTCGATCGTTACCAGCGGATCTCCGCTGGCCACTGCGTCGCCGACCGAGATCGGCAGGGCGGTTATCTTGCCGCTCCGGTGCGCGGTGATCTCGTTCTCCATCTTCATCGCCTCGATCACGCAGACCAGGTCGCCTTCGCTCACTTCAGCGCCCTTTTCGACGTTGACCTTGAAGATCGATCCCTGGAGCGGCGATTCGAGTTCGGCCTTGTTGGAGCCACCGCCACCGCCGGCCGCGCGCTCGCGCCTGGGAGGACCACCGGGACCGGCGGCCGGTCCGGCTGCGGCGCCGGCCACGACTCCGACCGCTTCGCCGATCACCTTGACGTCGAAGCGCTTGCCCGAGACCTCGACCAGGTAATCGCGCGTGACCTTCTCCGGCTCGTCGTCGCCGGACTCGACCGTGGCCGCCGCTTCCGGCGCGGTTGCCTTCAGCCACTCCTTGTCTTCGGTCAGGTCCTTGCAGGTCTCGCCGCGGTCCCACTGTTCGGTCCTGAGTATCGCCTTGTGGAACGGGATCAGGGTCGAGAGCCCGCCGATCTTGTATTCATCGAGCGCGCGCAGCATGCGCTTCGTGGCGGCCGCCCGGTCGTTGTCCCAGACGATCAGCTTGGCGACCATCGGGTCGTACATCGGGGTCACCTCGGAACCTGCGATGACGCCGGAGTCGACGCGCACACCCGGTCCTGCCGGTTCGCGGTAGCTCGTGATCTTCCCCGGGGCGGGCGCGAAGTTCTTGTCGGCCTTTTCGGCGTTGATCCGGCACTCGATCGCCCAGCCCCTGATCTCGACGTCCTCCTGCGCGATGCTCAGTTCCTCGCCGGCCGCGATCCGGATCTGCTCCTTGACGATGTCGAAGCCGGTGATCATCTCGGTGACGCAGTGCTCGACCTGGACCCGCGTATTCATTTCGAGGAAGAAGTACTCGGACCCGACCTGCATGCCCTCCACGGTGCCGGCCGAGAAATAGCCGACCGCACGGGCGGCGTCGGTCGCGATCTTGCCGATCCTCTCGCGCATCTCTTCGTCCACATGCGGTCCGGGGGCCTCCTCGATCAGCTTCTGGTGACGACGCTGGATCGAGCAGTCGCGCTCCGCCAGGTGGATCACGTTGCCGTGCTTGTCGGCGAGCACCTGTACCTCGACGTGGCGCGGGTCCTCGAGGTAGCGCTCGACGTAGACGCGGTCGTCGGAGAAGAACTTCTCGCCCTCGCGGGCGGCGCCTTCGTAGGCCTCCTGGAGCTTGTCCGCGGTCATCGCGACCCGGAAACCCTTGCCTCCGCCCCCGCCGACCGCCTTGCATGCGACCGGGTACCCGGCCTCCTCAGCCTGCCTGCGCGCTTCTTCGAGGTCGGCCGCCGGTTCAGTCGCGCCCGGCACGATCGGCACGCCGGCCTTCTCCATGACCTCACGGGCCATGGTCTTCGAACCCATCGCGTCGATCGCCGACGCCGGCGGGCCGATGAACGTGATGTCTGCTTCGTGCAGCGCCCGGGCGAACTCGGCGTTCTCGGCCAGGAACCCGTAACCGGGGTGGATCGCGTCGGCGCCGGCCTCTCTGGCGGCGCCGATGATCTTCTCGATCGAGAGGTAGCTCTCCGCCGCCGGTGCGGGGCCGATCAGGTAGGCCTCGTCGCATTCCTCGACATGGGGGGCCTCGCGGTCGGCTTCTGAGTAAACGGCCACCGAAGTGATGTCCATCTCTTTCAGGGCACGGGCCACACGGATAGCGATCTCGCCTCGGTTGGCGATCAGAACCTTCTCGAACATGCGCGGCAGTTTATTTGGACTGCGCCCGGCGCGGCTCCCGCCCGCCGATGGCGCTGCGGTCACCCTTCCCGTCCCGCCTTCCCCGGCTCGGCCCCGGGCCGTATGCTGCGCGACTCATGATCGAACTCCAGAGCCACTCAACTGTCTCCGACGGCCAGCTCCCCCCCGGGGAGGTGGTCGAAAAGGCAGCCGAGGCGGGCGTGACCGTGCTCGCGCTGACCGACCATGACGGCGTAGCCGGCGTGCCGGCCGCGGTCGAGGCGGGCGAGCGCCTCGGGGTCGAGATCGTCCCCGCCATCGAGATGTCCTCCGTGCATGAGTTCGCCGAGGACCTCCACATCTGCGGCTACTGGATCGACCTCGAGAAGATGCAGCCGGCCTGCGACCGCGCCCAGCAGGAGCGCCGCGACAGGGCCGCCGAGATCGTCTCGAAGCTCCAGGGCCTCGGCGTGCCGGTGACTCTCGAGGACGCGATCGCGAGGGCCGGGGCGGCCGACGCGATCGGCCGGCCGCACATCGCGAAGGCAGCCGGCGCGGGAGACGACATGGGCCCGTTCTTCGAGGAGTACCTCGTACCCGGCGCCAAGGCCTTCGTGGCACGCAAGTGGCCGACCGCCGACGAGGCCTGCGAGCTGATCCGCGGCGCGGGCGGGGTGCCGGTCCTCGCACACCCGTACTGGGACCTCGACAGCGCCGACGAGGTCGAGCAGCTCGTCCGGGCCATCGACATCGGCGGCATCGAGGTCTACTACCCGCCGCATTCGAAGGAGCAGACCGAGCACCTGCTCTCCCTCACGCGCGAACTCGGCCTCGTCGCGACGGCTTCGTCCGACTACCACGGACCCACCCACAAGACGTTCAGCCGTTTCGGCGCCTACAACACCTACGGCCTCGGAGAACCGGAAGTCCCACCGCGCCCGTAGCGCTGCCCCGGAGCGCCGATGCCTTCCGCCCGCGAGCCGATGCCCTCCGCCCGCGAGCCGATGCCCGGCAGAGCCATCACCAGCGCTTCGCGGGGGCGATCCTTACGGCTATGAACCGTCGGATCGCCCCGCACACCGCTATTCCAGCCCTTGTTCGCTGTTGGGCACTCGCGCCCGCGCCTGAAGCTCCTGGGACACGAGTGCGACCACTTCGTCACGCCGGTGAGCAACCATGTCCCAGGTGAAGCGAAGTACCTGAAAGCCGGCCCGCTTCAGCCGGTTGTCCCTCTGGGCGTCTCTCTCGAACGCCATACGACCGCGGTGGAACTCGTAACCGTCCAGCTCGACCACCAGCCTTTGGTCGGGCCAGAGGCAGTCGACCCGGAATTCGAGCACAGGACGGTTGGGTTTCGGGAGTGGCAGACCGGCCTCCTCGCACAGGAGCAGGAACATGGCTTCGAGTTCGGATTCGCTTTCAGCCGTTTCGGGCCGGCGCGACTCGACCAGCCGACGGAACCGCGACCCGCCCCGGCGGCCCCTGCTCAATTCGGCACAGGCTCGAAGCTGGGATTCGCGGAGCATCCCCTTGCGGTCGGCTTCATTGAATGCGGCTCGAAGACGGGTCTCGGGCATCGTGCCCGCCAGGTCGAGCAGCGTCCTGGCCACTGAAGTGGCGCGAAGTCCCCTGATCGTGACCACCTGACACGACTCGACGAAAGCGCTTCGCCGGACTTTGACCTCCCTGCGGCTGAGCAGGCCGGGTGGACCGAGCCGAAAGCTCGAGGGTTTCCGGCTGTGCTTGCGGACGGTTTCCACCCTGCCGCCCGAGCGAACGATCTCGTGAATCGCGCCGGCCGATCGGCCGGCGAGCATCGATCCCGACCCTGTCGCGAGCAACGCGGCGGCCCACTCGGCCTCCTGACCTGTCGCCGGGCGCCCTACCGCGTAGACGCCTTCGCATACGGACAGGAGCCGACCGGCTTCCCTGCGCCACTCGATCGAGTGGGATGACAGACCCAGTCCGAGCAGCTGTGATCTGCTGACGACTCCGAAGAGCGCGGCGTCCAGAATCTGCCGGTCCACTGCGGTCTGCCTCGGGACACCCATACCTGCCGCACGCTGGCGCCAGCGAACGCAACCGGGAGTGATCACCGCAACGTCTCTGTGACGGAAGCGCCGAAAGTGCGTCACGTCGTGGTCCCCTGAGTGGAGAATCCGGCCGCCGGGGGCGATCTTCACGGCCATGGACCCCCAGATCGCCCCCGCGCCGGGCGAGGTGCCGGGAGCAGGCAGAAGGGCGGGCCTCTCGGCCCGCCCTTCGACGGTGAAGCGTGTCGGGCGGCCGCTGTCGGGCGGCCGCTGCTGCGGCGCGCCCGGGCTGCGCCGGCCCTTACGAGCTGACGGCGGCGGAGATCAGGTCGCGCTCCTCGAGGTAGGCGAGCAGCGTCGCGGCGGACTCGTGCGGCTCCTGCTCCTCGGTCTTGATCACGACCTCGGGGTTGAGCGGCTCCTCGTAGGGATCGCTGACGCCGGTGAACTCCTTGATCTCGCCGGAGAACGCCTTCGCGTACAGGCCCTTGACGTCGCGCTCGGCGCAGGCGTCGACCGAAGCCTCGATGTAGACCTCGATGAAGCGGTCGCCCATCATCTCACGGGCCTCGTCGCGGATCTCGCGGTAGGGCGAGATCGCGGCGGTGATCACCGGCGTGCCGTTGCGCGACAGCAGGTCGGCGACGAAGGCGATCCGGCGGATGTTCGTATCGCGGTCTTCCTTCGAGAAGCCGAGGCCCTTCGAGAGGTTCTCGCGAACGATGTCACCGTCGAGGATCTCGAACTTCTGGCCGCGGGCCGTGAGTTCGTCGGCGAGGATGTGCGAGATGGTGGTCTTGCCGGCTCCGGAAAGTCCGGTGAACCAGAGGGTGAATCCGTTGTCTGACATTGGTTAGTTGTCCTCCTTGTAAGCGTCGATCAGGATCTTGGCGACTTCGGGGCGGGAGAACTCGTGCGGCGGCTCTTCGCCGTTGCCGAGCATCTCGCGCACCTTGGTGCCGGAAAGGAACAGGTGGGAATCGGCGTCATGCGGGCAGGTCTTGCCGGAAGCGAGCCCCTCGCACTCGTGACACCAGAAGGTGTGCTCGAACATCAGCGGCTCGATGCCGAGTTCGTCGATGTCGATCGTCTCGAAGATCTGCTGTGCGTCGTAGGTGCCGTAGTAGTCACCGGCACCGGCGTGGTCGCGACCGACGATGAAGTGGGTCGCGCCGTAATTGCGGCGCACGATCGCGTGGAGAACGGCCTCGCGCGGTCCGGCGTAGTGCATCTTCGCCGGCTTCACGCCGAGTACGACCCGGTCGTTCGGGTAGTAGTCCTCCATCAGCACCTCGTAGCAGCGCATTCGCACGTCGGCCGGGATGTCGCCGGCCTTCGTCTTGCCGATCAGCGGGTGGATGAACAGCCCGTCGCAGGTCTCCAGCGCGGCCTTGGTCAGGTATTCGTGGGCGCGGTGGATCGGGTTGCGGGTCTGGAAGGCGACGATCTTCTTCCAGCCGCGGTCGGCGAATTCCTGCCTGGTCTCGGCCGGCGTCTTGTAGCGGCGCATGAAGGCCTCTTCGTGGTCCGGCAGCGCGTCGACCTCGATCGGCCCGGCGATGCAGCGGTTGCCCTCTTCGTAGATCGCGGCGACGCCGGGGTGGTTCTCGTCGGTCGTTCCGTAGACGGTTTCGGCCTCGTACTTGACGTCGCGGTCGAAGATCTCGTGGACCTCGATGCGTCCCAACGGCTTTCCTTCATCGGAGGACAGCTCGACCGTATCGCCGACCTCGCACTCGAGGTCGGTCGGCAGGGTTATCGGGATCGGCCAGTAGTCGCCCTCGGCGGTCCGCATCTGGCCGCAGACGTTGCGCCAGTCCTCGGAGCCCTGGAAGCCGGTCAGCGGTGCGAAGCCTCCGTTGCCGATCATCTCGAAGTCGGCCGTCTGGCGTTCGGAAAGGGTCAGTGTCAATTCACTCATTTTTCAGTTCATCCGTATCGGTTATTCGTTGACAGGGAAAAGCGGGAAGCCTCGCTCACCGGGCTGACCACCTCAGCGGTCGTTCGATGTCGGCGGGCGCGGCCGTCAGGCCGGCGCCGTGCCTAGTTGATTCCGCACTCCGTCTTGCCCGATCCGGACCAGCGGCCATCGCGGGCTGACTGCCCGGGGACCACCGGCCGGGTGCAGTGGGTGCATCCGATCGAGGGGTAGCCCTGGTCGTGGAGAGGGTTGTAGGGGACGTTGTGTTCATTCAGGTGATTCCAGACATCCCGCTCGGACCAGTCGGCCAGGGGGTTGATCTTCCAGAGGCTGAAACGCTTGTCCCAGGCGAACTTCGGAGCACTTGCCCGGGCGGCTGAATCCTCGCGGCGGATGCCGGAAATCCAGCAGTCTACGGTAGAGAGGGCCTGTCGCATCGGCTCGACCTTGCGAAGGCCGCAGCAGGCGTCCGGGTCGGTCTTCCACAGCCGGTCGCCGTAGCGCTCCGCCTGCTCCTCCAGCGACAGGTTGTGCCAGCGTTCGAACTCGACGCCGAAGTGCTCGGCCAGACGGTCGCGCGTCTCGTAGGTCTCGGGGAAGAGCACGTCGGTGTCGAGGTAGAAGAAGCGCGCGGCCGGGTTGATCTCGGTGGCGAGCTGGACGACGACCGAGGTCGTCTTCTGGAAGGAGCAGGCGATGTAGATGTCCTGTCCGAATTCGCCGAAGGCCCACTGGAGGACCTCGCTGGCCGACTTCGGCTCGAGCATGGCTGCGACCGCCTCTTCGTCGAAGCGGGCACGTGCCTCATCGAGGCGGGTTGTGGGGGCTGAGGGTTCCATCGGCAGCTAGATCGCGCACTCGCCTTCGCCGCGCTCGACCTGGTACGGATCGGAGCGGCTCCAGTCGATGAACTCCTGCATGGTGTCAAGACTGAAGTCTGCAGGCATGGTCAGCGGCTTCACGACTTCTTCCATGCGTGCGGTGCCGACCCTCTCGACGAAGTCGTTGAAGGGCTCGCCGTCTTCCCGCTCGCCCTCGTAGAGCCGGATCCAGCGCTCTACGGCGTCGGGTACACGGCGGGCCGGCAGGCGTGATTTGAGCCTGGTGCCGAAGATCACCTCGCCGTCGACGTACTTGCCGCCGAGATGCGGCACGTATGCGGGCATCGTGCGACCACCCACCTTCAGCGACGCGCCGTAGAAGCCGATGTTGGCGATGTGGTGCTGTGAGCAGCCGTTCGGGCAGCCGCTCATCTTGATGTGGATCTGGCGGGTCAGCGGGTCGGTGATGTCCATCTGCTCGACCCGCTCCTGGACCGCTTTGTTCAGCCCCATCGAGCTCGTGATGCCCATCTTGCAGCTGTCGGTGCCGGGGCAGCTGACCACGTCGGTGATCCGCCGCGGCCCGACGTCGTCGAGGTCGAGCTCGCCGAGCCGCTTCCAGACCTCGTACAGCGCCTCGTCACGGACCCACCTGAGGACGAGGTTCTGCTGGACCGTGGTCCTCGCGAAGCCGCCTGCGTATTCGCGCATGATCTGCCCGAGGCCGCGGAACTGCTCCGGGCTGAGGTCCCCGCGCACCACCTTGACCTCGACCGTGTTGGAGCCCTGCTGCCGCTGTGGCTGAACGTTGGCCTCGACGAAGCGCTCGAATTCCGAGCGGTCACCGTTCGGCGACGCGGTGGCCGGTTGCGGTTCGGGCAGCAGCGCCTGCTCGTCGAGGTCGAAGCGCATGTGGTCGATCGTGAAGTCGCGCTCGCCGACCCAGTCGCCCTTCAGCTCCTCGTCGACCATTCGTCGGACCTCTTCGATCCCGACCTTGTCGACCAGCACCTTGATCCGCGCGCGGGCGCGGTTGACGCGCAGCCACGACTGGCGGTCGAAGATCCGGAACACGGCCTCCGATACCTTGAGGAAGTCGCCGTTGTCGGCCTCGACGAAGTCGTAGAGAGTAGGCGCGACGCGGGCCATGATCGACGTGCCGCCGCCGACCCGCATCTCGAATCCCCTGACGCCGTCGCGGACCCGGCTGATGAAGGCGATGTCGTGGATTCCGGTTATGGCGCGGTCGGCGTCGGAGCCGGTGAAGGCCGTCTTGATCTTGCGCGGCATCAGCTGGGTCGTCGGGTGTCGCACGAAGTAGCGCACGTAGGCGCCGACGTAGGTGGTCGGGTCGAAGACCTCGTCTTCGGCGACGCCGGCCCACGGGTCCCCGGTCACGTTTCGCACCGTGTTTCCGCAGCCCTCGCGGGAGGAGAGCCCGCTCGGTGCCAGGTCGCGGATCAGGTGGCACATCTGCTTCAGCGGCACGTGGTGGATCTGGATGTTCTGCCGCGTCGTGATGTGGCCCTTCTTCAGCGGGCGCGTAGGTCTCGACCGCATCGGCGAAGGCATCCATCTGCTCGGGGGTCACGCCGCCATAGGGCAGCTTCACGCGCACCATCTGCACGCCGGGCTGGCGCTGGCCGTAAACGCCCTGCTTCAGGCGGAAGCCGATGAACTCGGGCTCTGGAGTGTCGCCATCAAGGAACTGCGCCGCTTCGCTGTCGAAGTCGTCGAACTCGTGTTCGAGGATCGGGATCACGCGCCCGGGCACGTTGTCGTAGGTCTCCGGGTTGTTCAGCGAGCCGAGCCTGCCTTTGCCCTTCTGGACCTTGCCTTCCTCCTGCTCGACGCCCTTGTCACCCGGCTTGGGCTTCGGCTTCGGTGTCGGTTTGGCGGGGGCCGTACTCGGCTCCATCGGGCAGATCCTCCTGCTGTGGTGTCGAAAATCGGGTGGAGACGGAGAAGGCACCCCGTCGTCAGACTCGGGATGCTAGCAAAAGCACCAAAACCTGACCGGGTTTCAGGTATTAGTTGGAAGTGGCTCTGGATCGCGCTTCGAGGATCGCCGCGGCCTCACCCGGCTCAGCGACGAACCCGTCCTCGGGCTCGACCGGCCGCCCGGCATCCAGCCAGGCCTCGATCCCGCCGGCCAGCGAGGTCGCTTCGAAACCCGCGTCGGCGAAAGCCTGGGCGGCCATCAGCGAGCGGTTACCGATGCGGCAGTAGAAGAGCACCGGCTCGTCCGGGGAGATCTCTCCCCTCCGCTCGGGCAGTTCCTCGAGGCCGATCCGCTCGGCTCCGGGGATCCAGCCGGCCTCGAACTCATGCGCTGTGCGCACGTCGATCAGGCGCACCCCGCTGTCGATCAACGACGCGGCACCGGCCGCATCGCATTCGAGGTCTTCCAGCTCGGCGGAGGCTTCAGTCTGTTCGGCGGAGTCACCCATCGGCGCAAGACCCTAACACCGAGCGCCCCAAGCCCCGCGTCATACGGATGGTGTGGGCGATGCGGGGGAAGGCCGGGCGGCTGTATGGGTTGGCGCAGCCGCCCGCGTCCAACCGGGAGTGTGGACGATGAGGGGGTGGCAGGGCCCGCTATACGGGTTGGCGGGGTAGGCGTAGCGGTCCCTGCCATCCCCTCATGACCTGAGACTCAGGTGACGTCCTTGCCTTCGATCAGGAAAGCGACGCGCACGTGGGCGCGGTACTCGTCGAGGTGCTCGCCCCGGATCCCGGTCGAGACGATGTCGACGGCGCGGATGTTCCGCAGCGAGTCCTGGGCCTGCTTCAGCGCCTGCTGGGCCGCGTCATCGGTCGAAACCCTTGAGCTGCCGACCAGCTCGATGATCTTTACGACTGCCATGCTCTCCTCCTCGGGATGCGGGAACGGTCAGTACCTGCCTCCATTCTTACCTGCCGGAGGCGGTCCGTGCGGGCGCGGCTGGTTTCAGGAGAGCAGACGGGGGTCGCCGGGGCCGAAGGAGTCCTTCGCGCTGACGCCTTCGACCAGTGCGGCCCTGAGCCACGGGTCCATGCCGGTCTCGGCCGGCGGCGGGGCGAGCGAAGTGTCGGCCACGAAGCGCTCGATCGCGGCGCTGACGGCGGCCGCCTCGGCCGGTGTAGCTGGGCCTTTGATCGAGATCTGCGCCATCGGCTAGAGCGGGATGTTGCCGTGCTTGCGCTTCGGCTGCTCGACGCGCTTGGTCTGCAGGGTGCGCAGCGCCCTGATCAGCTTGCGGCGGGTCTGCCTCGGCTCGATCACGTCGTCGATGTAGCCACGCTCGGCCGCCGAGTACGGGTTGGCGAAGTGGGCCTTGTAGTCGGCGATCAGCTTCTCGCGCCGCTCCTCGGGCGTCGGCGAGTCGGCGATGTCCTTGCGGTAGATGATGTTGACCGCGCCCTCGGGGCCCATCACCGCGACCTCGGCGGTCGGCCACGCGATGTTGTAGTCGGCCAGCATGTGCTTCGAGGCCATGACGTCGTAGGCGCCGCCGTAGGCCTTGCGGGTGACCACGGTCAGCTTCGGCACGGTCGCCTCGGTGTAGGCGTAGAGCAGCTTGGCGCCGCGGCGGATGATGCCGTTCCATTCCTGGTCGGTGCCGGGCATGAAGCCGGGCACGTCGCAGAAGGTGAGCAGCGGGATGTTGAAGGCATCGCAGGTCCGCACGAAGCGCGCGGCCTTCTCCGAGGATTCGATGTCGAGCACGCCGGCCTTGAAGGCGGGCTGGTTGCCGACCACGCCGATCGGATGCCCGTCGAGCCTCGAGAATCCGCAGACGATGTTCTTGGCGAAGTGCTCGTGGACCTCGAAGAACTCTCCGTCGTCGACGATCTTCGCGACGACCTTGCGCATGTCGTAAGGCTTGTTCGGGTCATCCGGGACGAAATCGTCGAGCTCGGGGTCCTCTCGCTCGGGGTCGTCGGCCGGGGGGAAGTGCGGCGGCGGCTCGAGGTTGTTGAGCGGCAGGAAGCTCATCAGGTAGCGCACGTCCTCCAGGCAGCTCTCTTCGTCCTCGGAGGCGAAGTGGGCCACGCCGGACTTCGAGTTGTGGGACATGGCACCGCCCAGTTCCTCGAACTCGACCTCTTCTCCGGTGACCGTCTTGATCACCTCGGGGCCGGTGATGAACATGTGCGAGGTCTCCTTGACCATGAAGATGAAGTCGGTCATCGCCGGCGAGTACACGGCGCCGCCGGCGCACGGACCCATGATCACGCTGATCTGCGGGATCACCCCGGAACTCTGGACGTTGCGCACGAAGACATCGCCGTAGGCACCGAGCGAGACCACGCCCTCCTGGATCCGGGCGCCGCCCGAGTCGTTGAGGCCGATGACCGGTGCGCCGACCTTGGCGGCCAGGTCCATGACCTTGCACATCTTCTCGGCCATCACCTCGCCGAGAGATCCGCCGAAGACGGTGAAGTCCTGCGAGAAGACGAAGACCTTGCGCCCGTCGATCGTGCCGTGGCCGGTCACCACGGCGTCTCCCCATGGGCGCCGCTTCTGCATCTCGAACTCGTAGGTCCGGTGGCGGACGAAGGTGTCGATCTCCTCGAACGAACCGGGATCGAGCAGCTTGTCGATCCGCTCGCGCGCGGTCATCTTGCCTTTCGCGTGCTGCTTGTCGATGGCCTCGGGTGAGGCCGAGTTGATCGCCTGGTCGCGCAGTTCGCGCAGGAACTCAAGCTTCTCTTCGTGGGTTTCTGGACTCTTCTCGCGCATTGCCCGGGCAGTCTATTTGGACTCGTGCGATCGGGACTCGCCGCCGGCGATGCGGAAGGAGATGAATTCCGGCCGCAGCCTTCGCGCCGCAGCGAAACGGGCGACCGACGGCCGCCCGTTTTGCTGTCGTACCTGAAGCAGACCGTCTATCTGATCTTGACCTTCAGCTTGCCCTTCTGGTTGCCACCCCTGGCCGTAATCGTCACCTTCTTGCCCTTGGCCTTCCTCTTGACCCGGACCGTGACCTTCGCGGTCTTGGAATTCCTGCCGCCGGGCCTGAGGTTCTTGATCACGACCCTCTTCGGCACCTTGACGAACCTGTTGCTCGACTTCATCCTGATCTTCGCGTTCATCTTCGCGTTGCCGCCGTTGCGGACCGTGACCAGGACCTTGGACTTCTTCCCCGCCTTGAGCCTGCGGTTCTTGAGCTTCACCTTGATGTTGGCGATCCGCCCCTGGACCTTGACGCAGTCCGGCTCGTTGCCGGTGAACCCTGGTGGACAGGGAATCGGCTCACAGTCCGGCGGGATGCCGGTAGTGAACTCGGGACAGACCGGGGGCTCTTCGATTCCGTTGGAGAGCCAGATGCTGCCCGTACCCTTGCTGACCTGGTCCACGGTGGAACAGTCCGCTCCGCCGATCGAGGTGGCGTCATCGGTGATGTTGTAGGTGCCGGTCAGCGCGCCGGTCCCGTTGATGTCGGGGGAGAACGGAACCCCCGGGAAGTCATCGTTGCTGGTGGTCGAGAGCACGAGCCCGGGGAGCGGGAGCGCGCAGTACTCACCCAGCGGGTTGGTGGTCAGACCGACCAGCACCCTCGCTTCGATCGGGCCGTCGAGGCTGAGTTCGCCGGTGCCGCCGTTCCAGGTGCCGGTCACGTTGCCGGTCGCGGCGATCGTGACAGGAACCGGGCTGTTGTCAAGCGGATTCGGAACGACCATGATCGGGAACCTGAAGCCGCTCGGCAGGCCGGGGACGCCGGCGGTGCTGGTGACCGTCACGTCGCTGCCTGTGATGTCGCCGGAAACGGTGGCGTCGGGCGGATTCGGCCCACACGGGAAATTCGGATTCGGAATCGTATTTGCCGGCGGGTCCAGCCACGGCGTAAGGCAGGTCGCCGGCAATGTATCCCTGGCTTCCCACAGGTCCGGCAGCGGTGCGGGCGGGTCTCCGAGCGTGGCCGGGGCCGGCAGGATCTCGGCGCCCTTGAAGGCGAAGCCCAGATTCAGCTGTCCGTTGGTCAGGTCCATGCTGAATGGCGCGGCTTTCGCGGGTCCGGCGAATGCGACTGAGCCCAGAAGGGCGATCAGCGCAGCGAGGAGGAACGCACGGGCCCTGCAGCCGGGGTTCCTTTTTCTGGCTTGTGTGTTGGAAGCCATGGTTCTCCATTTCGGGTCGGGAGATTTTCGTGACTTACTTCACACAACCCGAACGGGCGAATCCCAAACATCCGGACGATCAGCCGGCACGGCACAAAAAAAGGGGCGGCCCGAAGGCCGCCCCTTTTTCGGACTTCGCTGCTGTACTAGCGGCGAACCCTGACGGTCTTCCTGACTGTCTTCTTGCCGGCGTTGTTCGACGTGACGCGGAACTGCGCCTTGATCTTGCCGGTCCTGGTGGGCCGGACGCGCAGACGGACAGTCCGCGTCTTCTTGGCGCCGATCTTGCCAACCGGCGAGTTGACCCGGATTCCCCTTCCGGAGACCCGCAGGCGTACTCCCTTGGCAGTCACGTTGCCAGTGTTCTTGATCTTCACCTGTACTTGGCGACCTTGCCCCTCCTGAGCCTCTTCGGTCCCTTCACGGTCACCTTGCCGATCTTGGCCTTGAGCTTGACGCAGTCAGGCTCGTTGCCCTTGAAACCGGCCGGGCAGGGGATCGGCACACAGTTCGGCGGGATGCCTTCGTGAACTCGGGGCAGGTCGGCGGCTCCTGGATGTCTGTTGGAGACCCAGATGCTGCCCGCACCCTTGCTGACCTGGTCAACTGTCCCGCAGTCGGCTCCGCCGACTGAGGTCGAGTCCTGGGTGACGTTGTACGTACCGGTCAATGCACCCGGACCGGCGAATCCCATGTCAAACGGAACGCCAGGGAAATCGGCGTTGCTGGTGGTTGACAGCGACAGTCCCTCAAGCGGAACCGCGCAGTACTCGCCCAGCGGGTTGCTGGCCAGTCCGACCAGAACTCTTGCCTCGATCGGACCGTTCAGATCCAGCGCACCGGTACCGGCGTTGTAGGAACCGGTGAGCGGACCCGTCGCGGCGATCGTAACCGGGACCGGACTGTTGTCCAGCGGGTTCGGCACGACCATGATCGGGAACCTGAACCCGTTGGCGGCGACAGTCACGTTGCCTGCGCCATCGACGTCGGCATCAACCGTTGCGGACGAAGGATTTCCTTCCGCACACCCCACGGAGTAGTCGGGGTTCGGCGACGAGCTTCGTGCCCGGGCCGGTCGGAGGCTGGCCGGAGGCAGCTCGCCTACCGAGAACGGAACCCACTGGATGTCCGTGGCCGGGTATGGACCGACGATGTCGGAACCTGGATCAGGCCAGGAACTGTCTCTCCGGCCGGGACGATCGCTCCAGCCTCCAGCGTACGCCCACCGACCGGATCAGAAGTCCGGACCGGCATTCGCAAGCGGGTTCACGAGCAGGCCTCCAGACGGCGCTCCGCTTGGCCGCGGATCCTGGACGAGTCCGTTGGGGTAGAGCCCGGGCCGGGGCCGGCCAGATTTGAGGCCGCGTACACACCGAAGGTCACCGGAGTGATGCAGCCGGCCGGCTTGAACGAGAGTCGGGTTGTTGGGCGGAGTACCGGTCCCGTCCGGCCGCGGAGGCGGTTGCCCTTGCCTGCCAGAGGTCCGGAAGCGGAGTGGCCGGATCCGGCGGGTCGTCCAGCTGGACGTTCGGCGGGGCCGGCAGGATCTCAGCGCCCTTGAAGGCGAAGCCGAGGTTGAGCTGGCCGTTGGTCAGTTCCATGGATACCGGGTCGGCTTTTGCCGGCCCGGCGAATGCGAAGACGCCCATGAAGGCGACCATCGCGCCCAGGACCAGCAACTTGGCCGTTCGGCCAAAGCCTCCCCGGGTACTGGCGGTTGATGCGGTCATCACTTCTCCTTGAGTTTGGTACGACATTTCCTCCCCCTCCGTTCGTCTCTCCAAAGGCGGCGGGGTGCAGCTTACTGTGATTTCCATCACGTGGTTCGTAAACATCGCTGACCGGAAGAAGTTGCGCTCGGCACGAAACGGTTTCTGAGTCCCCTGGGCTTCAAAGCTCGTACTGCGGGATGAGGCCCTGCGCTTCGATATTCGACCGGGGTCCAAATGGAGAACCACCCCGTACCGCGAAGATCCCGGCATGGGAAAGCAGCGGCAGATCGTCGCCTTCGGCGGAGGCGGCTTCTCGATGGAGTCGGGAAATCCCCTGCTCGACGAGTTCGTCTGCTCGCTGACCGGCGACATCCGGCCGCGCGTCTGCTTCCTGCCGACCGCCAGCGGTGACGCCGACCACTACATCGTCCGCTTCTACAACGCCTTCCGCGACACCTCCCACCCGTCGCACATCTCGCTGTTCCGCCGTGAGCGTGGCGTCGGCAACATGCGCGACCACCTTCTCGAGCAGGACATGATCTACG
This sequence comes from uncultured Solirubrobacterales bacterium, assembly GCA_963701635.1. Taxonomy (GTDB): domain Bacteria; phylum Actinomycetota; class Thermoleophilia; order Solirubrobacterales; family 70-9; genus 67-14. The sequence goes on from CAVPAU010000001.1 coordinate 308,713, forward strand.
TCGGAGGCGGCAGCGTGGTCAACATGCTCGCGGTCTGGCGCGCCCACGGCATCGACGAGATCCTGCGCGAGGCCTGGCAGCGCGGCGTGGTGCTGTGCGGCCTGAGCGCCGGATCGCTCTGCTGGTTCGACCACGCGCTGACCGGTTACCAGAACGAGGTCCGTCTGGTCCCGGGCCTCGGTCTGCTTCCTTTCGGCAACTCGGTCCACTTCCAGCCCGGCTCGGACCAGCACCGCGAGTTCGAGGACCGCCTCGAGGAGGTCTCCTACGCCGGCTACGCGGCCACCGACGGGGCCGCGCTCCACTTCGTCGGCACCGATCTCGCCCAGGTCGTCGCGTCGAGGCCCGAGGCGCGCGCCTACAGGATCGACCGCCGTGGCGACCGGGCCCGGACCACCCAGATCGCCACTCGCCACCTCGGCTCGACCGACCACGTGCCTTTGCTCGGTCCGTCGTCGTATGCGTGGTCGATGCCGTCTGCGCTCCCGGTCTAGTTAGCTTCAACGCATGGCTTCGAGACTCCTCCTGATGGGAGGCCATGAGTTCGATCGCCTCGACGGCAACGAGGTCCTCACCGACTTCATGCTCGAGCTGGCCGGCACCGAGACGCCGAAGGCCTGCCTGCTTCCGACCGCCAGCGGCGATCCGGACCACCAGATATCGGCCTTCCGCCGTGCTTTCGGCGGACGCGGCGCCGAGGTCTCCGACATCTCGCTGTTCCGGCTCGGCCAGAACCCGGTCGATCTCGAGCAGCACTTCTTCAACCAGGACCTGATCTACGTCGGCGGCGGCAGCCTGGTCAACCTCGTCGCCGTCTGGTCCGCCCACGGCGTTTTCGAACTGCTGCTGGAGGCGCTGTCGCGAGGGGTCCTGGTCTGCGGCCAGAGCGCCGGTGCGATGTGCTGGTTCGAGCGCGGTATCACGACGTCGTCAGGGGTTCCGGCGATGGCCGACGGCTTCGGGCTGCTCCCCGGCAGCCTCTGCGTCCACTACCACCGCGACCCGGAGCGTCGCACCGCCTACCTCGAGGCGGTCGCCGGCGGCGAGCCGCCGGGCCACGGAGCCGATGACCAGGCCGGCCTGCTGTTCGAGGACGGGGTCGTTACCCGGACCGTCAGCGCCCGCAGCGGCGCCGGCGTCTGGCAGGTCCACGCCGGCGGCGAGACACCGCTCGAGGCCGAAGACATCACGCCGGCCCACGCTCCGCCCGCCCCGGCCGACAGCCTCGACGACTTCCGCGCCCTGAACCGCTGGCGGACCGGATCGGGAATCGGCCGGCGGCGCTGAGCGCTGGCCGGCCCGGTCAGCCTGCCCGAAGCGCCGCGCGCCTGTGTCAGAGCATGTCGGCCAGGCTTCGTTCGAATGTCGATCTGCGGCCTCCAGCCGGTGGCGGCCTCGAGCCTCGCGGGGGAACCGGCGATCGAGTCGACGTCGTTGCGGTTGGCGCGCTCCGGCCGGTGCTCGATCTCCACGTCCGTAGCGGCCACGGCGGCGAGGGCGTCGATCAGTTCGGCCAGCGAACGGGTCCGGCCGCTGCATAGGTTGAACCTGCCCGTGGCGCGCTTCTCGGCGATGAGCCGGAAAGCCCGGGCGGTGTCGCGGACGTCGGTGTAGTCGCGCCGGGCACGCGGGTTTCCCACCTCGAGCCTCACAGTCGCGGCGCCATCGGCCTCGGCCCGGGCGATCGAGCCGGCGAAGCCGGCCGGCACCTGCGAGACGGGCTGGCCGGGGCCGAACTGGTTGAAGAGCCGGGCGATCGTCACCGGCAGGCCGGCGCGCGCCGCGCTCTCTCCGGCGAGCAGCTCGGCCGCCGCCTTCGACGCGGCATACGGCGAGGCGGGAGAAACCGGGTCGCCCTCGGCGAACGGCCGCGCCGCGCCTTCGGCGGCAACTTCCCCGGGCCCGTAGACGGCCGCGGTCGAAGCGAGGATGAAGTGGGCCCCCGGGGCGGAGCGCTCGATCGCCCGCAGCAGAGCCGCGGTGCCCCCGGTATTGATCCGGAAGACCCGGTCCGGGTTCTCCCAGGACTCCGGCAACGACTGGATACCGGCCAGGTGCACGATCGCGTCCGGGCGGGCCTCGTCGATCACCTCTTCGAGCAGGTCGCTTTCTCCGAGGTCCAACGCGGCCAGGCCTTCCCCGCCGGCCGTCGATGTCCCGGTGACCCGGTGACCGGCCGCTTCGAACCCGGTCCTCACGGCGCGGCCGATGAAACCGCTCGCGCCGGTGACCAGGACCGAGAGCTGGCTCAGGAGACGGCCCCGATCAGGCTCTCGCGGCCCGCGGCCTCGATGGTCCTGCGCAGACCGTCGTTGAGCGAGACCTCGGGCTGCCAGCCCAGCACTTCGCGGGCCCGGGTGATGTCGGGCTGGCGGACCTGCGGGTCGTCGACCGGCAGCGGCTCGAAGACGATCTTCGAGTTCGAACCCGAGGCCTCGATCACCGCGTTGGCGAGCTGAAGCAGCGTGTACTCGTCGGGGTTGCCGATGTTGACCGGCAGGTGCTCTCCCGACTCGGCAAGGGAGATCAGCCCGCGGACCAGGTCGTCGACGAAGCAGAACGAGCGGGTCTGGCTGCCGTCGCCGAACACGGTCAGCGGCTGGTCCTGGAGGGCCTGCCTGAAGAAGGTCGGGATCGCCCGGCCGTCGTGGGCGCGCATCCTCGAGCCGTAGGTGTTGAAGATCCTCACGATCGACGTGTCGACGCCCTGCTGGCGGTGGTAGGCCATGGTCAGCGCCTCGGCGTAGCGCTTGGCTTCGTCATAGACGCCGCGCGGGCCGATCGGGTTGACGTGCCCCCAGTAGCTCTCCTCCTGCGGGTGGACCTGCGGGTCTCCGTAGACCTCCGAGGTCGAGGCGAGCAGAAAGCGCGCCCGCTTGAACTTCGCCACGCCGAGCATGTGCCACGTGCCCTGGGCCCCGACCTTGAGCGTGTGGAGCGGTAGCCGCGCGTAGTCGATCGGGCTGGCCGGTGAGGCGAGGTGGTAGACGAAGTCGACGTCTCCCTCGACGTGGACCTGCTCGGTGATGTCGTGGTTTGCGAAGCGGAACCTCTCGGAGCGGATGTGCTCGATGTTCTGGAGCGAGCCGGTATCGAGGTTGTCGATGCAGACGACCGAGTAGCCCTTCTCCAGCAGGTGGTCGCAGAGGTGCGATCCGACGAACCCGGCTCCGCCGGTTACAACGCAGGTAGTCATAGGCCGGGCATCGTATGTCAGAAAGCAGCGCCCGGGCCCGACTCCTCTCCCGTGGGCCGCGCCGTGCCGCGGCGAAATCCGGGTGAAAGGGGACCGACATGTGGCTGGTCAGCGATCGTGGCTTCTATTCCGTCGTCGACAAGGGCGACCGCGAGGGATTCCTGTGCGTGCGTGCCCGGGTCCTCCAGGACCTCCACAACCTGTTCGAGCTCGAATCAATGAAGGCTTACGCCGGCGAGGTGATCGAAACCGGTCACTCCGACTACCGCTACCGCGTCTACGTGACCCGGGAGGACTGGGTCGCCGCCGCAGCAGAGCTCGCCCGCGAGATCGACTACGACAACTTCAAGTCACAGGTCGCAGCGATGCAGGGCCACGAGCGCGCCGACAGGTATCTCGAGGTCTGGTCGGCGCTGGCCGGCCTCCAGGCCTGAGCGGCGGCTCAGCGGTGGTCGCTGAGCGGGTCCAGGCCCGGACCCTCGGTGTGCACCCGCACCAGCAGATTGTCGATCAGGTCGAGGTCGACCGGCTCGATCCCCTCCTCCTCGAGGTAGACGAAGCCGTCGAAGACGCCGTAGAGAGTGCCCGGCACCTCGCTGCCGTCCTTCAGCTTCAGGTTGATGCGCGCCCCGCGGCCCAGCTTCGGCAGCACGTTCTCGATCTCTTCGCGGTCGGCCACGCGCACAACCTAGCGGTCGGCGAGCACCGCAGCATGCGACGAATTTGGCGGAATTTGCATGATTTTGGCGCGACCGTGGAAGATCCCGCAATTTGCGGATGATTCGTGCGCTTCCGAGGGGGAGAGAAAGCACCACAGCCGGCCTTGTTCCTGCAAATGCTCACTTCCCGAACCGAGACGTCACGACCTTGGAACAGAAGCCTCTCGGGTCAATTCGGGTGGCGTCGAGGAGCCGGGCCGGATAGGAAATCAGTCAACAGGGGTTCGGAAGGCAGGGGGTTTCGGCAGTGGGTTTGACGCTCAGGAAGGGCAATGCGCAAGCGTCCGGTGGGTCCGCCGGACCGGACGACCGCGCAGAAGGACCGACGGCCGAGGCTTCTGCCGCCGCGCGAAAGCGGGCGGCGGTCGAGTTGGTCCGCAGTCACGACCCGGCCCTGCGCAGCAGCGCACGCAGGTACTCGATCTGCCGGGACGACGCCGAGGATGCCTATCAGCGGGGCATCGAGATCCTGCTTTCCAAGGCTCCGACCACTGACCTCAGGCAGTTGCTGCCCTGGGCGCGTACGGTGATCAAGCACGAGGCGCTCGCGATCAGGAAGGCACGCGAGCGCATGCTCGGCCGCCCGCCGGTCGCAGAGCGGGAGACCGATGGCGAGGACTGGGTCCACCTGATCCCCTGGCAGGGATCCGGACCCGACGAGGGCGCCGAGAAGCGGGAACTCGTCGACCGGAGCCGGGAGGCGCTGGCCCAGCTGAAACCGCATGAGCTGAAGGCGCTTACCCAGCTGGCAGAGGGCTACAGCTACGCGGAGATCGCGGACCTCAACGGCTGGACGCGGACCAAGGTGAACCGCTGTCTCGCCGAAGGACGGGCCCGATTCCGGTCGGTATTCAGGCAGAGCGAAGCAGGAGAGAGGTGTGCCGCCCTCGAGCCGTTGATCTCTGCCTCCTGCGATGGCGAGCTCGAGGGTCCGGATCTGATCGAGGTTCGCAACCACCTCGCGGCCTGCGGCCAGTGCCGGGCTACGCTCAGGGCCTACAAGGCCGCGCCGAAGGCGGCTGCGGCTCTGCTGCCGGCGGCGCCGCTGACCCAATCGCTGTGGGAGAAGGCTCAGGAGGTGATCCTCTCGGCGCAGCTGAGGTTCCAGGGAATCGGACGCGGAAGCGAGCAGCCGCTCGGGATGGTCGCTGCCTCCGGCGGCACCAGAGGTGCCGGCGTCACAGCCCTGGCAAAACTGGCGACGATCTGCGTTGGCACGGCCGGAGGAGCCGCAGCCTGTGTGGCGGTGGGGGTTGTCCCGGCGCCCGGCACCAACGAGAAAGCGGAGCAGCCGGCTGCGATCGAGCGTCCCGCGAAAGCGCCGGAGCCTGTCGAGGTTTCGGGCCCCGAACCGGTCGCGTCTTCGCCGCCCCTCGAACCGTCAGGCACTACGGAGCAGCAGGCGAGCCAGGGGCCCGAGCCCGGCGCGCAGCAGAAACCGGTCGTCCAGGCTCCGCCCGCGCCCCCGCCGACCCCGGTCGAGCAGGAATTCACGCCCGAGACAGCCGGCACACCGGTACCTGCCGCGGCCCCGCCGCCACCGGCACCCGCGCCGCAGCCGGGATCGTCGTCAGTCCCGGTCGGTGGCGGGGGAGGGGAGTTCGGGCCTTGAAGGGTCTGCCCATCAAGGGTCGGCCGCTGGCGCTGCTGCTTGTCCTTGTGGCAACCGGGCTTCAGACCGCGACGCCTGCGTCTGCCGGCGAGTACCCGATCAGGCAATGCGAGGGCGCCAGCAACAAGGGCTTTTCCGGCGAGTACTTCCAGATCAATACTCTCGACCGGGTCGACGTAGTCAGGGGCTGCCTGCCAGGTGCGCCGTCGAAGATCGGCATCTACCAGGACCGCTCCGGCCTCCGCTTCCAGACGGCCGGCGGCGGCCAGTTCATGTGGTCGCCCGTTCCGGGGCTTCGCATCGTCGGAACCACGGTCACGGCCAAGCTCCGCGACGCCAACGGCATCAAGGCCTCGGTGACCGGCCCGAGCGCCCAGTGGGGAGACTTCGACCTCTACGACGGCCAGCCCCACGACGGGCAGCTGCGCACCACGCGGTGGAGCGGCGAAACCCGCCGTCCCGACCTCGTCGTGATGCGGCTCAAGTGCGGGTGGGCCAACGGCTGCCCGAACGATGCCGACGGCCCCAAGGCCTTCGCCGAGATATTCGACCTGGAGATCCGCAGCCGTGACGTGGCCGCCCCCCAGCTCACCCCGTCAGGCACGCTGTGGCAGGCAGCCGATGGCGCCGGCTGGCAGCGCGGCAGCGGGAACGTGGCCATTGACGCCTACGACCCCGGCGCCGGTATCGCCCGGGCCTGGCTCGAGGTGAACGGCTTCGAAGCCGATCTCGGCAGTATCGACTGCGCCGGCGATCGCGGTGCCTACGCGACCGAATTCACGCCATGCCGTTCGAATGCCTCGCAGGGGCGGAGCTTCAGTACCGCGGCCACGCCTTTCCACGAAGGATGGAACAGCATGAGGCTCTGCGCCGCCGACTTCGCCATCCCGGCAGGTGGTGCGAACAGCACCTGCACAGGGGTTCGCCATCTGCCGGTGGACAACCGGCCGCCGGGACCGCCGGTCGGTCTGGAGGTGACCGGCGGCAACGGCTGGAGAGCCGTGAACGGGTTCGATTTCCGCTGGCAGACGCCCGGCGGCCAGCTCTCACCCGTGGTCGCGGCGGATTACCGCGTGGTGCGCGCAGGGACCGGCGCGCAGGTCGGCTCGGGAACCGTCTCTGGACCTTCGCCTGAATCGGCCGGGCCGATCGATGTGCCCGGCGCCGGTGAGTACCGGGTGGAGTTCCGGCTCCGGGACCAGGCCGGCAACCTCGGGGACCCGGCCTCCACCATGGTCCGCTTCGACGATTCACCGCCCGGCGACGTCTCGCCGGAGCCTCCCCCCGGGTGGGTATCGCAGGACGAGCTGCCGTTGCCGCAGCAGATCGAGAAGGCTGAATCCGGCGGACCTTCGGGCGTGGGTGGCTACGCGATCGCCGTCTCTTCCGACCGGATCCTGCCTCCCTGCGCGGGCCCGATCTGTCTGGCCGAGGAGATGGCGGTCACGGCCGGTCCCGACAGCCGGGTGGCGGTGATCGACCGGCTCGACGAAGGCAGCCACTGGGTATCCGCGGTCGCTGCCTCGGGGGCGATGCTCTCCTCGAGGCAGCCGGGCAGCACCGTCATCCGGGTGGATCGGACCGACCCCGAGACTTCGCTGACCGGTCTGCCGGCGGGCTGGGTCAACCGACCGGTGACCCTGACCGCGACCGCGACGGACGACCTCTCAGGCATGCTCGCCGACCCCGGCCGCGACGACGGCCGGCCGGTGACCGTGATCGCCGCGGAGGGGCAGGCGCCCTACGAATCGCCCGGTCCGGTGGCCACGTTCACCGTGGCCGGGGAGGGCTCCACACGGGTCGGGTACTGGGCCCGTGACCTGGCCGGGAACGTCAACGACGGAAGACCCGCTCCCGGAGGAACCCGCCGCCCCCCGGGACAGGCGACGGTCCGGATCGACATGACGCCGCCCGAGCTGCGCTTCGATTCGAGCGGCGATCCGACAAGTCCGGAGCGGGTCTCGGCCGTGGTCGAGGACAGGCTGTCGGGAGTGGAACGTGGGCAGATCGAGATCCGGCGCATCGGCAGCAGTGGTCAGTTCATGCCGCTTGAGACGGACACGTCGGACAGCCGGCTCTCGGCCTCGGTCCCCTCCGACGACCTGCCTGCCGGAACCTATGAGCTGCGGGCCGAAGCGAGCGACCGTGCCGGCAACTCCGGCAGCACGGTGATGACGACCGGGGGTTCGGCGATGGTCCTGACGCTGCCGTTGAAGCGCCGGGTCGGCATCAGCCTCCGACACCGGGGCAGGAAGGCGACTTCGAAGCGCATCGTGACCCGCCAGGGCGAAGGTGCGACGGTGGTCGGCCGCATCCGCCACCCGGGAGGTGCCGGCATCGCCGCGGCCAGGCTGACCGTCGAGGAGCGCTTCGCCGACGGCAGCCGGCGGAGGACCCGAAGGGGCACGGTCACGGCTGATGGAACGGGACGCTTCGCGGTCGATCTCAAGGCCGGGCCGAGCCGTCGCATAAGGGTGCTCTATGCCGGTACGCCGAAAGACAGCCGCGCCGCCAGCCGGTGGATGCGTTTGTCCGCCGTTGACCGGGTCGGCCTGAGGCTGGAGCCGAAGGTGCTGAGAAACGGAGGGCGTACGGTGATGCGGGGAAAGGTGACGGGCAAAGGCGCGATTCAGCCGGCCGGCGGCAAGCTCGTGGCGATCCAGTACTTCGATCCCGGGCGCTCACGCTGGCGACCGGTGGAGGTGCTGCGGGCCGACCGCAGGGGCCGCTTCCGCTACGCCTACCGCTTCCGTACGATCGCCTTCGCACAGCGGATCATCTTCCGCGCGGTCTCCCTGCCCGAGGCCGGCTGGCCGTACCGCCCCTCGACATCAAGGCCACGATCGGTCATTGTGTACCCGAAAGCATCTTCACCCGGAAGGTGAACCGTGGCAGGGAAAGCAGAAAAACTGAAGCCGTCGCCGGCGATGGTCGTCGCCGTGATCAGCCTGGTCGTGGCGATCGGCGGGACCGCCGTGGCGCTGCCCGGCAAGCGCAGCGTCGATTCGAACGACCTTCGAAACGACTCGGTTGGTGCCCGCTCGCTGGGCAAGGCCGTGCTTGGCACTGGCAAGCTGCTGCCCTCGACCGATCCGGTCGCCGAAGACGGCAACTTCACCGAAGCCGAAGGTACGGTGCGCTGCCCGGCCCGGGCACCGTTCGCGTTTGATCCTTCGATCAGCGGCATGGGCCCGCTTGCCTACGAAGTGAGCCGTACCGTGGTGATCAACCGGTTCGGTGGGCCCGGTGGGTACATCTTCCGTGTTGTCTCCGACCGGGGGTCCGGTCTGGCCTTCACGATGAAGGTCAACTGCCTGAGCCGGCGCTAGGCTTTCGCCGAAGCCCTTGCGGGTGAATTCGAGGCGGGAGCGAGGAGGAGCGGATGCTCGACAACAAGGAGACCCACATCCACATCCACATCCACGAGGGCGTCAGCCCGGAGGTGGCGGGCCGGGTGATCACGGCGCTCGAGGCGCTGACCGGAATGGAGGACGAGGTCATGGTCGAGCTCGGCCGCTCCGACGACCCCGAGGACACCGGCGCGGCGAGCCTCGTTCGCACGGCATACAACGAGTCGACGGGCCGGGCCAGGGCGATGCTCGAGTACCTGGCCGAGAACCCGGGCCAGCCGATCCCCTATGGCGAGGTCGCCGACGCGCTCGACCTCGACTCGGCCCGGGCGCTGCCGGGGATGCTCGGCTCGTTCACGCGCCGCGCCCACGAGCAGTACGGCGGCTTCAAGCCTTTCGAGTCGGTCAGGATCGGCAACCAGTGGTACCTGAAGATGCCGGTCGAAGTGGCCAAGGTCGTCATCAAGCTGAGCTGAGCCGCCGGCGGGCCGGCGCCGCGGGCGCCCTGCAAGACCAACGGCCCCTGGGAAGGGGCCGTTGGCGAGGGAGGAGAGGTACTACTCCTGCTGACGAGGTTATGAGGTCAGCAGGCTTCTCCGGCCGCCCCTCTCCGTGGGGGCCGGGCTAAGGGTGTCCTAGACCAGCTGGGTCAGCTGCTCCGTGACGCGGTTGACCAGGTCCTGGGCCTTCTGGCCACGGACCTCGGCGCGCTTCGTGATTTCGGCCTGGGCCTTCTCGGCGCGCTTGGAGACGACGTCAACGCGGTTCTCGATCTGCTTGTTGAGATCCTTGTTGGTCGCCTTGACCTGCTTCTCGACGCTCTTGCGCTGCTTGCGAACCTCGCGCTCGAGCTGGTTGCGGGTCTTCTTGACGTTGCGGGTGGCCTTGCGGCGCGCGGTGGTGCCGCGGCGCTCGGCGCGCTTCAGCGTCTTGGTCAGGTCGGCGCGGTAGTTCTTGACCTTCTTCTCGGCCGAAGCCTGGTCGGTCCACGGCTCGATCATCTCGGCGACGCGGTCGGTGATGTTGAGGGCGGCGCCGACGGGGACGTCAACGGCGGTCCGGGCGGCTTCGACGGCGGTCTCTTCGACTTCCTCGAGGCGGCTCTTGGCGGCCTTGGCGTCGAGCTCGGCGGCGTGGACGGCCTTGGCGCTGGCCTCGGCACGCAGCTGGGCAGCGGTCCGCGGCTTGCCGGCGGGCTTCTTCGCGGCGGCCTTCTTCGGCGCGCTCTTCTTCGCGGTCGCCTTGGTCGTGGACTTCCTGGCGGCGGGCTTCTTCTTGGTCTTTGTCTCGGCCATGGTGTTGCTCCTTCTTGTCGGAATCAAACTACTTATTTCTAAGGATGTTTGAAGTGTAGCAGCAAATACGAACATCTGTTCTGATCGGCCCCGGACAAGCGTCACACAGCTCAAATCCGCTTTCAGTGCCGTTTCCGGCAGGCTCTGCTGTCGCGACCGCCGATTCCGGAAGATCCGCTGGCCTCGCCGGAGTGCCGGGACGGTCGGGGCTGGTGGCGATTCTGCCGCCCTGAGCGGCACTGTCCACGCCGGTGGCGACGCCCGGCGCCGCGTCCTGCCACAAAGCGGCGGTCCCGGGGCCGTGCCTGCCGGGAGCGCCACCCAACCGGGTGGAGTCCGGGCCGCGGAACTGCGAGGTTCAGGGACGGCTGGCGATCAGCGTGGCCAGGCCCTCGGGGGAGGTGGCCCCGGTCACGTTGAAGCGGTGGCCGAGGTCGAGGCCGACCTCGCCGAGGCCTTCTTCGCCGAGCTCGACCAGCGCCCCGGCCTCACGGGCGATCAGCTGGGCTGCGGCGATGTCGACCGAACGCGACGGGTGCGGCGTGACCATCCCGTCGATCCGGCCGGCCGCGAGCCAGGAGAGCGTGATCGCCAGCGAGCCGACGCAGCGGAAACGGTAGACCGAGCCGGTCAGGTTCTCGACGATCGGCAGGAAGGCACCGGGTTCGGCGCCTTCGACCCCGACCACCTCGAGCCGTTCGGCCGGCTCGACGCTGAGCTCGCGGCCGTCCAGCTCGGCGCCGCGGCCGGAATGGGCCGTGAACTGCTCGCCGGCACCGAAGTCGTAGACGAAGCCGAACTCGACCGCCGACATGTTGGGGGCCGACGCGACCGCGACCGAGAGGCTGTGGTTGGGGATGGTCCGGCGCACGTTGAGCGAGCCGTCGATCGGGTCGATCACGACCCAGGTCTCGCCGCCGCCGTTGAACTGGACCGAGCCGCGCTCTTCCGAGATCGCCGTGAACGCGGTGCCGTCGGCGGCCAGGTCGCTCAGCTCGTCGAAGACGATGTCCTCGCACCTGCGGTCGAGCTCCAGCGTGTGGTCGCCACCTTCGCCGACGCCTTCGTAACGGTCGCGGCCGACGATGGTCGGGGTCTCGTCGAACAGCACCTGCTGGCGCTCGACCATGCGGCGGCAGATCTCCGGCCAGTCGGCCGTCAGGGCGGGGTCGGTGCTCGGGTTGCCGTCGAGGCGTTCTTCCACCGGGGCCATGCTAGTGACGACGGCGCACGGGGCACATGGGGGCGCCCCGTCACCGGCAGTGCGCGGTCGCGGCTTCGGCTAGTTTTGGAGTGTGAGCGACCGCCCCCGAGACCTGCCGGTAAGCCCCCGGCCGGCAGGAATGCAGTCAGAGGTCGCGGCCCACCGTCAAGGGGCGTTGATCGTCGAGGGCGCCCCCGGCACGGGCAAGAGCGCCGCCCTCGACCAGCGTTTCGCGGCCCTCGTGGACTCGGGGGTCGCGCCGTCGTCGATCGCCCTGGTCAGCGTCACGCGGCTCTCGGCGGACACCCACCGCCGCGAGCTGGAGCAGCGCCTGGCCGGGCCGTACGAAGAACTCGTCGTCGGGACCTGGCAGGACATCTGCGAAAGGCTGCTCAGGACCTGGCCGGTCGAGGCCGGCCTCGACCCGGACTTCGAGGTGGCCGGCCCGGCCGAACGCCTCGCGATGCTGCTGGTCAGGTTCGAGGACCTGCCGCTCCGCCATCACGAGATACGCGGCAACCCGACCGGGCTGATGCGGCGGCTGCTGGCCGAGATCGACCTCGAGAAGGCCGCGCTCGGTGACCGCGGCGATGAGGGCGCCTTCGCCGGCGACCCCTTGCGCCGCTCGGAATTCGAGCAGCTGGTGGCTTTCCACGACCGCATGCTGAGCGGTCTCGGCTGCCTCGATTCGAATGACCTCTGCCGGCTGTCGGGCGCCCTGCTCGCTTCGAGCGAGACGGTGCGGCGGTCGGTGGCGGGCGACTGGCCGCACCTGCTCATCGACGAAGCCGAGCGGCTGACCCCGGCGATGGCGACGGTCCTCGAAGGCCTGCGCGAGAGCTCCCGGAGCCTCGTCGCGGCGATCGACCCGGCGTCGGGCGAGGATCCGGCCCGAGCCGCCGAACGGCTCGACGCGGCCCTGCCCGGTGCCGACCGGCTGCGGCTGGAGCGCGCCTGGCGGCTCGGTCGCGAGCAGATCGACATCGCCCGGGCGGTGGTCGCTACCGGCCCCGGCCGGGGTGAAGAAGCTGCGGCGGCCGGGCCACATGGCAGCGCGGACCCCTGGCAGCCGGGTGACGGTGGCGGCTGCGAGATCCGCTACTGGCGGTCCGAGACCGCCCAGGCCGAGGCTCAGGGTGTGGCGCGCGAGATTGAGCACCTCGTGGCCGAAGGCACATCCCCCGAGACGGTCGCCGTGGCGGTCGCCGACCCCGACCGTGACGGCCAGCTCGTCGCGTCGGCGATCGAGGACCGCGGCGTCGCGGTCGGGCTGACCGGCGGCTCGGCGCTCTTCCGCGTGCCCGAGGTCCGCGACACGGTCGCCTGGCTCAGGGCGCTCAGCGACCCGGCCGACGGCGGTGCCGTGACCAGGGCGCTGACCCGGCCGCCGATCCAGCTGCGCTCGGTCGACCTGGCCCAGCTGACCGTCATCGCGCGCCGGCGCAAGCTTGACCTGGTCTCGGCCTGCGAAGCGGCGCTCGAGAGCCCGCGGATCTCGCCTGAGTCGCGCGAGCGGATCGACTCCTTCCTCAGCCTGTACCGCGCGGCCTCGGGCGCATTCGACGCCCACCGTCCCGACGCTTTCGTCCGGCGGCTGATCGAGAGGATCGGCTTCCGGCGCCAGGGAATGTTCGCGGCGCGGCCGGAGACCGCGGAGCGGCTGCTGGCGCTCTCGCGACTGGCCGAGGTGGCGACGGACTGGTGCCGGCGCGAGCCATCCGGCTCGACGCGCGACTTCACCGCCTTCGTATCGGCGCTGTCCGAGACCGGGCTCGAGCCTTCGAGCGGGCCGAGGATCCCGACCACCGGCAAGGTGAGGGTCGTCGGCTGGAACGGCGTCAGGGGCGGCAGCTGGAGGCGCGTCTACATGCTCGGCCTCGAGCGCGCCGGTGACCCGGAGCGGCCCGCCGTCGCCGCGGCGATAACTTCGGCCGGCGAAGCCGTCGTGCTCTCCCGGGTCGGCCCCGACGATGCCGGCGCCGGGCGCTCCGGTCCGCAGGAAGACGCATTCGGTGCCGCGCTGGCGATCGAGGAGGTCCACCAGGAGGAGCTGTTCGGGCCGGCCGAGGACCTCCACTCGACCTACCGCATGATGCGTGAGGAGGTGCTCGACGCCTCGTGGCGGGTCGGTCGCGAGCTGATCGAGCCGCGGCTCGACACGCCGACCGACCTCAACCGCGCCGTCACGCGCTACCTGGAGCTGCTGAAGCTCGCGGCGCTGGCCCAGCGCGAAGGGGAGCGCCTCGACTCCGACGCAATCGATGCTGTCAACGGACTCCTCGGCCAGGTGGCGACGCCGGAGCAGCTCGCCGAGCTCGAGCGTTCGACGCTCGACCCCTACCTGCTGGCCAACGAGCGTGAGCGGGACCTGAGGCAGGAGCTGATCGACTCGCGCTCGGAGCCGTCGCTGGCGGCCTTCCTGCCGAAGCGCGGCGGCGACCTGAGGCTCTCGGCGTCGGACCTCGAGCTCTACCTGACCTGCCCGCTGAAGTACAAGTTCGCCCGGGTCTTTGGCATCCCGCGCACGCCGACCATCAACCAGCGCTTCGGGATCCTGATCCACAACGTGCTCCACCGCTTCCACGACCCGAAGACCGCCCCGCCGGAGGCCGGCCTGGAGGACCTGATGTCGATGCTCGAGTCGGGATGGAGGCGCTCGGGCTTCGGAGAGTCGAACGACGAGCTCCAGTTCCGCGACCGCGCGGTCAGTGCGATGGAGGCCTACTGGCAGAGCGAACGGGAGTCCCGGCAGCAGCCGCTGTGGCTCGAGCGGCAGTTCGAGTTCCGGATCGGCCCCCACTACCTTCGCGGCCGCGTCGACCGCGTCGACCGCCGCGAGGACGGCAGCTACGAGGTGATCGACTACAAGACCGGCCAGCGGGTCGAGAGCGGCCGTCACGGAGGCGACATCCAGCTGGCCCTCTACCGCCTCGGCGCACGAGAGGCCTGGGACGTGGAGATCGAGTCGGGCAGCTACTACTACGTGCTCGAAGGGGAGAAGGTCGAGGTCGAGGCGGCAGCCGACGACCGCGAAAGGGTCGAGCGCACGGCGCTCGAGGTCGGCGAAGGAATCCTCGGGCAGGACTTCGAGCCGCGTCCGTCACCCGCCGTCTGCGGCTGGTGCGACTTCAGGATGGTCTGCCCGGCCTCGGAGGCCTGAACAGCAGGGTTATCCGTCGCCCTGGCGCTTGAGGAAGCGCTGGAACTCCATCGCGATCGCCTCGCCGCTGGGGACGTCGGGCTGGTCTTCCCCGCGCTTGCGCTGCTCGCTCTCGATCCGGCTGACCAGTTCCTCGACCTCGGGGTCGGCCGATACGGCCCGCCCGATCTGCTCCTCGTAGGCGGCGGTCTCCTCCCGCAGGCCGGAGAGGTCGGCCGCCACGCCGGTGATGCGCTCGAGCCGTTCGCTGAGTGCCAGCGCCGCCTTCGGGTTGGGCACGGCGGCGACGTAGTGCGGGACGGCCGCCCACAGCGACACCGAAGGCAGGCCGGCGGCCCGGCACCGGTCGTGGACGACGCCGACGATCCCGGTCGGGCCTTCGTAGTCGGAGCGGTCGAGGTCGAGCTGCGTGACCAGGCCGTCGTTGGACGCCAGCCCGGTGATCGGCACCGGCATCGTGTGTGCGACCTCGGCGATCAGCGATCCCAGGGCGACCACGGTCTCGACCTTGAGGAACTCGGCCGCCTTGACCATGATCTCCGAGTAGGTCCTCCACTTGAGGTTGGGCTCGGTGCCGTCGAGCAGGACGAGGTCGCGGTCGGCGCCCTGGGCGCGCGCGGCGATGAGGGTGTTGCGCGGCCATTCGATCCGGCGGTGGGCACCGTCGGAGAAGGCGATGGTCGGCCGGTTGGCCTGGAAGTCGAAGAACTCCTCCGGGTCGAGTTCGGCGAGCACGTCGACCTCGAGCGAATCGCAGAGCGTCTCCAGGGCCGAGGACGCCGCGGAGGCGGCGTCGTTCCAGCCGCGGAAGGCGCAGACGAGAATCGGGTTTCTCAGTTTCGGGGGGTTGGCCTCCCACCTCAGGTGATCCATTTGTTCAATGTAGAGGATGGGCGGGTTCCGTTCGGCCGGTCAGCGGCTGTCTGGCGACTGAGTCAGGATGTGCCTGTGGAAAGTGCGGCTACCGGAAACAGTGCGCGGCAGGGGACGGCGGTGGCCGAGCTGACCCCCGGCCAGGCCTTCGCCGGCCAGTACGTCTGCTCGCGCAAGGACCGGCTCACGGCGCGCAACGGCAGCTCCTACCTCAGCCTGGAGCTGCGCGACCGCACCGGCACGATCCCGGCCCGCCTGTTCCGTGAGGTCGACCGGATCGGGCTCGGCTTCGAGCGCGGCGACGTGATCTCGGTCAAGGGCCGCGTCGAGCGCTTCCGCGGCCAGCTCGGCGCCGAGGTGGAGTCAGCGGCGAAGGTCGACCCGGCCGAGGTCGACCCGGCCGACTACCTGCCGACCGCCTACCGAAACCGGGAAGAGCTCGAAGGCTTCCTCGAGCACCTGACCCGCGAGGTCTACAACGCAGGGCTGCGCGCCGTGGTCGAGTCGCTGCTCTTCACCGGGCCCGCGGCCGACGAGTTCCGGCGGGCTCCCTGCACGCGGGCCGGCCACCATTCATACGTGGGCGGACTGATCGAGCACACTGTCGCCGTCGCGACGCTGGTGACCGAGACCTGCACCCTCCACCCTCGGCTGAACTCCGACCTGCTGATGGCGGCGGCGCTGATCCACGACATCGGCAAGACCGGCGAGTTCACCTACGGCGCCGAGATCGGCCTCAGCGAGCGCGGCCGCACCCTCGGCCACCTCCAGATCGGCGCCGAGCTGATCACCGAGGCCTCATCCGGACTCGAGCGCGAGGAGCGCGATGCGCTGCTCTCCTGCGTCATGTGCCACCACGGCACCGACGCGCTGAGGCTGCGGCACTTCCCCTCTCCCGAGGCGATCGCCCTGTACCGCCTCAACGCACTCGACGCCCAGGTCAAGACCGCGCTCGAGCACGGCATCCACTGAACCCGCGACTCGCGGCCGCCGACGGGCCGGCAGCGACCGGGCCGGCTCGCCGATGGTCGGAAGGCGCGGGGCGAACCTCACGGCCATGGACCCGAAGATCGCCCCCGCGAGGGACGGCGTCGGGTCGGGCCGGCTCGCCGATGGTCGGAAGGCGGGGGCGAACCTCACGGCCATGGACCCGAAGATCGCCCCCGCGAGGGACGGCGTCGGGGCCATTCAGCCGAGGGCCGGGTCGGCGAGGGGCCGGGCCAGCGAGAGGCCGGGTCGGCCGAGGGGCGGGCCGGTGTCCCGGTCCGGCAGGGAGGGCGGGTCAGGGAAGCTCGATCTCCCCGGCGGTTTCGTCCTCACCGGCTTCGATCTCACCGGCTTCGTCCGGGACCGTGGTGTCGACGACGATCTCGCGCGTGGCCGTGTCGACCGAGTTCAGCTCGCTGATCTCCTTTGCCGACTTCGCCCCGGCCTCTTCGATCCGGCGCAGCTGGGGTACGACCATGCGCTCGTACGATCCGACTGCCTGGTTGTAGCTGTTCGCAGCCGAGTCGAGCTGTCGCCCAACCTTGGCCAGCGGGTCGGCGAACGTGAGGATGCGCTTGTGGAGCTCGCGGCCGGCCTCGGCGATCTCCCGGGCCGAGCGAGCGATCACGTCCTGGCCCCAGCCGTAGTTGATCGCCTGGAGGATTCCGATCAGCGTTGTCGGCGTGGCGATCAGGACCTTCTCCTGGAGCCCGTACTCGAGCAGCGTCGAGTCCTGCGCGAGGGCCGAGTGGTAGATGCCTTCGCTCGGAACGAACATGATCACCAACTCCGGACTCTGCTCGAACTGCGCCTGGTAGTCCTTCTTCCGCAGGTCGGAGACGTGCTTGCGGACCTGCTGGGCGTGATGAGAGAGGAAGGCCTCGCGGGCCTCGTCGTCTTCAGCCTCCTGGGCGTTCAGGAAGGCTTCCATCGGCACCTTGGCGTCGACAACGACGGTGCGCCCGCCGGGCATCTTGACGATGACGTCCGGTCGGAGGCGGCGATCATCGTCATCCACGGTCACCTGCGTCTCGAAATCGCAGTGCTCGACCATTCCGGCCATCTCGATCACGTTTCGCAGCTGGATCTCACCCCATGAACCCCTGCCGGAGGGCTTCTTCAGTGCAGCCGTCAGGCCGCCGGCCTTGCTCGAAAGGTCGGTCACGCCGTCTTTCAGGAAGCGAAGCTGCTCGCCCAGTTCCCCCTGGGCCTTGGCCCTTTGCTTCTCGAGCTCCTCGACCTTGGCCTGGACATGCTTCAGCTGGTCGGTGACCGGGTTCACAACCGTCTTTATTTCGGTGGCGCGCTTCTCCATCTCCGCGCGAGCCTGTTCGTTCTCCTGCTTGCGCCGCTCCGCCATCTGGTCGGCAAGCTTCTGCGACGTCTTCTCGAGCACATCGCTGGAGATCAGCTTCATCTGGTCCTTCAGCTTGGCTTCGTCCGCCCGCATCAGCTGCAGCTCGCGTTCGTGCCGGTCGGCCAGGGCCTGCATCTGTTCGTCCCGGTGGGTCAGCTCGGCCCGGAGAGTGCGGGACTCGACCTCGGCTGCGCCTGCGCGGCGGCCCAGGACGACCATCGCCGCGAGGGCGCCGATCAGGATTCCGATTGCGAGTCCGATGAAGATCATGGTTCGAGGACAGAGTACGAAGCGCGGGGGATGCCCCCGATCCTCGACTACTGACAGTGTCGGCTCAGTCCCAGTCGTTCTGACGGGGACGCCGGCGTTGCTGCTTCTTCGTCGAGTGCTGCTTCTTCGCCTTGATGCGCCGTTCGCCCGAGGCTCGGGTCGGCCGGGTGGGTCGCCGGCGGCGGGGCACGGCCAGTGCTTCGGCCAGCTTCGCCTCGAGCCTTTCCAGGGCGAGCTCGCGGTTGCGGGCCTGGGAGCGGGCGTCCTGGGCGACCGCGGTCACGGTCGGGCCGAGCTTGCGCACGATGCGCTCGCGCTGGGCCTGGGTCAGGACCGCCGACGATCCGGCGTCGAAGACCGCTTCGATTCGCGAGGCCGTCACGTTGGCGTGCTGGCCGCCCGGGCCGGAGGAGCGCGAGGCGCGAAGGGTGATCTCCGAGACCGGGATGAACGGCCCGCCCCTGGGCCGGATGCCGTTCTTCATCCGCCTGCCGGCCCTGTGGCGCGCGGTCCCGCGGAGCCAGTCCCGTCGGGGCGGAGACCGGCGGTACCGGCGGGACTTGTGCCGCCTGGAGCGGCACTTTCCTCGCCGGCGGCCGAGCCGGGTCCGGGGTCCGGGTCGTCGGGGGCGAAGACTCGCTTCAGCAGCCTCCAGGCCATGTACAGGGCGAGCAGGGCGAAGCCGATGCGCAGCACCCTCTCCGGCACGGCATTCGACAGGAGCACGCCGGCCAGGACGCCGACCGGCGAGAGCAGGCCGATCCAGGCGGCGTCGCGCAGGCTGACATTGCCGTAGCGCGTCTGCCTCCACGTGCCTGCGATCGAGACCAGCGCGATCATCAGCAGCGACGTGGCCTGGGCCTCGACCTGCCCCTTCGAGAGCAGGACGGTCATCGCCGGTACGAAGACGATGCCGCCGCCGACACCGATCAGCCCGGCAACGACGCCGCCGAGCAGGCAGATCAGGGCCGCGAGCGCGATGTCCATCAGCGGGCTCCCATCAGCCGAAGATCATCTCCATCGCGACGACGATCAGCAGCAGGGCGAAGATCAGCGACACTGCCTTCTCGGGAATGCGCTGCTGGATGGCGGTGCCCGCGACGACCCCGAGGATCGCCGGCGCGGCGAGGATCAGGCCCGTCCCGATGTCGACGTTGCCGTAGACGCCTCCCTGCATCGCGGCGGCAAGGATCGCGATCACGACGATGGCCGCCAGGCTCGTGCCGGTGGCCAGCCGCTCGCCGTAGGCGAAGAAGGCGATTAGCATCGGGACTATCACCGTGCCGCCCCCGACTCCGAAAAGACCGCTGAAGGCTCCCGCCGCGGTGCCGATCAAGGCGAGCCTCCAGATTCGTCCGGACTCCATTCGGGCGATACTACGACCATGAACCAGGACTCACCGCTCTCGCTTCTGCTGAAAGAACCGGGCCGATCGGCCCTGATGAGCGACGTGGACGGCACGCTCTGCCGCATCGTCGACCGTCCCGACAAGGCGAAGGTGCCGGTCAAGGCCAAGGACAGCCTCGAGCTGCTCAGCAAGGAACTCGCACTGGTCGCCTGCGTGACCGGCAGGCCGGCGAAGGTCGCCCGGCGGATGGTCGGCGCCGAGTCGGTGACCTATTTCGGCAACCACGGACTCGAGCTGCTCGAGCCCGGCAACGAGGAACCGACGATGGTGCTCGAAGGCGAGCAGGTGACCCGGGCCGCGCGCTTCATCGCCGACCACGACAGCCCGCACTGGGTGGCCGCGAAGATCCGGGTCGAGGACAAGGGCCCGATCCAGGCACTGCACTGGCGCGGGGCGGGTGAGCGCACCGAAGCCTTCGTGCGTGAAATCGCCGAGCAGGCCAGGGGTGCCGACCTGGTCACCCACTGGGGCCGCAAGGTGCTCGAGCTGAGGCCGCCCGACATGGAAGGCAAGGCCGGCGCGGTCGAGGCACTGATCAGCGACACCGGCCTGTCTACCGTGGTCTTCGCCGGCGACGACCAGACCGACCTCGACGCGGTCAAGCGGCTGAGAACGATGAAGGCCGACGGCCAGGTCGACGGACTGCTGATCGTGGCCGTCGATTCCGACGAAGGGCCGCCCGAGCTGATGGAGATCGCCGACCTCGTGGTCGCCGGCTCGGACGAGTGGATCGACATGGTCGCGACGCTCGCCTCCTGAGCGATGCCCTTCGCCGAACTCCTCCGGGCGACGGTTTTCCTGACCGCCGGCGGCGCCACGTTGCTGGCCGTCGTCGCGGTGATCGGGGCCCAGGACCGGCAGGACCAGACGATCCTGCTGGTCGGCGCAGTGTGGTGGGTCGTCGCGGCGTGGATCGGGATGGTCCTCGGCGGCGCCGAACGCTCGGCCGAGCGCATGCGCGGGCCGCTCGCTTCGGCCCGGACGGTCACCCCGGGGGGCCCTGGAGTATCGCTGCCGACCCCGGGCAGGGTCGCCTTCGCCCGGCTCTGGCCGATCATGGCCGCGGTCCTGGCGGCCGGCGTCGCGGGGCTGTTTTTCCCCGAGGTCGCGGTGATCGCGAGCGGCTACGCGCTGCTTGTCGCGCTCGCCTGGCGAAACCGCGAGTCGGCGGTCCTCGCGATCGAGTTGCGCGACGGCGTGCGCTTCATCGTCGAATCCGGATCGGCCTTCAAGCCGGTCAAGCTGATTCGCTCGCCCGGTTTCACGACCTACTGAGGCACCGACACGGCTCGAAGCCGGAAACGCGAACGCTCACTTCCACCACGGGCCTGTGTTGAGGATGTCGCCGGGCTCCAGCCAGGCCCGCCTGGCGGTGGCGATCGCGTACATCATGAAGTCGAGGCTCGAGACGGCGTGGGCGTCCGTGGTCAGCACGATCTTCACGCCGGCCTCCTTCGCCATCCGCGCGTGTACGTCGGAGAGGTCGCGCCTCTTCGGGCTGCCGTTGATCTCGAAGGCGGTGTCGCTGCGGACCGCCGCCTCGAATACGGCATCGATGTCGAGCGGATAAGGGTCGCGCCTGGCCAGCAGCCGGCCGGTCGCGTGCCCGATGCAGTCGACCTCCGGGTGCTCGATCGCGGCCAGCATCCTCGCGGTCATCGCCGACTCGCTGCGGCTGAAGCCCGTGTGGATCGACGCGATCACCCAGTCGAGTTCGGCCAGCACGTCGTCTTCGTAGTCGAGAGTGCCCTCGGGGTGGATGTTGACCTCGGTTCCGGCCAGCAGCCTGATGCCGTCGCTGCCTGAGTTGAACTCGCGGATCTCCTCGATCCTGCGCTTCAGACGGTCGGGCTCGACGTTGTTGCCGAAGCCGTGCGTCGCCGAGTGGTCGGTGATTGCCAGGTAGTCGTAGCCGAGCCGCCCGGCCGCCTCGGCCATCTCGGTCAGCGTGTTCTGCCCGTCGGAGAGCGTCGTATGGCAGTGGAGGTCGCCGCGGATCTGCCCGCGCTCGATCAGGTCAGGCAGGCTGCCGCTCCGGGCGGCTGCCAGCTCGCCCCGGTGCTCGCGAAGTTCCGGCTCGATGTATTCGTAGCCGAGCCTCTCGTATACCTCGCGCTCGTCGCGGAAGCGCTCGGTCTCGCCGGTCGAGTCGTCCTTGATCCCGTGCTCGGAGACATGCAGTCCTTCGGCCACGGCGGTCTCCCGGAGTTCGGTGTTGTGGGCGGCCGAGCCGGTGAAGTGCTGGAGCAGGTTGCCGAAGGCCTCGGGCTCGACGATTCGCACGTCGACGCTTATGTCGGCCTGGGTCTCCAGCCTGATCCCGTTTTCGCTCGGGTTGCCGGCCGAGCTGACCGTCTCGTGCGCCGCGATGTGGGCAGCGAGCGCGCGCGGGCTTTCCGAGGTCGCGATCAGGTCGATGTCCTTGCAGGTGTCGGTCATGCGCCTGACCGACCCCGCGATCTCGGCCCTCTCGCAGCTCGGATGTGATCGCAGCGCCTCGACCAGCTCCTCGGCCAGCGGCAGGACTTCGTTGAGCGGCCTGCGCTTCGGACCGGCGGGCTCGGCCTCGAGCCGGTCGAGTCCCTCGAGGATGTTCTGCTCGGCCTTCGGGCCGAGTCCCTTCAGGGCCCTGACCTTTCCGGCTTCGGCCGCGGCCCGCAGGTCTTCGGGGCCGGTCACGTCGAGCTCGTCGTGGAGCCGCCGCACGGTCTTGGGACCGAGGCCGGGAATTCGGTTGATCTCGATCAGGCCTGCCGGCAGCTTCTCCTTCAGCTTTGCCGCCGCCGGAATCTCGCCGGTCTCGACCAGAGCCAGGATCTTCTCTTCTAGCGTCTTGCCGATGCCCGAGAGCTCGGTCACCGTCCCGGCCCGGGCCATCTCCTCGACCGAGCTGCCCTGGTCGCGGATCGTGCGGGCCGAGTTCGTATAGGCGAGGACCCGGTAGCGGTCGGCGCCGTCGAGCTGGTAGAGCACGGCCAGCTCCTCCAGTGCCTCGGCGATCTCCGCGTTGGTCATGCGCGTAACCTACCCGGCCGGCGGGGCGCCGAACCGGGCCCGGCCCGCCCGGGCAGGCGCTCTCGTGCCGGGTCCGGATCTTCCGTAGCATCGCCGTGTGTCCGCGTCCGAGCCAACTGCGTCCGGCCCTGTCTGGGTGATCCTGCCGACCTATAACGAGGCCGGCAACATCGAGGCCATGGTCGAGGCGCTCGCGCCGAAGCTGTCGGCCGAGGACCGCATCCTGATCGTCGACGACAACTCCCCCGACGGCACCGGCCCGATCGCCGACCGCATCGCCGCGGCCGAGCCCAGGGTCGAGGTGCTGCACCGGCCCGGCAAGGAGGGGCTCGGGCCCGCCTACATCGCGGGCTTCCGCCGCGCCCTGGCCGGCGGCGCCGGCCTGATCGTGCAGATGGACGCCGACTTCTCCCACGACCCCGCCTACCTGCCCCGGCTGATCGCCGCCTCGGCGCTGGCCGACCTCGTCCTCGGCTCGCGTTACGTGCCCGGCGGCGCAGTCACCGAATGGGGATCGGTCCGCA
This sequence comes from uncultured Solirubrobacterales bacterium, assembly GCA_963701635.1. GTDB lineage: Bacteria > Actinomycetota > Thermoleophilia > Solirubrobacterales > 70-9 > 67-14. Next base: position 331,683 of record CAVPAU010000001.1, read on the forward strand.
GGATGATCAGCCGCGGAGGCAGCCTGTATTCACGGACCGTGCTCGGGGTGCCGGTCCGGGACCTGACCGGCGGCTTCAAGTGCTTCCGCCGCGAGGTCCTCGAGACGATCGACCTCGACTCGGTCGCCGCCTCGGGCTACTCGTTCCAGGTCGAGATGACGTACCGGACGCTGAGGGCCGGCTTCGAGGTGCTCGAAGTGCCGATCACCTTCAGGGAGCGCGAGACCGGCAAATCGAAGATGAGCGCGTCGATCGTCATCGAAGCCGCATGGCGGGTGCCGGCGATCAGGCTCTCTTCGCTGGTCGCGCACCGCGGCCGTTGATCCGCCCGGCACGGTGCTCTGTCGGGCGCCGTGGCCGTGGACTTCGTGAGCGTGTCTTGCGGTCGGGTTCGGCGCTTTGCGCTAGCTTGCCGGGCCGGAGCACTTGCAGAGGGTTACTTCATTTTGTATAGTGGCCAGACGATAACGGCTTTCCAACGATCAGGAGACAGAGATGGCAAATCTTCCCCCAGTGACCGACTCGTCCTTCAAGCAGGAAGTGCTTGACCAGGAAGGCGCCGTTCTGGTCGACTTCTGGGCCACCTGGTGCGGTCCCTGCCGCGTCCTTCACCCGGTCCTCGAGGAGATCGCCGCCGAGCGCGATGACATCAAGATCATCAGCCTCGACATCGACGAGAACTCGTCCACTGCCGCGCAGTACGAGGTCCTCTCGGTCCCGACGATGATCCTGTTCAAGGACGGCCAGCTGGTCAAGCGCATGGTCGGCGCGATGCCGAAGCGCAAGCTGTTGAAGGAACTCGAGCCGGCCCTGGCCGCCTGAGTCCCGGGCAGCCGACGACATGCCGTTCGTACAGATCCACTGGTTCGAGGGCCGCTCCGACGAGCAGAAGGCCGAGATCGCCAAGCGCGTCGAAGAGGCGCTGGTTGACGTCGCCGGAGCGGCCCCCGAGCACTGCTGGGTGAAGTTCTCCGACTCGAAGAAGTCGGACTTCATCATTCCCGAAGCTGCGCCCGAGTAGGGGCGGCGGCCACCACCGGCCCGCGGGCATGGCCCACCGGTCCTGACAAGTGGCATTCCGAGTCCTCAGGTCCGGCGAGGCCCACTGGCGCCGCTCGAACCAGATGTCGGTCCTGAACACCGACCTGGCCAGGCAGCTCGGCGCCGACACGATGGGCGCGAGGCTGTGGCGGATCGAGCCCGGCCAGGCCTCGACCAGGCACCGCCACCGCGATTCGAGCGAGCTCTACGTGCTGCTCGAGGGCAGCGGCAGGCTGAGGGTCGACGGCGAGCTGCTCGAGCTCGAACCGCTCGACACCGTGCTGGTCGAGCCCGACGCGGTCCGCCAGCCCTTCAACGACACCGATGCCGACCAGCTCTGGCTCGTGGTCGGAGCGCCGACCGAACCGGCGAACACGCTCGAGATGGACGAAGAGACGCTCGCCTTCATCTACCCCGACGGCCCGAAGGCGATGCCCCCGGAGCTCGGCGGCTGAGGTTGCCGGCCGCGGGGCCGGAAACTGTCAGCGCGTGCCTTTGGGACGCGCCCGCCCGAAGAGCCACAGCCAGCCGGCGATCACCAGTACGACCCAGAGCAGGACGCCCCAGCTGCCGAGCACAGAACCGAAGGCGGCCAGCAGGAGCAGCATGACGACCGTGAAGAACCCGCCGGCGATGATCGCGCTGCGGAGGCTCACGCCTGCGACTGGACCTTGGTGACGGCGATCTTCAGCGTTCGGCCGTCGATGGTCACCTCTTCCCCTTCCGGCACGCTCTGATCGCCGGCGCCGTCGGCCTCGATCGCGGTCGCCAGTACCTCGTCGGCCAGGTAGGCGCGGTGGGTCTCGGCGGCCTCGAGCAGCTGCTCGTCGCCGGCGAGCGCCAGCTCGATCCGGTCGGTGATCTCGAGGCCGGCGTTCTTCCTCGCGTTCTGCACGGCGTGGACGATCTCGCGGGCCAGGCCCTCCTTGATCAGCTCGTCGTCGAGCTCCAGCGCCAGTGCGACGGCGTGTCCGGACTCGGCCTCGACCTGGTAGCCCTCGACCGGCTCCATCGACAGGATCAGGTCGTCGGGGCCGAGGGTGTGGTCGCGGCCCTCGATGCTGATCCCTACCTCGCCGCCGGATTCGACCGTGGTGGCGACGTGCTCGGGATCGAGGCCCTCCATCGCAGCGGCGACCTGCGGCATGTCCTTGCCGAAGCGCGGGCCGAGCGTCCGGTAGTTGGCCTTGACCGAGTAGCTGACCAGGTCGGACTGGTCGGTGACGAACTCGATCTCCTTGACGTTGAGCTCGGCCTTGACCAGCTCGGCCTGGCTGACGATCGCCTCGCGCTCGGTATCAGTGGCGACGACGACGGCCTTCGACAGCGGCTGGCGAACCTTGGCCTTGGCGTGGGCGCGGCTGGCCCGGCCGAGCTCGACCGTGCGGCGCGTTGCCTCCATCGCGGCCTCGAGGTCGGGGTCGCGCAGGTCCGCGTCGGGCGCGGGGAAGTCGCGCAGGTGGACCGAGTCGGGCATCTCGCCGAACTCCGCGGCGGCACCGCCGACCAGGTTCGAGTGGATCTCGTCGGCGATGAACGGCGTGAACGGGGCCAGCATGCCCGCGACCTCGACCAGGCAGTGGCGCAGGGTCTGGAAGGCGGCCGCGTCGCCCTCCCAGAAGCGGCGTCTTGACAACCGCACGTACCAGTTGGAGAGCTGCTCGACGAAGTCGGTTATGTCACGGCCGGCCGTTGTGCAGTCGAAGCCGTCCATCTTCTCCGCCACCGACCGCTTGGTCGCCTGAAGCCGCGAGAGGGCCCAGCGGTCGAGGTCGGTCGGTTCGGCCGGCGGGTCGGGCGGGGTCGAGGCGTCGAAGCTCTCCGCGTTGGCGTAGAGCACCCAGAACGAGTAGGTGTTCCACAGGGTCAGCAGGAAGCTTCTCAGCGCCTCGGAGATCGCCTCTAGCGAGAAGCGGTATCCCGACCACGGCTGCTGGGCGGTGAACAGGTACCAGCGGAAGGCGTCGGCGCCGAAATTCTCGATGACCTCCCACGGAGCGACCACGTTGCCTTTCGACTTCGACATCTTCTGGCCGTCGGCGTCGAGGATCAGCCCGAGGCAGACGCAGTTGCGGTAGCTCGGCCTGTCGAACAGCATCGTCGACTCGGCCAGCAGCGTGTAGAACCAGCCGCGGGTCTGGTCGATCGCCTCGCAGATGAAGTCGGCCGGGAAGCGCTGCTCGAATTCCTCGGTGTTCTCGAAGGGGTAGTGGAACTGCGCGAACGGCATCGCGCCCGAGTCGTACCACGTGTCGATCACCGAGACGACGCGCTTCATCCGGCCCTCGCCGCACTTCTCGCAGTCCCATTCGACGTCGTCGATGTAGGGGCGATGGAGGTCGTCGGGAACCTCGCCTGCCCGGTCCTTCAACTCCTGCACCGAGCCGGCGCAGAAGGCCTCGTCGCAGCCCTCGTGGTCGCATTCCCAGACCGGCAGCGGCGTGCCCCAGTAACGGTCGCGCGAGAGCGCCCAGTCGACGTTGTTCTCCAGCCACTTGCCGAAGCGGCCCTGCTTGATGTGCTCGGGGTGCCAGCCGATCTGTTCGTTGCCGGCCAGCATCTGCTCGCGGGCCTCGGAGGTGCGGATGTACCAGCTCGACTTCGCGTAGTAGAGCAGCGGGGTGCCGCAGCGCCAGCAGTGCGGGTAAGAGTGCTCGTAGTCGTCGGCGCGGAACAGCAGGCCGCGGCGGTCGAGGTCGGCGATCAGCTCCGCGGTCACGTCCTCGTCCTTGACGAAGCGCCCTTCGAAGCCCTGGACCTGCGCGGTGAAGTTGCCGTCGAGGCCGACCGGGTTGTAGAGCGCGCTTTCGGAGCGCCCCGGCTCGTACAGGCCGTTCTCGATCGCGACGCGGTAGTCGTCTTCGCCGTAGGCCGGTGCGATGTGGACGAGGCCGGTACCGTCGTCGGTGGTGACGAACTCGCCGGGGATGACCTCGAACTGCCCCGACCCGCCGTCGGCGAGCTCGAACAGTGGCCCGTCGTAGCGGCGGCCGATCAGCTCCGAGGCGTTGAGGGTGGAGGCAGGCATGACCCCTTCGCCGAGCACCTTCTCGACCAGCGGCTCGGCGAGGATCACGGTCTCGCTGCCGTCCGGCCCTTCGACCTCGACCCTGGCGTAGGTGACCCGAAGGTTGACGGCGACGGCGTAATTGCCGGGCAGCGTCCACGGCGTCGTAGTCCAGACCAGCAGCGATTCGCCGGTCCGCTCGCCGTCGTCGCCGAGCAGCGGGAAGCGCACGTGGACCGACGGGTCGGTGACGTCCTTGTAGCCGAGCGCGACCTCGTGCGAGGACAGCGCGGTGCCGCAGCGCGGACAGTACGGGGAGACGCGGTGGCCCTCGTAGAGCCGGTCGTCTTTCCACAGCTCCTTCAGCGACCACCAGACCGACTCGATGTAGTCGTTGTCGAGCGTGACGTACGGGTCGTCGAGGTCGATCCAGAAACCGATGCGCTCGGTCAGCCGGTTCCACTCCTCGACGTATGTGAAGACCGACTCGCGGCACTTCTCGTTGAACTCGGCGATGCCGTAGTCCTCGATCTCCTGCTTCGAGGAGATGCCGAGCTGCTTCTCGACCTCGAGTTCGACCGGCAGCCCGTGGCAGTCCCAGCCGGCCTTTCGAGGCACGCGGTAGCCGCGCATCGAGCGGTAGCGCGGGTAGATGTCCTTGAAGACACGCGAGAGCACGTGGTGGGACCCGGGTCTGCCGTTGGCGGTCGGCGGGCCTTCGTAGAAGCTCCAGACCTCGGCGCCCTCGCGCTGCTCCATCGAGCGCTCGAATACGCGGCCGTCCTTCCAGCGCGCCGCGACCTGCTCCTCCATCTCTGGGAACGACTGCTTCGGGTCGACAGGGCGGAATCCGGACATGAGCAGGGGATTGTATGAGTCCGACACGGGGCGGGCCCGCGGCGCAGGTGATCCTGAGCCTTTGGTGCCGGCACCTTCAGTCAGGTGTGCGCAAACGCAGCCGCGTGCGGGCCCGCGCCCCCGGGTCGCAGAAACCTGCGCGGGCGGAGGTTTCTGCAGCCCGCGTTCCCGGACGCTCCTGGATGAACAGGCGCATAGGATGCGCGGATGGAGACTTACGATCTGGAGGGCAAGGTTGTTCTGATCACCGGCGGCGCGCGCGGGATCGGCTTCGAGACTGCGAAGCTTGCCTACGAGCGCGGGGCTTCGGTCGCCATCGTCGACCTCGATGCCGAGGTCGCGGCCGAGTCCGCCGAGGCGATCGGCGAGCGGGCGACAGGCATCGGTGCGAACGTCGCCGACGCCGGCGAGATCGAAGCCGCTGTGACGACGGCGGTCACGCGGCTCGGCAGGGTCGACGTCGTGATCGCCAACGCCGGCATCACGCCGCGCAAAACGACGACGCGGGAGATCTCCACCGAAGAGTGGGAGCGGGTGGTAGAGGTCAACCTGCTCGGGGTCTGGCGCACGATCCGTGCGGGGATCGAGCAGGTGATCGAGAACAAGGGCCACTTCGTCCTGATCAGCTCGGCCTACGCAACCGCCAACGGACTGCTCAACAGCAGCTACGCGACCTCGAAAGCGGCGGTCGAGTCGCTCGGCCGCTCGCTGCGAACCGAACTCGCGCCCCACGGCGCGAGTGCCTCGGTCGCCTACTTCGCCTTCGTCAAGACCGGGCTGATCGGAGAGATCTTCGACAACCCGAAGATGGACGAACTGCGCCGGGAACTGGTACCGGCCTTCATGACCGAGCCGATCGAGGCCGCTCAGGTGGCCGGTGCGGTGATCGAAGGCATCGAGCAGCGCTCGGCGCGGATCATCGAGCCGCCGGCGTGGCGGCCGCCGTTCAGGTGGCGCGGCCTCGTCGGACCGGTCAGCGACCTGCGCATCGAGAGGAACCGCAAGGTCGGTGACACCGTGCGCGAAATCGAGACCCCCGACGAAAACGGCCACTGGGTGAAGCTCGGACCCGCGCCGCTCGACTACGACCTTGCCGGCAAGACCGTCCTGATCACCGGCGGTGCCCAGGGCATCGGTCTGGAGACGGGCCGGATCGCCTACGGCCGCGGTGCCTCGGTCGCGCTCGTCGATCTCGATGCCGGCCAGGTGGAGGCCGCCGCCGCGGGCCTCGGCGAGCGCGCGCTCGGCCTGGCTGCCGACGTCACCGACCGCGAGTCGATCGAAGCGGCCGTCGCCGACACGAAGCAGCGCTTCGGAAAGGTCGACGTTGTCGTCGCCAATGCCGGGATCACCACCCGCATCGCCACCATGCGCTCGCTGCCGGCCGAGGACTGGGAGCGGGTGATGGAGGTCAACCTTTTCGGCGTCTGGCGCACCGTGCGCGCCGGCATGGAGGAGGTGGTCGAGAACCACGGTCAGTTCGTGATCGTCTCGTCTTCCTACGCTTTTTCGAACGGCGTTCTGAACAGCGCCTACGCAGCGGCGAAGTCGGGCGTCGAGGCGCTTGGCCGGGCGCTTCGGGCCGAGCTCAGGCCTCTCGGCGCCAGCGCCACGGTGGCCTACTTCGGTTTCATCGAGACCGAGATGGTGCGCAAGGGCTTCGAGGACCCGTTCGCCGACCGCTTCCGCCGCGAGGTCGTGCCGAAGTTCCTGACCCGGCAGGTGCCGGTCTCGCAGGCGGGCGGCGTGATCATCGATGCGCTGGAGAAGCGCGGCGCCCGCGCCATCGCCCCGCTCGAGTGGAGGGCGCTGTTCTTCGCCCGCGGTTTCACGTCACCGGTGATGGACCATCAGTTCGACGACGACCCGGTGCTCAGGGAGATCGTGGTCGGCGCGGAGCAGGCCGAGTTCGAACGTCGCATCGAGCCCGAAACTCCCGAAACCTAAGGCCTCTGAGGTCCGCCGGCGTTAGACAGAAGCTGCAGGAGTTCCCGTATGCGGGAGTTTCTGCACCTTCTGTGGCAGCGGAGACTCAGCGCGTGGCTGCTTCGAGCAGGTAGATGATCGACTCGTAGGGCTCGCCCGTGGCCCGTTCGAGTCCGACCTCGCAGGTCCGGTTGGATGAGACGTGGCGGGCGGTGGGTCTCGCCCTGACCTCGGCCGCTTCAGCCTCGGTCGCGCTCGCGGTCAGCTCGGGATGGAGCATGCCGCGGTCGCCGGCGAAGCCGCAGCAGCTCGCCTTGACCGGCACGACGACTTCCTCGGCCAGCTCGCCGGCGACCCTGGCAAGCGCCTTGTTCAGGCCCATGTGGGCGCCGGAGCAGGTCGGGTGCACGGTGACCGAAGCGGCCTTCCGGCTGACGTCGAGCTTCTCGAGCAACCGCTCGGCCCAGCTGACCGAGTCGATGATCTCGATCTCGGCGTGGCGAGCCTGGTTTTCTTCGCTCAGCACCCCTTCGCCGAAGTCGCTGAGTCCGAAGCCACAGGACGTCGCGTCGATCACCACCGGCAGCGCGCCGCCGCCGGTCCACTTCCACAGTCGCTCGACGGTCTCGTTGGCCTTGAAGGCGTGGGCGTCGGCGTAGCCTTTCGAGCTGAACGGCACCGAGCAGCACGAGCCGGCCACGTCGTGCGGGATCCAGACCGGGCTGCCGGCCCTCTGCGACACGGCGACCAGCGCCTCGGGCAGGCTGAGGTCGTCTCCGGCGCCGTTCATCGCCGCCTTCGATCGGCCGAACATGCGGTTGATGCAGGACGGCATGTACACGGCTGCGGCTCCGACCGGCGCGGTTTCCGGAAGCTTCGGCGCGGCGGCCGGTGGCATGTTCTCCCCCCAGTGGGGGACGAGGTCGTCGCTTACGACACCGCGGGCGGCGCCGGTCAGGCCGCGCATGCCGCGCTCGCCGATCACCTTCTGCATCGCTCCGCCGAACTTCAGGCCACTGCGGGCCAGGCTCTCGACGCGGTCCCACCGCTCGGCCACCTTCAGCGCGTTCTTCTGCTCGCGCGGGCTCTTCTGCGCCTGGCGGAACTCCTTCATGAAGGCGCCGGTGTCGATGCCGACCGGGCAGGCCAGCTGGCAGGAGCTGTCGACGGCGCAGGTCTCGATCGCGTCGTACTCGAACTCCTCGAGCAGCGCCCGGCGCACCGGCGTGTCGCCTCCCTGGCGCACCATCTCCCGCCGCAGGACGATGCGCTGCCTCGGCGTCGTGGTCAGGTTGCGGGACGGGCAGACCGGCTCGCAGAAGCCGCACTCCACGCAGGAGGTGGCGACCTCCTCGATCGGCGGCGTGGTCATCAGGTTCTGGAGGTGGCAGCCCGGGTCGCGGTTCAGGACCACGCCGGGGTTCAGCGCGCCGTCGGGATCGGCCAGTTCCTTCACCTTCCACATCAATCCGGTCGCCTTCTCTCCCCACTCGAGCTCGACGTAGGGCGCCATGTTGATGCCGGTGCCGTGCTCGGCCTTCAGCGAGCCTTCGTACTTGTGGCAGATCAGCTCGACCAGCTTCGACATGAACGCCTCGTAGCGCTCGAGGTCTTCAGGCTTGGCGAAGTCGGGGGTCAGCATGAAGTGGAGGTTGCCGGCCGAGGCGTGGCCGGCGACGCCGTTGAGGAATTCGTGCTCGGCCAGCAGGGCCCGCAGCTCTTCCGCCCCTTCGGCGATCCGGGCCGGCGGCACGCAGACGTCCTCGACGATCAGCGCCGTGCCGGGCAGGCGCATCTTTCCGACCAGGCCGTGGAGGCCCTCACGCACTCGCCAGTTGATCTCGATCACTTCCTCGTCGCGGGAGAACTCGACCTCGCGGATCAGCTCACGGCCGTCGAGTAGCTTCATCGCCTTCTTCTCCTGCTTGCCGAGCGCCTTGTCGTCGTCGCCGCCGAACTCGACCAGCAGCGCAGCCGAGGCCGGGTCGAGTTCCTTCCAGTGGTCCGGCGCGCCGGGCATGTTGTACGAGGCGACGATCAGGGCCGGGGCGACCATCACCTCGACCGCGGTCGCACCGGCGGCGACGAGGTCGGGCACCGGGTCGATCGCACTGGGGATGTCGGGGAAGTGGATCCACGCCAGCGTCGTCTTCTCCGGGACCGGCACGGTCTCGAACGTAACCCGCGAGATGAAGCCGAGCGTTCCTTCGGAGCCGACCATCAGCCGGCGGTAGATCTCGACCGGGGTCTCGGCGTCGAGGAACGCACACAACCGGTAGCCGGTGGTGTTCTTGATCTCGAACTTGCGCCGGATCCTGCCGGTCAGCTCTTCGTCGGCGAGGATCTCTTCGCGGATCTCGATCAGGCCCGCGGCAAGCTCCGGTTCGGCCTCGGCGAACCTCTCTTCGGCGTCAGGTGCGGAAGAGTCGACGACCGTGCCCGACGGCAGGATGAACCTCATCGCGGTCACCGTCGAGTACGAGTCGAACTTCGTACCGCACTTCATCCCGCCAGAGTTGTTGGCGACGACGCCGCCGACCGTGGCGATCTCCATCGAGGCCGGGTCGGGACCGAGCTTGTAGCCGTAGGGCGCCAGGACCCGGTTGACGTCGGCCATCATCGCGCCCGGCGCGACCGACACGCTGCGGCCCTCGTCGAGCACTTCGATGCCGCCGAAGTGACGGCGGACGTCGACGAGGATGCCTTCGCCCTGGCTCTGGCCGTTGAGGCTCGAGCCGCCTGCGCGGAAGGTAACCCCGATGTCGTTCTCGCGGCCGAACCTCACCACGTTGCCGATGTCCTCGTCGGACTTCGCCATGACCACGGCCTTCGGCAGCATGCGGTAAGGGCTTGCGTCGGAGGCGTAGCGGACCAGGTCGCTGGCCCGGCTCAGCACGCGGTCTTCCCCGAGCAGCTCGACCAGCCGGGAGCGCAGTGGCTCGGGTGTTCCTCCGGCGACCCAGTCGGGTGCGCGGTCGGGCGCCGCCTCGCCCGGCTCCGGTGCGATCTTGACGGGGTCGGGCTGAAGCAGTGGCATCGGTTTTCTCCTGTGGTCTAGAAGAGGGACATCCCGGGCTGGACCGGCACTTCGACCAGCCGCGGCCCGGCATCGGCCAGCGCCTCGGCCAGCTCGGAGCTGACTTCGTCGGCCGTCCGGGCAACCCTGCTCTCGATCCCGTATCCCGAGGCGATCTTCGCCGTCTCGAGTGCCGGCAGGTCGAGTCCGGGCGATCCGGTCACGCCTTCGACGTCGGCGAACCACTTCAGGATCGCGTACTCCTCGTTGCGCAGCACGAGGAAGGTCACCGGCACGTCGTAGGCGACCGCGGTCCAGAAGGCGGCGACCGCGTACTGGACCGAGCCTTCGCCGAGCACGCAGACGACCGGGCGGCCGGGCTCGGCGATCTGGATGCCGACCGCCGCGCCGAGTCCGAAGCCGAGGCCTCCGCCACAGCCGAAGAAGTAGCTGTTCGGCTTCGAGATCCGAAGCTGGTTGCGCAGCGCCAGCGTGCTCGACGGCGACTCGAGCACGACGATGGCATCGTCGGGAATGTGTTCGGCGAGGATCGAATGGACGACCGACCCGTTGAGCGGGTCGCTGTCCTCCATGCGGCTCGGGCCGGGCCACTCCGGCGGCGGATCGCGGTCGGTCCCGTCGAGGTGCTCCAGCAGCGCCGCGAGCGTCAGCTTCACGTCGGCGACGATCGCGTCACCCATCGGGGCGCGTGCCGCCTCGTCGGGGTCCGAGGTGATCTGCACCAGCTCCGCGCCCTCGGGCAGCAGCGGACCGGGCAGGTTCGGGTAGTACGGGAAGACCGACATGCCGACGACGACGATCAGGTCGTGGCCCTCGAGCGTCTGGCTGACCGGCCCGATCGCCGGAGGAAGCACTCCGCGCCAGTGGGGGTGGTTCTCGGGAAAGCCGAGCCGCCCGCCACCGGGCGCCGGGCATGCCCAGACGCCGAGGTTCTGGTCCTCGGACAGCGCGATCATCTCGTCCCAGGCGCCTGCCGCGTCGATGTCCGGGCCGGCCACCGCGATCGGGTTCTTCGCCGACTTGATGCGCTCGGCGAGCTTCCCGACCGAAGCCGGGTCGGCAGTCGCCCGGCCGCCGACGTCGCGGCTGATCACGTGCGCTGCCTCGGTCGCGTCGATCTCGGCGTCCCAGTCGTCCATCGGAATCGAGACCATGACCGGGCCGCAGGGCGGCAGCATCGCCAGGTGGATCGCGTGTGCCATCGCCAGCGGCACGTCCTCTGCGCGCGGGGGCTCGAAGGAGAACTTCACGTACGGATCCGGGACCCGCGTGGCGTCGCGGTTGGTCAGGTTGGCCTGCGGCGTCATCAGCGAGCGCACCTGCTGGCCGACCGTGATCACCACGGGCGAGTGGTTGGCCTGTGCGTTGAAGATCGCACCGACTCCGTTGCCGAGGCCGGGCGCCGTGTGGAGGTTGACCAGTGCGGGCCTGCCGGTCACCTGTGCGTGGCCGTCGGCCATCGCGACGACGGCCGCCTCCTGGAGCCCGAGCACGTACTCGAAGTCGTCGGGGAAGTCCTGGAGCATCGGCAGCTCGGTCGAGCCGGGGTTGCCGAACATCCGGGTCATCCCATGCTTGCGGAACAGGTCAAAGGTCGCTTCACGGACGGTGGGCATGGTCGGCAGCCTATAGGCGTACTGACCCGTTCGGGAACCCGGCGGCGCCCGAATGTCAAGATGTGCTGGTGCGCCGCCTCGTGCTCCTTCCCCTCGTGCTTCTCCCCCTGCTCGCCGCAGCCTGCGGAGCAGACGAAGCCACGACGCCGACCGTCTGCCTCGAAGGGCCGGCCAAGATCGAAACGGCGCTGGTCACCGCGCCGGAACCCGTGCTGATCGACGGCACCGTGCCGATCAGCGACTGCCTGATCCGCAACCAGCCGGACGGGGACCTCGTCAACTTCGGCAGCGACGCCGTCACCGTCGCGACGCGCCTCGGCACCGAGGCCGGCGGCTCCGGAGCCGCGGCGATCGCCGCTGCGATCCGCGCCGGTTATCTGGTCGGCGCGATGGAGAAGGGCTCGGAGGACACCGACGGCATCCACGCCGCGCTCGTCGACCGGGTGCGCAGCGCCGCGAGCTACAGGCTCGAGCGCTCGGGCGAAGGTGCTCAGGTCCATTACGATGCGGGACTCGAAGCCGGACGCAATACCGGGTAAGCGGAGAACGGGGGAACAGTGAGCGAGCAGCTCTGGGGCGGAGAAACCACGAAGGCGATCGACAACTTCCCGGTCTCGGGCGAGCCGATCCCGGCCCCGGTCATCCACTGGCTCGGCCTGATCAAGGCGAATGCCGCACGAGTCAACGCGAGGCTCGGCCTGCTCGACGAAGGACTGGCCGAGGCGATCGCAGCCGCCGGCGACGCGATCGGCGCCGGCGAGCACGACGACCAGTTTCCGGTCGACGTCTTCCAGACCGGCTCCGGCACTTCGTCGAACATGAACGCGAACGAGGTGATCGCGGCGCTGGCCGGCGACGAGGTCCACCGCAACGACCACGTCAACATGGGCCAGTCCTCCAACGACGTCTTCCCGACCGCGGTCCACCTCGCCGCGCTCGACCGGGTCACCAACGACCTGCTGCCGGCGATGGACGCGCTGGCCTCGGCGCTGGAGGCCAAGGCGTCCGAATTCGCCTCGGTCGTCAAGGCCGGCCGCACCCACCTGATGGATGCGGTCCCGGTCACGCTCGGTCAGGAGTTCGGTGGCTACGCGTCGCAGGTCCGGCTCGGCATCGACCGCGTCGAAGGCACGCTCGGCCGGGTCGGCCAGATCCCGCTCGGCGGCACCGCGACCGGGACCGGCCTCAATACTCACCCCGACTTCGCCGCCGGAGTGCGCGAACTGCTGGCCGAGAAGAGCGGCCTTTCGATCTCCGCGCCCGACGACCGTTTCGAGGCCCAGGCCAACCGTGACTCCCTGGTTGAACTCTCCGGCGCGCTGAAGGTCTACGCGGTGTCGCTCAACAAGATCGCCAACGACCTCGCGCTGATGGGCTCGGGCCCGCGGGCCGGCATCGCCGAGCTGCGACTGCCGGAGCTTCAGAAGGGGTCGTCGATCATGCCGGGCAAGGTCAACCCGGTGATCCCCGAGGTGGTGATCCAGGTCGCCGCCCAGGTGGTCGGCAACGACGCCGCGATCACGATGGCCGGCTCCCAGGGACAGTTCGAGCTCAACGTGCGCGTGCCTCTGATCGCGCGCAACCTGCTCGGCTCGATCCGCCTGCTGGCCTCGGCCTCGCGCCTGCTCGACCAGAAGTGCGTCGCCGGACTCGAGGCGGTCCACGAGAACAACGAGGCCCACGCCGAGGCGACGCTCGCCACCGCGACTGCGCTCAACCCGTTCATCGGCTACGACCGCGCCGCCGAGATCGTCAAGGAGGCCGCCGCCTCGGGGCGCGGCCTGCGCGAGGTCGCGATCGAGCTCGAGGTGGAAGAGGAGATCCTCAAAGAGGCCCTCGACCACCACAAGATGGCCCACCCCCACGACTGAGCGCCCGCTGCCCGTCAGCGACGCGAGGCGACCGGCAGGGGCCGCTACGCCTACCCCGCCAACCCGTATAGCGACCCCTGCCGGTCACCTCGCTCTCGCAGGGCGGGTATCCCGGCGGGGCTGGGGTTCAGTCCCGCCGGAGCTGTTCGTCCTGTGGCGGGTTCCCGCGTTCGCGGTCGAGCACCGTGGTGTCGTCGTCGGTCGGATCGGGCTCGATCACGATCGTCTGCGTCTCGACCACCTCTTCTTCGACCTCGATGACCGGTTCTTCGGCATCGGCCGGTGATCCGGCGGCGGGCTCTCCAGACGCCGGATCAACGGCTTCATCGGCGGGCTCGCCGGTTGGCGGTTCCCGGGGCGGACGCTGCCCGGTGCCCGGATCTCCGCCCTCGGCGGCGGATGTCCCCGGCTCACCGGTCTCGTGCCAGCCGACCTTCGTGGCGAGCACGGCCACGGCGAGCGGGTAGTACATCAACGCGGTGCCGAGCACGAAGGCGAGCACCACCGTTCCGAAGTCGAGCACGCCGTCCTCGGCCGCGGCCCAGAACATCCACGCGGCGACCGGCAGGTAGACGAACACGGCGCTCAGTGTGCCCGGCGTCAGGCGGTCGCCGCGGGCGCTCGGGATCATGTGCAGGAAGACCGCGTTGACGACGAACAGCGCCGGCACCGCCAGGCTGACGGCCGGCGCCCACCAGCCGATCGCCGCGCCGGCCAGGGCGTAGAAGATCAGCAGGAAGGCCGCAAAGAAGAAGTCGGCCTGGGTGAAAGTGACCCCGAAGCGCGGTCCGACCTGCCGGTTTGCCCAGACCAGCCAGCCTTCCGCGTACTCCTCCATGACGTGGAGGCCGACCGCGATGATGCCCAGCCAGAGGACCCATGAATGCGTATCCATGCCGTGAGCCTAGACGGCCCGGGTCGTCGGCTGACTCTGTCCAGCCGGCTTCAACGGGACTAGACTGAGCGACTACGTAATGGCGGGAAAGCGACAAAGGAGAACCACATGGGATTCGTCAACTTCATGCGCAGCAACGCGGGCCGGCTGCTGCGAGCCGTGGCCGGCATCGCGCTGATCCTGATCGGGCTGCTCGCGGTCGGAGGAACCGGTGGTGTGATCCTCGCGATCGTCGGTCTCGTTCCGCTGGCGGCAGGCATATTCAACTTCTGCCTGTTCGGTCCGCTGTTCGGCGTCGATCTCTGGGGCCGCTCAGCCGAGGACCGGTAGGCGCGTCCTCAGCGCCCTGGCCGTGCCGACCGTCAGGTTGGCCAGCGTCATCACCCTCGCGACGGCCTCGATCTCTTCGAGCTGCGCGTCGGTGAACTGCCCGGCGGCTGCCTCCAGGACCTCGGGAGGCGGCTCGCCGGCGAAGCCGCTCAGGGAGCGATCGACTGCGTAGACGATCGCGGTGCGGCTGCGCTCGTCGAGCCCGGCGAGGTCACCCAGGCCGAGCGCTTCGAGGTCCTCGTCGCTGACCCCTGCCCTCACGGCAAGCCGCTGGTGGAACTGGCTGCAGCCGGCGCATTCGTTGGCTTCGCTGACGGCGACCATGACCCTCTCGCGCAGCGCCGGGTCGAGGTTGCCGCGGTAGGCCCGGACCAGCGGGATCGAGGCGCCGGCTACTCGGGACACGCTCGCTGCCGCGTCGGCGATCGAAGTGAAGCGGCGCGGCGCGGAAATCGTAATGTCGGGGTCTGCGGTTGCCTTCACCTGTCGAGCGTATTCAATGCTGTCGGAGACCGCCTGTGAGTACGATCGGCGGGTGCCCGGCCCCTCTCCTGCCGCCTGATGTTCCTCGCGCTGCGCGAAATGCGGCGGGCGAAGGTCCGTTTCGGGCTGCTGATCTCGGCGATCGGGCTGCTCGTACTGTTGATCCTCACCCAGCAGGCGATCCAGACCGGTCTGATCACTTCGTTCATCGGGGCGATCGAGAAGCAGTCGGCCCCCGTGCTCGTTTATTCGGTCGACGGCCAGAAGACCCTGCAGGGAAGTGTCATCACGCCACCGCTGGAGCGGAAGATCCGCTCGACGCAGGGCATCGCGAAGTCGGGCCGGATCGGCCAGGGAACGTTCACGGTCAGGGTCAACGACGAGAGCGAGGATTCCGACGCGGCGATCATCGGCTACACCGACCCGGGCCTCGGTGCTCCCGAGGAACTCTCCGCCGGCCGCATGCCGGCCGGACCCGACGAGGCGGTCGGCAGCAGCGCCAACTTCGATCTCGGCGACTCGGTACAGGTCCTCGCTCCGGGCGGGAGGACGAACGGCACCGAGACGATCGAGGTCGTCGGCCTGGCCGACGACGCACAGCTCCAGGTCACCCCGACGCTGTTCACGGACTGGCGCACGTACGTCGCTTCGGTCGAGTCGTCGAACCCTGACGCCGGCGCCGTGCTGCCGAGCGCGATCGGCGCCGCGCCCGTCGACGGTCTCGACCCGGCGGTCCTTGCCGCGCGCATTAACGGCCAGAGCGAGGAGGCCGACGCGCTGACCAGGGAGGCCGCGGCCGAAGAAAGCCCCGGCGTGGCCGAGGTGCGCCAGTCGTTTCAGGTGATCTTTCTGCTGTTCGGGCTGGTCGTGCCGCTGGTGACCGGCCTGTTCTTCCTGATCATCACGCTTCAGAAGTCAGCCTCCCTGACCCTGCTGCGCGCGGTCGGGGCGCGGTCGGGCCTGCTGGTCCGCTCGCTGATGTTCCAGGTCGTGCTGGTGATCGGAGGCGGGCTGCTGATCGGCATCGCCCTCTATACGCCGCTCTCCCAGGCCCAGCTGGGTGAGATCACGCTTAGCTTTGACGCGCGCGCGGTGCTGCTGTGGTCGTTGCTGCTGCTGGCGCTCGGACTGCTCAGCGCGGTCGTCTCGGCGCGCCGCGTGCTGGCCATCGACCCGATCGAAGCGACCACGGGAGAGGGCGGCCGGTGAGGCTCGCGCTGCGAGAGCTGCGTCGCAGACCGGGCCGCTTCGGCGTCGCGACCGTGATCCTCACCCTGATCGCGATCCTGCTGATGTTCCTCGGCGGCCTGCTCGACGGCCTGACCGCGGGCAACACCGGGGCGATCCGGGTCCAGCAGGCCGATCTGATCGTCTACTCGTCGACCTCGCAGGACTCGCTGGTCAGAAGCCGGATCGAGCCGGAGCAGCGCCGGCAGGTCTCCGCGGTCGAGGGCGTCTCCGAGCTCGGCGAGCTCGGCAGCGTCCAGCTCGGCAGCAGGATCGAAGGAAAGGGTCCGAGGGACCTCGTGCCGGTCGTGCTGTTCGGATACCAGGAAGCGTCGTCGGGCCTGCCGGCGCCGCCGGGGCAGCCCGGCCGGGCCTGGGCCGATGGCACTCTGAAGGCCGAAGGCGTCGAACCGGGCGACACGATCAGGATCGGCCCGGCACGCAGCCCGGTCGAAGTGATCGGTTTCGTCGACGACACTCGCTACGCCGGCCAGAGCACGCTGTGGGCGTCGCTCGAGACCTGGCGCGCGGTCCAGAACGAGAACCGCCCCGACGCCCGGGTCTCGCCCGGGGTCAGCCAGGCGCTCGTCGTGCAGGCTGGCGACTCCGCCGACCCGTCCGGCCTCGCCGGGCGCATCGACGAGGCGACGGGCGGGCTGACCTCGAGCCTGACCGAGGACGAAGCGATCAACGCGCTGCCCGGGGTCGCCGCGCAGCAGTCCGTCTTCAACCAGATAATCGGTCTGACCGTGCTGATCGCGATCATCGTGGTGGCGCTTTTCTTCGCCCTGATCACGGTCGAGCGTATCGGCCTCTACGGGGTCCTGAAGGCGCTCGGCGCCGGCTCCGGCCGGCTGTTCGCGGGCGTGCTCGTCCAGGCCGTAATCGTGACCGTGATCGCGTGCGCGATCGGGGCCGTGGCCGCGCTCGCCCTCGACGCGGTGATCCCGGCCGGCTCGATCCCGTTCACGGCGGGCGGCGGCAGGCTTCTCGGCAGCACCCTCGTCCTGCTGCTGGCAGCGGTGATCGGCTGCGCCTTCTCGCTGCGGCGTGTGCTGCGTGTCGATCCGGCCCAGGCGATCGGCGGCGGGCCGTGAGAAGCCCCTTCAGCGACAATCCGGAGGAACGATGAGCGAGACCACTACAGAAGAAGAATCCACTGGCCGGTCCGGCGCCGGAGAGTCGACCCCGGCCCTGGAGATGGAAGCGGTCCGCAAGGTCTACGAAGTCGCCGACGAAGAGGTCGTCGCTCTCGATCACGCCGACCTGACCCTCGGCTCGGACGAGATCGTCGCGCTGGTCGGCCCGTCCGGCTCGGGCAAGACGACGCTGTGCTCTATCGCCGGTGGCATCCTCTCGCCGACCGAAGGCAGGGTCGTGGTCGGCGGCCGGGACATCTCCGACTACTCGTCGAAACAGCTGACCGAGTTCCGGCGCGATTCAGTCGGTTTCGTATTCCAGACCGTCAACCTGATCCCGTTCCTGACCGCGCGCGAGAACCTGCTCGTCGTGGACGAGATCGGCTCGCGCAACCGCAGGCGGGCGAGCGAACGCGCCGACCAGCTGCTCGAGGAGCTCGGCCTCGAGGACCGCGCCGGCAACCTGCCCTCGCAGCTCTCGGGAGGTCAGAAGCAGCGCGTGGCGATCGGCCGCTCGCTGATGAACGAGCCGGCCCTGGTGCTCTTCGACGAGCCGACCTCGTCGCTCGATACGAAGCTCGGAGAGCAGATGGTCGAGCTGATCCGCGAAGAGATGAAGAGCCGCGGCACGGCGGCGATCATCGTCACCCACGACGAGCGCATCACCGGATACGCCGACCGCACCGTGCACATCACCGACGGGCGCCTCGAGGCCTGACGACCCGCTGCCGCGATCGCCGGCTGGAGCAAAAAGGGGGCCCGGCAGGCCCGTTTCCTACTCCAGTGGGCCCGAGTAGACCTCGAAGAAGCGGCCGACCATCTCCGGCGGGATCGCCCGGTTGGCGTCGGCGTCGGTGTGGACCGCGACCACGGCCGGCAGGTCCGACTCCTGCGCCCGCCTGAGCGCCGGCTCGAGATCGTCGAGCGAGTCGACGTACTCGCTGTGGCAGCCGAGGCCTTCGGCGACCTTGTCCCAGCGGACCGGACCGATCTCGGTGCCGAAGGTGCGGCCGTAGAGGGCGAGCTGATTGGGCTCTTCCATGGTCCAGTTGCCCTCGGCCAGCACCACCGTCGTCACCTTGGCGCCCTGGTGGACCGCTGTCTGCATCTCCATGATGTTGAAGCCCGCCGCCCCGTCGCCGGTTACGCAGACGACTTCGCGGCCGGGCTCTCCGAACTTCGCTCCGATTGCCGAGGGGATGCCGGTGCCGAGCATTCCCAGCTCGAGGATCGAGTGGTAGGAGCGCGGCCCGGTCGAGGGAAGCAGCGAGTAGGCCCACAGCGCGGTGTTGCCGCCGTCGACCGTGTAGATCGCCTCAGCGCCGAACACGTCGCCGACCTTCTCGATCGCCTGGCCCGGATGTATGCCGGGGCCGTCCCAGTCCTCGACCACGCTGAACTGTGCCTCGTGCCACTCGCGGTCGAGCTGCTGATAGCGGTCGAGGTCCGCGCGGCCTTTCGGCCCGACACCGCGCTGCTTCAGCCCGGCGGCGATTCCCGCCAGCGCGTCCTTCGCGTCGCTGACGATGCCGAGCGCGATCGGCCGCGAGACGCCGATGTTGCCGGGGTCGGTGTCGATCTGGATCAGCGAGCAGTCCTTGCCGTCGCCCCAGTACTTGTCGTAGGGGAGGTCGAGGTTGCCGAGCCGCGAGCCTGCGACCAGGATGACGTCGGCCTCCCTTCGCGCCGTGATGCCGGCCTCGCCGAAGCCGAAGACGTAGTTGGGGTGCTCCATCGGGATCGTCGAGCGGCCGGCCATGGTCGGTACGACCGGGCATCCGAGAGCCTCGGCGATCTCGAGGATCTCGTCGTGGGCGTCGCAGTGGTCCGCTCCGGCGCCGGGGATCAGCACCGGCCGCGCGGCTCCGGCCAGGAGGTCCACCGCCTGCTCGATCTGGCGGGCAGAGGCCTGCGGCTGTGAGGCACGGTAGGCCTCGGGCGGGCGCACGGGAGCAGCCGACTCCTCTCCCTCCTCGTAGAGGATCGGGGCCGGGATGTCTACCTGGACCGGGCCCGGGCGACCGTTCCACATCTCGCGGAAGGCGAGGCGCATGACCTCGGCGGTGCGTTCCCACTGCAGGATCGGGGCGCCCCACTTGACCGCTGCCGCGAAAGCCTCGACCTGGTCCTGTCCCTGGAAGGTGGTCGGCGGCGACGGGTAGACCACGCCGAGCCGGTGCTGCGAGGTGATGACCAGGACCGGCACCCCTTCGTGCCTGGCGGTGATCACGCCGGGGATCAGGTTGGCCGAGCCGGGCCCGGGATTCGCGATGACCGCAGAGGCCTGGCCGGTCGTCTTGTAGAGGCCTTCGGCCATGTGGAGGGCGGCCGACTCGTGGTGGATCGGCACAAAGCGGATGCCGTTGTCTTCGAGGTTGGCGAGGATCGGGTCGACCGTCGGGGAAGGCAGGCCGAAGAGGAACTTCAGGTCCTCAGCCGCCATCGCCTTTACGAACAGTTCACCGCCGTTGATCGTGCCCACTCTTTCCTTCCGTCGTAGCTCGCCGCCGGAGTCATCCGCGCCGTGGCGCCGGGCCCCTCCTCGGACGGCCTTGCCACGAACGATATCCCGCGATTGCCGATCCGGCTACGGGTTAAACCCTGAATCCGGCGGCTCCCGATGCTCAGCCCTGGAAGGTGACCATTCTCTCTTCGGTCAGCTCGATCACCGAGTAGGCCGGGCCTTCACGCGTATTGCCGGAGTCCTTGACGCCTCCGTACGGCTGCTGGTCGGCGCGGAAGGTCGGGACCTCGTTGACCAGGACTCCGCCGAACTCGAGCGTCTCGGCCGCTTTCAGGCCGTTGCCGATGTCGCGGGTGAAGACGCCGGCCTGCAGGCCGAACTTCGAGTCGTTGGCCATCTCGAGTCCTTCTTCGAAGCTGGAGAAGCGGTGGATCGTGGCGACCGGCCCGAAGACCTCTTCGCACCAGACCTTGTTCTCCCTGGCCGGCTCCTCGATCACGGTCGGTGCGAGGCAGCGGCCTTCGTCGACCAGCTCACCGCCGGTCAGGATCTTCGCGCCGGAGGAGGCGGCTTCGTCGATCCACTCCTTGACCCGGTCGCGGTCACCGGGGGTGATCAGCGGGCCGACGTCGGTCTCCGGATCCATCGGGTCACCGACCACGAGGCCGCTGACGTTGGCGACGAATCGCTCGATGAAGTGGTCGGCGATGTCTTCGTGGAGCAGGATGCGCTGGGTCGAGATGCAGCTCTGGCCGGCGTGGGAGAAGGCGTGGATCCTGGCCTTGTCGGCGGCTGTCTCCCAGTCGCCGTCGTCGTTGACGATCAGCGGCGCGTTCGAGCCGAGCTCGAGGTTGACCTTCTTGTGCGGGACCCTGCCGGCGATCCCCCAGCCGACCGGTACCGAGCCGGTGAAGGTGATCGCCCGGGTCAGCTCGTGCTCGACGATGGCGTTGCCGACCGAGCGGCCGCCGCCGGGGATCACGCTCAGCCAGCCGTTCGGCAGGCCGGCCTCGATCAGGATCTCGGCCAGCTTGATCGACGAGACCGGGGTCTGGCCGGCGGGCTTCAGCACGACGGCGTTGCCGGCGGCTATCGCCGGGCCGAGCTTGTGGGCGACGAGGTTGAGCGGGAAGTTGAACGGGCTGATCGCGCCGACCACCCCGTACGGCACGCGCAGCATCACGCCGAGCTTGCCGACACCGCCGGCCGAGGCCGCCATCGGGACCATGCTGCCGGTCAGCTTGCGGGCCTCGGTGGCCGAGAACTTCAGCGTGTCGACCGTGCGCTCGGCTTCGACGGTGGCGGTCTTGATCGGCTTGCCGGCCTCGCGGCAGATCACCTCGGCCAGCTCGTCGCGGCGCTCGCGAACGATGTCGGCGGCGCGATCGAGGATCTCGGCCCGTCGGTGCTGCGGCATACCGCCCTCGGAGAAGACCTGGTGCGCGACCTTGACGGCGCGGTCGACCGTCTCTTCGTCGCCCTGGGCGACCCGCGCCACCGTGCTCTGGTCATACGGACTCGGGACCTCGTCCCACTCGCCGGTCTCGATCCACTCGCCGCCCATCAGAAGCTTGTAATCCACTCTCGAAATCTCCTCGCTGGTCGGGTCCGTCGCGTCGGGACCCCTGTTGTGCTGGCCGGTCTGGGCCTCAGGCCAACCCTACTGCCACCGACATGACCGGCGGGCGCGTGGTCAAACCTTGATCGTGACCACGTCGCCGTCGCGCACCACGTACTCGCGGCCTTCGATCCTCAGCTTGCCCCGCTCGCGGGCTGCGGCATAGGTCCCCAGCTCGACCAGCTCGGCCCAGTCGATCACCTCGGCCTTGATGAAGCTGTCGGCGATGTCGGTGTGGATCGTGGCGGCTGCGTCGAGCGCGGTTCCGCCGCGCGGCAGGCTGCGGGCCACGGCCTCGGTCTGCTCGCCGGCGGTGAAGAACGTGATCAGCCCCAGCAGGTCGTAGGCGGCGCGAACCAGCCTGGCCAGCCCGGACTCGCCTTCGACCCCGTAGGACTCGCGCATCTCGGCCGCCTCTTCGGCGTCGAGCTCGGCCAGCTCGCCTTCGATCCGGGCGCTCAGCGCGATCGCGACGGCGTCGTGCTTCTTCGCCAGCTCCGCGATGTCGCCGGGGACTTCGCTGTCGCCCTCGTCGACGTTTGCGACGTACAGCATCGGTTTCGAAGTCAGGGCCTGGAGGTGGCGCACCGCGTCGGGTGCGCCCTCAGGCGCAGGGACCGAGCGCACCGGCCGGCCCTCGGCCAGCGCGTCCCGCACCTTCTCCAGCCAGTCGCGCTCGGCGATCGCCTCGGCGTCGCCGGAGCGGGCCTGTTTGGTCACGCGTTCGAGCCGCCTCTCGGCCTGCTCGTAGTCGGAGAGCACGAGCTCGGTCTCGATCGTCTCGATGTCGCGCAGCGGATGGATCGAGCCGTCCGGATGCGGGACGCCGGTGTCTCCGTGGGCGCGCACCACGTGGCAGATCGCGTCGGTCTCGCGGATCGAGGCGAGGAACTTGTTGCCGAGGCCTTCGCCTTCGGAGGCGCCCTTGACCAGCCCGGCGATGTCGTGGAAGTAGATCGTCGCCGGCGTGACCTTCGAGCTGTCGAGCGTCGCGACCAGCGCGTCGAGCCGCTCGTCGGGAACTTCGGCCACGGCGACGTTCGGCTCGATCGTCGTGAACGGGTAGTCGCCGGTCTGGGCGCCGCCTTCGGTCAGCGCGTTGAACAGCGTCGACTTGCCCGCATTCGGCATGCCGACGATGCCGACCTTCACGATCCGGCTTCCGGTTCGACCGCGGGCAGCGGCAGCAGGGCGCCGACCGTCGTGCCGAGGGCGACGCCGGCGAGCACGTCGCTGGGGTAGTGCATGCCGAGGTAGGGCCGCGTCACGGCCATCAGCGCCGCGACGCCGAACAGCGCGTAGCGCAGCTCGGGAGCGATCCTCGCTATCGCCGTCGCCGAGGCGAAGGACGCAGTGGCATGGGCAGAAGGGAAAGACAGTGACGAGGGAGCCCCGCCCAGCGGCGGCAGGTCCTCGAGCACCGGTCGCGGCCGCTTGAAGATCAGCTTGATGCCGAAGTTCACCCCGATGCCGATCGGGCCGATCAGGCCCGTGGTCAGCCACTGTCTGCGGCGCCTGGCGTCGAACAGGAAGCCGAGCGTCCCGATCGCGATCCACAGGTAGCCGTTGTCGCCGGACTTGGCGATCACCTGAGCCGCCTTCTCGGCGGCCGGGTGGTGGCCCCGGGTGCGCATCACGCGCAGCAGGCCGAGGTCGGCGTTGTTCAGGGCGTTCTTCATCGGCCGCGCAGGATATGGCGGTTGTGCTGCCGGTCGCCGCGCGGTGCGCCATGATCGTCGCCGTGGAGGGCCGTTCCGAGACCGACGCCGCGCGCCAGGCCTACGAAGCCGCATTCCGGCGTGACGGCCTGCCGATGCTGATCGAGGACTATTCGCCGTCCTACGACGTCTTCACCAGAGCCGTGCCGTTGCTCGGCTTCGTGCTCGCCCTCGAGCTGCTCGGCCCGGTCAACTCGGAGTTCTCGCTGGGCTGGAACGTGGTCTCGATCATGATCGCGCTCGCACTGATGGTGCTCGCTTTCGGACTGGTCAACCGGCATCGCGGGCGCCCCTTCTTCTCGCGGCCGAGCAAGGTCGGCAGGATCGAGCTGGCCGCGTTCGTACTGGTTCCGGCCCTGCTGCCCGGGCTGATCTCGGGCCACTGGGGAATCGCCGCTTTGACCGCGCTGTTCAACCTGGCCCTGCTGGGGCTGATCCTCGCCGTGGTCGGCTTCGGCCTGATCTCGATCCTGCGCTGGGCCTTCGGCAGGCTGCTGTCGGAACTCTCGCGATCCTTCGGACTGCTGGTCAAGGCCGTGCCGCTGCTGATGATCTTCTCGCTGATCCTCTTCCTGACGCCCGAGCTGTGGGAGGTTTTCGCCCAGCTCGAAGGGGCATCGCTGGCGATCCTCGTCGGCCTGTTCGTGCTGCTCGGCGCCGGCTTCCTGATCGCCCGGCTGCCGAAGGAGGTCGAGGGCCTCGAGAAGGACGCCGGAGGATCCGGACCCCCGCTCGAGCCGCGCCAGCGATTCAACGTCGGGCTGGTGCTGTTCGTCAGCCAGTCGCTCCAGGTACTGCTCGTCGCGCTGGCCGTCGCCGCATTCTTCGTCGTCTTCGGAATGCTGACGATCAACTCCGGGCTGATCGAAGGCTGGATCGACGGGCCCGCGGAGGTGATCTTCGGCTTCGGGCTTGGCGGCCGGGAGGCCGAGCTGACCGTCGAGCTGCTGCGCGTGGCCACCGCGATCGCCTCGTTCACCGGCCTCTACTTCGCGATCTCGATGCTGACCGACGACCTCTACCGCCGCGAGTTCCTCGACCGGATCACCGACGAGATGAAGCAGACTTTCGCGCACCGCTCGGAGTACCTGGCGCTCGTCGGCGAGGACGAAGGCGCCGGCGGCCCGGCGGCCTAGAAACCGACCTTGCTCTCGTTCGAGTCGATGCGGACGAAGATGACCTTGTTCAGGTCGAGGATCACGGTCTCGTCGCCGCTGGTCACCTCATGCGGGCTGTCGCCCTTCTTCAGGGCCTTTCGCAGCCGGTCGAGCTGGCTGTCGTCGAGCTTGACCGGCACCACGGGTCCGCCCTCGAATCCGATCTCGACCCGGTTGGCGGCCATCAGTGGCCTTCGGCCGGCTGGACGATCTCGGTCAGGACCGAGCCGGTGGCGGCGGGATGGACGAAGGCCACTCGGCTGCCGCGGATGCCGGTCCGGGGGTTCTCGTCGATCAGCTTCAGGCCGATCGCCTTTGCCTGGACGAGGGCCTCGTTGATGTCTTCGACCGAGTAGGCGACGTGGTGGATGCCGGGACCCTTCTTGGCCAGGAACTTGCCGACCGGCGTGTCGGGGCCGAGCGGGGCGAGCAGCTCGATGTGTCCCTCGCCGACGTCGAGCAGCACGGCTTCGACGCCCTGTGACTCGACGGTTTCGCGGTGCACGAGTTCCATCTCGAAGCTGCGCTCGTACAGTTTGATGGCGGAGTCGAGGTCGTCGACCGCGACGCCGATGTGGTCTATGCGCTTGAACATGGGCGTCGAAGTCTAGGGGGTAGCGCGAGGCGCCTCAGTCAGCCCCGGATTCGCCTGCTGCGACGGTGCCGCCGCTCGTCGCCGCGGTGCCGAGCAGACGCGGCGGCAGCCAGGTGAACAGGCTCTCCATCAGCTCGACGTCGGCCACCGCGACGCGCTCGTCGGCCCCGTGGACCAGCTGTTTCGTATCGGCCAGGCTCATCGCGCTCTGGGGGCAGAAGCCGTATACGGTCGCGCCGAAGGCCTTGCGGAACCAGTGGCTGTCCGAGAAGCCGGGCATCACCAGCGGCAGCACACCGGCCCCGGGTTCGGCCAGGCCGGCCCACTCCTCGAGCGCATCGGCCAGCGGTCCGCCGTAGTCGGAGCGGTTGCCGACCACGGGGTCGTTGAAGCTGATCTGCCAGTCGCCGCGCCCGATCACCGATTCGATCCGTTCCAGCGCCTGCTCGCCGGTCATTCCCGGAGGCGTGCGGCAGTCGACGACGAGCTCGGCCTTCGACGGGATCACGTTCTCGCGGCTGGACGCGGCGGCCATGGTCGGGGCCAGCGTGACGCCGAGCATCGGGTCGGCCAGCAGTGCGGCCAGCAGCGGGTCGGCGGCATGCAGTCCCGAAAGCGCTGCGTCGAGGTCTTCCGGCACGTGGCCGATCAGGGTCTCAAGGAAGCGGTCGGTGTCCGGGGTGGACTCGCGCGGCGGCTGCTCGTGGAGCCGCGCCAGCGCCGGGGCCAGTTTCAGCAGCGCGTTGTCGCCGACCCCGGGGATCGAACCGTGTCCGGCCGTGCCCGCGGCACGGATCGTGAAGCGGAAGGTGCCCTTTTCGCCGACCGACAGCGTGAAGAAGCGACGGCCGCCGAACTCGACCATCTCGCCGGCGCCTTCGTTCACGACCCAGTCGCAGCGGACCTTCTCCGGGACCTCCTCGCACAGCCACCTGGCCCCGAAGTGGGCGCCGGTCTCCTCGTCGGCCGCGACGACGAGCAGCAGGTCGCCCTCGGCCGGCCGCCACCCGGATTGGGCGAGCTTCAGGCAGGCCGCGGTCTCTGATGCGACCTGGTCCTTCATGTCGAGCGCGCCGCGGCCCCAGATGAACCCGTCGGCGAGGTCGCCCGACCACGGGTCCCGGGTCCACTCCTCCGGGTCGGCCGGCACGGTGTCGACGTGGCTGATCAGCCCCAGCGTCGGGCCGGGCGCCGCACCCTTCAGCCGGGCGACCAGGTTCGGCCGTTCCGGGACCTTCGCCAGCACCTCGGTCTGCCATCCCGCCTCGTCCAGCAGTCCCTTCAGGAAGGCGATCGCCTCGCCTTCGTTGCCCGGCGGGTTGACTGTGTCGAAGCGGATCAGCTGCTGGAGCAGTTGGGGAGCGCGCATCGCCGGCCAGTATCCCACCGCTCCAGCCTGCCAGGGCCCGTCCGCACACCGGGTGCCTTGCTCGCGACACGCGAGCGGGCGGCCTGTGCCCAGCCTGTCGCCATCGGAGCGATCGATCGAAAGAGGGTCAGGCCTTGCCGACCGCGATAGTCACCGGGTCGGGCGGCCTGATCGGGTCCCAGTCGGTTGCCCGGCTCTGCCGGGACGGCTGGAGCGTTGTCGGCATCGAGAACGACATGCGGGCCGGCTTCTTCGGACCCGAGGCGTCGACGCGCGCGGTCAGCGAGGCGCTGAGGCGGGACTTCGACGACTTCCGCGAGGTCGAGCTCGACATCCGCGACGCGGACGGTGTGGCCCGGGTCTTCCGGGAGGTCCCCGGCGGCCCCGACCTGGTCATCCACACGGCCGCTCAGCCATCGCACGACTGGGCGGCGAAGGAGCCGTTCACCGACTTCGGCATCAGCGCGACCGGCACGCTGAACCTGCTCGAGGCGGCTCGGGAGAGCTGCCCCGACGCGCCGTTCGTCTTCTGCTCGACCAACGAGGTCTACGGCGACCTGCCGAACTACCTGCCACTCGAAGAACTCGAGACCAGGCTCGAGCTGCCCGAAGACCACCGCTACTACAGCGGAATCGACACCACGATGTCAATCGACCGCTCGACCCACTCGCTGTTCGGGGTCTCGAAGGCGGCGGCTGACCTGCTGGTCCAGGAGTACGGCCGCTACTTCGGCATGCCGACCGTCAGTTTCCGCGGCGGCTGCCTGACCGGCCCCCAGCACGCCGGCGCCCAGCTCCACGGCTTTCTTTCCGACCTGATGAAGTGCACGATCCACGGCACCCCCTACACGGTCTTCGGATACGGCGGCAAGCAGGTCCGCGACAACATCCACTGCGACGACATGGTCGAGGCCTCCCTCCATTTCGCCGCCGAGCCGCGGGTTGCCGCGGTCTACAACATCGGCGGCGGCCGCCACAGCAACTGCTCGATGCTCGAGGCGATCGAGGCCTGCCAGCGCATCGCCGGCCGCGAGCTGGACTGGACCCTGAGCGATGAGAACCGGATCGGCGACCACAGGTGGTGGATTTCCGACCTGAGCGACTTCGAGCGCGACTACCCGCAGTGGCGCCAGCGCTACGGCATCGAGCAGATCCACGCCAGCCAGGCAGGCTGAACAGGCCGGCGTTCGGCGTCCTGAGCTGCCGTCATCCTCTCTGTAGATGGACGACCAGC
This sequence comes from uncultured Solirubrobacterales bacterium, assembly GCA_963701635.1. Lineage (GTDB taxonomy): Bacteria > Actinomycetota > Thermoleophilia > Solirubrobacterales > 70-9 > 67-14. The sequence continues at coordinate 359,268 of CAVPAU010000001.1, forward strand.
TATTCGACGCCGGCGAGCCGGAGCCCGTACACGGAACCGTGGTCGGCCCCGACGCACCGCTGGCCGCCCGGATGCGGCCGCGCAGCCTGGCTGAGATCGTCGGCCAGCAGCACATCCTCGGCCGGGGCACGGCGCTGCGCGGTGCGATCGAATCGGGCCGGCCGCACAGCGCGATCCTCTACGGCCCGCCCGGGACCGGCAAGACCACGCTCGCCCGCGTCGTCGCCACGACGCTCGAGGGAGCCTTCGAGGAGGAGTCGGCGGTCAACGCGGGACGGGCCGAGATCCGTGCCGTGATCGGCCGCGCCGAGCAGCGCCAGGCTTCGGCCGGGCGCCGCACGGTGCTCTTCCTCGACGAGATCCACCGCTTCAACAAGGCCCAGCAGGATGCACTCCTTCCCGCGGTCGAGGCCGGCACGCTGACCCTGATCGGGGCGACGACCGAGAACCCGTACTTCGAAGTCAACTCGGCGCTGATCTCGCGCTGCCAGGTCTATGAGCTGAAGCCACTCGGACCGGACGAGATCCGCGAGCTGCTCGAGCGCGCGCTCGCCGATGAACGGCGCGGCGTCGCCGGCCGCGTCGAGCTGGCGCCGGACGCCCTCGAGCTGCTGGCTGACCGGGTCGGCGGTGATGCCCGTGCCGCGCTCTCGGCCCTCGAGCGGGTGGCGGCAGCCGGCGGAGAGGCCGGTATCGCCGAGGTTGAGGACGCACTGCAGGCACAGGCGATCGCCTACGACAAGGGCGGCGACCACCACTACGACTACATATCGGCGTGGATCAAGGCGACCCGCGGCTCGGACCCCGACGCCTCGCTGTACTACCTCGCGGTCATGGTCGAGGCCGGCGAGGATCCGCGCTTCATCGCCCGGAGGATGGTCGTGCTCGCCTCCGAGGACATAGGCAACGCCGACCCGAGGGCGCTGTCGGTGGCTACTGCCGCCGCCGCGGCGGTGGACAGGGTCGGCATGCCGGAGGCCGCGATCAACCTGGCCCAGGCGGCGACCTACCTGGCGCTGGCACCGAAGTCGAACGCTTCGTACATGGGGCTCAACCGGGCCCGCGAGGAAGTCAGGCAGAACGGGCCCGAGCTGCCGCCCGCCCACCTGCGCGACAGCAGCTACTCGGGAGCATCGAAGCTCGGCCGCGGCGCCGGTTACCTCTACCCGCACGACCAGGCCGGCGGCGTGACCGACCAGCCGATGATGCCGGCGGGCCTGGAGGACACGAAGTTCTACGAACCGAGTGACTACGGCTTCGAAGCCGAGATGAAGAGGCGCCGCGACGCCGCGGACCGGATCCGTCGAGGTCACCTCTCGGCGACGCCAGACTGGGAGCCGGATGCTTAGGCACCTTTAACTCTTTACCGGCACAACTTCGGCCGGTTTCGGGGGTTATGAGGGTCGACCCACTGGAACAGAAGCCAGGGAGGGTTGCTGTGTCGGCCGGGGACCCGGACTGGGGGTCTCCGGTCGAGTTCTGTTGCGCGTTTACACTTCGCAGATGCCTACCAAGACCGCTGCCCCCGAAGCCGCCAGTTCAACCGCCACGCTGAAGTCGCTCAACCCCGCCACCGGAGAAGTCGTCGGCGAGGTGCCGACGATCACTCCCGACCAGGTCCAGGGAATCGTCGACGAGGTGGCCGCGGTCCAGCCCGCCTGGGCCCAGCTCAGCGCCTCCGACCGCGCCGACTACATCGAGCGCACCGCGGCGATCCTGCTCGAGCGGCTCGACGACATCGCGAAGCTGCTGACTGCCGAGCAGGGCAAGCCGATCTCCGAGTCGTACACGATGGAGCTGCTGCCTTCGATCGACGCGCTGAAGTGGTGCGCGAAGGAAGGCCCGAAGATCCTCAGGGACGAGAAGATCAGCTTCCCGCAGGCCCTGTTCAAGACGAAGCAGTCGAAGTTCCGCTTCCGGCCGATCGGCGTGGTCGGCGTGATCGCACCGTGGAACTACCCGTGGACGATCCCGATGCAGGAGATCGCGATCGCGCTGCTCTGCGGCAACGGCGTCGTGCTGAAGCCGGCCAGCCTCACCCCGCTGCTCGGCGAGGAGATCCAGCGGGCCTTCGAGGACGCCGGCGTCCCCCAGGGCCTGGTCCGCACCGTCCACGGCGGCGGCCGCATCGGTGACGCGCTGACCAAGTCGAGCGCCGGCAAGATCTTCTTCACCGGCTCGGTGCCGGTCGGCTACAAGGTCGGCGAGGAGTGCGCGAAGCTGATGAAGGGCTGTGTGCTCGAGCTCGGCGGCAAGGACCCGATGATCGTGCTCGAAGACGCCAAGCTCGACTTCTCGGCGGCAGGCGCGGTCTGGGGAAGCTTCGCCAACTCGGGCCAGACCTGCGCCGGCATCGAGCGCATCTACGCCCGCCGCGAGATCAGCGACCGCTTCACGGCCGATCTGGTCAAGGGGGCCAGGGCGCTGAAGGTCGGCGACCCGACCGAGGTCGACACCGAGATCGGCCCGATGGTCAGCGAGGACCAGTTCGACCTGGTCTGTGAGCTGGTCGACGACGCGATTTCCAACGGCGCCGAGCGGCTCTGCGGCGGCCCGGTCGAGATCGAAGGCTTCTCCGGCAAGTTCATCGCACCGACCGTGCTGACCGGCGTCAACCACGACATGCGCATCATGAAGGAGGAGATCTTCGGCCCGGTCGTGACCGTGATGGCGGTCGACTCTGACGAAGAGGCCCTCGAGCTGGCCAACGACTCGACCTTCGGCCTCGGCGCCTCGGTCTGGACCGGCGACCGCCAGCGCGGCGAGCGCATCGGCGACCAGATCGAATCCGGCATGGTCTGGATCAACGACCACATGTTCACCCACGGCGCCTGCCAGTGCACGTGGGGAGGCGTGAAGGACTCCGGCCTCGGCCACTCACACTCGAAGTTCGGTTTCTACGAATGCGTGGAGATCAAGCTCGTGACGTACGAGCGTGGCCTGGCCCGGAACTTCTGGTGGCACCCCTACGACCAGACCCTGGCCGACGCCGTGCGCTCTTCGGCCAAGCTGCTCTACGGCAAGGGCGGCGAGCGAATCGAAGGTCTGAAGAGCGGGGCCGGACCGCTGATGAAGGTCAGCCGCCGAGTGATCAGGCGCGACGACTGACCGCGCGCAGCCCGAGTCCGCCGCCCGGAGAGCGATGAACCGCTTCGCCGTGCTGACGGCGCTCGTGGTGCTCGCAGCCGCCGCTGCCTTCATCGGCATTCGTGCGGCGGAAGACGACACGGGGTCCGGTCGCGGCGGAGGATCAGGCCAGTCGAAGTCGGGCGGTTCCGCAGCCTCGCCGGAGGCCGAAACGGACGGATCCGGCAGCGCCGGGGAAGCCGCAGTGGCAGGCGAAGGGGGAGCGGACGGGCAAGCCGGGGCCGGCCGGAGCGAAAGGCCGGTGCCCGAGCTCCCCGAGTCGAGCTGCCCGCCCGAGCTGAGCAACTGCGTGGTCGCCAGCGGCCGCGTGATCTACGTCGAGGCGATCGACCCCGACGGCGACGGCGACGCCCACTTCGTGACCACGAGCCGGGAAGGCGTCACCTTCCCCGGCGTCACCGTCTTCGACGTCCGGCAGGACCTGCGGCCCGAGCCACTGCCCCGGGTCGGCGACCTGGTCGGAGGGGCCGGTCCGGTCTTCACCGGCTCAAGGGGCCAGAAGCAGATCGAGGTCATCGAGTTCCACGTCGCCCGCTGAACCTGCGGTTCAGCCGTTCCAGGGGAAGCGATCTCGCAGCGCGGACAGCGATCCTGAGCACGGGAAGCGATCTCGTACCACTGGAGTCGAATCCGGGTCTGTCAGGCCCCGTTTCGACTCCAGTGACCCCCGACGGGGCTCCGGGCTGAGACAATCCCGGCATGGAAGACGGGCCGGACTCGGCCAAGACCGGCGCGGCGATCCGGCTGCGCGGACTGAGCCGGCTCTACGGCGAGCGGCCCGCGCTGCGCGAGGTCGACCTCGAGCTGGCCGAAGGGCAGACGCTCGCCCTGCTGGGCCCCAACGGCTCCGGAAAGAGCACGCTGCTGAGGATCCTCGCGACGCTGCTTCGCCCGACCTCGGGCGAGGTCTCGGTGCTCGGCTGCCGCCTGCCCGACGAGAGCTGGAAGCTGCGCGGCCGCATCGGCTATCTCGGGCACGAGCCGCTGCTCTACCGAGACCTGACCGGCAGGGAGAACCTCCAGCTCCAGGCTCGCCTCCACGGGATCCCCGGGGACGAGGCGTCGGCCAGGATCGAGCACGACCTCGAGCTGCTCGGCATGAGCCGCCGTGCCGACGACCGCGTCAGTGGTTTCTCGGCCGGCATGCGCCAGCGCATCGCGATCTGCCGGGCGGTGATCCACCGGCCCTCGCTGCTGCTGCTCGACGAACCCGACTCGAACCTCGACCCCGACGGTCGCGAGCTGTCGCGAAGCCTGATCGGTGCGGGCGAGGGCCGCACGCGCGTGCTGGTCTCCCACGAGCCCGAGCGCGCGATCGCCGAGGCCGACGAGGTCGTCAGGCTCGACCGCACCGGGCGCGTGGAACCGGATGGCGACGGGCCGCGCGCAGCAGCCGGTCGCGCCGGCGCAGGCCGGGAGGAGGGCGGGTGACCCCGTCGCGCTCGGCTTTCGCCGCCCTGCTCGCCAAGGACCTCCGCACGGAGCTGCGCACGATGCGCTCGCTGCCCGCGATGGTCCTCTTCGCGGTCACCACGTTCATCATCTTCCGCTACGGACTCGACCGGACGACTCTGTCGGGCAGCCTCGCCGGCGGCGTACTGTGGACGACGCTGCTCTTCGCCGGGATCCTCGGAATCAACCGGATCTTCGTTTCCGAGCTCGAGGAAGGCGGCTTCGACGCGATCCGCCTGGCGCCGGTCGACCGCACCGTGCTGTTCACGTCGAAGGCTTCGGCGCTGTTCATCTACCTGGCCGTGCTCGAGCTGATCGTGGTCCCGGTCTTCGCGGTCTTCTTCCTGCCCGACTGGTCGGCCCTGCTGCCGCTGGTGCCGGTACTGGCCGGGGCCAACCTGGGTTTCGCCGTGCTCGGCACGCTGATCTCCTCGATGGCGGTCAACTCGCGGGCCCGCGACCTGCTCGTCCCGCTGCTGCTGCTGCCGCTGGTCGTTCCGCTGATGATCGCCGTGACCGCGGCCTCGGCCGGCCTCTTCGACGCGCCCGGACCCGACTACGACGGATTTGGCACTTGGCTGCTGGTCGTGGGTCTATACGATGGGATCTTCCTGCTGGTCGGATACGCGGTCTTCGACTTCCTCCTCGAGGACTGACCCCGCCCCGGAACAGGTTTCCCAGATGACAGGCCGCGGACTCAAGACACTCTCCATCGCCACAGTCTTCTTCCTGATGGCGGGATTCGCGCTGGTCTTCCTCTGGGTGCCGATGGACGCCGACCAGGGCTTCAAGCAGAAGATCTTCTACCTGCACGTTCCGCTCGCGATCGTCGCCCTGCTCGGCTTCGTCGCCGGAGGCGTCGAGGGATACCGCCACCTGAAGAGCGGCGACCGTCGCCACGACGCCAACTCCTACGTCTTCATCCACATATCGGTCGTCTTCGGCGTGGCGGTCCTGGTCACGGGAGCGATCTGGGCCAAGGCCTCGTGGGGCCACTGGTGGGTCTGGGACGAGCCGACTCTCGTCAGCTTCCTGATTGTCTTCCTCCTCTACTGCACTTATTACCCGTTCCGCTACGCGATCGAGGACCGCGACCGCCAGGCGCGCTACGCATCCGTCTTCGCGATCACCGCGGGCGCGTTCGTGCCGCTGAACTTCATGGCGGTGAGGATGGCCGAGAGCGTGATCCACCCGCGCGTCTTCGCGACCTCCGAAGGCGGCCTCCCAGATTCGATGCTGTTCACCTTCCTCGTCTGTTTCGTCGGCATCGGACTGCTCTGGATCACGCTGGTCAAGACCGAGATGGTCGGCAAGAAGGTCTCGGGGCAGGTCTCACGGCTGCGGCGCACCCTCCATGAGGACGGCGGCGGTGGTGGATCGGTCGGCGGCCGGATCGCCCCCTCGGTGGAGTCGCGCTAGATGTTCGACTCGGTTCCCAGCGACTCGGTCGGTTACGTTGCCTCCGCCTACCTGTTCTTCCTGCTCATGGTGCTGGTCTACATTGCCATCCTCGGCGCGAAGTTCCAGCGCATCAGCCGGGAGCTCGGCGAGCTGATCGACGAGATCGAGGCCGACCGGGGAGAGGCCCCTGCGGGCGCCGCCGATGCCGGCGCAGACGATGCGAACCGGACCTCCGGCGATTCCCCGGTCCGGGAAGAAAGCAGTGTCTGAGCTCCTCCTGCTCGGGCTGTCCCATCGGACCGCCCCGCTGGAAATGCGCGAAGCGGTCGCCCTGACCGAAGGCAGGGCCGCGGGGTTGATCACCGAGCTCACCTCGTCGGAATCGGTCCACGAGGCGGTGGCGATGTCCACCTGCAACCGGACCGAGATCTGCCTGTTCGCCGGCGACCCGGTCGAGGCCGAGTCGCTGGCCCTCTCGGCCCTGTCGCGCCGGGCCGACATCCGCCCGACCGAACTGACCGGCCACCTCTACTCCTACCGAGGCGCCGAGGCGGGCCGGCACGTGTTCCGCGTCGCGGCGGGTCTGGAGTCGATGATCATCGGCGAGGCCGAGATCCAGGGCCAGGTGCGACGGGCTCACGAACTGGCCGTGGTCGAAGGCGCCTCCGGCCCGGTACTGAACCGGCTCTTCCATGGGGCGACGGCGGCCGGGGTCAGGGCCCGGGAGGAGACCGGGATCAGCCGCCGGGGGGTTTCTGTGCCGTCAGTGTCGGTCGAGCTTGCCGGGCGCGCACTCGGCGACCTGTCGGGCCGGACCGCGCTGGTGATCGGTACCGGGGAGACGGCGGCGCTGGTCGGCCGCGCGCTGGCCGGCCGCGGCACCGACACGGTCTTCGTCGCCAACCGCCACTTCGACAAGGCGGCCGACCTGGCCGGGAGGTTCGGCGGGCGGGCCTCGCGGCTCGAAGACCTCGCCGGGCAGGTGGCCGGGGCCGACCTCGTCGTCTCGGCCACCAACTCGCCGCACCACGTGATCGAACCCGAGGACCTCGGCCGCCGGCCGGCAGGCGCGGCGCAACTGGTGCTGATCGACCTCGCGGTTCCGCGTGACGTGGCGCCGGAGTGCCGGAGCCACGCCGGCGTCTCGGTGTTCGACATCGACGACGTGCAGCTCGTGGTCGAGCAGAACGCGGGCGTGCGCGAGGCCGAGGCCCGGCAGGCCGGGCGGATCCTCGAAGCCGAACTGTCGCGCTTCGAGGACTGGCTCGCCTCACTCGAGGTCCTGCCGACCGTGGCCGCACTGAGGAAGTTCGGCGAGAGGCTCGTCGAGTCGGTGCTCGAGGAGAACCGGAACCGCTGGGAGACGCTCGGCGACGCCGACCGTGCCCGGGTCGAAGCCATGGCCCACGCGATTGCCGGCCGCATGCTGCATGCGCCGACCATGCGTCTGCGCGAGGTGGCCGGATCCGGCCGTGCCCACGAGTCCGTCAACACGTTGCGCGAGCTGTTCGCCCTCGACGTGGAGACGGCTGCCGATACGGGAGCCGACGCCTCGGTCACGCCGATCCGCCGGCGGAGCGACGGCTGAGTTGAGGATCGCGACGCGGTCCAGCCCGCTGGCGCTGGCCCAGGCCGGTCTTGTGGCCGGCGCGGTGGGTGGAGTAGAGATGGTCGAGGTCGAGACCGGCGAGGCCTCCGGCGACAAGGAGCGCTTCGTCCGCGGCGTCGAGGCCGCGCTGCTCGAGGGCCGGGCCGAGGCCGGCGTCCATTCGGCCAAGGACCTTCCCGGCCGGATGACGGCAGGCCTGGAGATTGCCGCCGTGCCGGTCCGCGAGGACGCTGCCGATGCCTGGCTCGGTCCGGGGGACTGCCTGGCCGCCGTGCCTGACGGCGCGAGCGTGGGGACCGCGAGCCTGCGCCGCCGCTCCCAGCTGCTCGCCCTGAGGCCCGACCTGAAGGTAGTCGCGTTGCGCGGCAACGTCGATACGCGGATCGCCAGGCTGGAGGCCGGGGAGGTCGACGGCCTGGTACTGGCGATGGCCGGCCTGAAGCGCCTCGGGCGCGAGGCGGAGGCATCGTTCTCCTTCACCGTCGCCGAGATGGTTCCGGCTCCCGGGCAGGGTGCGCTGGTGGTCCAGTGCCGCTCCGGCGAAGAGCCGCCGCAGGACCTTCTCGATATCGGTGATTTCGAGTCCGAGGGCACGCTGCTCGCAGAGCGTGCCGCAGTCAGGGGCCTGGACGCCGACTGCTCCAGCCCGGTGGGCATCCACGCCCGGATCGACGGTACGAGGATCAGCGTCGACGGGTACGTGGGCCTGTCCGACGGCTCGCAGTGGATCAGGGATTCGGTGGAAGGGAGCTCGTCTCAGCCGGAAGCGGTCGGCAACGAGCTCGCCAGGCGGATGAAGGCCGCAGGAGCGGCGGAGCTGCTCGAGGCCGAGAGGCAGCGGGCATGAAGACCGAGCCGGTCAACTGCGTTTACATCGTCGGCGCGGGACCGGGCGATCCGGGGCTGATGACCGCCAGATCGCTCGAGCTGGTCGCGTCGGCCGACGTCATCTACTACGACCGGCTGATTCCGCCGACTGCGCTCGCCGGGGCCCGTCCGGACGCCGAACTCGTCTATGTCGGCAAGCGGCCCGGCGTCGTGAACGTACCGCAGGCGGAGATCATCGAGCGCATGGTCGCCAGCGCCCGCGAGGGCCTGAAGGTGGTCCGGCTCAAGGGTGGCGACCCTTTCCTGTTCGGGCGCGGGGCCGAAGAAGCCGAGGCCGTTCGCCAGGCCGGGCTCGACTTCGAGATCGTGCCGGGCATCACCGCGGCCATCGCCGCGACCGCATACGCCGGCATACCGGTGACCCATCGCGAGGACGCCTCCGCGGTCGCATACGTGACCGGCCACGAGGACCCGGACAAGCCCGACACCGCGATCGACTGGCCTGCGCTCGCGGCCTTCCCCGGCACGCTCGTCTTCTACATGGGCGTGAGCAGGCTTGCCGGGAACTCCGCCGCACTCGTCGCGGCCGGGCGCTCGCCCGACGAGCCCGCGGCCGTCATCGAGCGCGGGACGATGCCGTCGCAGCGGGTCGTGACCGGCACCCTGGGCACGATCGCCGGGCAGGCGGCAGAAGAGCAGGTCGAGGCGCCCGCGCTGGTCGTCGTCGGAGAAGTCGCGAAGCGCCGCGAGCGGCTGAAGTGGTTCGAGCAGAGGCCGCTCCACGGCCGTACCGTGGTCGTGACGCGGGCCCGTGCCCAGGCCGGCGGCTTCGCCCGCACGCTGCGCTCGCTCGGGGCTTCGGTAGTCGAGCTTCCGGCGATCGCGATCGAGCCGCTGATCGAGTCGGAGCAGGTGACGCGCGCGGTGCTCGGCATCTCGTCATACGACCTGGTCTGCCTCAGCAGCCCCAATGCCGTAGAGCTCCTGTTCAGGGCCCTGTCGCGAAACGGGCTCGACGCCAGGGCCCTGGCCGGGGTCGAGGTAGCGGCGATCGGGCCGGGGACCGCCGACGCATTGAGGGCCCATCGCATCGAGGCCGACGTGCTGCCGCGGCGCTCGGTCGCCGAAGGCCTCGTGGATGCGCTCGCCGACTCGGATCTCGACGGACGGCGCGTACTGGTCGCCAGGGCCGAGGATGCGCGAAACGTCCTGCCGGAAGCGCTCGCCGCACGCGGGGCCGACGTGGAAGTGGTGCCGCTGTACCGGACCGTGCGCGGCGCCCCGGACAGCAATTCGATCGAGGCCGCGCAGCAGGCCGACTGGATCACGTTCACGTCGGCATCGACGGTGGCCAACCTGCTGGCCGTGATGCCGGAGGGGCTGCCGGCCGGCGCCCGGGTCGTCTCGATCGGCCCGGTCACGTCGGAGGCCGTGCGCGCCGCCGGGCTCGAAGTCGCGGCCGAGGCCGAACCCCACGACCTCGACGGCCTGCTCGAGGCGCTGCTGTCGGACCTCGGGAAGAAGGAGTCCGGCGAAGCATGAGCGCGGCTGGCAGGAAAGACGGGCCGGCCGGGCGGCCGATCATCTTCCTGACCGACTTCGGCTACGAGGACGAATTCGCGGGCGTCTGCCGCGCCGTAATCGATCGCCTCGCACCAGAGGTGAGGGTGATCGACCTGACCCACGGGATCGGGCCGGGCGACATCAGGCACGGTGCTCTGGCGCTGGCCGCGGCGGTCCCGTATTCGGCGCCGGCTGTCTGGCTGGCCGTCGTCGATCCCGGCGTCGGGACCGACCGGCGCGCGCTGGCGGTGCGCGCCGGCGACCATTTTCTGGTCGGCCCCGACAACGGGCTGCTGTGGCCGGCCTGCGAAGCCGCAGGCGGCGCCGAGGCCGCGTGGGACGTATCGCAAAGTCCGGCACGGCTCGATTCGGCGCACATGACCTTTCACGGCCGCGACGTATTCAGCCCCGTCGCGGCCCGGCTGGCGCGCGGCGACGAACCGTCTGGCCTGGGCTCCGAAATCGAAGCCGGGAGCCTCGTGCGGCTCGATCTGCCGGCGGCCCGCGTCTCCGGCGAGCGGATCGAGGCGACCGTGCTGCTGCGCGACCGCTACGGCAACCTCGCCCTGAACGTCTCGGCCGGACAGGCCGCCGCTTCTTTCCTCCGGCCCGGGGCCGGCGTCAGGGTGGAAACCGCAGCCGGCCGGGAGGTGACGGTGCCGTTCGCCGCCGCCTTCGGCGATGTGGCCGAAGGCGAGGCGCTGCTCTATCCGGATTCGTCGGGCTCATTGGCGCTCGCGGTGAACCGCGGCGATGCCTCCGCAGTCCTCGGCCTCGGCCCCGACGACGAAGTCATCCTGGCGCCGGCCTGATGCCCGTCGGCACCCCTCATCGGCACTTCCGCAGCGTCGGCTCGACCAATCAGGTCGCCCGCGAGCTGGCCGAAGCCGGCGCGGCCGACGGGACCGTGGTGACCAGCGAGGCGCAGTCGGCGGGCCGGGGACGGCAGGGCCGGCGGTGGTCGACGCCGGCCGGGGCGGCGCTCGCCTGGTCGCTTCTGCTCAGGCGCACGGTTGAGGTCCCCGGCACGCTCCCGCTCCAGGTAGGGGTCGCCGTCTGCGAGGCGGTCGAATCCCTCGGGGTCGAGCGCGCACAGCTCAAGTGGCCGAACGACGTCCTGATCGACGGACGCAAGTGCGCGGGGATCCTCGTCGAAGCCCGGCCCCAGGACGGCTGGGCAGTGGTCGGCATCGGCCTCAACCTCTCGGTCCGGGAGCAGGATTTTCCCGACGAAATGCGCGGCCGTGCCACTTCGATCGGCCACGGCGCCGACGTCAGGTCGGCGACTGCGGCGCTGAACCGCTTCGTCGGGGCGAGGCTGGCCGGCGCGGTGGACTTGGCGCTGGCCGAGTTGGCAGACCGCGACGCCCTGCGCGGCAGGACGGTCAGATGGCAGGGCGGACCTTCCGGTCCGCAGACCGGTGTCGCCTCCGGCATCGACGGTGCGGGCAACCTGCTGGTCGAGACCGGGGACGGGACCGTGTCGCTGGACTCGGGGGAGGTGCACCTCGGTGGGCAGGCTGTCTGACAGCGAGGTCGACCTCGGCCTGCCCGGCGTCGTCTGGCTCGACGGAGCCGCGATCGAGGTCAGGCTGACCGGCAGCCAACGCCCGGTCGCGCGCCTGATCGCAGGTTCGGCACCCGGCCTCGGACCGGTGATGCCGCTTTCTTTCGCGGCGGGACCCCCGCCCGGAACGCTCGAGGTCGGCGGATCGCGGCGCAGGCAGCAGCTCGCGGCTATAGACCGCTGGTACCGCCGCGAGGCGCGCGAGCGCATAGGGGCGGTCGTGCGTTCGGAGGCCGGCCGCCTCGAGCTCGAACCCGGCCGCATCTCGATCCGGGACCAGCGGACGCGCTGGGGCTCGTGCTCGACCTCGGGCACACTGTCGTTCAACTGGCGCCTGGTGATCGGTCCCGGCCACGCCCTGCGCTACGTGGTGATTCACGAGCTGGTCCACATCCGGCACCACGACCACTCGCGTGCCTTCTGGAACGCGCTCACCGAAGCCATGCCCGACTGGCAGCGCTCGGCCGCATGGCTGCGGGCAAACGAACGGCTGTTGACCGCCTATCGCCCTGCGATCTGAGAGGCTTCGGCTGTGACGACCGGCCGGTCAGGACTTCAGCTGTTTCTCGAGATCCGGGGATTCCGCGTGCCGGTCGACAACATCCCTTTCACGATCGGCAACGCTTCGACCTGCGAGTTCCAGATCGAGGACGACCCGGCGGTCTCGCCGCACCACGCCGAGATCGTCCCCGATGACGATGACGGCTTCGTGATCCGCGACACCGATTCCGAAACCGGCGTGCGGGTGAACGGCAGCCCGGTGGCGGGCGACCGGCGGCTCGAGCACGGAGATTCCTTCACCATCGGCGAGGCCGAGTTCCGCGTCGAGTTCGAGCGGGTGGGCAAGGGACCGGCGCCCGCGGCAACCGGAGCGGGCGCTGCGGCCGGGGACACCGCGGGGGCCGCGGGCGCACCGCCGCCGCCGGGGGGCAGGCCGCTGAAGCCGTGGATGTTCTTCATCGGCTTCTCGCTGCTCGTGCTCGCAGCCATAGTCGTATCCCAGCTCAGCGGTGACGAGCAGAAGTCGGCGAGCGAGCTCGTCCGGGATGCCAAGCCGTCGACGATGCTGGTCAAGACCTTCCGGGGCGACGAGCCCTACGGCTCGGGCTCGGCCTGGGTCTACGACACCGACGAAGGGCTCGTCGTCACCAACTCGCATGTGCTGATCGGTTCGAACCGCTTCGGCGTCTCGCTCGAAGGCGAATCGGAACTGCGCGACGCCGACGTATACGCGGTCGCCGAATGCGACGACGTCGCGATGCTCTCGGTCGACGATGCCGAAGGCCTGAGGACCTTCCCGCTGGCCGGCGAGGAAGACCCGCCGGAACAGGGAGATGACGTCATCGCGCTCGGCTTCCCGAACAACGCGAGCACGGCCGACGAACTGCAGGTGACCACGGGCAGCCTTTCCGCACTCAACATCAACTGGGACCAGCCGGCGCAGCAGAACATCGACTTCGCCGTCTATCCCGACGTTCACCAGGTGGACGCGGCGATAAACCCGGGCAACTCCGGCGGGCCGCTGTTCGAAGGTGAAGGGCAGCTGATCGGGATGAACTCGACCAGGGGCGACGGGGACAACCAGGGCTTCGCGATCTCGATCGACCGCCTGCGCGGGCTGCTGCCCGGGCTGGCCGAAGGCGAGTCGACCGGCTGGGGAGGCTTCACCTTCACTGCCCTCCGGCCCGAAGTGCTCAACCGTCTCGCGGACCGGTTCGGCCTGGTCGGAGGGTGGCGGGACGCGGCGCTGCTGGTCGAGTCGGTGATCCCGGGATCCTCAGCAGCCGAGGCCGGCCTCGAGCCTCTCGACGGTATCTACGCGATCGACGGCGAGGCGGTGACCAGCCGTTCGGAGTACTGCGACGCGGTCGGCGAAGCCTCGGGCGAGCCGGTCGAGCTCTCCTACTGGACGGCCGACAGCCTGTGGGCCGAGCAGGCGACGAGAACGGTCAGGTTCGAGTGAATCTCCGGCGAGTGTTGGCCTTCGCCCGCATTCGGACCGCGCAGTGTCAGTGGTGGATGTCCGAGCTGTAGGGCTCGTGCTCGTCTTCTTCGGACGCCCCGTCGGCCCGTTCCGGGTCTCCGCCGCCCGGCGCTGACCGATCCTCGTCGCCGGATCCGCCGTTGCCGGAGTCCGGCGCCTCGGTACTGCCGTTCCCGCCTGTGTCAGTCGCGGCGGCATCGTTGCCGTCCGCGTCGCCGCCTTCGGCCGCGCCCCTGCCCTTCCTGCGGCGGCGGCGCTTCTTGCCGCCCTTCGGGAAATTGCGCAGCAGCTCGCGCGCTACGGCCGACGGCTTCCTGGCCATTCTCATCCGCGCCCCGCGCAGCACCTCTTCGCCCTCGGGCGTATGCGCGACCGCGGCTGCCAGCAGCGATACGGCCAGGCGGCGGTCCTGCTTGCGGACCGCCTGGACGAGCTTTCGCGCGTTCTTGCCGTGGGCGCGGCCCGAGGAGTTGACCAGCAGACCGAGCAGTCGCTTGGTCTCGGGCCAGCGCTGGACCGCGTACTCCTCATGGAGCTCGCGCGTATAGGAAGCCAGCCTCCAGACCCAGGCCTGGGCCTGGTCGCGGCGCCCGATGCGCTTGTCCACCAGGGCCTGGAGCAGGACCTTCGTCGCCGCGCGCTTGTCCTCACGGCTCCACGTGCCGACGATGTCGATCGCGTCGTCGAAGGCCTCGGCGTCCTTCAGGGCGGCGATCTCGCTGATCGCCTTGATCCTCAGCGAAGAGTTTCGGTTCCGCTGCACGCAGGTCAGCAGGAAGCGGCGGCGCAGCTCGCGGGTCTGGTCATGCTGCAGCATCGCCTTGGCCCGGCGCCAGCCCTGGTTGGTCACCCTGGCTCCGGCGAGCGCGGCCCACACGTGCTGCTCGGAATGGTCGAGGTTCTCCACCGCGATCCGCCAGATGTCGCGCTCGAGCACCTCGATCCGGTTCTGCGGGTCGTCGCTGACCGGGACGATGCGCCTTTCGACCCGGACCTTGCGGCCGCGCCCGCGCCGCACCGGGCCGACCACGATCGCGCCGCCGCGGTAGACGTCGCGGTCGAGCAGGCTGTGGAGGGTGACGATGGTCTCGTCATGGGTCGTCGCCGGGTGAACGAAGTCGATCACCAGACCGGCCTCCTTGCCAGGCGCGCGACGGGTGACGCGGCCGACCCGCTGCTGGTAGATGCGCTTGGACGCGGTCGGTGCCAGGTGCATGCAGATCGTCGCCCGCGGTGAGTTCCAGCCCTCGGCCAGCAGCTGGGCGTTGCAGAGCACGTCGACCTCACCGCGCTCGAAGGCGGCGAGGATCTCGGTCAGCTCGCGCTTCGGAGTCTCCCCGGAGACGGCCTTCGCGTTGATCCCGAACTCCTGGAACGCCGCCGCGACGTTCTTCGCATGCTGGACGCCGGCCGTGTAGAGCACGCCGGGTGCCTTGCGGAAGCGCGACTTGTAGAGGTCGGCGATCGCCATGTTGAACGGCGCCTGGTCGAGCAGCTTGGCCAGCTCCTCCTGGTCGAAGTCCTGGTCGACTTCGCCTTTGCGCAGCGGCACCTTCGCGATCGTCCTGACCCCCGGTCCGGGCGGGATGCGCATGCAGCGCAGCGGCGCGATCACTCCGCGCCGCGCCGCCTGGGCGAGGTCGAAGCGCGAGGTCTGGGTCGGGAACAGGTCGGTCACGTGGCGGGCGATCAGGGCGCCGGTCGCCGTCATGCCGACGAAGATCGGCCCGGGCCACGAGCGGATGCAGGCGCTGGTCTTCTCGCCCAGCGCGGTGTGGGCCTCGTCGCAGATCACCACCGTGTAGGCGTCCGACACGCGGTTCGCGTTGCGGACGAACCACTGGTAGGTCTCGACCGTGACAGGCCCGTCGGCCTCGTCGCGGCCGTCGAGCAGCGGCGGCCGCAGCCGCTCGCGGTATCCGCGGTCGGAGATCTCGCCGATGAACTGGTCGACCAGGTTGCGCCGATGGGTCAGGATCAGCACCCCGCCGGTGCGCGTCGCCTCGATGAAGCCGACCGCGGCGACCGTCTTGCCGGCGCCGGTCGCATGCTCGAACCAGAACCGCCGCGCCGCACCGGGGTCTTCGCCGGCCGGCCCCGGGTCGACCGATTCCTCCTCGCCCGGCGCGTCCTCGACCCAGTCCTGCGGTTCCTCGTCCTCTTCGACTTCGGTGTCGAGGTCCTCGGCCGGTTCGTCGTCTTCGCCGGCCTGCTGCCCGGTCGCTTCGTCACCGTCGGGCTCTTCGTCCGCTGCCGGTCCTTGTTCGCCTGCGCCACCGTCTGCCGCCGGCGCCTCCTCTGTTGCGTCGGGTGTGTCTTCGGGGGCCTCGCGGCCGATCGAGAGCGGATCGCCGTTGTCTGCGGCCACCTGCTGTTCGGCGATCAGCTCGGTGAGCGTGCCGGACAGCGCGTCGATCTGGTGCGGGTTGAGCTCGGCGCCGTCGCGCAGGGTCGGTGGCTCGTCGCCGATCAGCCGCTCCAGGCCGAGCAGCAGGGAGAAGTTGCGCCGCCATTCGAGCGAGGGTTCTTCCGCTCCGGCTTCGATCTCGGCCAGCGCGGCATCGAGTGCCCTGCGTCGCGCCGTGCCCGGGACCAGCGCCTCCGGACCGGAGCCGTTGAGCAGGAACGGCTCCCGCGCGAATGCCGAGGCGCGTTCGATGTCTGAAGCTGAAGGGACCGCCGCATCGGCGGGTGCTGCTGTGCTCGGGGGCATGAAGCCTTCGTACGTGGTCCCGACCCCGTTCTCGTACGGGCCGGACAATGGACAGATGAGAGCCGCCTACCGTGACACGAGACTGTCCGGTGGCGACTGCCTCCGTGATCCGCGGATGGGCGGACCGGTTGACCTGTATTTAATCACTGTTGGCATGTTGAAGTCGTCCGACAGCAAGGCAACCCGGTCCCGCAGGGCTCTCGCGCTGCTGGTCGCGGTCTTCGCCGCGGCCTCGATTGTCGCCGGATGCGGAGGCTCGGACTCGGTCTACGACGGCTCTCCGCCGCCCGACTACGGTGCGCTCTCGGACTCTCCGGCACCGCTCGATTCGCTGTACGGCGAGGCCAACGAGTTGCTTCCCGGAGGCACCGAGGCCTTCGACGGCCTGATGTCCGACCTCAACGGCTTCCCGGCCGTCGTCAACGTCTGGGCATCATGGTGCGGTCCCTGCCGGGCCGAGTTCCCGCATTTCCAGCAGGCCTCGGCCGACATGGGCAGTGAGGTCGCCTTCCTCGGCGTCAACTCCCAGGACAGCGAGTCGGCGGCCGCGACCTTCCTCGAGGCGAGCCCGCTGCCCTACCCCAGCTTCTCCGACCCGGACAAGGAGATCACCGAGCAGCTCGAGGCCGGCAAGGGACTGCCGGCCACGGCCTTCTTCAACGCCGCCGGCGAGCGCACGTTCACGAAGCTCGGCCCGTACCGGGACGAGGCCGAACTGGTCGCCGACGTCAACCGCTACGCCCTCGAAACCGGCGACCCGCCGGAGGGCTGAGCCGGATGGCCGGGCGGCCGGTACGGCTAGGCTAGAAGCGTGGAGCTGACCGACCCCACCCTCGTATTCCTCCTGATCGCGATCGGCCTGGCCGGCATCGGCGTCGAGATCAACGCGCCCGGCAGCTTCGGACCGGGAATCATCGGCGTCGCCTCGCTCGTGCTCGGCATCATCGGGGCGATCGAGATCGGCTCGTTCGGGGCGGGTCTCGGCCTGCTGCTGGTGGCGATCGCCTTCTTCGTCGCCGCGGCGGCACTCGAGCACACCCGGGCCCTGTCTGCGATCGGCGTGCTTGCCCTGATCGCCTCCGGCATCTTCATGTTCGACCGGCAGAGCGACCCGACTTCGATCGTCGCCGTCGTGATCGGCGCCGGCCTGGTCGGCGCCTTCATGGTCTTCGTGCTCGAACGCGCCGAGAACGTGCGCGACCAGCCGGCACTGACCGGCTGGGAAGAGCTGATCGGCGCGACCGGGGTGATCCGGTCAGGCCGACTGACGGGTGACCGGGACGTGGCCCAGGTCTTCGTCAACGGCGCGCTGTGGCAGGCCCGCCTGTTGCCCGGCAGCGACCCGGTCGACCTGAGCGATACGGTCACGGTCGAAGAGGTCGACGGCCTGACACTCGTAGTCCGAAGCCCCGACGAAGTCGCGGCTGCCCAAACCGATACCGAAGGAGTCTCAAGCTGATGGAAGTCCTCGGCGCCGTAGTGGTGATACTCGCAATTTTCGCCCTGATCGTGCTGTTTTCCGCGATCAAGATCCTGCGCGAGTACGAGCGCGGGGTGATCTTCCGCCTCGGCCGGCTGATCGACCAGAAGGGACCGGGCCTGATCCTGCTGATCCCGTTCATCGACCGCATGGTCAAGATCGACCTGCGCACGATCACGCTGAACATCCCGCCGCAGGAAGTGATCACCCGTGACAACGTCCCCACCTCCGTGAACGCGGTCTGCTATTTCCGGGTGATCGATCCCAACCGGGCGATCACCGACGTCGAGAACTTCCTGATCGCCACGAGCCAGATCTCGCAGACCTCGCTGCGCGCTGTGCTCGGCAAGGCCGAACTCGACGAGATCCTGGCCGAGCGCGAGAGGCTGAACGAGTCGCTGCAGAAGATCATCGACGAGCAGACCGAGCCGTGGGGAGTGAAGGTGACCACGGTCGAGATCAAGGACGTCGAGATCCCCGAGCAGATGCAGCGCGCGATGGCCCGCCAGGCAGAGGCCGAGCGCGAGCGGCGGGCCAAGATCATCAACTCCGAGGGCGAGTACCAGGCGGCCGAGAAGCTGACCCAGGCGGCCGACATCATCAGCCGCAACCCGGCGTCGCTCCAGCTGCGCTACCTCCAGACCCTGCTCGAGATCAGCGGCAACCAGAACTCGACCGTGATCTTCCCGCTGCCGATGGACCTGATCTCGGCCTTCCAGAACAACATGAAGGACCTGCCCAGCGTGATCGGCCGCAGCGACAACCCCGCCAACCCCGGCTACGTCGACCCCGGCGCAGACGAGCCCGATGCCGCCGACGACCCCGCCACCGACCCCGGCTACAGGAAGCCCAGGCTCGAGGACATCGAGAAGGATCTCGGCGACGAGTAGCCACTGTTGGCTTCTCCCGAGATCCGCATAGACCAGCTCACCGGCGCCCGGGTCCTGCTGACCCCGGGCCGGGCCGAGCGCCCCGACCAGTTCGCGGTCGACCCGTGGCGGCCGGGCGGTGCCGAGGGCTGCCCGTTCTGCGAAGGGGCGGAGGCCACCACGCCTCCGGAGATCGACGCCGACCGGCCCGACGGCTCGCCGACCGACGGCCCCGGCTGGCGCACCCGTACGGTCCCGAACCTGTTCCCGGCCCTGATCCCCGAGGCGGATGCCGAGGCCGAAGACGGACCCGCCGCCGCTTTCGCCAGCTCGGCCGATCCGCTGCTGGCCTCCTCGCGCCGCGCCGAGCCCGACATGTTCGTCTCCAGGCCGGCGGTCGGCCACCACGAGGTGATCGTCAACTCGCCCGGGCATGCGAGCTCGCTTGCCGAGCTCGACGGGCAGCAGACGTCCGCGGCCCTCGCCGCCTGGCGCCGGCGAATGCTCGCCCACGCCGACTCGCCGTACGTGCAGCTGATCCTCAACCAGGGCCCCGACTCCGGGGCCTCGCTCGAGCACAGCCACGCCCAGCTCGGGGCTGCTCCGTTCGTGCCGGCCGCCGTGGCCCGTGAACGCGAGCGCTTCAACTCCTACCGCGAGCGGACCGCCGGGGCCAGCCTGCTCGGTGAGGTCCTGCGCGAAGAGATCCGCCGCGGCGACAGGCTCGTGGCGATCGACGACGAAGTCGCGCTGGTCTGCCCGTGGGCCTCCCGTTTCCCGTACGAGATGCGCCTGATACCCCGCCGTCCCTCGCCGTCCTTCGAGCACGATGAGACCGGTGCGTCGATGCTCCACCGTGCGGTCACCGCGCTCGACTCCCTGGTCGACGGTGCGCTCCAGCTGAACCTGTGGGTGAAGACCGCACCGCGCGGCGTCGAGCACTTCCACTGGCACATCGACTTCGCGCCGCGACTCGAGCCGATGTCGTCGTTCGAGATGGCGACAGGAGTCGACATCAACGTCGTATCGCCCGAAACCGCCGCCGCGAAGCTGCGCGAGGCGATCGCGTAGGGTCCGGGCCATGACGATCGAGAACCGCCCCATCCCCCGCTTCATCGCCGACGCTTCGCAGCACGGCATTCCCCACGGACGCTTCGCCGAGCGGCTCGCCGGCGTCTTCCGTGACGCCTGCGCGGAGATCGCCGACCTGCCCGAGGGTACGGATCCGCCGGAGGAGATCACGTGGTTTCCGGAGCGTGCGTGGAGCGGCCGCGTATGGGTTCCCGCCAGCGCCACCGGGCAGGCCGTGCTCGAGGACGAGGACGGCGGAACTGGCGACGGGCCGGTCGAGATCGAATTTTTCGGCTTCGTCAGCTTCGTCCAGCCGGTGGGCGGCGACCCGAAGGACTTCACCGCCTCGGCCGACTTCACCGACGTGATCGCCGCCGACAACCCGGACTGGACGATCGACCTCGGCGACGAGGTGATCGGCAAGTGGGAGGGTGAACAGGGCCGGACCGCCGACGTCACGCTGGTCTGGGGGCGCTCGCTGGTCCGCGACGCCTATGCGGTGACGGCCGAAATCGACGGCATGGCCGTCGACCAGGATCCCCTGTTCGAGGACCGCTTCACTCTGATCGCCCCCGACGCGCTGAAGAACTACGGCGACGACCACTACCTCGACATCCACCTGTGGAGCCAGCGCGGTCGCGAAGTGGCCCGCGAGAGCCTCTACGACATCGAGGAGGTCGAGCCCGCGGAACCGGAGACCGGGCAACCCGGGGCCGGCGATGG
The DNA here is from genome assembly GCA_963701635.1 of uncultured Solirubrobacterales bacterium. GTDB lineage: Bacteria > Actinomycetota > Thermoleophilia > Solirubrobacterales > 70-9 > 67-14. Next base: position 379,675 of record CAVPAU010000001.1, read on the forward strand.
CGAGCAGGGGTCAGACGCCCGCGTCTGATTGGATCCCGGCAATGAGCTCCCAGATGCTGGAACAGTTCCGTGACCTGATCGACCGCGAGACCGACGGACCGGTCCTTTCGGTCTTCTGCCGGACCGATCCCCGCGATCCGGCCAACGTCAGCGAGACCCCGGGCTGGCTGGTCGCGCTTCGAAACGGCCTGCGGGACGCGGCGGCACGGGTCGAGAGCGACCATGAGGCGACCGAGGCGATCCGTCGCCTCAGCAAGGTGGCCGAGGACCGCCTGACCAAGGCGACCGCCCACGAGCGCGGACGGAGCGTCGCGCTGTTCCTGAGTGCCGACGGTTCGATCGACATCTTCCACACCTTCCAGATACCGCTGCGCGACGATTTCGTCGTCTTCGAGGACGGCGCGGTGATCTGGCCCGCGATGGACCTGATCGACCGTGGACAGAGGACCGGCCTGGTCCTGCTCAGCCAGGAACACATCCGCCTGCTCGAATGGGCCGACGGAGCGGTCCACGACCTCGAGTCTTCGGTCTACAACCTCGAGCTCGGCGACTGGCGGCAGTACCGCGGTGCCGGCGGCAAGAGCCGGCCCCAGCAGAGTGCCAGCCACGTCGAGTCCTACGAGGACCGCGTCCACGCCTGGCGCAGCCGCTTCATCAAGGACGCGGCGAAGGCGATCGCCGAGAGCACCAGGGAGCTCGAGCTCGAACGGCTCGTGCTCGCCGCCGACCGCGATCTCGGCAACGAGTTCATGGAGGCGCTTCCGCAGGAACTTCGCGACCGCGTGATGAGCGTGGTCGCGATCAACCTGATCGACGCCACGGCGCCCGACGTCGCCGACCACCTCGACGAGCACATGCGCCAGGCCTGGCGCGACCAGGTCAACGAGTTCGCCGACCACGCCCTGGAGCGGATCAGGGCCCGCGACCGCGGTGCGGGAGGCCCGGACCAGGTCGTCGCCGCGCTGATCGAGGGCCGCGTCGCCCACGTGATCATGGACCCGTTCTACGAATTCGACGAGGGTGACCTCTCGGACGGGGTCCGCGCGGCGATCACCGACGCCGGAGAAGAGACGGCCCGCGAGGCCGCGGTAGAGGTCGCCCTGCGCACTGGCGCCCGGGTCAGCTCCGCCTCGGTCGAGGAGGTCCCGGCACTGGCCGAGGCCGACGGCGTACTCGCGCTGCTGCGCTACTAGGCCGGCCGCGGCCCCGGCCTGTGTCCGGCTCTGCTCCGGTCGGCCGCAGTACCCCGAGCTGGATTCGAACCAGCGGCCTACTCCTTAGGAGGGAGTCGCTCTATCCAGCTGAGCTATCGGGGCAGGACCCTTCACTTTATCCGGCCGCCCGATCAACAGAGGTCGCAGGAACTCCCGCCGGCGGGAGTTTCTGCGACCTCTGTCCCGAACCCGCGCCAGGAATCGGATCCGCCGGACTCGCCGGTGAGTCGCGGAAGGGCAATATGATCGGCCGATGAGCGAGTGGGCGGAGGAGTTCTTCGACAAGTGGCAGAACGCGTGGAGCACGGGGACCGGGCAGATCCTCGAGCACGTGACCGACGACATCGAGTACTGGGACGTGACCATGAACGAGCCGATCCGCGGCCGCGACGAGTACGCGCGCTACTGCGACGGTTTCTTCGAAGCATTCACCGAATGCGAGTTCTCCAAGCGTGAGCCGCTGATCCACGAGGGCGACCGGATCACCGAACCGTGGGCCTTCAGGGGTGTCAATTCCGGCCCGCTGTGGATCGGCCTGCCGGCCACCGGCCGCCGGGTCGAGACCCACGGCACCGACATCTTCGAGTTCCGCGACGGCAAGGTCTGCCGCGAGCACTCCTATTACGACGTTCTCAGCTCGCTGCGCCAGCTCGGCCTCTGGGCGCCGATCGGCAGCCGTGCCGAGAGCGCCGCGATGGGCCTCGGCGGCGCCGTGGTGCGCGGCCGCCGGGCCCTCGAATCCCTGCCCGTGGTCGGCAACGGATGAGCTCCCGGGCGGGCATCGACCGTGGCATCCTGGCCGAGCGCACCGGACAGGAGCTCGAGCGCTTCATCGCCGCCAACCCGAAGTCGAAGCAGCTGTTCGACAGGACCCGCCACACGCTGGTCGGCGGAGTGCCGATGCCGTGGATGATGCGCTGGGCAGGGGGCTTCCCCGTATTCGCCGAGAAGGCGTCGGGGGCCCGGATCACCGACGTGGACGGCCACACCTATGTCGACCTGTGCCTCGGCGACACCGGCTCGATGCCCGGACACGGTCCGGCCCCGGTCGTCTCGGCCGTCGCCGAGCAGGCAGCGAAGGGAATAACGACGATGCTGCCGACCGAGAACGCCGCGTGGGTCGGCGAGGAGATGGCCCGCCGCTTCACTCTCGACCGCTGGATGTTCACGCTGACCGCGACCGACGCCAACCGGGCGGCGCTCAGGATCTGCCGTCACCTGACCGGGCGCCGCAAGGTGCTGGTCTACAGCTACAGCTACCACGGCTCGGTGGACGAGGCCTTCGCCGTCGCGGGTCCGGACGGCACGACCGTCTCGAGGGAGGGCAACGTCGGCCCGGCGGTCGATCCCTCGGAGACCACGGTGGCGATCGAGTTCAACGACCTCGACGCCCTCGAGCGCGTGCTGGCCACCGAGGAGATCGCCTGCGTGCTGGCCGAGCCCGCGATGACCAACATGGGGATCGTGCTGCCCGACGACGGGTACCACGACGCGCTGAGGGCGCTGACCAGGGCGCACGGGACCCTGCTGATCATCGACGAGACCCATACGTTCTCGGCCGGGCCGGGCGGCTGCACCGACGAATGGGGGCTCGACCCCGACCTGTTCACGATCGGCAAGGCGATCGGTTCGGGCATCCCGGCGGGTGCCCTCGGCATGACGCTCGAAGTCACCGAGCGCATGCTCGCCGATCCCGAGGCCGATTACGAAGACACCGGCGGCGTCGGTGGCACGCTTGCCGGCAACGCACTCTCGATGGCCGCCATCCGCGCGACGCTGTCGGAGGTACTCACGCCCCAGGCCTTCGAGCATACGATTCCGCTTGCCACGCGCTTCAGCGATGGGATCCGCGAGGTGGTGGGCGAGTTCGGCCTTCCGTGGAACGTGACCCAGCTCGGGGCCCGCGCCGAGTACCGGTTTGAGGACGAGCCGGCGCGCAACGGCACCCAGGCCCACGACGCCAGCGACCCGGAGCTCGAGCGCTACCTGCACCTCCACGCGCTGAACCGCGGCGTGCTGATCACGCCGTTCCACAACATGGCGCTGATGTCACCGGAGACGACCGAAGCCGACGTGGACCGACACACCCAGGTGTTCCGTGAAGCGGTCGCCGACCTCATGGCGGGATCGTGAGCGGCCGGAGCCCGGGAAGATGATCGCCGTCATAACCGGGGCATCGAGCGGGATCGGCGAGGCCACGGCCTGGCGCTTTGCGCGCGAGCCGGGCACGGAGCTGGTCCTGGTCGCCCGCCGTGAGGACCGCCTGCGGGACCTCTGCGGCCGGTTGCCGGCGCCCGCGACCTGGGTTGCGGCCGACCTCACGGAAGACGACGCGCCCGGCCGCGTGCTGGCCCACGTCGAAGAGCATCACGGCCGACTCGACTGCCTGGTCAACAACGCCGGTGCCGCCTGGCGCGGCAGCTTCGGCGAGGTCGGCTACGAGAACGTGAAGAAGACGATGGACCTGAACTTCGACTCGGTGGTGCGGCTGACCGAAACGCTGCTGCCGCTGCTCAGGGAGTCGGCGCCGAGCTCGATCGTCAACATCTCGAGCACGGCCGGCCGAATCTCCCGCGGAGGGGCCGGGGCATACTCGGCGTCGAAGTTCGCCGTGGCCGGCTGGACCGACGCGCTCCACCTGGAGGAGGCGGCCAACGGTGTGCACGTCGGGCTGGTCCTGCCCGGCTACATCAGGACCGAGGGCTTCCCCGCCGAAGAGCTGACCGGCAACGCGATGACGCGGTGGATGGTCGCCAGGCCCGCCACCGCTGCCGAGGCGATCTTCGAGGCCGGCCCCGGCGGCAGGGCGGAGCGTTACGTGCCGAGGCCGTATGCGCTGGTGGCGGCGCTGCGCGTCCTGTTTCCCGGACTCACGCGGCGTATCCTTGGTGGTGGAGTCGGCGAGATGTCGGTCACCAAGACCGGCGCCGACGCATCCGACGCTTCCTGAACTCCGGCGCGGTTCAGCGGTCGGGTCGGTCCGGATAGATGTCGTCGATCGTGGTCAGGGCTTCGTAGGGGGCCCCGGCCGCGTCGGCGATCGCCGGGCCTCCGCCGGCCAGCCGGTCCACGAGGCTGAGCACGCCGGCGATCTCGAAGCCTTCGTCCCTGATCCTCTCGATCGCCGAGACGGTCGAGCCGCCGGTGGTCACCGTGTCTTCGACCACGAGCACGCGGTCCCCCGGTTCGGCGCCACCTTCGACCCAGCGCTGCAGTCCGTGCTCCTTGCGCTCCTTGCGCACGAAGAAACCGACGAGGTCGGCGCCTTCGGGAACGGAGATCGCGGCACAGGCCAGCGGAATCGCCGCCATCACCGGGCCGCCGACCGCCGTTGCCGAGAGCCCGGTGGCGTGGCGGGCGATCAGCTCGCCGGCGGCCCGCTGGCCGTCGGGGCGCATCACGGTCCGCCTCGCGTCGATGTAGTAGCTGCTCGTCCTGCCGCTCGAGAGCGTGATCTCACCGAGCACGAGCGAGTGCTCGCGCAGCAGGGCGATCAGCCGTTCGCGGGTGGGTCCGGTGTCGCCCATGCCGGTGATCCTACGACGGCAGCCCCGGCCGCGACCGGCCGGTGCGCCGGTGCCTGTCAGGAGTTGAGCACGGCGAGTGCGAAGCCGTTGTTGATCACGTGCATGATGATCGCGGGCCACAGCGAGCCGGTCTTCTCGTAGACGAGGGCGAAGATCACCCCGAGGGCGACGAGGCTCGGTACCGCGGACGGGCCGGTCGTGTAGTGGAGCAGGCCGAAGAAGGCGCCGGCCCCGAGCGCCGCGGCCCAGAACGGCAGCTTCGTCCTCAGCCCGCCGAAGAGCATTCCGCGGAAGCAGATCTCCTCGGCCAGCGGGGCGAGGATCACGATCAGCAGGAACTGGATCCCGATCGGACCGAAGTCGCCGGCGATGTCGTCCTGCTCAGGCGCGCCGAAGACAACCGCATAGGCGATCGCGAAGGCGAAGTAGGACAGGATGCCGATCCCGATCCATTTCGCCGCCGCGGCGGCCCTGAACGAGACGAAGCCCAGCCGGCCCATGATCCGCCGCAGCCCGCCTCCGTAGTGGCTCGCGACGGCGATCGGCACGATTATGAAGCCGATCCCGGTGCAGATCTGGATCGCGACGTTGCCGAAGAGGCTCAGGTCCTCGCCGTCGCCAGGGCTCTCGACCAGGAAGAACGGGAGGCTGAGGACCAGACCCGCGAAAAGCGCGGCGACGGCGCCACCGAGAGCCAGGACCGGCGACCAGGCCGCGTAGGGGTAAGTCGTCTTGCCGGTTTCTCCGGCCGGCTCGAGCGGCTCCTGGTCGTCCATCAGCCGTGTCATTCTCACACCTGGAGGCGCCCGGCGAAGCCGCCGCCCTGCACCGGACCCGATCAGGGAGGCGGCTTTAGGGGCTGCAGAGGTCGCCGTCGCTACCATTCAGGGGATGACCAGGCGCCAGAAACGTGTGCGCCGACGCGATGGCGGGCCGCGCAAGAAGATTGTCGCGGTCACCGCAGTCGTCGGTGGATTGATCCTCACTGCCGTATTGGCCGGTGGCGGCTGGGTCTTCTCGATCGCCAGCGACGCGCCCGACGTCGATCGCCTGAAGCCCATCAACAAGGGCCAGAACTCGGTCATCTTCGCCGGCGACGGCAGTCGCCTCGGGCTGATCGACTCGGATGAAGTCCGTACCCCGGTCTCGCTCGACCAGATCCCGAAGAGCCTCCAGCAGGCGACCATTGCGATCGAGGACGAGCGCTTCTACAGCCACGACGGCATCGACTTCGAAGGCGGCCTGCGCGCGCTGATCCGCAACATCGAGGCCGGCGAGATCAGCGAGGGCGCATCGACGATCACGATGCAGCTGATGCGCAACCTCTACATCACCAACCCGAAACGCGACTTCGAGCGCAAGATCATGGAAGCCAAGATGGCGCTCGACTACGAAGAGAGCAACGGCAAGAAGAAGATCCTCCAGCAGTACCTGAACACCGCTCCCTACGGAACCAACGAGGGGCGCACGGCGATCGGTGCCGAGGCGGCGAGCCGGGTCTACTTCTCGCAGCCGGTCGAGGAACTGACCCTGCCGCAGTCGGCGCTGTTGGCCGGCCTGCCGCAGGCTCCGTCCGACTACAACCCGATCCAGAACCCACAGGGAGCCAAGGCCCGCCGCAACGAAGTGATCCAGTCGATGGCCGACCTCGACATGATCTCCGACGAGCGCGCCGCGGCCGCGATGGAATCCGGCCTCCAGCTCGATCCGGCCGGCGGCCTCTTCGACCGGCAGGAGCCCTTCTTCTTCGATTACGTCGAGTCCGAGCTGATCAACGAATACGGGGTCAACACCGTTCGCCGCGGCGGCCTCAGGGTCTTCACCACGATCGACCCGGCGCTTCAGGAGGCAGGCCTCAACGCGATCGCCTCCAACCTCGTGACGGGCGGGCCTTCCGGTGCCCTGGTCGCCATCGACCCCGAGAGCGGCGACATCGAAGCGATGGTCTCCTCTGCCTCCTACGACGACACCCAGTTCAACCTCGCCGCCCAGGGCAAGCGCCAGCCCGGTTCGACCTTCAAGACCTTCACCCTGGCCACGGCGATCGCCCAGGGAATCAACCCCGCGACGACCTACTACGAGTCGAAACCGCTCAACATCGTGGACCCGGTCTACGGGCCGTGGGAGGTGGCCACATTCGGCGACTCCTACTCCGGCACCACGAACGTGGCCAGCGCGACGCTCGCCTCCGACAACTCCGTCTTCGCCCAGCTCGCCCTCGACGTCGGCCCCGACAAGGTCGCCGAGATGGCCGAGCGCATGGGCGTCACGACCCCGCTCGACGGCTTCCCCGCCGAGACGCTGGGCGGGCTGACGATCGGCGTCTCGCCGCTGGAGATGGCAGGTGCCTACTCGACGCTGGCCAACGGCGGCGTCCACCACGACGTGACCGCGATCGAGCGCGTTGTCTTCCCGGACGGAGAAGTCGATCGCCCCGGCCGCTCGAAGCCGGAACGCGTGCTGACCGAGGCCCAGGCCTACGAGGTCACGAAGATCCTCCACAACAACATCACCGGCGGCACCGGCACCGGCGCCTATACGGGCTGCAGCGGCCAGGCCGGCAAGACCGGCACCACCGACAATCTTGTAGACGCGTGGTTCGTCGGTTACCAGCCGAACCTCGCCGCAGCCACGTGGGTCGGCTACCCGGAGTCCAATGACATCAGCACCGGCCTCACCGGCGGCTCCGTTCCGGCGAGCATCTGGAACAGCTTCTTCTCGGGCGCGGGAATCCCGTGCGTAGAGACTCCGATCCCCGACGAGCCGATCGTCTGGGGCAACTTCGCCGGTGACTACGCGGTCAGCGAAGACAAGGACAGCGATTTCGACACCGAGGCGGAGGACACCGAGGACTCCACGACCGAAGACGACGCCCAGTTCGACGAGGAGCCCGATCCTTCGGCCAACCCCGACGCCTACGCGCCGGGAGTCGGTCAGGAACCAGCCGGTGGCGGTGGTGGCGGTGGCGGCGAGGCCGCGCCCTCGCCTGCGCCGGCGCCGTCACCTCCGCCGAGCAACAACCCGAGCGGCGGATTCTCGCCGGGCTGATCCTGTCCGGACTGTGCGCCGGGCCTCCGCGCGCTCAGCTCCGCGGCGCGGCTTCCGCTGCTTCGGCTTCGGCCACGAGCTCGCCGAGGCTCTCGTCGAGCCTCCTCTGACGCCGCGCCAGCCAGGTGACCGCGCCGACGTAGATCAGCTCGACCACGGTCTGCGTGGCGCGGACCGCAATCGCGATCGCCGCCCCGACGCCGAAGTCTGCCACTCGGCAGCGTCGACCTTGACCGCCCAGGCGAAAGCGGCGTCCCTTACTCCGAGGCCGGCCGGGATGACCGCCGAGATGACGGCGGCGAGATAGCCGATCATCTGGACGGCGACGATGATCGGGAAATCGGCCAGGCCAACCGATCGTAGACCGAGCGGGCGGCGAAGAAGACACCGATGCCCATGAGCGACCAGAGGCCGAGATAGCAGCGTAGATCGTCAGCACTCCGCCGAAGGAGATCATCTGCGGCAGCGGCTGGCGGCCGAGCGCGATGAGGATCTTCGTGGTCACCGGTCCGAAGACGCGCGGGTGGAGGCAGGCGACCATGAGCGGGATGATCAGGATCGGCAGCCACCGGACCCAGAGGTCCTGGGTGTCGGGATGGTCGATGACGAACCACGTGGCGATGCTGAGGGCGGCCGAGATGGCGGCCGCCTGCTCGTAGACGATGCCAGCCGTCGAGACCCGGCGGGAGACGCCCACCTTCTCCGCCAGCAGCACCCGGGCGAGCACGAACAGCACGCTGCCCGGGATGTAGCGGACGAGCAGCGGCTGCGCCCAGATCCGCTGTGCCTCCGCCGGGTCCACCGGGTGGCCGAGCAGCCGCAGAATGAGCCCCCAGGTGGCGGCGTTGAGTATGTAGTACAGCAGCATCGCGGCGACCCCGGGAATCAGCCAGACCAGGTCGAAGGCGACGCCCAGCTCTCGCAGCTCGGACCATTGCGAGACCACGGTGAGCACGAGAAAACCGAAGATCAGCAGCGGCGACCCCGCCCTGGACGATCAGCTTCGTCGATTTCTTCCTGGGCGCCTGGCGTCCGACCGTCGCGCCGAGATGACCGACCCGGTGGAGCAGCCCCGGTCGATCCTCGTGCCGGTTGGTGGTCGGTTCTTTCTCCCATCCGACAGGGCATAGTGTCAGAGAGCGATGGACCGGCGCCTGAGTGAATTCGAACTGATCGACCGGCTCCGCCGGCAGGCGCCGGCCGGGGGTGCGCTCGTGACCGGTCTCGGCGACGACGCATCGGTCACCGTCCACCGCGGTCCGACGGCGACCTCGGTCGACGCGGTCGTCGAAGGCGTGCACTTCGACCGGGAGTGGAGCGGACCGGGCCGGATCGCGCGAAAGGCGGTGGCCGCAGCGCTGTCGGATCTGGCCGCGATGGCCGCCGATCCGGGCGAGGTCTACGTGACGCTCGGCCTGCCGCAGGACACCGAAGCCGGCTGGCTGGAGCAGCTTGCCGACGGCTTCGTCGAGGCCGCGGACGAGTTCGGCGCCGCACTTGCCGGCGGCGACACGGTTGCCTCCCCGGTCCTGTTCGCGGCGGTCACCGTGGTCGGCCACGCGCCAGAGGGAGAACAGCTGGTGCTCCGCTCCGGCGCGCGGGCAGGCGACGTGGTGGCCGTGACCGGCTGCTTCGGCGGCGCCGCTGCGGGCCTGCTGCTGCTCGAGAACGGCTCAGACGGCGCCGGCGGGGACGAAGCCGGTGCGCAGCTGCGCACCGCTCTGGTCGAGAGGCATGTTTCGCCGCGGCCGCTGCTGGCCGCGGGCTCGGCCCTCCGGGGTTCGGGCGTGAGCGCGCTCGTGGACGTCAGCGACGGCCTCGCAGCGGATCTCGGCCACATCGCCGAATCCTCGGGGGTCAAGGTGGCGATCGATGCCGGCCTGGTCCCGGTACAGCAGGGAGTGCGAGAGGTCGCCGCATCGGCCGGCAGGGATGAGATCGAACTCGCGCTGGCCGGCGGGGAGGACTACGAGCTGGCGATGACCGTGCCGCCGGACAGCCTCGAGGCGGTCCGGCAGAGGATCGGCGGTGCCGGATGCCGCCTCACCGTGGTCGGGCGGGTCGAGCCGGGAGCCGGCGTCGAAGTCTCGGGCGGGTCCGCCCCCGCCGGATTCGACCACTTCCGCTGATCCCGGCCCGCCTTTCGCGGGAGGCCCGGGCAGCCGGTTCCGTATCCTCACATGTCCATGTCCCACCCCTCGACAACGCCTCCGGGGCTCTTGCGCCGCACTCGCCTGGTCATCGCGTTGATCGGCTCGGCCGCCGTGCTCGCCTTCGCGGCCGGCTGTGGGTCGGACTCGGAGCCCGCCGGGATCTCCGACCAGGCCCCGGCGACCGCCACCAGCGAGCCCGATGCTACGCCGGCCACGGCGACGACCGTCGACAGCGACGGTCAGGTCTTCAACCCGGCGAAGATCTACAGCGACACCGTCGACGGTGTGATCTCGGTCAGCTCGATCTTCGGCAGCGAAGCCGCCGGCCCCTTCGACCCGAGGGCGGCCGGAGGCTCCGGCTTCGTCCTGAACGACAACGGCGAGATCGTCACCAACGCCCACGTGATCACCAACGGCGAGGGCGAGAACCGCACCGCGGCCGACCGCGTTTTCGTCGAGTTCAAGGACGGCAACATCGTCTCGGCCGAAATCGTCGGATTCGATCCGTTCTCCGACGTCGGCCTGCTCAGGGTCGACCCCGATGCGGTCGACCTCCGGCCCCTCGCGCTCCATGACAGCGACCGCGTGGTCGTCGGCCAGCCCGTAGCGGTGATCGGCAGCCCCTTCGGCGAGGATCACTCGCTCTCCACCGGTGTCGTGTCCCAGACCGGCCGCTCGGTTCGCTCGCTGACCGACTTCCAGATCGAAGGGGCGATCCAGACCGACGCGTCGATCAACCCCGGCAACTCGGGCGGGCCGATGCTCGACGCGGACGGGCGCGTGATCGGGATCAGCCAGCAGATCCAGACCGGCTCCGGGGCCAGTGACGGGGTCGGCTTCGGCGTGCCGGTCAATACGATCAAGTCCTCGGTCGAGCAGCTCCGCGACAGCGGCGAGGCGAGCTACGCATACATCGGTGTCAGCACGCAGCCGCTCTACCCCCAGTTGGCGGAGCGGCTCGGAGTCGACGCACCGCGCGGTGCGATCATCGCCGAGGTCGTCGAAGACGGGCCGGCTGAGGAGGCCGGCATTCGCGGCGGGAATGAGGAAATCACTTTCCAGGGCGGCCGCTATACGACCGGGGGTGACATCGTGATCAGAGCCGACGGAGAGCCGGTGAACCGGTCCGAGGACCTCGGCCGCATCATCGGCTCGCTGCGCCCTGGTGACGCGGTGACGCTGGAGATCGTGCGGGACGGCGAACGGACGGAGATCGAGGTCGAACTGCAGGAGCGTCCGACCGCGCTGTCGACCGGCTGACGGCCCGCGAGCCGCGCCGGCTTTCCCGCTCGGCGTAGACTGGAAAGCGTGAACACGGAGGAGTCCACACAACCGCTGATAGTCGTCTCCAACCGCGGCCCAGCACAGTTCGAGCGTGACGAGCATGGCAACCGGAAGCTGACTCGCGGTGGAGGCGGACTGGTCACGGCGCTGTCCGGGCTGGTCGCCAACCGGGACGCCCTCTGGATCGCCTCGACCATGACCGACGAGGACGCGGCGGTAACGGCGGAGAACGACTTCGCGCCGCTCGACATCGAGATCAACGACGTCTCCTACAGGGTGCTGATGGTGGAGAGCGAGAAAGATGCGTTCGACAGCTTCTACAACGTGATCGCGAATCCGATTCTGTGGTTCATCCAGCACTACCTCTGGGATCTCTCCAACGCCCCCGACATCCGCCAGAGCGAACTTGACGCGTGGGATTACGGCTACCAGGCTGTCAACCGCGACATCGCCGACGCGGTGATCCGCCAGGTAGAGGACCGCGAGCGCCCGCTCGTGATGCTCCACGACTACCACCTCTACACCGCGCCGGCGATGATCCGGGGCGCACGCCCCGACGCGCTGCTCTACCACTTCGTCCACATCCCGTGGTCGCAGCCGGACAGCTGGCGCGTGCTTCCGGGCCGGATCCGCGAGGCGATCTTCGACGGCCTGCTCGCCAACGACATCATCGGCTTCCACACTTCCGCCTACTGCAACAACTTCCTGTCCTGCTGCAAGCGGCTGATGGGCTACAAGGTCGACTACGACGAACTAAGCGTCGAGCACCCGGGCGGCCACACGATCGTGCGCGCATACCCGTTGCCGATCGACGCCGACCGGCTCACCCGGGCCGCCGACTCGCCAGAGGTTGCGATGGCCGAGAAGGAAGTGCTGGCCCGCCGGCGCGAGCACCTGATCCTGCGCGTGGACCGGGCCGACCTCTCGAAGAACGTCCTGCGCGGGTTCACCGCCTTCGACACCTTCCTCAGCCAGCACCCCGAATTCCGGGAGAGGGTGACCTTCATCGCGCATCTCCAGCCCTCGCGCCAGGACGTGCCCGAGTACGCCGAGTACCTCGAACGGATCGAGGCGCTGGTGGCCGTGGTCAACCACCGCCACGGGACCACCGACTGGATGCCGATCGACCTGCGTGTCTACGAGAACTTCACCGAAGCCGTGGCCCGGTACAAGCACTTCGACCTGCTGATGGTCAACTCGATCTTCGACGGCATGAACCTCGTCGCGAAGGAGGCGCCCGCGATCAACCTGCGCGACGGCGTGTTGATGCTCTCCGAGAACACGGGCTCGCATGAGGAGCTCGAGGACTTCGTATTGACCGTGAACCCGTTCGACATCCAGGAGCAGGCCGAGACCATCTACCGGGCGTTGACCATGTCGCCGCGCGAGCGGCGCGAACGGGCCGACGGCCTGCGCGAGGTGATCTTCTCGCGCGACCCCGCCGACTGGATCGACGAGCAGGTCGCCGACATCAACCTGGTCCGGCGGCAGCTCGCCGACAGCGCCTGAGCGGCTCCCGGGCGCTGACGGCCCCGGTGGGTCAGCGCGGGGCGAATTCCTCGGAGCCGTCGTCCGGGGCCGGCCGGCCGGGGTCCCCCTGCGGCTGCGGGACGGGCTGCGGGCCCGTCGCAACGGCCGGCGGTGGGGCCGGGGCCGGCGGCGGTGCGGCCGGCAGTGGCGCTGGTTCGGGTTCGGCGGCCGGCGCCGGGCGAGGCGACCGTGCGGGCGGGGGAGCCGCTGCGGCCGCTGCCGGTTTCCGGGCCGGGTTTCGTTTCTCGCTGCGGCCCCTGCCGTGGGCTTTCGCACGGTCGCCTGGAGCGTTGCCGCGTCGCCTCGTGGCGCCGGGTCCCGGGCCGTCGCCGGCGTCTTTGCGACCCTGGCCCTTCGCCATGTCGCCGTCACGGGCCGGCGGCGAAGGCGGCACCGACCGCAGCGCCGGAGCCGTTTCCGAGTGCCGGAAGCCGACGTCGGGCGGAAGCGGACGGGGCTCCGGCGCACGCAGCAGCCCAGGCAGGACCGTTATCGCGATCACGGCAAGGCCGCAGGCCGCGGCGACCCTGACTGCCCGCTCGCGGTCGATCACGACGCCCTTCATGGCCTGCTGAGGCGCGGGGGAGCGGGTCTCTCCCCCCGAAGCCCGTTATAGTCCCGCGTCGATTTTGTCTGAAGCCGCCCGCCAATACGAACTCGTCCTGATGCTCGACCCCGCCGTCGAGGAAGAAGGCCGTGAGAAGCTCGCCTCCGACGCCAAGGAGTCGATCGAGGCAGCCGGCAACCTGCTTCACGAAGACAACTGGGGCGTCCGCGAGATGGCCTACGAAATCAACAAGAAGTCCGAGTCGGACTACCGCTGGTACCGCTTCGAGGGCCCGGCCTCGCTGCTCGAGGACCTCGACCACAACCTGAAGATCGCCGACGGCGTCGTCCGCTTCCGGATCTTCAGGGTCGATCCGGAGGACCCGGTCCTGCCGGCGCCGCCGGCCACGGCGGTCGTCATGGCGCCGACCGGTGACGACGACGATCGCCCGCGTCGCCGCTCGCGCGACTACTGAGTCCCGCCTTTTCCCGCAGATTGCGGCAACGGGGGGCGAACTTACGCGGACGGCCACTGATGTCGTCAAGGCCTCCCGCTAGATTCCGGTTGGCGGTGTCAGAAGCAGCCTCTGCCGGCGACACCACGTCTGACGCTGGGATGCACGAAAAGAACGATAAGGAGCGAACACGCAATGGCTGAGAACATCAACAGAGTCACGATCACGGGCAACCTCACCACGGACCCGGAGCTGCGCCACACGCCGACCGGAACCGCGGTCTGCACGCTGCGCGTCGCGGTCAACGGACGCCGCAAGGACCAGAGCGGCCAGTGGGTCGACAAGCCCAACTACTTCAACGTCACGGTCTGGGGTGCGCAGGGCGAGAACTGCAGCAACTACCTCTCCAAGGGGCGGCCGGTCGCCGTGGACGGCCGGCTCGACTGGCGTGAGTGGGAGGCCAAGGACGGCTCCGGCAAGCGCCAGACCGTCGAGATCGTCGCCGACACGGTCCAGTTCCTCGGCTCGAGGGACGGTTCGGCCCCCGGCGGCCAGGGCGGCGGCCAGGGCGCAGGCTTCACCCCGCAGGCAGACGTTCCGGCCGACACCGGTGATTTCGCGCCGGCGGGCGGCGGGCCCGATGACGACATCCCGTTCTAGCGGGAGTTGCCGCGCCTCGCAGCGCCTGCCCGGGCCGGCGGCCGGGGCAGGCTGCGAGTCGCTACCATTGCTGGCCCTGAATTGCCCGGCCTCCCGGGCCGGAACTACGTAAGGCAAGAGAAGAAATTGGCTAACACAAGAGACGCAGGATCAGCACGCCGGGGCAAGCGCTTCAGCGAGCGCGTCCGTCCGCGCAAGTACACGAAGATCCCTGCCGAGAACATCGACTACAAGGACCTGACCCTGCTGCGCAGGTTCATCTCCGACAAGGGCAAGACCCGCTCGCGCCGGGTCACGGGCCTCTCCCGCAAGCACCAGGCCCAGCTGTCGGTGGCCGTCAAGCGCGCCCGTGAAGTGGCCCTGCTGCCGTACGTGGGTGATCGCTGATGGCCCAGGCGATCCTGCTCGCAGACGTCGAAGGCCTTGGCGAGAACGGCACCGCGATCGAGGTTTCCCCGGGCTACCTGCGCAACTACCTCCAGCCGCGCGGTCTGGCCCAGCCGGCCACTCCCGGTGCGCTCGAAGAGGCGATCCGCCGCAAGGAAGCGGCCGAGAAGGCCGAGCGGGAGGCGCTCGAAAGGGCTGCCGAGTCGGCTTCGCTGCTTTCCAAGACCGTGCTCACGATCCATCACCGGGCCGGTGAGGACGGCAAGCTCTACGGGTCGGTCACGACCAAGGAGATCGCCGAGGCGATCCGCGATGCCCGCGGGCTCAAGGTCGACAAGCGCAAGATCCGCCTCGATGTACCGATCCACCAGGTCGGCACCTACATGATCGACGTCGAAGTAGCAGGCGGCGCCACGGCTTCGGTCAAGACGATCGTCGCCGAAGAGAAATAGCCGCCCGGGTACCACCCCAGAACATTGAGGCCGAGGAGTCAGTTCTCGGCGCAATGCTTGTCAGCGAACCCGCGCTCAACCGTGTGGTCGACGACGTCAAGCTGAAGGCGGGCGACTTCTACCTCGACCGCCACCGCGCGATCTACGGCGTGATGCTCGACCTCTACGGCTCCGACCAGCCCTGCGACGAGCTGACCGTCGCCGAGGCGCTGACCAGGGGCGGGCAGATCGAGCAGGCCGGCGGCAGGAACTACGTCTCGGAGCTGGCCGCGAAGGTGCCGGCGCCCGGAAACGCCCGGCACTACGCCGAGATCGTCAAGGAGCACGCGCTGCTCCGGCGGCTGCTGGACACCAGCCACCAGATCGGCTCGTGGGTCGAAGAGCGCGACGGTTCCGGCCAGGAGCTCTCCGAGCGGGCCGAGCAGATGCTCTTCGAGGTCGCCCACAAGGAGCAGTCCGGAGACTTCCGCCGGCTCAACGACGTGCTGAGCGACGAGATCGAGCGGCTCGAGAAGCTCTCCAGGGGCGAGCTGAAGATGACCGGCACGCCGACCGGCTTCGGCCACCTCGACGAGATGACCGGGGGGTTCCAGCCCTCGAACCTGATCATCGTCGCCGCCCGCCCGTCGGTCGGCAAGAGTGCCTTCGTAGCCAACATCGCCGAACACGTCGCGGTCCGCGAGGAACGTGCCGTCGCCTTCTTCTCGCTCGAGATGTCGGAGATCGAACTCGCCCAGCGCTTCATCGCATCGCAGGCGCGGGTCTACGGCGACCGGCTGAGGAAAGGCAAGGTCAGCCAGCGCGACTGGAAGAAGGTCGTCGACGCCTGCAACAAGCTCGAGGCGGCGCCGCTGTGGATCGACACCACTTCCGACCTCGGCCTGCTCGACCTGCGCGCGAAGGCCCGCCGGCTCCACGCCCAGCAGGAAGGCGGCCTCGGCATGATCATCGTCGACTACCTCCAGCTGATGAGGATGGACGAGTCGCGTTCGAGCATGGTCGAGAAGGTCGGCCAGATCAGCCGCGGCCTGAAGCTGCTCGCGAACGAGCTCGAGGTACCGGTCGTGGCGCTGTCACAGCTGTCGCGCGCCAACGAGAGCCGCACCGACAAGCGGCCGATCCTCTCGGATCTGCGCGACTCGGGAAACATCGAGCAGGACGCGGACCTGGTCGCCTTCCTCTACCGCGAGGACGTCTACCGCAAAGCCGAAGAGCGCGACGGGACCGCCGAGGTGATCATCTCCAAGCACAGGAACGGCCCGATCGGCACGGTCAACCTGACCTTCCTCCCCGACTATCCGAAGTTCGCAGACCGCGCACCCGAGCACCCGACCGGCGAGGGCAGCCCTGCCGCGGTCAGGGCCGAACACGCCGAGGCTTACTGATGGCGATCGCGGCCTCGGGCAACGGCAAGGTCGGTCCGTGCCCTTTCGGGAAATGTGACGGCTCGGGCTGGATCCTCGGCGAAGACAACCTCGCCTACGAATGCGAATGCCTGCAGCCCCGGCTGATGAGGGCGCGCGCGGCCGGCATCAACTCGGTGATCCCGGCCCGCTACCGCGGCGTGTCGTTCGACCGGCCGCCGGTGACCACGATCGATTCGGTCGTGGTCAACGCGATCCGCGACTGGATCGACGACCTCGACCGCAACCTCGAGGAGGGCCGCGGTATCTGGCTGATGGGCGACACCGGGACCGGCAAGACGAGCCTGGCGATGCTGGTCTCGAAGGAGGTCCTCAGCCGCGGCCGCACCGCGGCGATCTACTCGCTGCCGAAGCTGCTCGGCAGGATCCGCTCGACCTACGACAGCGAACCGGGGGACGAGTCGTACGCGGACTTCTTCGAGAGGCTCTGCGACGTCGACATGCTCCACCTCGAGGACCTCGGCACCGAGAAGCGCACCGAGTGGGTGCTCGAGCAGCTCTATGCGCTGATCAACGAGCGCTACGAGCGCCAGAAGTCGGTCATGGTCACGACCAACTACGACCAGGCCGAGCTCGAGGAGCAGCTCGGAGACCGCATCGTTTCCCGCCTGGTCGAAATCTGCGGTGACCCGCTGCCGCTCTACGGGACCGACCACCGCATGAATTTCAAGCCGCCGGGCCGGTGACCGGCCGCTATCGCACTGCGTAGACTCAGACGCTCATGCCGGGACTCGTAATAGTCGGGACGCAGTGGGGGGACGAAGGCAAGGGCAAGATCACCGATCTGCTCGCCAAGGACGCCTCCGCGATCGTGCGCTTTCAGGGCGGCAACAACGCCGGCCATACGATCGTGCGCGACGGCGAGGAGTTCAAGTTTCACCTGATCCCGTCGGGCATCCTGCACGAAGACAAGTACTGCGTGATCGGCAACGGCGTGGTCGTCGACCCTCGCGTCCTGCTGGAGGAGATCGAGGGCCTGCGCAGGGCCGGGATCGGCACCTCGAAGCTGCGCATCTCGGCCAACGCGCACCTGATCATGCCGTACCACATCCTTCTCGACACGGCCGACGAGCTGAAGCTCGGCAAGCTCTCGATAGGCACGACCCGCCGCGGCATCGGGCCGGCCTATGCCGACAAGGCGCTGCGGGTCGGCATCCGGGTCCAGGACCTGCTCGACGAGAAGATCCTGAGGAAGAAGATCATGGCGGCGCTGGAGAGCAAGCAGCAGGCGATCCGGGAGCTGTCGGTTCGCCGGCGCAAGCTCCAGAAGGAAGCGGAGGTCTCCGACGAGCACCTGCCCGACGACCGCCTCGACCTCCATTCGATAACCGAGGACTACCTGTCCTACGGCCACCGCCTCGAGCCCTACATCGCCGACACTACGAAGCTGTGCTGGACCGAGCTCGACGCCGGGCGCAAGGTCATCTTCGAAGGTGCCCAGGCGGCGCTGCTCGACCTCGACCACGGCACCTACCCGTTCGTCACCTCGTCGAACCCGATCGCCGGGGCCGCCTGCGTCGGCGCCGGAGTCGGCCCGACCGACATCGACGAGGTCTGGGGGATCGTCAAGGCCTATACGACGCGGGTCGGCTCGGGACCGTTCCCGACCGAACTCGACGACGGGGTCGGTGAGTACATGACCGAGCGCGGCCACGAGTTCGGCACGACGACCGGCCGCCGCCGCCGCTGCGGCTGGCTCGACCTGGTCGCCCTCCGGTATGCGGTCCGGCTCAACCGGACCTCGGCCCTGGCCATGACCAAGCTCGACGTCCTGGCCGGTCTGGACACTCTGAAGGTCGCGGTGCGCTACCGCTCGCGGGAGGGGGCCGTGCTCGAGGACTTCCCCTACCACCAGTCGATCCTCCACAACGTCACTCCGGAGTACATCGACCTGCCCGGCTTCGGCGAGGAGATCACGGAATGCCGGCAGCAGCAGGACCTGCCCTCCGAGGCGCTCGACTACATCCGGTTCATCAGCGACTTCGTCGGCGTGCCGATCGCCCTGGTCGGGGTCGGACCGGGCCACGACCAGAACGTCTGGATCTCCGCCGACTGACCGTCCCCGGCCCCGTTGCCGCCGGCAGTCCCGGGCCGGGACCGACATTTCCATAAACCCTGTTGTTTCGTGTACAATGACGTCCAAGCAAGTTCTTCACTGGAAGTGACGGACTGCTACATACGTTGACTGGGGACCCTCCCTACCCTCAGCAGCGCTTCGTCGGTACAGGCGGGTCGGCTCACTCTCCCTTGAGTCGGCCCGCCGGCCGACATTTTTCGGCTTGGAACAGCGGTAAACGCCACCTCCACGCCGCCCCTTCACAGTCGCCCGCCGGTTGCGGGACTGAACGGGATGACGGCCACGCGGCCCGGCTCCCCGGGTGCAGGGCCCGCAACAGGGCGGGTACGGAAACGTTTGCGGCTGCTTTCGAGCCCTCGCCGGCCCGTGATCCGCTGGAACGGTCTCAGGGGGGTATCTCGCCCGCTGCTTCCTGCCGCTTCTCGCCGCGCCCGAGGATCCTCATCGTGAGGATCGTCGCGCCCAGTGCCGCGCCGGTCGCGAGGCTGATCTGAACGCTGAGCAGGCCTTCGCGGCTCCAGTAGACGTCGCGCATGTCGAGCAGCAGCGCCGCCTCGTCGAAAGTCAGCCCCATGCCGATGCCCATCGTCACCGCGGCCCTCGTATCGGCGCGCCCCTGCCTGACCAGCAGCCCGACGATTCCCGAGGCGAAGGCGATCAGGATGCCGGGGACGAAGTGGTGGATGTGGCGCCCGCCGACCTCGACGTTGCGGAACGGCCCCTTGCCCTCGCGGATCGCCCAGGTGGTCAGGCGCACCACGGCAAAGGTCCCGAGGAATCCGGAGAGCAGGTTGAACAGCACGAGTTCGTGGCGCGGCGCGGCGCTGAAGCCTTCGATCGCGACGCCGACCGTGTCGACCGCGGCGGCGGGGGCGGAGGTGATCAGCGGCTCGTCGGATTCGGGGCTGTGAGTGCGCCGGTTCAGCAGCCTGCCGTACTGGGCGATGACGACGGCCGCGGCAATCGCGAGCGTTCCGGCCGCGAGCGCGGCCGTGGCCTTGTCCGACTTGATCTGCTGCCAGTGGCTGAACCGCTTGCGCCGGCGCAGCAGGGAGGGCAGGGGCGGCGGCGCCATCGCCTATAGCCGCGTCACGTGATCGGCCTCGATCTCCCGGGTCACGCCACGCAGGTCGAGCACGAGGTCGCTCCCTGTGACGATCTCGGCGACGTCGAATTCGGGATGCGAAGTGACGATCACGGTCAGCTCAGCCTGCTCGAGCGCGGGTCCGAGATCCGAGTTCTCGAGGCCGCTCTCGTCGAGCCTTTCGACGTGCGGATCGTGGTAGCTGAGCTCGGCGCCCAGTTCGTCCAGCAGGCGGATGATCTTGATCGCCGGTGACTCGCGCACGTCACCGACGCCGGCTTTGTAGCTGACCCCGAGGATCAGGATCCTGGTCCCGTTTACCGGCTTGCCGTTGTCGTTGAGCACGCGCTCGACCCGGTTGACGCAAAACAGCGGCTGGGACTGGTTGATCTTTCCGGCCAGCTCGATGAACTCGGGGTAGAAGTCGTGCTCGCGCGCCTTGAAGGCGAGATAGAAAGGGTCCACCGGCAGGCAGTGGCCGCCCATGCCGGGACCGGGCTCGAATCGCATGAAGCCGAAGGGCTTGCTCGCCGCCGCGTCGATCACCTCCCAGACATCCACTCCGAGCCGGTCGCAGAGCTGTGCCAGCTCGTTGACCAGGGCGATGTTGACCGAACGGAAGATGTTCTCGAGCAGCTTCGAGAGCTCGGCCGCCTCGGGTCCCGACAGAGGGATCACCGTGTCGCAGATGCGCTCGTAGAGCTGCCTGGCCGCATCGGTGCAGGCCGGGGTCATGCCGCCGACCAGCTTCGGCGTGGTCCTGACCGTGTAGTCGGTACGGCCCGGGTCGATCCGCTCCGGAGAAAACGCGAGGTGGAAGTCCTTGCCCACCTCCAGGCCCGAGCTCTCCAGCCCCGTCGCGAGCAGGTCGCGCGTCGTCCCCGGGTAGGTGGTCGACTCGAGCACGACCAGCTGCCCCTCGCGCAGCACGCCGGCGAGCATCTGGGCGGCCGCCTCGAGGTAGGAGAGGTCGGGCTCGCGCGAGCCGGTCAGCGGCGTCGGTACGCAGATGATGATCGCTTCGCAGTCGGCGAGCGCCGCGGCGTCGCCGCCGGCGATGATCGACCCCGGAAGTTCGGACAGCTTCGATGACGGGACGTCCTCGATGTAGCTCTCGCCGCGGTTGAGCGCGTCGACCTTCTCCCGGTCGAGGTCGAAGCCGATCACCTGCTCGCCGGTCTCGGCGAAGGCCACAGCCAGCGGCAGGCCGACGTAGCCGAGGCCGACGACGGCGACGCTCATTCGGGCACCGGACTCTGCAGGGTCCTGATCACGCCCTGCAGTCTAGGCGGGTGCCACGGCGTCGAGCCTTGTCCGGTTACCATGTACGGGACCGTACCGCCCCGGACGAGCAAACAAGGCAAGGTGTTGAGCAAGCGTTCCCAGAAGCAGGTGACCCTCGACGGCAACGGCAAACTGCCGAGCGGGCGCCATGGTCTTCCCCGCGACGTCGTGGTGAAGTCGCAGCGCGACCGGATGGTTGAGGCGATGGTGTCGGTCGTCGCCGGCCAGGGCTATGCGGATACGACGGTCGCGGACATCATCTCTGCTGCCGGCGTTTCCCGCGCGACCTTCTACGAGCAGTTCGCCGACAAGGAAGACTGCTTCGTCGCGGCCTACTCGACGGTGATGGACCGCATGCTCACGTTCGTCGCCGAAGGTTTCGCCGCCGATGACTCCGGCGACTGGATCGAGCGGATGAGGCGAGGCCTGCGCAGCCTGCTCACCTACCTGTCCCGCAACCCGGTTGCGGTCCGGGTCGGCATCGTCGAAGGCTTCGGCGCCGGCGCCCGGGCCCGCGACAGGTATCAGGAGGCGGTCAGCGCCTTCTTCCCGTTTCTCGACGCCGGTCGCGAGCTGGTCGACGATGCCGGCCGCATTCCCGGCGAGACCGCTCGGGTGGTCGTCGGCGGCATCTCGGCGCTGATCTTCAACGAGGCCTCCGCCGGCAACTCGGAGAAGCTGCCGGAGCTGCTGCCGGAGATGATCTACCTCGCCGTGGTGCCGTACCTGGGACACGAAGCGGCGCTGGCCGCCATGAATGAGACGGCGGTGGCCGCGTGAGCGATTCGATCAGCATCCCGCTGCCCTCGGGCCGGCACAACCTGCCGCGCGAGTTCGTGATCACCTCGCAGCGCGACCGGCTGCTCGACGCGATGGCCCAGTCCTGCGCCGAGAAGCGCTACGCCGAGGTCAGCGTGGCCGACATCGTCTCCACAGCGAGGGTCTCGCGGTCCACGTTCTACGAGATCTTCCCCGACAAGGAGGCCTGCTTCCTCGCCGCATACGACGCCATTCTTGGCCGCTTCGTGACCGAAGTGATCAAGGCCTGCCAGGCGCCGGAGCTGACCTGGCCCGAGCAGATCGAGCTCGGCACCGAAGCGAGCCTCGACTTCCTGGCCGCCGAGCCGGCCTTCGCCCGCATGTGCATCGTCGACATGTTCTCGGCCGGGCCGTCGGCTCTCGAGCGTTACCTGTCGGCGGTGCGCCTGATCGCGGCATTCGTCGACGGAGGTCGCTCGCTGATGCCGGACCGCGAAGACGTGCCGGCGTCGCTCGGCACGATGCTGGTCAGCGGCGCCGCGGTCGTGATCCGGGCCGAGATCGTGGCCGAGCGGACCCGGGACCTGCCCGACGTAGGCCCCGACATCCTCTACTGCCTGCTGGTCCCCTACATGGACCGTGAGGAGGCGATGGAGCGCACCGAACGCTACGCTGCGCGCCTCGCCGCCCGCTCCTCGGGCTGAGGCAGGTCGCAACGAGCCCGTGACAGGGCTGAAATCGCAGCCCAATTTGCGCACAAATGGCGGAAAATGCGCCGTGTTCGGGGATTCCGGGCTCTCGCGCGCAGGTATTGTCAACCGTTGATGGCAAAGGACACCGAGAAGCTCATCCGGCAGCTATCGCTGATCTCCTTCCTGATGGCCCAGGGGCGCCCCGTTTCGGCGCTGGAGATCAAGCGCGAGGTCGAGGGTTACAGCGTGATGAACGAAGACGCCTTCGCGCGGCGCTTCTACGCGGACCGGGCCGAACTGGACAGCCTCGGCATCGAGCTCCAGGTGGACCGGCCCGGTGACGGCTTCTTCGAGGCCGAGCTCTACTCGCTTCCTCCCGAGAACTTCTACCTGCCGGCGATCGAGTTCAGCGACGACGAACTGGCCGCCCTGAGGACTTCGCTGAGCCTGCTGACCGAGAGCGAGTTCGCTTACGCGGAGCCGCTGCGGCTCGCACTGCAGCAGGTGGCATGGGGCCACCCGAACCCGCTGTCGGACCCGGACAACACGCCGGTCTCGATGGCCAAGTTCGCGACGACGTCTTCGCGTGACCTGACCCAGCGCCTGGCCCGGATCGAGACGGCGATCTCCCGCCACAAGACGATCACCTTCGAGTACCACACGATGGAGCGCGACGAGATCAGCTCGAGGCGGGTCGACCCTTACCACCTGGTCTTCCGCGGCGGGCAGTTCTACCTGATCGGACACTCCCACGAGCGGGATGCGGTCCGTGTGTTCAGGCTCTCGCGGATCCAGGGCAAGGTCGGATACGCGACCAAGTCCGAACACGACTTCACCCCGCCCGAAGAATTCGAACGGCGCGACTACGCCGACCTCGCCGACTGGCAGCTCGGCCAGCAGGTGGGCACGGCGCGTATCTTCTTCCGCGAGCGCATCGCCTGGCTTATCGAGCGTGACTTCGGACGCCACGGCGAGATCCGCCCGGCCACGCCCGAAGACGGCGTCGACGGTGACGGCATCGTGCTCGAGACTACGTACGCGAGCGAACGTGAACTGCTGGCCTGGGTGCTCCGGTGGCGGCAGAACGCCGAAGTCCTGTCACCCCCGGAGCTGCGCGAGGTCGCCGAAGAGCGCATCGCGCTGCTTCGCGACCGGCACGTCAAGGGCTTCGAGATCGCCGAGACCGCGACCCCGGCACCGCCGCGATCGAGGGAGCGCCGACAGCGCAGCAAGGACCGCTCTTCGGCGGCGATCCGCCCGGAGCGCTTCGGGCGCCTGGTCACGCTTGCCGGAATGCTGATCGGCGCCGCGAAGGAGGAGCAGCGGCTTTCGGTCGCCGAACTCTGCTCGGTGCTCGAGCTTTCCGAGGAGGAGCTGCGAGACGACATCGACGTGCTCAACGTGGTCAACTTCGGCGGCGGCACCTACGTCCTCTACGCCGAGATCAAGGGCGACGAGATCGAGGTCGACTCCGAGCCCTACGGGGACTCGTTCGCGCGCCCGGCGCGGCTGCTTCCGCTGGAGGCCAAGGCACTGGTCGCCGCGATCGACCTGGTCGGCGACCACATGCCGCAGGCCAGGCTCGACACCGCCCGCGACAAGATCATCGACGCGCTCGGCCACGACCCGGCCCACGAAGGACTCGCGATCGCGGTCGGTTCCGGGGGATCGGAGGCCGCCCGCGTGGTCAACGAGGCGATCGCCTCCCGCCGCGTGCTCGAGCTGAACTACTACAAGGAGAACGAAGACACCTTCTCCCAGCGCCGGGTCGAGCCGTACCGGCTCGAGAACGGCCGCGAGGGCTGGTACGCCGAGTGTTTCGACCCCGAGCGTGGCGCCATGCGCCACTTCAAGCTCGACCGGATCAAGGAGGCGACGATCACCGACGAGGTCTTCGAGCCGCGCCCCGAGGCGAGCGAGCTCGCCGGAGTCGAAGGCTGGATGAGCGACGGCAAGGTCCCCGAGGCTTCGGTCGCGCGGGTCTGGGTCTCTCCCGAACGCTCGCGCTGGCTGCGCGAGGAGCGCAACGTGGTCGAAGAGCTGAGCGACGGCTCGGTCGTGGTCGAGCTGCCCTACGCGGGCACGTCGTGGCTGGTCCGCGAGATCCTGCGCGGCGCCGGCGACCTCGTCGTGCTCGACCCGCCCGAGGCCCGCGAGGCCATCGGCCGCGAACTCGCCGCCTGAGGCCGCGCCCATGCATCCTCGAGATGGCCGACGGGACGGCGCCGGGGCATCCGGAGATCTTCCGGCTGCTGGCCGACAACCCGGGTCCGATGACGCTGACCGGCACGAACACCTACGTGGTCGGTTCCGGCCCGTGCTGGGTGATCGATCCCGGGCCCGACGATGCCGAGCACGTCGGGCGCCTGCGGGCGGCGGTCGCGGAGCGCGGCGGCGCGGCCGGGGTGCTGCTTACCCACTCGCACAACGACCACACCGGCGCCATCGACGGGTTCGGCGTCGAGGTCGCGGCCACGGCCGACGGCATGCGCTTCGAGGCAGGCGACGGGACAGGGCTGACCGCCGTGGCGACGCCCGGGCATGCGGTCGACCACTTCTGCTTCTTCACCGACGACGAGGTCTGCTTCAGCGGCGACCTGATCCTCGGCTGGGGATCGACCTACGTTCCGCCCGACGGCGGCTCGCTGGCCGCCTACATGGACTCGCTCAGGCTGGTGGCGGCGCGGGAGCCGACGCTGATCTGCCCGGGCCACGGACCGTGGATAGACGAGCCGGCCGCAAAGGTCGCCGAGTACATCGAGCACCGCGAGTCGCGCGAGCGCGGGCTCACCGCGGCGCTCGCGCGGGGCGTGCGCTCGAGGATGGAGCTGCTGGCCGAGGTCTGGTCCGACGTGCCCGAACAGCTGCGCCCGGCCGCGGCCGTGGTCATGGAGGCCCACCTGCAGAAGCTCGAGAACGAAGGCCGGCTGCCGGCCGACCTGGGCGAGTAGGCCGGCCCCGGGGCTGCGACCGGTGCCCTGCCCTGCGCCCTTGCACCGGTCTGGCGGCAACTAGACTCGACCCCATGAACCGGCGCAAGCAGATCGAGATGGACGACCAGGAGCGGCAGCGCTTCCTGGAAGAAGAGCGCGTCGCCGTGGTCGGAAGTTTCGGCCCGCGAGGATGGCCCCACCTGATGCCGCTCTGGTACGTGGTGCGTGACGGTGAGGTCTGGTCCTGGACGTTCACCAAGTCGCAGAAGGTCAAGAACCTGGAGCGCGACAGCCGCGCGACCGTGCTGGTCGAAGCCGGTGACGAGTACGCCGAGCTGCGCGGCGTCCAGATGGAATGCGACGCGGTCTTCCACCAGGATCTCGATCTGGTCACCGACTTCGCGGTCGAGCTGGTCACCAGGTATGCGCCCGAGGGCCAGGAGGTCACTCCCGAGGCGAGCGAGGCCTTTCGCGCCCAGGCGCCGAAGCGGACCGTGCTCCAGTTCAGGCCGCAGCGCATCATCAGCTGGGACCACCGCAAGCTCGGCGGCGTGTACTGAAAGCTCCGAAGTGCCCGGATCCGGGTAGTTTTAGCCCGGATGAGCGAGCTCAAAGGACTGATTCTCTCCGGAGGTGCCGGCACGCGGCTGCGGCCGATCACGCATACGTCTGCGAAGCAGCTGGTTCCGGTTGCCAACAAGCCGGTGCTGTTCTACGGGATCGAGGCACTGGTCGAGGCCGGGGTCGGCGATATCGGCATCGTCATCGCGCCGCAGACCGGCGACGAGATCCGCGAAGCCGTCGGCGACGGCTCCGCCTTCGGCGCCTCCATCACCTGGATCGTCCAGGACGAGCCCGCCGGCCTCGCGCATGCCGTGCTGACGGCAGAAGACTTCCTCGGTGACTCGTCCTTCGTCATGTACCTCGGCGACAACCTGCTGCGCGAGGGCATCACCGACCTGGTCGAGGCATTCGAGAGGGAGCGGCCCGACGCCTCGATCATGCTGACCCCGGTGTCGGACCCGAGCTCCTACGGTGTCGCCGAACTGGAGGGCGAGAACGTGGTCAGGCTGGTCGAGAAGCCGGAAGACCCGCCGTCGAACCTCGCCCTGGTCGGTGTCTACCTTTTCTCACCCGCGATCATCGAAGCCGCGCGCGGCCTCGAGCCCTCGTGGCGGGGGGAGCTGGAGATCACCGAGGCGATCCAGTCGCTGATCGAGAAGGGTGGCGACGTGCGCTCGCGCGTGGTCGGCGGCTGGTGGAAGGACACCGGCCGGCTCGAGGACATGCTCGAAGCCAACCGCCTCGTACTCGACGAGATCGTCTCTTCCGACGAGGGCCGCACCGAGGACTCGAGTCTCGAGGGCAGGGTCGTGCTCGAAGAAGGAGCCGTGGTGCGGCGCTCGCTGGTCCGCGGTCCCGTGATCATCGGCCGCGACGCGGTCATCGAAGACTCGTACGTCGGCCCTTACACGTCGCTCGGCGAACGCGTCGAGGTCAGGCGCTCGGAGGTCGAGCACTCGATCATCCTCTCCGACTCGGTGGTCGAGGACCTGCCCAGCCGGCTCGAGGCGAGCCTGCTCGGCCGCCGGGTCCGCGTCGTGAAGAGCAACGGGCCCGCCCGGACCCTGCGCATGCTGGTCGGTGACCGCGCCGAGATCGAGATCATCTGATGAAGGTCCTGGTCGCAGGCGCGGGCGGAATGCTCGGGCGCGACGTCGTGATCGCGGCCGAGAACGCCGGGCACGAAGTCTTCCCGTACGACCACAGCGGGCTTGACGTGACCGACGCCGACCGGGTCGGCCGGCGGTTCAACATCGACCGCCCCGACATGGTGATCAACTGCGCGGCGTGGACCGACGTCGACGGCGCCGAGTCGCAGGAGGAGCAGGCCTTCGAGGTCAACGCCACGGGCGCCGGCAACGTCGCCGCGGCTGCCGAAGAGGTCGGCTCCAAAGTCCTCTACGTATCGACCGACTACGTCTTCAACGGCGGCAAGGAAGGTCCGTACGTGGAGACCGACCTGCCGGCACCGATCTCGGCCTACGGCCGCACCAAGCTGGCCGGTGAGCAGGCGACCGTGGCGGTCAGCCGCCGCTCGTTCGTCGTCCGCACGTCCGGCCTGTTCGGCATCGGCGGCCCGAACTTCGTCGACACGATGCTGCGCCTCGGCGAAGGAGGCGAGGTCCTCGTGGTCCACGACCAGGTCGCGTCGCCGACTTACACGTGGCACCTCGCCTACGGACTGATCAGGCTGATTGATTCCGATTCATTCGGCCTGCACCACATGGCGGCGGCCGGCAGCTGCTCCTGGTACGACTTCGCCCGCGAGATCTTCGAGCGCGCCGGGATGGAGGTGGTCACGCTGGGCGCGACCAGCGACATGCTCGGGCGCGCCGCGCAGCGACCGGCGAACTCGGCCCTCGCCAGCCAGAACCGGCACGCGATCGAACTGCCTTCGTGGCAGGACGGCCTGACCAGCTACCTCGCCCAGCGGAACTCGACGATTCAGGAGGAAACGACATGAGACTGCTGGTTACCGGCGGGGCCGGCTTCATCGGTTCGAGCTTCGTGCGCAACCACCTCGAGAGCAGGCCGGACGGCGAAGTCGTCGTCTTCGACAAGCTGACCTACGCCGGCAACCGCGCGAACCTCGAGGGGCTGCCGGAGGACAGGCTGCGCTTCGTCGAAGGCGACATCTGCGACCGCGAGTCGGTCCATGAGCTGGTCGCACAGTGCGACGCCGTCGTCAACTTCGCGGCAGAGTCGCACGTTGACCGATCGATCGACGAGCCCGACGCCTTCATCCAGACCGACGTCTTCGGCACGTTCGTCCTGCTCGAGGCGGCACGCGACGCCGGCATCCGGCACCTCCAGATCTCGACCGACGAGGTCTACGGCTCGATCGCCGAGGGCTCGTTCACCGAGGCCTCGCCGCTCGATCCGTCGTCGCCGTACTCGGCCTCGAAGGCCGGCGGCGACCTGATCGTCTCGGCCTTCCGCCACACGTGGGACACCGACTGCCTGATCGTTCGCGCGTCGAACAACTACGGACCGCGCCAGCATCCCGAGAAGCTGATCCCGGTGGTCATCCTCAACGCGATAAACGGTGACCGGATCCCGGTCTACGGCGACGGGGCGCAGGTCCGCAACTGGCTGTTCGTCGACGATTTCTGCCGGGCGATCGACATCGTGCTCGAGCGCGGCCGGGCCGGCCTCGTCTACAACGTCGGCGGGCCGGACGAGCTCGCGAACATCGACGTGGTAACCAGAATCCTCGAGCTCACCGGCCGCGACGAGTCGCTGATCGACTACGTCGAGGACCGCCTCGGCCACGACCGCCGCTACTCGCTGGCCTCGACGCGTGTCGAGCAGCTCGGGTGGAAGGCGCAGGTGGACTTCGAGCAGGGGATCGAGCGCACGGTCTCGTGGTACCGCGACCACCCCGAGTGGTGGCAGCCGCTGCGCTCCGGCGAGTTCCGCGAGTACTACGAGCGCCACTACGGCACGAAGCTGACCTGATGGCCCGCCGGCTCGAAACCGGGCTCGAGGGGCTCGTGCTGATCGAGCCCGACGTGCACGGCGACGAGCGCGGCTTCCTGGTCGAGACCTTCCGCGCCGGGACCTGGCGCGAGCTCGGCGTCGACACCGGATTCGTCCAGCACAACGCCTCGCGCTCTTCGCGCGGGACGCTGCGGGGGATCCACTTCCAGACCCGGCCGGGCCAGGCGAAGCTGGTCCGCTGCAGCAGCGGCGAGATCTTCGACGTCGCGGTGGACCTGAGGCGCAAATCCGCGACATTCGGCCAGTGGGAGGGCCACGTGCTCGACGACCGCGCCCACCGGCAGCTGTTCGTGCCGGTCGGTTTCGGCCACGGTTTCGCCGTGCTGAGCGAACGGGCGGACGTCTCGTACCAGCTGTCGAGCCTCTACGACCCGGCCACCGAAGCGGGAATTGCCTGGGACGACCCCGGGGTCGGGATCGAGTGGCCCGTGGACGAGCCGCTGCTCTCGGACCGCGACCGTACGGCCCCGCGGCTGTCCGAGGTCGCCGACTCGCTGCCTTTCTGACCCCGGCGCCTTCCGGACCGGAAGCCGCGTCAGGCGGCCGGGATGCCGCCGGCCGGCCCTCGGGCCGACGGATTCCGCTGCCCGCGCGGGATTCCGGATCCGGTCCCGCCGGGGTCTAACCTTCGGGGGTTGACCATGGCCGCGAAACCGACCCAGGATCCACTGTCTCCTTTCAGTCCGGAGGTCCGGCGCTGGTTCGAGGCGTCGTTCGAGTCGGCAACCCCGGCCCAGGGCGAGGGGTGGGGTGCGATCTCCTCGGGCGAGCACACGCTGATCTGCGCCCCTACGGGTTCGGGCAAGACGCTGGCCGCCTTCCTCTGGGGGATCGACAGCCTGGCCCGGCGGCCGGATCGCCCCGCCGGCGTAAAGCTGGTCTACGTCTCGCCGCTGAAGGCGCTCTCCTACGACATTGAGCGCAACCTGAAGGCGCCCCTGCGCGGCATCGGTGCCGACATCTCGGTGGCGCTGAGGACGGGCGACACGCCGCAGTCCGAGCGCGCGCGGATGCGGCGCAGCCCGCCGGACATCCTGATCACGACGCCCGAGTCGCTGTACCTGATGATCTCCTCGGGGGCGCGGGAGATCTTCCACTCGGTCGAGACCGTGATCGTCGACGAGATCCACGCCGTGGCCGCGACGAAGCGCGGAGCCCATCTCGCGATGACGCTGGAGCGGCTCGAGTACCTGGTCCGGTTCGGGCCGGACGGCTCCGGCGCCGGCGACGGTGCCGGCAGCGACGCCGGGGGTGGAGAGCCCGGCGGTGGCGAGCCCGGGGCTGGCGAGGCCTCCGAAAGGGCTGCGCGCACGGTCCAGCGCATCGGCCTCTCGGCGACGCAGCGGCCGCTCGAGAGGGTCGGCAGGTTCCTGGTCGGGCCGGGCCGGAAGTGCACGATCGTCGACAGCGGCCGGCGCAAGGAGCTCGACCTCGAGATCGTCGTCCCGCTCGAGGACATGAGCAATCCCGGCGTGGTCGAACGCGAAGGAGAGGGGTCCGGAGCCGAGCAGATCCGCTCGATCTGGCCGGCCATCTATCCCGAACTGCTCGAGCTGGTCAGACAGCACACCTCGACGATCATCTTCGTCAACAACCGCCGCGCCGCCGAGCGCCTCGCCCAGCGCCTGAACGAGCTCGACGAGGAGGGAGAGACCGGAGAGGACCCCCATCCGACTGCCACCGAGACCGCCACCGGCGGCGCCCCCGAACGACCGGTTCGAGAAGGCACCGCCGAGCGACGGATTCTCGAACCGGAGGGTGGGGCGGCGAGCTCTGACGGCGCCCCCGACGGATCGGTTCGAGAAGACACCGCCGAGCGACGGATTCTCGAACCGGAAGGTGGGGCGGCGAGCTCTGACGGCGCCCCCGACGGATCGGTTCGAGAAGACACCGCCGAGCGACGGATTCTCGAACCGGAGGGTGGGGCGGGGTCGGAAGGTGGGTCGGGACTGCCGCTGGCCCGGGCCCACCACGGCTCGCTGTCCCACGAGGAGCGCACCCAGGTCGAGGAGCAGCTGAAGTCGGGCCTGATCCCCTGCCTCGTGGCCACTTCGTCGCTCGAGCTGGGAATCGACATGGGCGCGGTCGACCTGGTGATCCAGGTCGAATCGCCGAAGTCGGTCAGCCGCGGGCTCCAGCGCATCGGCCGGGCCGGGCACGGCCTCGGAGAGGTCTCCAAGGGCCGGATCTTCCCCAAGTTCCGGGGGGACCTGCTGGAGAGCGCCGTGGTGACCCAGCGAATGCGGTCCGGCGAGATCGAGGAGACGGTGATCCCGGCCAACCCGCTCGACGTGCTCGCCCAGCACCTGGTCTCGATGGCGGCCCTCGACAGGTGGCAGACCGGCGACGCCCTCGAGCTGGTCAAGGCGACCGCGTCGTTCTCCGAGCTTTCGCAGGAGCTTTTCGAGAACGTGCTCGACATGCTCGACGGTCGCTACCCGTCGGATCGTTTCGCCGAGCTGCGGCCGAGGCTGGTCTGGGACCGGACCGAAGGCACGATCGAGGGCCGCAAGGGCTCGCGCTCCCTGGTCGTGACGAACGCCGGCACGATCCCCGACCGCGGGCTCTACGGCGTCCACCTGCCCGACGGCCGCCGGGTCGGCGAGCTCGACGAGGAGATGGTCTACGAGGCGCGGGCCGGCCAGGTCTTCCTGCTCGGCGCGTCGAGCTGGCGCATCCAGGAGATCACCCGCGACCGGGTCATCGTGGTTCCGGCGCCCGGCGTGCCGGGCGCGATCCCGTTCTGGCGCGGCGACGGGATCGGCCGTCCGGCCGAGCTCGGCGAGGCAATCGGCGCGTTCTCGCGCGAGGCCGTCGACGCCGACCCGGCCGAGCTCGAGAAATCCCACCACCTCGACCCGCTGGCCGCGGGCAACCTCGTCGCATACCTGCGCGAGCAGCAGGAGGCGACGCGAGTGGTGCCGTCGGACAGCACGATCGTGATCGAGCGCTTCCGCGACGAGATCGGCGACTGGCGGCTCTGCGTGCTCTCTCCCTTCGGCGGTCGCGTGCACTCGGCCTGGGGAATGGCGATCGCCCGCAAGCTGCGTGACGAGGAAGGACTCGAAGCCGACGCGATCTACTCCGACGACGGCATCGCGATCCACCTGCCCGACGCCGACGAGCCGCCGTCGAGCGACCTCGTCCTGATCGAGCCCGACGAGCTCGAGGACCTCGTCGTTCGCGAGCTCGGCACCTCGGCGCTGTTCGGCGCCCGCTTCCGCGAGAACGCCGCGCGCTCGCTGCTGATCCCGCGCGCCTACCCGGGCAAGCGCACGCCGCTTTGGCAGCAGCGGCTGAAGTCCCAGAGCCTGCTCGAGGTCGCCCAGGACTTCCCGCGCTTCCCGGTCATTCTCGAGACCTACCGCGAATGCCTGCAGGACGTCTTCGACCTGCCGGCGCTCGACCGCCTGCTCAGGGGCATCCACTCGCGGGAGATCTCGCTGGTCGAGGTCGAGACGCCGACCGCGTCGCCGTTCGCCTCATCGCTGTTGTTCGACTACGTCGCCACCTACATGTACGAGGGCGATACGCCGAACGCCGAGCGGCGGGCGACGGCGCTGTCGCTCGACCGCGAGCTGCTGCGAGAGCTGCTCGGCCAGGACGAGCTGCGCGAGCTGATCGAGCCCGGCGCGCTGCTCGAGGTCGAGGAGTCGCTGCAGCACCTGAGCGAGCACGGCCGGGCCGAGGACCGCGACGCCCTCCAGCAGATCCTGCGCCGGCTCGGCGACCTGACGATCGAAGAGGTCGAGGCGCGCGTGGCCGAGGGCTACTCGGGCCGCTCGATGGTGGACAACCTGGTCAGGGAGCGCCGCGCGGCCGAAGTCAGGGTCAACGGCGAGGCCCGCTTCATCGCCTCCGAGGACGCCGGCATGTACCGCGACGCGCTCGGCGTATCCCCGCCGGGCGGGCTGCCGCAGTCCTGCCTCGAGGAGCGGCCGGAGCCGCTGGCTGACCTGTTCGCCCGCTACGCGCGCACCCACGGCCCGTTCCCGACCGCCCAGCTGCGGGCGCGGTACGGCATCGACCCGACCCCCGTCCTGAAGCAGCTCGAGACCGAGGGCGTGCTGGTCCGCGGCGAGATCCTGCCCGGCGGCACCGAGCGCGAGTGGTGCGAGGCCGACGTGCTGCGTCGCGTGCGCCGGGCCAGCCTCGCCCACCTGCGCCAGGAGGTCGAGCCGGCCGACGCCCGTACCTACGCGCGCTTCCTCGCCTCGTGGCAGGGCGTCGACCGCTACCGCCGCGCCGGGGCCGGCCCGGACCGCCTGCGGGAGGTACTCGTTCCGCTCCAGGGGGTGGCGCTGACGCCCGCCGTCTGGGAGCGCGACGTGCTGCCGCGCAGGGTCGGCAGCTACAGCCGGAACTGGCTCGACGAGCTGTGTACGAGCGGAGAGCTGGTCTGGATCGGCGCCGGTGCGATCGGCCGCAGCGACGGCCGCGTCGCGCTCTACTTCCGCGAGGACGTGCGGCTGGCCGGGCCGCCGCCGTCGAACGCGAAGCTGGAGCGGCCCGAGGGCCCGGTCCACGACGCGATCAGGCAGCGGCTCGAGCAGGGGCCGACCTTCTGGCTCGACATCGTCGCCGAACTAGACCATGCGCCCGAGGAGCTGCATTCGGCGATCTGGGACCTCGCCTTCGCCGGCGAGGCGACCAACGACTCGTTCGCGCCGCTCAGGGCGCCGCGACTCAGGGCGGTGCCGAAAGGCGGGTCTCGCGGCCGCCGCTTCTCGCGCCGCCGGGCCGCCGCCGGGCCGACGGTCCAGGGTCGCTGGTCGCTGACCGCCCCGCTGTTCAAAAACGCGCCGGCGCTTGGTCCGCGCCTGCGCGCCCAGGCCGAGCTGATGCTCGAGCGCCACGGCATCCTGACCAGGGAGATGGCGCTGGCCGAAGGCGTGCCCGGCGGTTTCTCCACGCTGTATCCGGAGCTCTCGAACCTCGAGGTGCTCGGGTCGGCACGGCGCGGCTACTTCATCGAAGGCCTCGGCGGGGCCCAGTTCGCACTGGCCGGGGCCGTCGAGCGGCTGCGCTCGCAGCCGGTGGACGACGACCAGCTCACCATCCTCGCCAGCACTGACCCGGCCAACCCCTACGGTGCCACGCTTCCGTGGCCGAAGCAGGAGAGCCGCCGCCGTCCTTCGCGCACGCCCGGGTCCTTCCTGCTGATGCGGGCCGGCGAGCCGCTGCTCTTCCTCGAGAAGGGCGGCAAGGGCATCCTCAGGCTGGTCCCGGGCCTGGAAGGACCGGAGCTGTCCGGGCTGCTCGGCGCCTTCGTCGAGGCGGCCGAGAACGGGACCATTCCGCCGCTGAAGATCGAGCGTTTCGACGGTGAGCCGCTGATCGGCTCCGATTTCGAGCCACTGCTGCTGGCGGCCGGCTTCAGCCGCCAGCCGCGCAAGATGGTCGTGCCCGCCTGATGGCAGAAGGGGACTCGATAGTGCGAATGGCCCGTCTGGTCGAGTCCGCCTTCGAAGGCCGCACCGTGGAGAGCGCGGAGGCCCCGAATCCGAGGAGCCCGCTGCGGGCCGGCGCCTCCCGTCTGGTCGGGCGCCGTCTCGATGCCACCGAGACGCACGGCAAGCACCTGCTGCTGCGCTTCGACGACGACCTGGTCCTCCACGCCCACATGGGCATGGTCGGAGGCTGGTACGCCTACGGACCGGGCCGGCGCTGGCGCAGGCCGCGGCGTTCGGCCTGGCTGATCCTCGGCCTCGGCGAGGTCGAACTGGTGCAGTTCGGCGGCCCCACGCTGCGGCTCGTCCGTCCCGCGGAGCTCAACCGGGACAGCCGGCTCGCACTGCTCGGCCCCGACATCCTCGGCGGAGAAGAAGCGGTCGCGGCCGCCGCGGCGAACGTTTCGGCCGCCGGACCGGTTGAGCTCGGCGAGGCTCTGCTGAACCAGCGCCTCGTGGCCGGGATCGGCAACATCTTCAAGAGCGAGGCCTGCTTCGAGGCCGGGGTCGACCCGTGGCGCCCGGTCGAGAGCTTCGAGCCCGGCCGCATCGCGTCCGTGGTCGAGACGGCGGCGGCGCAGATGGAGCGCGGCGTGGAGACCGGCCGGCGGCCCGGCCGGGTCTATCGCCGGAGCGGCCGGCCGTGTCCGGCCTGCGGCGGCGCGATCCGCTCGCGCGGGCAGGGCGACGACAACCGGACCACCTACTGGTGCCCGGCCTGCCAGAGCTGAGCCGGCCCGGAAGACCCGTTCGGGCCGGATCGGGGCGGGGGCGACAGGGCCGGAAGCCGCCGTCCCGGGCATCTGCGGCCGTGTTGCGCGATACTCGCCGTGTGGAAGAGGAGAAGGACAGCGTCGTCAGGCTGATCCGGAGCGTTCCGCTGTTCGCGGAACTCGAGGATGCCGAGCTCGAGAGGGTTTCGCGTGTCGCGGTCCCGCGCTCGTACCCGCCGTCCACGCGCGTCTTCCACGAGGGAGACACATCGGATGCCTGCTACATCGTGCGCTCGGGCACTTTCCGCGTGACCCGGGAGCATCCCGACGGCAGGGCGATCACGCTTGCCACGCTGGGCGAAGGGGACATCGTCGGCGAGCTGGCGATGCTCGACGGCGAGGTGCGCTCGGCCAGCCTCGAGACCCTCGGAGGCGAAGGCGAGCTTCTCGCATTGCCGGCCAACGACGTGCGCGCCCTGCTCGAGCGCAACCCGGAGATCACGGTGAAGATGGTCGCTGCGCTCACCCGCCGGCTGCGCGCGACCAACGAGCGCATCTCGAGGCAGTCGTTCCAGACCGTGCCGTCGCGCGTGGCCGGTGTGCTGTCCCAGCTGGTCGCCGACGAATCGCCCGACGGCTCGAAGCACGAGGTGACGATCAGGATGAACCAGGCCGACCTGGCCCAGCTCGCCGGGACCTCGCGGGAGAGCGTCAGCCGCTTCCTCGCCGACCTCGAACGCTCGGGTGTGGTCCGGGCCGGCCGCGGCCAGGTGACCGTGCTGGAACCCGCCAAGCTCGGCAACTACATATTCTGACCGGATGGCACAAGGGCTCTTCGCACTGAACTTCTACTCGCCGCTGTTCGCCGACCAGCTGAGACGCGGCCGCAAGACCGCGGCGATCCGGCTCGGCGACAAGTCGGCCAAGTACGAGCGCAGCCAGATCGTCTGGGTGACGATCGGCTCCCGTCACTCGCGACGGGAGAAGATTTTCTCAGCGGTCATCGACGAGGTCGTGGTCAAGCGGCTCTCGCAGCTCTCGCCGCGGGAGATCGAGCGCGACAACCCCGAGTTCCGGCGGGTCGAGGAGACGCGCGGCTTCCTCGAGCGCATCTACGACCGGCCGATCGACGCCGACGCACAGGTGACCGTGATCCACTTCTCCCAGGTCGTCGAGCCCGGTATCGGCGGCTTCGGAACGGTTCCGTCGCCGAATTGATGCCGGTCGAGACTTCAGCCTCGACGTTCGATTTCTGCTCCAGATGGAAGCTCGCCGCGTCCCGGGAGACGGTCTTCGAGGCGATCGACGACTTCAAGTCGTGGGCCGACTGGTGGCCCGGGCTCGAGGAGATCGTGGAGACGGACCCCGGCGGCCCCGACGGGATCGGCCAGAGGGCCAGCTCGAGGTGGCGGGGGCCGATCGGCTACGTGTTCAGGTTCTCGGTCGAGGCGGTCGAACGCCGCGAGCCCGAATACCTGAAGGGCCTCGCGACCGGTGACCTGTCGGGATCCGGTGCGTGGACGCTGAGCGAGTATCAGGGCTGGACCGACGTCACCCTCGACTGGAACGTGCGCGCTGAGCGCCGGTGGATGGAGTTCCTCGCCCCGGTCGCGAGGCCGATCTTCGTCCACGGCCACGACCACGTGATGAAAGCCGGTGCCGAGGGCCTGGCCGGCCACCTCGGGGTTGAGCTGCGCGACTTCCGTTCGGTCTCCTGAGCGTCCTTCACTGAGATTTCACTTGACTGAGGCGTCGGAACCTGTATGGTTCGACGGCGTTGGCACTCTCATTGGTAGAGTGCCAGAAACAAGCTGAGATCAACGCTGTATTCAGGAATTCATGACCAACGGAGGTAAACAGATATGAAGCTCAAGCCCCTCGGGGACAGGCTGATCGTCAAGCCGGTCGAGGAAGAGGAGACCACCGCAAGCGGTCTCGTGCTCCCCGAAACGGCCAAGGAGAAGCCCCAGAAGGGCTCGGTCGTGGCCGTCGGTGACGGCGCCATCGCCGAAGACGGAAGCCGCCGCCCGCTCGACGTGAGCGAAGGCGACGAGGTCCTCTACTCCAAGTACGGCGGAACCGAGATCACGGTCGAGGGCGACGAGCTGCTCGTCCTGCGTGAGTCGGACGTCCTCGCCAAGGTCCAGTAACCCCTCAAACCCGGAATTTCCAGGAGGTAAGGAAGAAATATGGCTCACAAGGAGCTGAAGTTCGCAGAAGAAGCACGAGGAGCCCTGCAGGCCGGCGTCGACGCCGTCGCCGATGCAGTCAAGGTCACCCTCGGCCCCAAGGGTCGCTACGTCGTTCTCGACAAGAAGTTCGGCGCGCCGACCATCACCAACGACGGTGTCACGATCGCCCGCGAAGTGGAGATCGAGGACGTCTTCGAGAACCAGGGCGCCCAGCTGGTCCGCGAGGTCGCCACGGCGACCAACGACGTGGCCGGTGACGGAACCACGACCGCGACCCTGCTCGCCCAGATCATCGTGCGCCAGGGCCTGAAGAACGTCGCCGCCGGGGCCAACCCGCTGGCGCTTCGCCGTGGCATCGAGAAGGCCGTCGACGAGGTCGTCGCCAACCTTCGCGACAAGCAGTCGAAGGAGATCAACGGCAAGGAGCAGATCGCCCGCGTGGCAGCCATCTCGGCCGCCGACGACGAGATCGGGAACACGATCTCCGACGCGATCGAGAAGGTCGGCAAGGACGGCGTGGTCAACGTCGAAGAAGGCCAGACCTTCGGCATGGAGCTCGAGTTCACCGAGGGCATGCAGTTCGACAAGGGCTACATCTCGCCGTACATGGTCACCGACCAGGACCGGATGGAAGCCGTGCTCGAAGAGCCGTACGTGCTGATCGCCAACCAGAAGATCGGTTCGGTCCGCGACGTGCTGCCGATCCTCGAGCAGGTCATGCAGGGCGGCAAGCCGCTGCTGATCGTCGCCGAGGACGTCGAGGGCGAATGCCTCGCGACGCTGGTCGTCAACAAGCTGCGTGGCACCTTCACCGGTGTCGCGGTCAAGGCGCCGGGCTTCGGCGACCGCCGCAAGCGCATGCTCGAGGACATCGGCATCCTGACCGGCGGTGAGGTCATCACCGAGGAGATGGGCCTGAAGCTGGAGAACACCCAGCTGGGCCAGCTCGGCCAGGCCCGCCGCGTCGTCGTATCCAAGGACACGACGACGATCATCGACGGCGCCGGCGATGCCGACGACATCAAGGGACGGATCAAGCAGATCAAGTCGGAGATCGAGAACACCGACTCCGAGTTCGACCGCGAGAAGCTCCAGGAGCGCCTCGCCAAGCTGGCCGGCGGCGTTGCCGTGGTCAAGGTCGGAGCTGCCACCGAGACCGAGATGAAGGAGAAGAAGCACCGCGTCGAGGACGCCCTCCAGGCAGCCCGTGCGGCGCTGGAAGAGGGCATCGTCCCCGGCGGCGGAGTCGCTCTGCTCAACGCCCAGGACGGTCTCGACGTCGATTCGTTCGACGACATCGACGAGCGCACGGGCGCGCAGATCATCCACCGCGCCCTCG
The DNA here is from genome assembly GCA_963701635.1 of uncultured Solirubrobacterales bacterium. Taxonomy (GTDB): domain Bacteria; phylum Actinomycetota; class Thermoleophilia; order Solirubrobacterales; family 70-9; genus 67-14. The sequence goes on from CAVPAU010000001.1 coordinate 418,442, forward strand.
AGGAGCCGGTCCGGCAGATCGCCGAGAACTCGGGTCTCGAAGGCTCGGTCGTGGTCAACAAGGTCCGCGAGCTCAAGGCCGGTGAAGGCCTGAACGCGGCTAGTGGCGAGTACGGCGACATGGTCAAGGACGGCGTCCTCGACCCGACCGTTGTGACGCGCTCTGCCCTGCAGAACGCCGCATCGATCGCGAAGAACATCCTCGTCACCGAGGCGATCATCGCCGAGCCGCCGGAGGAAGGCGGCGCAGGCGCCCCCGCGATGCCCGACATGGGCGGAATGGGCGGCATGATGTAAGGACCTTCGACTCCGTCGAAAGTCCGGGGGCGAGGCCGCAGGGCCCGCCTCCGCCGAAAGGCCCGGGAGAGATCCCGGGCCTTTTTTCGTCCACGGCGCCGCACCGGCAAGCCACTGGAGTCGAAAGCGGGCCGGACTGACCCACTTTCGACTCCAGTGCATGACAGGAAGCCGGAAGCCGGGCCCAGGAAGCCGGAAGCCGGGCCCAGGAAGCCGGGAGCCGGGCCCGGCAAGCTGGCCGGTCGAGGGCGCCGTCTATGCGTGCCGGCGGACTCCCGTGGTCACCAGGTAGGTGCGCGACTGCCTGATCATGTCGCCGTCGCGGTCGCGCTCGGCGAATTCGATGAAGGCCTCGCGGAATTCGGCGCGGCGCTCGTCGTCCATCGACTCGGCCAGCACGCGCGTAGGCCCGAAAGCGCGCGAGTACAGATCCCAGAACTGCTCCCCCGAGCCGATCTCGAACGTTGAATCCAACTCCTCGAACTCGAGCTCGAAAGAATCGCCGAGCAGGTCCTCCACGTGCTGTTCGCGTCCCCAGTCGAGGGGGTTGCCGACCCCTTCGGGCGGCGGCTGGGGCTGGAACTGCCGCATGAACATGAAGAACCGGCCCACACCTCCGTCCGGTCGCCATGCGGAGAGCGCCAGGTTCCCTCCGGGCGCGCAGACGCGGGCCATCTCGGACGCCGCCGCTTTCTGGTCGGGGGCGAACATCGCCCCGACGGACGAAGTGACGATCCCGAAGTTTCCGTCGTCGAAGTCGAGGTCCTCGACGTCGCCGACCTGGTAGTCCACGTCGACGCCTCGTTCCTGCGCCCGCCTCTTCGCTGTGTCGATCAGGTTGGGAGCCAGGTCCACGCCGGTCACGTCGGCGCCGTCAACCGCGGCGAGTACAGACACTCCGCCGGTTCCGCATCCGACGTCGAGCCAGGGTCTGCCTTCATGCGATCCGACCCGGTTGAAGAGCCCGCTGTGCATATCGGCGATGCTCGCCTCCACCTCTTCGAACGGGCCGGTACCCCACATCGCGCCCTGCGTCTTCTTCAGTTCCTCGAATGCCATGGTCAGTCCCCCGCCCGCTCGGTTCGTTTCTCTCAAACTAGTGCCCGGGGCGGTACCGCTGTGAATTTCTTTCGGCGACGGTGCGGGCAGGCGGATGCGTCGCCGGGGCCGTGGCGGTCTCGGCCGGATGCGCGAACGCAGATCCGGTCAGACCCGGCCCGCGCAGACCGCGCCTCAGCCGGCGAGGACCTCGGCCATCGTCCGCGGCTCGATCCCGAGCGAAACGACGTCGCTCTCGCCGTGCTCGGAGGTCATCGAGACGGTCATCAGCTCGGCCTCCTGCCAGGTTGCGAAGGCCGTCTCCCCGAAGATCCCGTAGAGCGCGCTGAGGCCGAGGTGCACGACAGGCAGCGGCACGTGCCACAGCGGACGCGGCCGCCCCGCCAGCCGGGCCACCAGCGCCGACATCTGCGAGTAGCTCATGTGCTCCGGGCCGGCCAGGTCCCAGCTTCCGCCGCCGTCCGATCGCAGCGCGGCCGTCACCGCCGCCGCGGCGTCGTCGGCCCAGATCGGCTGGTACTCCGACCTGCCGTCCCCGGAGACCGGCATCACGGGCAGGAAGGAGAAGCGCCTCATCAGCGTGACCCATGGGTCGGACCGGTCGAAGACCACCGACGGGCGGAAGACGAGCGTCTCCAGCGAAGAGGATTCGACGGCGTTCTCGCCGGCCCACTTCGACCGGAAAAAGCGCGTGCGCTGGACCGGCGAGGCGTTGAGCGCGCTGAAGTAGACGAAGCGCTCCACGCCGACCCGCTCCGCGGCCTGGACCAGCCTCGCCGTGGCCAGGCCGTTCAGTTCCTCGACCCGGTACGGCGGCTGGTCGCGCAGCGACGCGGCGAGGTGGATCACCGTGTCGACACCGCGCATCGCCTGCCTCAGCAGGTACGGGTCGGAAAGCTCGCGCAGGTCCCCCATCGTGATCTGGACGTCGACCCGGTGGGAACCGAGCCGCCGCGGCTCGCGGACCAGGCACCGCACTTCCTCGCCCTGTCCGAGCAGCCTCTCGAGCAGGCGTGAGCCGGTGGAGCCGGTCGCGCCGGTGAGGAGAATCAAGGCTGAAAGCCGTTTCGGGAGGGCATCGGCGTGAGTGTATTGACCGGGACGCGCCGCGAATCCCTAGAATGGGGCCTCTCGTCAAAGAAGCCCAGGAGACCCCTCAATGAGCTACGTCATCGCAGAACCCTGTATCGGCACCAAGGACAACTCCTGCGTCGAGGTCTGCCCCGTCGACTGCATCCACCCGACGCCGGACGAGCCGGACTACGAGAGCGTCGAGATGCTGTTCATCGACCCCGACGAGTGCATCGACTGCGACGCCTGCGTCGAGGCCTGCCCGGTTGACGCCTGCTTCGCCGAGGACCAGCTGCCCGCCGAATGGGCGCACTTCACCCAGAAGAACGCCGAGTACTTCCAGAACAAGGGCTGACCCGCAGGGGCTTTCGCGGCGCGCGTCCCGGCGCCGCTACTGCAGTACCGGCAGCTCGCGCGCGTTGGCGCCCATCTTCGGGGGCTCGGGCGACGTCGGGGCATCGGCCTGGAGCATCGGCAGCTCGCGCGGCGTCGAGGCGATTATCCGCTTCGCGACCTCGATGATCGCGGCGGCAGCCGGAGACTCCGGCTGCTCGACGACCAGCGGCCTGCCGGTGTCGGCGTGCTCGCGCAGCTCCTCCGAAAGCGGAACCTGCCCGAGCAGCGGGACCCCGAGCTCGTCGGCAAGCAGTTTGCCGCCGCCCTCACCGAAGATCGAGAAGTTCTCGCCCGAAGGCGTCGTGAAGCCGGACATGTTCTCGATGACTCCCATCACCTCGAGGTCGACCTTGTCGGCCATCTCGGCCGAGCGGCGGGCCACCGACTGGGCCGCGGGCTGGGGAGTCGTAACGATCGCTATCTTCGCCTGGGGCAGCAGCTGGGCGAGCGTCATCGCGATGTCGCCGGTGCCCGGGGGGAGGTCGAGCAGCAGGTAGTCGAGCTCGTCCCAGGCGACGTCCTCGAGGAACTGCTGGATCGCTTTGTGGAGCATCGGGCCTCGCCAGACGACGGCCGAGTTGTCCTCGACGAAGTATCCGATCGACATCGTCTTGACTCCCGAGGCCGACTCCGGCGGGATGATCTTGCGCTCGCCGTTGACGTCGGGCTTGACGTTGACGCCGAGCATCCTCGGGATCGAGTATCCGTATACGTCGCAGTCGAGGGCGCCGGCCGAATGGCCTTCGGCCTGGAGCGCGGCGGCGAGGTTCGCGGTCATGGTCGACTTGCCGACGCCGCCCTTGCCCGAGGAGACGCAGATCACGTTTCGCACCTGTGCCAGCGCACCCTGGGGAAGCTTGTTGCGGCCGAGCACCTGCTGGAGGTTGCCCTTCTCCTCGTCGGACAGCACGTCGAAGCCGACGCCGACGCCGGTGACGCCGTCGAGCGAAGAGACCTGGGAGACCACGGCCTGCTGGAAGTGCGAGCGGATCGGGCAGCCGGGCGTGGTCAGCGAGACGGTCACGTCGACCTGGCCCTCCGGCTTGATCTCGATCGACCGGACCATTCCGAGTTCGACGATGTTGCGCCGCAGCTCCGGGTCGATCACGGCGGTCAGCTTCTCGGTTACCTGCTCTTTGGTGGGTAGGGCCATGGGCCAATTCTGGCAGAGAGGGGGAGAGAGTCCGCCAGCCGGCCCTTGCAGTGGCGATGCCACTACGCGAGGAGCCTCGAATGAAGACCCGACTGTTGACGATCCCGCCCGCCTTGAGCCTGGTGTTCACGCTGGCCTGGCTGTTCGCCGGACCGCTGCCCGGCGCGGATGCGGCGCGCTACGCCGTCGCCCAGTGCGGGTGGAAGGTCGGCAACGACGGCAACTGGCTCGAGACCGCCAGCGACAAGTTCAACCGCAGCTCATGGTGCGGCGTGCCGGCCGGGTCCGACCCGTGGGACGGCGTGCACATCACCAGCGGCACGCGCGGATCGACCTCGGCGGTCGGCGGCACGAAGTTCGCGCGGTGGCGCTGGAACGCCCCTCCCGGGACCGCGATCGTCACCGTCAACGGCGCCCGCTGGCACGTGCTGAAGGACAACTTCCAGCACCGGATCGGATCGGCGCCGCCCGGTGGTTCGTTCACGCCCTTCGCGCAGTTCACTTCGACCGATACGACGCGTCGCGAGTTCTCGCGTGCCTTCTCGCCGCCGGTCGCCGCCTTCGAATCGAGGCTGCTGTGTGCGCTGCCGTCCGACCGCTTCTGCGCGGTCACCGGAACCTCGCTGGCCGGCGTACGCGGCATGACGCTGACGCTCGAGGATCCGGCCAGGCCCGTCGCCGTGCTGGACGGGGCCTTCCGCTCCGGCGCCTGGCTGCGCGGCACCCAGGCCTTCGGCTGGCGCACGACGGACCTCGGCTCCGGGTTGCGCTACGCCGAGACCGTCGTCGACGGCGCCACCCGGGCGAGCACCGAGCACGCCTGCGAGATCGACCGCATCGCCGGACAATGGCGCGGGAAGAAGATGCAGCCGTGCCGGACCGCCGCCGACGGAAGCCACTCTCTCGACACCGGCCGGCTCAGCGACGGCCCCCACGAAGTGACCGGCTGCGCGGTCGACTTCGCCGGCAACCGGGGTTGCTCGGCGCCGGCCACGCTGCGTGTCGACAACACTGCCCCGTCGGCCCCGCGCGGACTCGCGGTTCTCGGCGGAGAGGAATGGCGCAGCGCCAACTCCTTCGACCTGAGCTGGACCAATCCCGGCCAGGGCGTCGCGTCGCCCGTCTCCGCGGTCCGGTATCGCGTCACCGGCCCGGGTTCGTACGACACGGGCATACGCACGATCGCAGCCACCGAAGCGCTGTCCGGGCTGGGGGTGCCGACCGCCGGGATCTACCGGTTCACGGCCTGGCTGGTCGACGCCGCCGGAAACGAGGACGCGACCTCTGCCGCGGCCGCCACGCTGCGGCTCGACGACGTCGATCCGGTCGCCTTCCTCCTTCACCCCGAAGAGGACACACCCGAGCTGCTGCGGGCCACGGTCGGCGACGAGCATTCGGGCCCGGCCGGTGGCGTGATCTCCTACCGGCGGCAGGGCGGAGGCGATTGGCGCGACCTGCCGACGCGCTTCGATCCCGACGGTGCGACGGCGATGCTGAGCGCGACCTTCCCGTCCGACGATCTGCCGCCGGGGCGCTACGACGTGCGCACGCGGGTCCGCGACCTGGCCGGCAACGAGGCCGTGTCCGACCGCCGTCCGGACGGGACGAGACTCGTCCTGAAGGCCCCGCTGAAGGAAGAGACCCGTCTCGAGGCGAGGCTGGTCGGCCCGCGCAGCAGCGGTCGCTCGATCCGCGTCCCGTTCGGCAGGCCGGCGAAGATCCGCGGCCGGCTGACCGGTGACGGCGGGCGCGGGGTCGGCGGCAAGACCGTGGTCGTGACCGAGCGGCCCGGCTCGGGGTCGAGGTCGGGCCGCTCGGTCCGGCTGCTGAAGACCGGATCCGACGGCGGCTTTGCGATGAGGCTGGGGCCCGGCACTTCGCGAAGGGTCACGGCGAGCTTCGCCGGGGACCGGCGCAGCTCGGGATCCTCGGCGGCATCGATGCGGCTCGGTGTGCGCGGGTCACTGAGCTTCACGGCCAGGCCGCTGCGGCTGAGGACGGGACAGAGGATCCGGTTCCGCGGGCGGGTCAGGTCGGGCGCGGCTCGGCATCCTTCGCGGGGCAGCGTGGTCGCGGTCCGGTACTTCGAGCGCAGCGCGCGCTCCTGGCGGCCCGTGCTGGTAACACGGACAGACCGCTTCGGCCGCTTCCGGGCCGCCTACAGGTTCCGCTACATCACCGGGCGGGCGAAGATCCGCCTGCGCGCGAGCCTGCTGCCCGCGCAGGACTTTCCATACCTGCCGGCCGACTCCCGGCCGGTGACCGTGCGGGTGCATGGCTGACCATCCGCCGGAACACGGTGCGCCGGCCCGGCCTTCGAAGCCGGGCCGGGCCCGTGTCGATCAGACGCCGAAGACGCCGACCAGCACCGGCAGGGCGATCGCCGTGCCGATGATTCCACCGACCGTGTAGGCGAATACGGCGCGGGCGCCCGTCACCTCGACGACCGGATCGATCAGCTGGTTATTCAGATCCATCTGGCACCTCCTTCTTCGTCATGCCTGCGGGGTTAGCTGACGGGCTCGCGCTGAAGAAGCTGCGCTACGGACCGCGGTCCGATTCGCCCCGGGATTCGGGCTATCGCCTTCATCCAGTGGGTCCCCCGCCCCGGCTCCACGAAGAAGCCGGGCTCGGCGTATTCATCTGAACGCGTCGCATGCTAGAGCAGGCGGACGAAGGCGGCAAGGCGAGGCCCTCAGCCGCGGCTCAGTAGCCGAAGCGGTTGGCGCAGCGCTGGATGCGCTCGATGTCCTGACGGGCCCGCTCGATGCAGTTGATCAGCTTCTGCTGGCTCTTTCCGTCGGCCTGGTTGATCTGCCGCCTGATCTGGACCTGGGTGATGCCACGCTTCTGCCCGCCGGCCTCGTCGAAGGCCTGGTTGATCTCGTCGAAGGTCTTCTCGAGGTTGCCGCTGATGCCGCCGCTGACGGTTTCGGTCGTATCGAGGATCGGCCTGAGAATGAAGAAATAGACCAGAGCCAACGTGGCTGCGAGCACGGCTATTCGTACGACCGCGTTGACCAGGGTTCCCCCTATCTGCATGCCGGCCAGCCTATCCGGTCCGGTTCCGGCTGAACAGGCGACAGGCGGGCGGGCACGTCACGCGGGTCCCGGCCTGCCCGCGCGCAGGCCACGTGGGTCCCGCGGCGCCCGCGCGCGGTGGGCGGCAGTCATAATGGACCGCTATGAAGCCCAAGGACTTCCTCGAGATCGACCGGCTGCTCAGCGACGAAGAAAGGCTGATCAAGGAGTCGGTCGCCCGATACGTCAACGAGAAGTACCTGCCCGGCGTCAACGAGCACTTCGAGAACGGCACCTTCGACCGCTCGGTGCCGAAGGCGCTCGGCGACCTCAACCTGCTCGGCATGCACCTGACCGGCTACGGGTGCGCCGGGTCGAGCGCGGTCGCCTACGGCATCGCCTGCATGGAGCTCGAGGCCGGCGACAGCGCGCTGCGGTCCTTCTGCTCGGTCCAGGGCTCGCTGGCGATGTTCTCGATCTGGAAGTGGGGCAGCGAAGAGCAGAAGCAGAACTGGCTCCCGGCGCTGGCTGCCGGCGAGAAGATCGGCTGCTTCGGCCTGACCGAGCCGGACTCGGGCTCGGACCCGGGCAGCATGAAGACGAAGGCCGTGCGAGACGGTGACGAGTGGGTCATCAACGGCTCGAAGATGTGGATCACCTCGGGCTCGATCGCCGACGTCGCGGTCGTCTGGGCCACGACCGAAGACGGCGTCCAGGGCTTCCTGGTCGAGGCCGGGACCGAGGGCTTCACCGCCCCCGAGATGCACGGCAAGCTGTCGCTCAGGGCGTCCGTCACTTCGGAGCTCGTCCTCGACGACGTGCGAGTGCCCGACTCCAACCGCCTGCCGGAGGTCCAGTCGCTTCGCGGCCCGCTCAGCTGCCTGAACGAGGCCCGCTACGGAATCGTCTGGGGAGTGGTCGGCGCGGCCCGCTCGTGCTTCGAGGCCGCGCTCGACTACTCGCTCACGCGCGAGCAGTTCGGCGAGCCGATCGCCTCGTTCCAGCTGACCCAGACCAAGCTCGCCGACATGGCCGCGGCCGTGCAGCAGGCCTACCTGCTCGCCCTCCACCTCGGCCGCCTCAAGGACGAGGGCCTGCTGACCGTCGAGCAGGTCAGCTTCGGCAAGCGCCAGAACGTGCGCGCCGCGCTCGAGGTCGCCCGCATGGCTCGGACCGTACTCGGGGCCAACGGCGTCACGCTCGAGTACCCGGTGCTGCGCCACGCGAACAACCTCGAGTCGGTTCTCACCTACGAAGGGACCGACGAGATCCACACGCTCTCGGTCGGCATGGCGCTGACCGGGATCGCGGCCTTCCGCTGAACCGTCCGCCTCCGTGAAGCGCCGCCGTCACCGACGCGCGCTCCCGCAGGAGCCTCAGCGAACGTCCACGCCGCCGCCCTTGCCGGTCCGCCTGCCCTCCCGCGGGAAGCGCGGCGCGTAACGGGGGAAGACGTTCCTGGCGAGCTGGTTCTTCAGCGCCTTGCGAGACCTCGGGAAGTTCTGGATCCGGAAGGCGTTGGAAGGCCCGAAGTCCTGGTAGTAGACCATCATGCGCATCAGCTTCCTCGACCTGGTGAAGCGGAAGATGCGCTTCACGTAGCCGGGCTTGTCCTCCCCCCAAAGGCCAAACTCGGTCAGCGCCATCGGCAGGTTCTTCTGCTTTGCCCACTTGGAGTAGAAGCGCTTCAGGTGCTTCCAGTTGTTGTAGCGCGAGTAGAAGTCGGTCGCGACCCAGTCGACCCACGCCCGCCCGGGCCAGTACTTGGCCGGGTAATTGGCCTTGACGGTCGGCGAGCCGGCCGGCAGCGGGCTCCAGATCATCGACACCGGCGCCGCGTTGAGCTTGCGCGGCAACTCTGCGTCTTCCTGGCGCTTGACCTTCGGAAGCCCGACGCGCTTCAGCCGGGCGTTGATCCAGCCGCGCTTGGCGCCGCCGCGCACGATGATCGCGATCCGCCTGAACGCCGCGCGGTACCACTTGAACGCGTAGGCACCGCCGCGCACGTTGCCGGCGCAGTCGACGCCGGCGTAGGGGTTGAGGCAGCGGTTGGGCTCGCCCATCGGCCGGATGTAGGCGCGCACCTGCTGTTTGCTCAGCACGGCGTTCAGCCTGACCAGGTAGTCGTCGCCGTTTCCGAAGGCGATCGCCCTGGGGGTGATCAGTTCCGTGCCGTCGTCGGCCTTGGTCGTGATGTGCAGCATCGGCCGCGCGTTGATCGAGCGCCAGCGCGGCATCGCCTTCGACAGCGTGTTGCCCCACGGGTGGAAGGTCTGGATCACGGCCGGGCGCTTGCCCACCGCCTGGGCGAAGGAGCGGTAGCCCTCGGCGTCGCCGGTGTCGGTCACGCCGAAGAAGACCTTGTTGCCGGGCGGAAGCAGCGTGTCGGCCTCGGCCCGTGGCGGTGAAGCCGAAGAAGGCGATCAGCGCGATCCACGCCAGCGCGCACGGTGTGATGTATCGGGATCTGATCGAGGGCATAAGTAAAACAACCGGGCCCGGGGGCTCCGGTTGCGCTCTTACAGAGGATAGGCAGTCGCCACATTCGTCCCAACCGGACAGGCCCCGCTGCAAGTTGTGTCGCAGCAGAAGGGATTGCCGGCGCCGGATCATGCGTTTCGGGTGATGCAGGGCTTGACCGCACAGGTACGCTTCGCTTCATACCCACAGAACTTCGAGATGAACGAGAGGCGCCAGATGAGTGACGAGCAGCTTGACGAGATGGGACCGGTCGACTACATCCTGGTCGAATGGTCCGGCAGGCAGCCGACCGGAGAAGCCCTGCCCCACCTCGTCGACCTGGTCGACGGCGGCATCATCCGCATCCTCGACATCGCCTTCATCACCAAGGACGAAGATGGAAACGTCGCAGGGATGGAGATCGAGCAGCTCGGCAGCGAAGTGGAAGAGGTGAAGATCTTCGAGGGCGCTTCTTCGGGGCTGATCTCCGAAGACGACACGGTCGAGGCGGCTCAGGCGCTCGAGCCCGGCACGTCGGCGGCGCTGCTGGTCTACGAGAACTCCTGGGCCGCTCCGTTCGCTTCGGCGGTCCGCCGCTCGGGCGGCCAGCTCGTCGCCAGCGGCCGGATCCCGGTCCAGGCGATCATCGCCGCGCTCGACGAGCTCGAGGCCGCGTAAGCGCCCTGCCCCAAGACCTGTTTCAAGTTCGACCCAGAGAGTTGAAAAGGAGAATCAGATGCCAGGACTCGTAAGAGGAGTAGCACGCACAGCCGTCATCGCCGGTACAGCATCGGCTGTCGGTGGCCGGGTGAACCGCCGCCAGCAGCAGAAGTGGGCCCAGCAGGATGCGCAGTCGGCGCCCCAGCAGGCGGCACCCCAGCAGGCAGCACCCGAGCAGGCGGCACCGGCCGAGCCCGCTGCCGATCCGATCCAGCAGCTCAAGGAGCTCGGGGAGCTCCACCAGAGCGGCGTCCTTACCGATGAGGAGTTCGCCGCCCAGAAGGCGAAGATCCTCAACGGCTGACCTTGCCCCTCCGTTCCGGGGGCGTGGTCTTGAAGAGCCCGGTCGCGTTCCGCGCGGCCGGGCTTTCTTCTTCCCGGCACGACCCGGCTGTCAGAATGAAGCCATGTCACAGCCCGTTTCCGAAGCCGAATTCGAGCAGATGGTCGCCGACGCGATCGACAACCTGCCGAAGCAGTTCCGCGAAGTGATCGAGAAGGTGGCCGTGGTGATCTCCGACCTCGGGGAAGAGCACCACGCCTACGGCATGTACTACGGCGACGGCATGTCGCGCGACTTCTGGGAAGACCGCATCGTGATCTACCGCGACACGCTGACCCGCGACTTCGGTCACGACCGCCGGCTGCTCGCCTCCCAGGTCGAGCGCACCGTCCGGCACGAGCTCGGCCACCACATCGGCTTCCGCGAGGACGGCGTGCGCCAGCTCGGACTCTGACCCGGCCGGCCCGCCCGGACGCCCGCAGGGCCGCGACAGGTAGTCTCGGCCCATGTCAAAAGCAACGCTCAACACCACCGCCGGACCGGTCTCGGTCGAGTTCTTCGATGAGGACGCGCCGAAGACGGTCGAAAACTTCCGCAAGCTCGCCGCCGACGGCTTCTACGACGGCCTCACCTTCCACCGAGTGATCAAGGGCTTCATGATCCAGGGCGGCTGCCCCGAGGGCACCGGAACCGGAGGCCCCGGCTACACGTTCGAGGACGAGTTCAACGACCACAAGGTGGTCCGCGGCGCGCTGGCGATGGCCAACGCCGGCCCCAACACCAACGGCTCGCAGTTCTTCATCGTGACCACGCCGGCCGCCGACTGGCTCGACGGCAAGCACACGGTCTTCGGCGAAGTGACCGGCGGCATGGCCAACGTCGACGCGATCGAGAACACCGAGACCGGCCCCGGCGACATGCCGGTCGAGCCCCAGGTCATCGAGTCGGTCGAACTCTCCGACTAGCCCGTACGCCCGGCCGCGCGGGCATCCGCACCCGGCGGCGGGCCGGGGCTCAGTCCGGGGCGCCGTTCCGGCTGCTGCCGGTGTTCGAGTCGATGAAGATGATGCGGTCGCCCTCGTGCAGCGGTTCGCAGCCGGGCTCGCCCGGCCTGATCACGCTGTGCCGCATCAGGTCCCTGCCCTCCTCGTCGACCTCGCCGGTCTTCTCCTTGCGCACCACCGCGATCGCGGTCTGATCGGCCTCGGTCTCGAGGGCCTCGCCGGGGACGGTGACCTCGCGTTCGTTGATGTCGAGCCCGTCGCCGAAGGTGAGCAGGTCGTTGACGATCCTCGCGGCGTCGGGTGCCTGGGCGGCCATGCCGAGGATGCGGCCGGCCGAGCTCGCGGACACGATCACCTCGTCGGCCCCGGAGGCTTTCAGCAGCTCCTCGTTCTTCTGCTCGCGGCATGAGGCGACCACTTTGATCCCGGGGTTCAGTTCCTTGACGCGCAGCACTGTCACCACCGAGTCGTCGTCGTTGTTGAGCGCGACGATCACTTTCGACGCCGCCTCGACCCCGGCCGCCCTGAGGATCTCGACCTCCAGCGAAGAACCGCGCACGCCACCGGCACCGAAGTCGTTGGCTGCCGCGAGCGCCTCTTCCGACCCGTCGATCGCCACGATCTCCGCCTCGGGGTCGTGGTTCTTCAGGTACTTGAGCGCCGAGCGCCCCTTGATCCCGAAGCCGCAGATCACCGTGTGGCCGACGAGGCCCTTCTGCCAGTTCCGCCGGCGGATGTTGAATCGCGATCGCTCAGCCAAGACCTGAAGCGTAGTCCCTACCAGCAGCACCAGGAAGATGATGCGGATCGGGGTCACGACCAGCGTGGTGATCAGCCGGGCTTCCTGCGTGGCCGGGACGATGTCGCCGTAGCCGGTCGTGGTGATGCTGACGGTGGCGTAGTAGAGCGCGTCGACGAAGGTCAGCGGCGAATCTCCCTGGGTGTCGGTGTAGCCGTCGCGGCCGAAGAACGTGATCAGCGTCACCAGGAGAACCAGCCCCGTCGCGAAGAGGAAGCGCTCCGCGATCGCGAGCAGCGGGTCGTCACCGATCTTCAGCAGCCTGCTCTGGCGCAGCTGGTTGAGCCGGTACCGGTCCTGGGGGAGGTCGAGCGGGCGCGGACTCGGCTTTCTCCCGCGGTCTTGTCGATCGTTCGCTGTCAAGCCCCGCCAGCATAGAGCCGCCGCCCGGGCGCCCGGGATCGCGGCATCGCAGAGGGCATGCGAGATACCCTGAAAGACCATGGACGAACCCCTTGCAGCCGGTTTCGACCCCGTCTCGCTGGACCAGTGGCGTGAGAAGGCCACGGGCGGCGACCCCGAGGCGGAGCTGGCCACCGTCGTCGAGGAGGGGATCGAGGCGAAGTGGCTCTACACAGCCGAAGACGGGCTCGCGCCCGATCCCGCGGGCATGCCCGGCGACGCACCTTTCGTGCGCGGGACCAGGGCCGGCCGCCACTGGCAGATCCGCCAGGAACAGACCCAGCCGGATCGCAGCGCGGCCAACCGCGAGATCCTCGAGGACCTGAACGGCGGCGTCACCGAGATCACACTGCGCTTCGGCGGCGACGCCCACGCGATGCTGGTCCACAACCTCGATGACATCTCGGCCGTGCTCGAGGGCGTCTATCTCGACATGGCAGGCGTCGCGCTCGACGCCGGCTCCGACGCCGTGCCCGCCGCGGCCCTGCTCGCCGCGCACTGGCGCGAATGCGGGATCGCACCGGACCGGGCGCTCGGCTCGTTCAGGATCGATCCGCTCGGCACGCTGGCCCGCGAGGGGCACCTGCGCGGCTCGCCGGAGGGCGCGCTGAGACAGGCGGCCTCGGTCGCCGCAGAGGTCAGCCGTGACTACGAGAAGGTGCGCGCGCTCGGTGTCGATACGAGCGTCTACGTCGAGGCCGGCGCCACTGCGGCGTGGGAGCTCGGCATCGCGCTTTCGACCGCGCTCGAACACCTGCGCGCCTGCGAGGCGGCGGGGCTCGCGGCGGCTGAAGCCGCCGCACAGATCGAGTTCACCCTCGCCGTCGGTCCCGACCAGTTCCTCGAGACCTCGAAGTTCCGAGCCGTGCGCCGGCTCTGGGCGCGCGTGCTCGAGCAGTGTGGCGTCGAGCCGGAGAACCGCCACTCGGCGACCTACGCGCGCACGTCGGGCCGGATGATCACGTGGATCGATCCGTGGGTCAACATGCTGCGCGTCACGACCGCCGCCTTCGCTGCGGGCACGGGCGGTGCCGACGGGGTCTCGGTGACGCCGTTCGATGCCGAGATCGGCCAGCCGGGCGGCATCGGCAGGCGGATCGCCCGCAACACCCAGATCGTGCTCCAGGACGAGTCCTCGCTCGGCCGCATCGCCGACCCGGCCGCCGGTTCGTGGTACGTCGAGAGCCTTACCGACGAGGTCGCGAGGGCCGGCTGGCAGCGCTTTCAGCAGATCGAGGCCGAAGGCGGCGCGCTGGCCGCGCTGCGCTCCGGATCGATCGCCGCGGCCCTGTCCGAGGCGGCCGACCGCCGCGAGCAGGAGATGATCCACCGCGACCGGGTCATGACCGGCGTCAACGAGTTCCCGCTGCTCGGTGACGACAACACCGAGCCCGATTACGTCGACTGGGACGCGCTGGCCCGCCAGGACCGCTCCAGGCACGGCGAGCGGCCGGACATCACCGGGCTCGACGACCTGAGGCCGGGGGCACTCGCAGATGCGCCGGCCGGCGAGCTGCTGAGCCGGGCCGTGGCACTGGCGAGCGCCGGCGCGCGGATCGGCGAGATCGCCGCGTCCGTCTCCGACAGCGCCACCGGAAGCGGCGAGTCGATCGCAGCGCTCAGGCCGCGGCCCGACGCCGCACCGTTCGAGCGGCTGCGCGATGCGACCGAGACCCACGAGGACGCCGGCGGCGAGCACCCGCAGATCTATCTCGCCTGCATGGGCCCGATCGCCACGCACGTCAACTTCGCCAACTGGGCCAAGAGCTTCTTCGAGGTCGCCGGCATCGAGACCGTCCCCAGTGGCGCGCTGTCGGGCAACGAGCAGCAGGCGAAGGTTTTCGCCGGAGGCGGCTTCAGCGTCGCTGCGGTCTGCGCCGGCCGCGACGAGGACCCGGCCGAGGTGGCCGACCTGGTCTCGCGACTGCGCGAGGCCGGCGCCGGATACGTCTACATGGTCAACTCGACGCCGGAGATCAACGAGGCATCCGGCGCCGACGAGGTGGTCCGCAACGGCGTCGACATGGAAGCGGTGCTGACCGCGGCTCTCGCCCGTCTCGGAGTGGAGGTGGAGAAGTGAGCATCCCCGACTTCACGCAGGTCGAGCTGGGCGGGGTCGAGCCCGAAGCCGTCGACCCGGAACAGCTGCGCCGCCGGCTCGAAGAGGCCGCCGCGTCGAATCCGTCGGGTGACGCCGCCACGTGGCAGACGCCCGAGGGCATCGAGCTCGACGCCGCCTACGGCTCGGCCGCGCTCGAAGGCCTCGACTTCCTCGATACGAAGCCCGGCTTCGCGCCGTTCCTGCGCGGCCCGTACCCGAACATGTACGTGAAGCGGCCGTGGACGATCCGCCAGTACGCCGGCTACTCCACTGCCGAGGAATCGAACGCCTTCTACCGTCGCAACCTGGCCGCGGGCCAGAAGGGCCTTTCGATCGCCTTCGACCTCGCCACCCACCGCGGATACGACTCCGACCACCCGCGCGTGCCCGGTGACGTCGGCATGGCCGGCGTCGCGATCGACTCGATCTACGACATGCGCACGCTGTTCGAGGGCATCCCGCTCGAGGAGATGAGCGTCTCGATGACCATGAACGGCGCCGTGCTGCCCGTGCTCTCGCTGTTCATCGTCGCCGGCGAGGAGCAGGGCGTGCCGCATGACCAGATGACCGGCACGATCCAGAACGACATCCTCAAAGAGTTCATGGTGCGAAACACCTACATCTACCCGCCGAAGCCGTCGATGAGGATCGTCTCCGACATCATCGGCTACACGTCGAAGGAGATGCCGCGCTTCAACTCGATCTCGATCTCCGGCTACCACATGCAGGAGGCCGGGGCGACGGCCGACCTCGAACTCGGCTACACGCTCTCGGACGGCGTCGAGTACGTGAAGGCCAGCCTCGACGCGGGCCTCGACGTCGACGCCTTCGCGCCGCGGCTGTCGTTCTTCTGGGCGATCGGCATGAACTTCTTCATGGAGGTGGCGAAGATGCGCGCCGGCCGCCTGCTGTGGGCCGGCCTGATGAAGGAGTTCGGCGCGAAGAACCCGAAGTCGATGTCGCTCAGGACCCACTGCCAGACCTCGGGCTGGAGCCTCGCGGCCCAGGACCCGTACAACAACGTGATCCGCACGTGTGTCGAGGCGATGGCGGCGACCCAGGGCCACACCCAGTCGCTCCATACGAACGCGCTCGACGAGGCGCTCGGACTGCCCTCCGACTTCAGCGCCCGGATCGCCCGCCAGACCCAGCTCTTCCTCCAGCAGGAGAGCGGCACGACGCGGGTGATCGACCCGTGGGCCGGCAGCTACTACGTCGAGCACCTGACCGGCCAGGTCGCGCGCAAGGCGCTGGCCCACATGGCCGAGATCGACGAGCACGGCGGCATGACCGAGGCGATCGCCGCCGGCATCCCGAAGCTGCGTATCGAGGAGTCGGCCGCGCGCACGCAGGCCCGGATCGACTCCGGCCAGCAGACCGTGGTCGGCGTCAACTCGTTCAAGCCGGAGCAGGAGACGCTCGTCAACGTGCTGAAGATCGACAACAACGAGGTCCGCGCCGCCCAGATCGCGAAGCTGGAGAGGCTGAAGGCCGAGCGCGACGATCGCGCCGTCGAAGAGGCGCTCGAGCACCTGACCAACGCCGCCGCGAGCGGAGAGGGCAACCTGCTCGACCTCGGCGTCAGGGCTGCGAGGGCTTATGCGACGGTCGGAGAGATCAGCTACGCGCTCGAAAAGGTGTACGGTCGGCATTCGGCCGAGATCCGCTCGATCGCGGGCGTCTACCAGCAGGAGGTCGGAGTGAACTCGGATTCGTTCTCCAGGACCAAGGAACTCGTGCGCGAGTTCGAGAAGGCCGAAGGGCGCCGCCCGCGCATCCTCGTCGCCAAGATGGGCCAGGACGGCCACGACCGCGGCCAGAAAGTGATCGCCACGGCCTTCGCCGACATCGGCTTCGACGTCGACATCGGCCCGCTGTTCCAGACGCCGGAGGAAGTCGCGCGCCAGGCGGTCGAGGCCGACGTGCATGCGGTCGGGGCGAGCTCGCTGGCCGCCGGCCACCTGACCCTGGTCCCGGCCCTGCGCAAGGCGCTCGACGAAGCCGGCCGTGAGAACACGGCGATCGTCGTCGGCGGCGTGATCCCGCCGGTCGACTTCGAGCCGCTGCGCGAGGCGGGCGCCGACCTGATCTTCCCGCCCGGCACGGTGATCGGCGAGGCCGCGGCCGAGCTGCTGGCCCTGCTGATCGACCGACTCGACCTCGACATCGATACGGAACCCGCCGCCGCCTGATGTCCGAACGCGCTTCGGTCGAGGAGCTGAAGCAGGGCGTCATCTCCGGCGACCGGGCGGCGCTGGCCCGCGCGATAACGCTGGCCGAGAGCCGCCGCCCCGACGACCAGGAGCAGGCCCAGGAGCTGATCGCCGATCTGCTGCCGCGGACCGGAGGGGCCCGCCGCGTCGGGCTGACCGGCGTGCCCGGGGCCGGCAAGTCGACCGTGATCGAAGCGCTCGGCCTGTGGCTGATCGAGCGCGGCCACAAGGTCGCGGTGCTGGTCATCGATCCGTCGAGCTCGCGCACCGGCGGCTCGATCCTCGGCGACAAGACGAGGATGCAGCAGCTCAGCATGAACGAGAACGCCTACATCCGGCCCTCGCCTTCGGGCGGGGTGCTGGGCGGCGTCGCCAGGAAGACGCGCGAGGCGATGCTGCTCTGCGAGGCGGCCGGTTTCGACGTGGTGATCGTCGAGTCGGTCGGCGTCGGGCAGTCCGAGGCCGAGCTGGCCGAACTCGTCGACTCCCTGTGCCTGCTGCTCGTCCCGGGCGCCGGCGACGAGCTGCAGGGCATCAAGCGCGGCATCATGGAGCTGGCCGACCTGATCGTCGTCAACAAGGCCGACGGCGACCGCATCCCGCTGGCCAAGCGCGCCCGCGGCGACTACCGCCACGCGCTGCGAATGCTGCCGCCGTCGACGCCGGGCTGGGAGACGCCGGTCCAGATCGCCTCGGCCACCGAGGGCACGGGCCTTCCGGAGGTCTGGGAGACGATCGAGAAGCACCGCGAGCTGCTCGAAGAGACCGGCCTGCTCGAAGAGCGCCGTCTGCGCCAGCAGCAGCGCTGGCTGAGCTCGATGATCGAGGAGGCTGTCCTCAACGCCTTCCACCAGCGCGACGGAGTCGAGCACTCGATCGCCGAAGCCGAGCGCCTCGTGGCCGAAGAGAAGCTGACCGTTCCCCAGGCGACGCAGCGGGTCATCGAAGCGGCCGGCCTGAACCAGCCGACCTGACCCGGACCCGGCCGCCGGTGTACAGAAGGTGCAGAAACTCTCGCGGGCGGAAGTTTCTGCACCTTCTGTCGCTGGGCGAGGGTCCCGGTAGGCTTCGGGCCTGATGATCGCTCCGGATGACGTCGAGATCAGGGTGGTCGGCTGCCTGGTCGAGAAGCAGCGCACGACGCCCGACCAGTACCCGCTGACGCTCAACTCGCTGCGGCTCGCCTGCAACCAGTCGACCAACCGCGATCCCGGTGGTCGATTACGACGAGGCGACGATCCGCAGGGCGCTCGGCGAGCTCGGCCGGCGGCGCTGGATCCGGTCCGCGTCGGGCCACACGAGCCGGGTCGCCAAGTACCGCCACCTGATCGACGTCGAGCTGAACCTGCCCGAGGACCAGCTCTCGTTGCTCGCCGTGCTGATGCTGCGCGGCCCGCAGACCCCGGGCGAGCTGAAGCAGCGGACCGAGCGCATGCACCACTTCGAGGACCTCGCGACCGTGCAGCGCACGCTCGACGACCTGATCGGACGCGAGCTCGTCGAGAGGCTCGAACGCAGGCCGGGCCAGAAGGAAGAGCGCTACCGCCACCTGCTCGGCGGCGGCGACGGCACCGTCCCCGGCCCGGCGGTCGCCGGCGAGGCCGCCTCCGCGGATTCGGCCGCCGCGATCGACGAGCTGGCCGGAGAGCCGGACGCCGTGGCCGTGGTCGAGGTCGCCGAGCCGGCCGCCGCGACGCCGGTCGACTCCGACCGGATCGACCGCCTCGAGCGCGAGGTGGCCGACCTCAGGGCCGAGCTGGCCGAGCTGCGCGACCGCCTCGCGCCCTGAACGCCCGGCGGATTGATGCAGCCGCCGCTCAGGTAGTTTCTCCGTCGATGGCAGACTCCCAGCCGACCGGAACCGACCGGGACACGTCTTTCACCGCCACGCTCAAGCGCACCGGCGTCGAGTTCATGGAGGACGAGATGACCGACAAGGCGGCCGGCCTGACCTACTACGGTCTGCTCTCGCTGTTTCCGGCGCTGATCGCGCTGGTCTCGATCGTCGGTCTGTTCGCCGACCCGGAGGCGACGACCGAGAAGCTGACCGAGATCGTCGGCAACCTCGGACCCGACACCGCGGTCGACACGTTCTCGGGGCCGGTCGAGTCGGTCACCTCGAACCGCGGTTCGTCGGCGGTCGCGCTCGTCGTCGGACTCGGGCTCGCGGTCTACTCGGCCTCGGCCTATGTCG
Organism: uncultured Solirubrobacterales bacterium; assembly: GCA_963701635.1. Classification (GTDB taxonomy): domain Bacteria; phylum Actinomycetota; class Thermoleophilia; order Solirubrobacterales; family 70-9; genus 67-14. Next base: position 437,614 of record CAVPAU010000001.1, read on the forward strand.
GCGCGTTCTCGCGCGCCTCGAACGTCGTCTACGAAACCCGCGAGGGCCGGCCGTTCTGGAAGCTGCGCCCGTTCCAGCTGCTGGTGACGCTGGCGATGATCTCGATCCTCGCCCTGCTGGCGCTCGGCCTGGTCATGACCGGCCCGATCCTCGACGCCGTGGCCGATCCCTTCGGCCTGGGGCAGACCGCGGTCGACATCTGGTCGATCGCCAAGTGGCCGGTAATGGCGGCGCTTGCGATCCTGCTGATCGGCGTGCTCTACCACACGTCCCCGAACGTGAAGCCGGGCGGGATCAGGTCGATCGCGCCGGGCGCCGCGGTCGCCTTCGCCGTCTGGGTCATCGCTTCGGCCGGCTTCTCGCTCTACGTCGCCAACTTCGGCTCCTACAACAAGACCTACGGCGCCCTGGCCGGCTTCATCGTGCTGCTGATCTGGTTCTGGATCTCCAACCTCGCCCTGCTCTTCGGCCTCGAGCTGAACTCCGAGATCCGGCGCAACCGGGAGTTCGAGCAGGGCCTGGCCCGCTCGGAGCGGCAGCTGCAGGTCGAGCCGCGGCAGGCCCCGGAGCCGAAGAAGACGGCCTAGGCGGGAACGACTCGCATCGCCTCGGCCAGGGTCAGGCCGAGCACGTGGGTCTGCCCGCCGACACGGATCGAGACCGGCCCGTCGAACGGCTGTCTCTCGACCATCTCGAAGTCGTCACCGACAGAGATGCCGCAGTCCGACAGGTAGGCGAGCATGTCGGGGTTCGAGTCCGAGACGCGCACGAACCTCGCCCGGTCGCCCGGCGCCATCGAGGCCAGCGTTTCGGTCTCAGCCTCCTTCAGGTTCAGCTCGCGGGTCGGGATCGGGTCGCCGTGGGGGTCGAATGAAGGATCGCCGAGCTTGCTCGAGATCAGCTCGGTCAGGTCTTCGGAGAGCGCGTGCTCGAGGACCTCGGCCTCGTCGTGGACCCTGTCCCAGGGGACGTCGAGCACCTCGGCCAGGAACAGCTCGAGCAGCCGGTGGCGCCTGAGCACGGCGAGCGCGACCCGGGTCCCGTCGGCGGTCAGCCTGACCCCGTGGTACGGCACGCGCTCGACCAGTCCCGCGTCGTCGAGCTTCTTGATCATCGCCGAGACGGAGCCGGGCTTGACCCCGAGCCTCGCGGCGAGGTCGTTGGTCGACGCGGTCTCCGGGCCCCAGCCGGTCAGCGAGTAGATCGCCTTGGCGTAGTCCTCGACGGCCGCCGTCGGCAGGGCCTGGGCCGCAGCCCCGTTGCCGCCGCCCGTCTCACCGCTGGTTCCGCCTTCGACCATATTTTGAGTCTAGACTAAATTCCCCGGCCGGCCGCGGCCAGCGATTCGAGCAGCGCGGCTTCGAGCTCGGCCCCGGCCGCCATCTCCTCGAGGTCGGCGACTAGCTCCGGGTCGGCGCAGAAGCCGAAGCACAGGCGGTCGTCGACCGACAGCACGGCGATCCTCAGCGCGTGGTGGTGGCCGATCTCGACCACCGAGTGGATCGTCTCGACCGGTGCGCCGCCGATCGTCACCGGCCGGCGCGGACCCTTCACGTTCGAGACGCTGAAGGCGAACCGGCGCGGGCTCGCCTCGACCTTCGTCAGAAGCCGGCCGAGGCGCTTCGACGCTCCCGAGACACGATGGAGTATCTGGTCGAGCTCCTCGGCGTCGTGGTCGGACTTGCGCTCGCCCGTCGCTTCGGTGATCGCCTTCAGCCGCGCCAGCGGATCGGGCTCGCCGAGCGGCAGCGGCACCGAGAAGTAGGAGTCGCGATTGGCCAGGCCGTCGTCGCCGTGGTGGAGGCTGACCGGCACCTTCACCCGCAGCGAGTCGGTGCGGGTCTCGTCGTGGAGCTCCATCCAACGGCGGAGTGCGCCGGCGATCACGGCCAGCACCGCGTCGTTTAGCGTGGCCCCGGCCAGCGCCTTGGCCGAATCGTGGAGCCGCGCCAGCGAAACGGTTGCGAAAGAGACGCTGCGCCGGGCGCCTGGGTCGCCGTCGAAGGGCGAGCGGTCGGGGGAGCGCGCGAACTCGCGCTCGTAGAGGCCGAGCAGGTGCCTGCGCCTGCGCTCGTGGTCGCGCCGTTCGCGGTCGTCACCGGCGGTCGGCCCTGGCCCGGGCTGGCCGTCGCCGGTCCGGCCGCCATCGTGCTCGTCCCACAGGACCTGGCGGGCCAGCCGCATCGCGGTCGAGCCGTCGGCCATGACGTGGTGGATCCGCCAGATCAGCGCCGTGCCGCCGTCGGTGGTCGGCGCCACGTCGATCCGCCACAGCGGCAGCTCGCGGTCGAGCTGCTCCTCGAGCAGATCGGCCGTCGCGCGGCGGATCTCGTCGTCGGTCACCTCTTCGCCGTTGCCGTGGAGGGCGATGTGGCGGTCGAGGTCGAAGTCCGGGTCGCTGACCCAGCACGGCGCTCCCGGCTCACCGCCGAGCCTGCGCTTCAGCTCCGGCGCCGAGTCGATCCTCGCGGCGACGGCCTGCTTGAGTTCGCCGACGCTCACCCCGGGCCCGGCCACCCGGATCACCTTGACCGTATGGCCGGCGACGTTCGGCCCCTCGAGGTCGAGGATGGCCCGGTCTTCGTCGCTCAGCGGGATGGGCTTTTCCATGGACCGATGGTAGAGGCCCGGCCTGTACCGGTCGCCCGGCCCGGTGCAGGATTCCTTCCAGATCGCGCCGGCGGTAGGCCACGCGGGGCCGAAGGCGAACGACCAACCACTGTCAGTCCACGCCGGAGAGCCCCATTCCGCTCCGGAAGCGAAAAAGGAGATTCAAATGCAAGGTGCAGGCCGTGTTGCTTTCGCCGGGATCATGCTTCTGGTCCTCGGCACGCTCAACATCATCTACGGGATCGGCGCACTCGACAACGCCAACGTCTTCGTCAGCGACACCAGGCTCGTCTTCGACGACCTCAATACGCTCGGCTGGGTGCTGCTCATCTGGGGCGTACTCGAACTGATCGGCGGCTTCTCGCTGCTGGCCGGCAATACGTTCGGCAGGGTGATCGGCATCGTCGTCGGCAGCGTCGGCGCAATCCTGGCTCTGTTCTCCATGGGCCAGGGCTTCCCGTTCTGGTCGCTGGGCATGTTCGCCCTGTCGTGCTGGGTCGTGTGGGGGATCATCATCTACGGCGAGGATCTCGAGCAGGTCTGATCCGGACCGCCAACTGAAGAAACTCGAGCGGGCCCGTCCGTACTTCCGGGCGGGCCCGTCTGCTTTCCAGGCGGCGCCCTGTCAGAAGGACCGGCGGAAAGAGCGCAGCCGCAGCGAGTTGGTGACGACGAAGATCGAGCTCATCGCCATCGCCGCTCCGGCGAGGATCGGGTTGAGCCGGCCGGTCATCGCGACCGGGATCAGGATGACGTTGTACATGAAGGCGAAGACCAGGTTCTGCTTGATCGTCTTCAGCGTCGCGCGGCTCAGCCGTATCGCCTCGACCGTGCCGCGGGGGTCACCGGAGATCAGCGTCAGGTCGCTGGCCTCGATCGCCACGTCCGAGCCGGTCCCGATCGCGATGCCGAGGTCGGCCTGGGCCAGCGCCGGGGAGTCGTTGACACCGTCACCGACCATCGCCACGGTCCGGCCGTCCGACTGCTGCTCGCGCACCGCGGCGACCTTCTCGGACGGCAGCACCTCGGCGACGACGCTGTCGATCCCGACCCGCCGCGCCACCGCGGCGGCCGTGGTCTCGTTGTCGCCGGTCAGCAGCACCGGCTCGAGGCCGAGCGCTTTCAGCTCGTCCACCGCTTCGGCGCTGGTCGGCTTGACCGTGTCGGAGACGGCGAACACGGCCTTCGCCTCGCCGTCCCACGACGCGGCGATCGCGGTCTGTCCTTCGGCCCGGGCCGAAGCGAGCGCCTGCTCGAGTTCGTCCGGCAGCGCTTGCTCGCTCACCATCGACGGACGCCCGGCCAGCATCCGGTGTCCTTCGACCTCGCCTTCGACGCCGGAGCCCTCGCGGTTCACGAAGTCCGACACCGCGGGCAGATCGCCGGCCTCGCTGCGCGCCCCTTCGGCGATCGCGCGGGCGATCGGGTGCTCGGACGCGTCCTCGAGCGCGCCGACCAGCCGCAGCGCCTCGTGCCGGTCGACGCCCGGAGCCGTCTCGACCGAGACCAGCTTCATCTCGCCCGTGGTCACCGTGCCGGTCTTGTCGAGCAGCACCGTGTCGATCCGGCGAGTCGACTCGAGCACCTGCGGACCCTTGATCAGCAGCCCCAGCCGCGCCCCGCGGCCGGTGCCGACCAGCAGCGCCAGAGGGGTCGCGAGTCCGAGCGCGCACGGGCAGGCGATGATCAGCACCGAGACCGCGGCGCTGATCGCGAAGGCCGAACCGCTGCCCTCGATCAGCCAGAAGGCGAGGGTCACGAGCGACAGCACGAGCACCACGGGAACGAACACGGCCGAGATCCGGTCGGCGAGCTTCTGCACCGGCGCCTTGCCGGTCTGCGCCTCCTCGACCATCCTCGCGATCTGCGCCAGCGCGGTGTCGGAGCCGATTCGCGTCGCTTCGACCACGAGCCGGCCGCCGGCGTTGACGCTGGCCCCGACGACTTCGTCTCCGGCATGTTTCTCAACCGGGACCGACTCTCCGGTCAGCAGCGACTCGTCCACGGCCGAGGCTCCTTCGACCACGACGCCGTCGGTCGCGACCTTCTCGCCGGGCCGGACCACGAAGCGGTCGCCGATGCCGAGGCTCTCCACCGGCACCTTCTTCTCGGCCCCGTCGGCTCCGATCACCGAGACCTCCTTCGCGCCCATGTCGAGCAGCGCCTTCAGCGCGTCGCCGGCCCGCGACTTGGCCCGCTCCTCGAAGTAGCGGCCGGCCAGCAGGAAGGTCGTCACAACGCCGGCCACCTCGAAGTACAGATGCTCTAGCCCGCTGCCGCGGGCCGGCACGAGCTCGAACTCCATCGTCATGCCGATCTCCCCGGCCATGCCGAAGAGCAGCGCGTAGAGGCTCCAGAAGTACGCGGCGAGCGTGCCGAGAGAGATCAGCGTGTCCATCGTCGAGCCGCCGTGCCTGGCCGCCATCCACGCCGAGCGGTGGAACGGCATCCCGCCCCAGAAGACGATCGGAGTCGCCAGGCCGAGCGCCACCCATTGCCAGTAGTCGAACTGCAGCGCCGGGATCATCGTGATCAGCACGAGCGGCACGGTCAGCACGGCGCTGACCACGAAGCGTTGGAAAAGGGTGGAGACCGGGGCGACCGAGTGGCTCATGTGGTCGTGCGCGTCACCCGTCATCTGCTCGTCGGGCAGCACGGCCGTATAGCCGGCCGAGTCGACAGCCCGTGCGAACTCTTCCGGCCCGCAGCGCTCCGGGTCGAAGCTGACCGCGGCCTTCTTCGTCGCGAAGTTGACCGTCGCTTCGGCGCCGTCGATCGCGTTCAGCTTGTTTTCGACCTTGGCGACACACGAGGCACAGTTCATGTCGGGCACCTCGAAGCTGAGCTTCTCATGACCTGATTCGGTTGCTTCCGTTGCCATCCCGGAACCTTTCCTCGCCTTCGAAACCGTAACCGCTGTGCCCAGCGTATACCCCTTAGGGGTATATGTCAAACCAGTGGCATGATCGATGAACCAGTGGCATGATCGACTCCGCGGCGCCCCGCCCCTCGTCCGACCCGGAAGGGCGACCAGGGCCGGAAGCTTGTGTCCCTTTCTCGAAACGTACAACCACCTGGTTGCACGAATCCGGAAAGGCACACACAGCGGCCGCCGTACCGGGCACCACCACGCGCGAGCACGCGCGGCGTCGCAGACCCGCCCGGCTGGAAGTCATACTGCGCCTCGTGGAAAGCAGCGGACACGAAGAAGCCTCGCTCTCCCCGGTCCAGGGTCTGCTCGAACGCCTGCTCGAGACCAATGCGGCGAATACCGCGGGCGAAGTCGCTTCCTACATCCCCGAACTCGCCACCGCCGACCCCGGCCTCTTCGGCATCTGCCTGGTCACTGCCGGCGGTGCGGTCTACGAGGCCGGCGATACGCGGCAGCAGTTCACGATCCAGTCGATCTCCAAGCCGCTCACGTTCGCCCTGGCGCTCGAGGCGATCGGCGAGCAGGCGCTGCGCGAGCACGTCGACGTCGAACCGAGCGGCGAGGCCTTCAACTCGATCACGTTGAAGCCGGGGTCGGGGATTCCGCTGAACCCGATGGTCAACGCCGGCGCGATCGCCACCGCGTCGCTGATCCGGCCGATCGGCTTCGACCGGCCGGTCGACCGCATCCTCAACGAGTACTCGGCCTTCGCCGGCCGCGACCTCGAGATCGACGAGCAGGTCTACCGCTCCGAGGACGCGAGCGGCCACCGCAACCGCGCGATCGCCTACCTGATGAAGAACTCCGGCGCGCTGCCCGACGACGCCGAGGTCGAGGACGTGGTCGAGACCTACTTCCGCCAGTGCTCGACCCTGGTCAACTGCCGCGACCTCGCGACCATGGCCGCGACGCTCGCCTCGACCGGCGTGAATCCCGTGACGCACGAGCGCGTGCTGCGCGAGGACACGGTGCGCAGCGTGCTCAGCGTGATGGCCAGCTGCGGCATGTACGACGCGGCAGGCGACTGGCTCTACAACGTCGGCCTGCCTGCCAAGTCAGGGGTCTCCGGCGGAATCATCGCCGTGCTGCCCGGCCAGGTCGGCATCGCCGTCTACTCGCCGCCGCTCGACGAACACGGAAACAGCGTTCGCGGCGTCGCCGTCTGCGAGCAGCTCTCGGAGGAGCTCCACCTGCACGTGATGAGTCCGCTGAGGAGGCCGGCCCCACCGGTCCGGGCGCTCCACTCCTGCGTCGACAGCAGGTCGAGGAGGCTGCGGCCCCCGGCTGAACAGCAGGTGCTGGACGAGCAGGGCGGGCGGGTGCGAATAGTCGAGCTGCAGGGCGAGATCACGTTCGCCGCGGGCGAGCTGATCTCCAGAGTGGCGCTCGAGGACGCCGGCGCGGTCGACTTCGTGATCCTCGACTTCATGGCCGTGCGCGGAGTCGATCCCGTCGTCGTGCCGATCCTCAGCGACCTCGTCGATGCGGTGCAGCGGACCGGCGGAGAACTGCTCTTCTCCGACAGCGACCGCCAGCCCGACTTCGCCACTGCCCTGGCGAGATTCCGGGAGGGCCGTGACCTGCCGAAGGTCAGGGACTTCCCCGACCGCGACATGGCGATCGAGTGGACCGAGGACCGGATCCTCGAAAGCTACGGCGACCTGCAGGAGCGGGAGGAGCTGCCGCTGTCCGAGCACGACGCGACGCAGGGAATGGACGATGCCCAGATCGCGAGGCTGGCCGCTGTGCTCGAGCGGCGCCAGTACGCGGCCGGTTCGAGCATCTACGAAGGCGACGGCAGGGTGGAGGAGCTCCTGCTGATCACCCGCGGCGGCGTCAACGTTCTGGCCACCGACAGCGAGGGCGACGTGCGCCGAATGTCGACGCTTCCCGCCGGCATGGTCCTCGGCGACGTCGCGATGATCGGCGGCGGGAACCGGCTCGGCCATGCGGAGGCCGCCACCGACACGGTCGCCTACGTGCTCAGCCTGGACCGCTACGAGGAGCTGAGGGAGAGCGACCCGGTCCTGCTCTCGGTCCTGCTCGAGAACATGATGAAGATGATCGCCCTGCGGGTCAGCAACCTGCGTCGGCACCTGGTCGGCTAGAGAACTCCCCGGGGCGCCAGCCAGCGTGAGTCGTAGCTGAGGTCGGTCCACTCGAGGATCAGGTCGTAGTGAGCGTCGTAGTGCAGAACGCCCAATCCGTTCAGATCGGCTAATGCCGCGAGTAGAACATCAACCGGGGGGATCCGGTGGTGTCCGGTCCGGGTGAGTTGTGCCTGGGCATCAACGGTCCGCTGTTCTGTCCGGCGATCGATCTCGATCGAGTCAAGCGTGCCGAACAGGTCGAAGAGACGGTTCCTGTCACTGCTGTCGCGTGCCGAGTAGCCCGCCTCCATCAGAAACGGGAGGGTCACTACCAGCAGTCCCGCCTCGAGGTCATCCGCCAGTCTCGATTTCTCCGCCGGTGGCAGGTTCGGATCGCCCCGTCGCGACCATGAAGAGTTGTCAAGCAGCCACCCGCCGCTCACCGGCCGGTCCAGCCGCTCTGCTTCACTTCGTCGGCGGCCGCGACGTCCGCATCCGCGGTTCCGTTGCGGATCTCTTGCGCCGCCGCTTTCCGGATCGCCGCCGCCCTTTCCCGGTCAGCCTGCATTCGCCTCATCTTCTCTTCAGCCCCGAGGGCGACAAGTTCGCCCCAGTTGAGCCGGGCTTCACCCGACAGGTCGCGCAGACGATCGAGCACCGCCTTGAGAGCCGGCGTTTCGGTGATCGCATGTCTCGGGTGTTTCGTTGGCACAGGTGTCAGTGTAACACCGGAACAACACTGCTCACGAGCCCTTTTGCCTTCAGATCACCGCGACGGTGGCGACGCCGATCACACCGCTGATCCTGCCGGGTCGATCCCTCCTGTCGCGGGGGTTCGGGTTAGGCTCGTTCAATGGGGCACCCCAGAAAGTTCGCCGACCTCACGGGCAAGACCGCCCTTGTCACCGGCTGCGGCGCCGCCGACGGCATCGGCTTCGCGATCGCCCGCGCGCTCGGCAGGCAGGGGGCAGGCGTGGCGATCTCCTCGACCACCGAGCGGATCCACGACCGCGCGGCCGAGCTTCGCGACGAGGGCATCGAGGTCAGCGCCCACGTCCACGACCTGATCGACCCGGCCGAGGCGACGCGCCTGGTCGAGGCGGCGACCGCGTGGCACAGCGGCCTCGACATCCTCGTCAACAACGCCGGCATGAGCCAGGTCGACACCGACGACATCGGCCGCGAGTTCGCCGAGCTGACCCACGCCGAGTGGCGCGCCGGCATCGACCAGAACCTCGAGCTGACCTTCAACGTCACCCGCGCGGCGCTGACCGCGATCACCGATTCGAAGGCCGGGCGCATCATCTTCGTCACCTCGGTCACCGGCCCGATGGTCAGCGCCCCCGGCAACCCGGCATACAGCGCCGCCAAGGCCGGCATCGACGGCCTGATGCGATCGCTCGCGGTCGAGCTCGGGCCCACCGGCACCACCGTCAACTCGGTCAACCCCGGCTGGATCGAGACCGGCAGCTCGCTGCCCGAGGAGGTCGAGGCCGGCAGCCACACCCCGGTCGGCCGGCCCGGCACCCCGGACGAGGTCGCCGCGGCCGCCGTCCTGCTCGCCGCCCCCGAGGCCTCCTACATCACCGGCCAGACCCTCGTCGTGGACGGCGGCAACATCATCCAGGAGCTCAAGGGCCCTTAGGACGCCGCCCCGTCAGATTTCGTCGCCCTCCGCCGACCCTTACTGGGCAACCGCAAAGGAGGAGGACGAAATGGCGACCAAGCCACAGGAAGAAGTGACGATTTCGAAGTACCTCGGGGGACGGCTCACGGCGGGCGAGCCGGACGTCTCCGGGCCGATCGCGGTCTACCCGGTCTTCGGGCCCGAGCCGAAGCAGGACTACACCTCGATGAGCCGCGCCCGGGCGCTCGGCTTCACCGTCAAGGAGCAGCCGGGCGGCGGGTCGGTTCGCGACGTGGTCGTGGCCAACCCGACCCGGTCGGCTGTGCTTGTCTACGAAGGCGAAGAGGTCATCGGAGGCCAGCAGAACCGCACCTTCGACAAGAGCATCCTGGTCGGACCGGGCGAGACGCTGACCGTGCCGGTCAGCTGCGTCGAGCGCGGCCGCTGGGACGGCTCGCGCAATACCGAGGCATTCCTGCCTTCACCGCAGACGGCCGACCCGGACATGCGCCGGCGCAAGGCACGCTCATCCCACCGTGCCCGCGTATCGGGAATGGAGGAACGGGCCGACCAGAACGAGGTCTGGTCCAGCGTCGACGAGCGTTCGGACTCGCTCGGCGTCCACTCGCCGACCGCGGGCCTCCAGCGACGCCTATGACCGGCATCGCGACCGCCTGCGCGCGACCGCGTCGGAGATCAACCTGCACGATGGTCAGATCGGCATGGTCTTCCAGGTCGGCGGGCGTGTGCTTACGCTCGACCTGGTCAGCCGGCCCGAGGTCTTCGCCGACCTCCACTCGCCGCTCGTCCAGGGCTACTGCCTCGACGCGCTCGGCCGGGACACCCGCCCGCGCGTCGACGGCACCACGATGGCCGACCGGTTCCTGCGCAGGGTCGCCGGCAACCGGATCTTCGAAAACGACGGCATCGGCCTCGGCCGGGGGTTCCGGTTCGAGAACGAGCGTGCCATCGGCACCGGCCTGGTCTCCGGCGAGGAGCTGATCCAGCTCTCGGTCTTCACCAACCGTCCGGATCGCTCCGAGGCCACCACCGAGCGGGCCCGCCGCACCCGGATCAGCCGCCCGTCGAGGCGCCACCCTTGAGCCGCGGCAAGGAGGCCGGCCGAGGCAAGGAAGCCCGGCTCAGGAACCGGCCCGCGGACCCGATGCCGGCTGCTCTCACCAACCGTTCCACTCGAGAACGGTGTGGGGCGGGGGCGGCACGCCTGCGTCGCGAGCCTCCCGGACGAGTTCGACCCGCCGGTCGGCCTCCTCGATTGTCAACGGCTCTCCGTTCTCCGGATCCGTGCAGTCGATGACGGGCAGCTTTTCGTACCTCGCCCGGACCTCTTCGTAGGTGAACTCCCGGATGCCGAGGAGGTTGGATACGTAGACGAAAGACTTGGCAGAGAAGTTTCTCGCCTGCCACGCCGTCTGCTCTCCCGAGGCGATCGCCCCGGGACAACTCTCGGTGTGCTCCCGCCACAACTCCTCGTCGGTCTCGGGACAGTCGCTCATCGACCCTTCCGCCTGAGGAATTTCAGCAGGCGCCGGTCGGCGGCGTCTTCCTGTTCGAACTCGGCCCAGGGCTTCGGCCTCTCGCCCAGACCCCAGCTGTAGCTCTGCCAGGCCCGCACGTAGGCCTTGCCCCTGTCACCCATCCAGAGGTACCAGCTCGACGGGTAGTAGGGATCACGCTTTCGCCGGCGGCGCACCTCGGGCTCCCGCATGCCCCCGCTGGCCGTCGCGCGCGGTTCGCCCGTTTGCGCACCACGAGCCGGGCGGCACCGCGAGGCATCAGCGGACTCGGCCGGATCCCTCTGTTCGCGCCACTCCCCGATTCGCCTCGCGATGATTTCGCCGCGGCGCTGAGGGCCGACCTGTGCGGCCGCCTCGGCCCGGACGTCGATCGGCCGCTCTTTCCAGGAGCTCGGCCGATCGAAGCCGGGCGCGAGCAGTTCCTTCGCAGGGCCTCGGGCCCAGTCGAGGTCACTCATCGCCTGCCCTCCCTCTCTCGCTGCGCCCGCAGGGCACGAGCCCAGCCCGCGGTCACCGGCTGCACTTCGGTCCTCGTGCCTGCGCCGACCCGCTTCCAGCCCCGGCGGCCGACCGGCACCCAGCCCTCGCGCTTCTCATCGCTTCTGTCCGACATCAACGTCACCTCCATCGAATCGGGCTTTCGCACCGTGTCCCCAAGGGATCGGTTGCGGCGGCGTCATCGGGCCCGGACCCTCGACCGCTCTGAATGGACGGTGCGTATGCCGCACCTGATGGAAAGAGTCTGGCAGCTGCCCGGATTTCTGACAACCGCCTGCCGTGAGACAGGCGGCCGGTCTTGGCTCAGGGGATCGAGCCGAGCGGGGCCAGCGGTTCCGTTTCGGCAGCGAGATCGGTGTGGGCGATCAGCAGATCAAAGTCCGAGTCGTAGTGGAGGATCGACGCGCAGTGGTCCTCGGCGATCGCGGCGATCAGGTAGTCGAGCGGGGGAATACCCAGATGCCGGCGGGCGGACCGCATCTGCTGCTGGAGTTCGGTCGAGCGCCGCTCCGCTCTCTCGCTGATCCAGAGAAGCGGCAGGTCCTGAGGGTCGGCCGCAGGCTCGATCCTGCCGGCTCGGGTTTCAAGCAGCAGTGGAGTACTGGCGGCGACGATCCCCCGGGAGATCCAGCCCGCGAGCTCGCTGCGACGTTCCGGATCCAGCGCCGGGCTTCCAAGCCGCGCAAAGGCGCTGGCGTCCAGCAGGAAAAGCCGCCCGTTCAAAGCCGGCGGGTCGAGTGGCGGATCCTGGCGACCTCGTCCAGGTCGGGCTGCGGCGCCTGGGTAAGACGATCGACGAAGGAGTCAAGGGCGGCCACCTTCGCGCGATCCCTCGCCTCCAACTCGCTGAGCGTTGCTTCGGCACCCCGGCGGACCAGCTCGGCCAGGGTCGGAGTGTCCTCACCGAGCCGTTTTCGCAGTGGCTCGAGAACGGCAGCGAGGGCCGGTGTCTCGGTGATCGAATGTCGTGGATGAGAGGTCGGCACCGGGCAAGTGTAGCACCGTACAGCACCTCGATCGGGAAGCCTGTTCATGACGACAGCATCACCGCAGGCGGATCACCCGTGGCTCGACGGGAACGACTATTCCGAGACGGAATCGTCAACGTTCCGGACCCGGATCTGAGATGGTTTGACCGGAGCCGCAGAACCAAGGAGGCCCGGATTGGCTGACGACAGAACGCTCGGCGAGAGGTTCGACCTCGCCCTCGACATGGCCCACCGCTACCACGGTGACCAGAAGCGCAAGGGAGCCGAGACCCCGTACTTCGGCCACCTGCTCGGGGTCGCCTCGCTGGTCGTCGACGAGGGCGGCGACGAAGACGAAGCGATCGCCGCGCTGCTCCACGACGCGCCCGAGGACCAGGGAGGCGAAGAGACGCTGGCCGAGATCCGCGAGCAGTTCGGGGAGCGGGTGGCGCGCATCGTGCACGGCCTGAGCGACACCTTCGAGGATCCGAAGCCCGAGTGGAGACAGCGCAAGGAGGACTACCTCGCCCACCTGCGCGAGGAGACCGACCGCTCGGTCCTGCTCGTCTCGATCGCCGACAAGCTCCACAACGCGCGCTCGATCGTGCTCGACCAGGCCGACTACGGCGAGGCGGTCTGGGAGCGCTTCACCGGAGGCAGGGAAGGCAGCCTCTGGTACTACGGCGAGCTGGTCAAGATCTTCGACGAGCGCTTCCCCGGCGCGCTGGCCGACGAGTTCAGGCGCACCGTCGCGCGCATCGGAGGGGGTGAGGACGGATGAACGCCGCCGGTGAGATCGCCGCGCTCGTCGCCCGCGAGGCCCGGCCGCTGACCGGTGCGCCCGGCGACCACGACGAGCTGCTCGAGATGGTCGGCGGCTGCGAGGTCGTCCTGCTCGGCGAGGCCAGCCACGGCACTCACGAGTTCTACCGCCAGCGCGCGGTGATCACCAAGCGGCTGATCGAGGAGAAGGGCTTCACCGCCGTGGCGGTCGAGGCCGACTGGCCCGACGCCTACCGGGTCAACCGCTACGTCAAGGGGGCGAGAGACGACGCCGACTCCGAGGCGGCCCTCGGCGGCTTCAGGCGCTTCCCGACCTGGATGTGGAGGAACGCCGACGTGCTCGACTTCGTCGGCTGGCTTCGCGCCCACAACGAGCAGGCCCGTGATCCGGCCGGCTTCTACGGCCTCGACCTGTATTCGCTCTACCGCTCGATCGACGCGGTCGTCTCCTACCTCGACCAGGTCGACCCGCCGGCGGCTGAAGAGGCCCGCCGCCGCTACTCGTGCTTCGAGAGCTTCGAGGAAAGCCAGGACTACGGCTACGCAGTCTTCGCCGGGCTGTCCGAGTCCTGCCGGGCCGGTGTCTACGAACAGCTCAGGCAGCTGGTCGAAAGCGGCGAGGGCTACCTTCGCCGCGACGGCATCGCCGCCGAGGACGAGCAGTTCCACGCCGAGGAGAACGCGCGCGTCGTCGTCGCGGCCGAGGAGTACTACCGCTCGATGTTCTCCAGCCCCGACAGCTCCTGGAACCTGCGCGACAGCCACATGGCCGGGACCCTGGAGCGCCTCGTCGCCCACCTGCGCCGCTACGGCAGCGGCAAGACCGTGGTCTGGGCCCACAACTCCCACATCGGCGACGCCCGCCAGACCGCGATGTCCGAGCGCGGCGAGCACAACCTCGGCCAGCTCGTCCGCGCCCGCCTGAACGGACGGGCGGCGCTGGTCGGCTTCACCACCTACGACGGCACGGTCAGCGCCGCCTCCAACTGGAACGCACCGGTCGAGCGAAAGCGCGTCCGCCCGGCGCTCGCCGGCAGCGTCGAGAACCTCTTCCACGAGGCCGGGCAGACGTCGGGCAAAGCGCGACTTCTGGCTGCCGTTCGCCGCCGGCACCCCGCTCACCCGGGCCCTCGAGCAGCCGATGCTGGAGCGCGCGATCGGCGTCATCTACCGCCCCGAGTCCGAGCGCATCAGCCACTACTTCAACGCCCGCCCCGCCGCCCAGTTCGACGCCGTCATCCACTTCGACCGAACCCGGGCCGTCGAGCCGCTCGAGCCGACCGGCCAGTGGCAGGCCGGCGAGCCACCCGAGACCTACCCGACGGCGATCTGAGACGGTCTGGCAGCGCTTCACGGAGGCAGGGAAGGCAGCCTCTGGTACTACGGCGAGCTTGTCAAGATCTTCGACGAGCGCTTCCCCGGCGCGCTGGCCGACGAGTTCAGGCGCACGGTCGCGCGCATCGGAGGGGGCAGGCCGGATGAGCGCCGCGGGAGAGATCGCCGCGCTCGTCGCCCGCGAGGCCCGGCCGCTGACCGGCGCGCCCGGCGACCACGACGAGCTGCTCGAGATGGTCGGCGGCTGCGAGGTCGTCCTGCTCGGCGAGGCCAGCCACGGCACCCACGAGTTCTACCGCCAGCGCGCGGTGATCACCAAGCGGCTGATCGAGGAGAAGGGCTTCACCGCCGTGGCGGTCGAGGCCGACTGGCCCGACGCCTACCGGGTCAACCGCTACGTCAAGGGGGCGAGCGACGACGCCGACTCCGAGGCGGCCCTCGGCGGCTTCAGGCGCTTCCCGACCTGGATGTGGAGGAACGCCGACGTGCTCGACTTCGTCGGCTGGCTGCGCGCCCACAACGAAGCGGGCCCACGAGCCCGCCGGTTTCTACGGCCTCGACCTGTATTCGCTCTACCGCTCGATCGACGCGGTCGTCTCCTACCTCGACCAGGTCGACCCGCCGGCGGCCGAAGAGGCCCGCCGCCGCTACTCGTGCTTCGAGAGCTTCGAGGAAAGCCAGGACTACGGCTACGCGGTCTTCGCCGGGCTGTCCGAGTCCTGCCGGGCCGGTGTCTACGAACAGCTCAGGCAGCTGGTCGAAAGCGGCGAGGGCTACCTGCGCCGCGACGGCATCGCCGCCGAGGACGAGCAGTTCCACGCCGAGGAGAACGCGCGCGTCGTCGTCGCGGCCGAGGAGTACTACCGCTCGATGTTCTCCAGCCCCGACAGCTCCTGGAACCTGCGCGACAGCCACATGGCCGGGACCCTCGAGCGCCTGGTCGCCCACCTCGCGCCGCTACGGCAGCGGCAAGACCGTGGTCTGGGCCCACAACTCCCACATCGGCGACGCCCGCCAGACCGCGATGTCCGAGCGCGGCGAGCACAACCTCGGCCAGCTGGTCCGCGCCCGCCTGAACGGACGGGCGGCGCTGGTCGGCTTCACCACCTACGACGGCACGGTCAGCGCCGCCTCCAACTGGAGCGCACCGGTCGAGCGAAAGCGCGTCCGCCCGGCGCTCGCCGGCAGCGTCGAGAACCTCTTCCACGAGGCCGGGCAGACGTCGGGCAAAGCGGACTTCTGGCTGCCGTTCACCGCCGGCACCCCGCTCACCCGGGCCCTCGAGCAGCCGATGCTGGAGCGCGCGATCGGCGTCATCTACCGCCCCGAGTCCGAGCGGATCAGCCACTACTTCAACGCCCGCCCCGCCGCCCAGTTCGACGCCGTCATCCACTTCGACCGAACCCGGGCCGTCGAGCCGCTCGAGCCGACCGGCCAGTGGCAGGCCGGCGAGCCACCCGAGACCTACCCGACGGCGATCTGAGACATGTCACTCGAACCGACACCGATCGACGCCGAGCTGGCCCGCTACATCCAGGACCACGCCGGAGGCCGGGACGAAGTGCTGCGAAGGGTCGAAGCCGAGACCGCGGCGATGGGCGAGCTCGCCCAGATGCAGACCGCGCCCGAGCAGGCGGCCTTCCTCGAGATGCTGGTCCGGCTGTCCGGGGCGAAGTTCGCGGTCGAGGTCGGCACCTTCACCGGTTACGGCGCGATCCGGATCGCTCGCGGTCTGGCCGAGGGCGGATCTCTGCTCTGCTGCGAGCTCGACCCCGAGCGTGCCGCGATCGCCCGGGCCAACCTCGACGCGGCCGGCGTCGGCGACCGGGTCGAGATCGCGGTCGGCCCGGCGATCGAGACGCTGCGGGCGATGGCCGACGAGCAGACGATCGACTTCGCCTACCTCGACGCCGACAAGACCGGCTACCCCGACTACTACGAGGAGCTCGTCGCCCGCCTCAGCCCCGGCGGCGCTGCTGGCGATCGACAACGTCTTCCTGGGAGGCGAGATCCTCGAGCCCGGGCGCGAGGCGGCGGTCGTGGTGGCCGGCCTCAACGACCGCATCCTCGAAGACGACCGGGTCGACTCGGTCATGCTCGGCATGGCCGACGGCCTGACCCTGGTCCGTCGCCGCTGACCTGCCGGCGCGGCGTATCGTGCCGCGACATGCGGGGCGCGCCATCGAGAGCAATCGCGGTCGACTGGTCGGGACGAATCGACCGGCCCGAGCGCGCGATCGCCGTGGCCGAATGCTCGTCCGAGGGCTTCGAGCTCCACGGCAAGGGCATGGACCGCGAGCAGGTGATCGAGTTCCTCGTCGCAGAGGCCAGCGAAGACCCGCGCCTCGTCGTGGGGCTGGACTTCTCGTTCTCCGCTCCAGGCTGGTTTCTTGCCGAGCACGGGGTCTCGAGCGGTCCGGAATTCTGGTCCGTCGTCACCGAACGGGGCGAGGGCTGGCTGACGAACCCGGAGCCTCCGTTCTTTGGTCCGAAGGGGACCAGCAAGCCCCGGGATCGACAGCTGTTCAGGGAGACCGAGGCGAGTCTGCCCGGCCTGGCGCCCAAGTCCTTCTTCCAGACGGCGGGCGCCGGCGCTGTGGGGACGATGTCGATCCGGGGCATCCCGAAGCTGGCCGAGCTCGCCGATGCGGGCTTCAGGATCTGGCCCTTCCACGACCCTGAGCCGGACAGGCCCGTGGTGGTCGAGATCTACCCGCGGGCCCTGACGGGAGTCTCAGGCAAGAGGAACAGGGAGGTCTGCGAGAAGCTGCTGAGAGACGAGTTCGCCGACCTGATCGAGCCCGGCCTCAGGGGCATCATCGCCTCGGACGAGGACCTCTTCGACGCTTCGGTGTCGGCCGCGGTCATGCACCGCCACATCTCGCACTTCGCGAATCTGCCGTCCGGCGATCGGATCGAAGGCCAGATATGGACGCCGTGATCAAGGCAGCTGCCGCCGCGACTGAAACCGACACCCCGGGCAGCGCGGTCTGCTTGGATTAGTCGGCAGACGCGTACTTGCGGCGGTCCAGGATCGGAGGCAGCGCCAGATGCGCCGAGAGATCAGAGAAGAGCCGGAAGAGGTCGAACCGGAGTCGAGATTCGAGGACGACGAGCTCGAAGGCCCGTTCGACGTCGACCAGTACGTCGCCACGGAAGTCGAAGAGCTCGGGGCCGAACACGAGGACCCCGCGCTCGAGGACCCGCGGTTCTTCGAGGACGAAGTTCCGGATGGGCCGACCGTCGAGGATGTTCCGCCGCCCGAGGAAGGCGAGCAGGCCACTCGTTCGAGGAGCGAGCCGGCCGGCTGGTGGAAGTGGCTCGAGAAGAGGGCCGGGTCGGTCGGCTCGAGGGCGCAGGCGCTGTCGGCGACCGTGCTCGCCCAGGCCCGTGGGGTCGAGTTGCCCGGTGCCCCCGACAGCGCCCTGAAGCGGATCGCAACCGTCGCCGCGATCGCCCTGGCTTCGCTCGCGGTCGGCGCCGGCACGTATCTGCTCGGAAAGGGCTCCGGTGCCGACGTCGAACAGGCCAGGCTCGAGGGCACGGCGGCCGGCAGGGAGGCCGGCGCAATCGAAGGAGCGGCCCAGGGTTACGCGGCCGGATTCCGAAGGGGCCGCGAGGCCGGGTTCAGGAATGCCTACGTGCCCGCCTACCGCCTCTATTACAAGCGCGCCTTCGAACAGGCCGGCCTCGACGTGCCCACCAACAAGGAGATCGACGTCCCGCTGCCATGAACTGGATCTGGGACAGACCGTGGCTGGCGGCCGGCGCCCTGGCGGTGGTGATCGCGGCCGCCGCGGGTCTCGGTCTGGGGGTGGCGAGCACCGGGGACGCAGCAGACGCCGAAGCCGAGCGGGCCGTCGCCTACGAGACTGCCTACGCACAGTCCTTCGACCGGGTCAGTTCGATCTCGAGAGACATGGGCCGCGAGGACGGGCTGGAGAGGGGCCGGATCGCCGGGAAGCAGGCAGGAGACCTCGAAGGCTTCGACCTCGGTGGAGGCATCGCTGGGCTCCGCCTGATCGAGGACCAGCTCGCCGAAGCCGAAGCCGCCCGGGCAACCGCCGAGGCCGAGCTCGCGGAGCGTCAGGCGAACTGCGGCACGATCGCCCGGGCACCCGATGTCTGCCCCACCGACGCCGAGCTTGCCGATTTCCGAGCGGCCGTTGCCGCCGCGAAGGCCAAAGAGGAGCAACAGAAGAAGCCCGGCAACAACAGGCCGGGAAATCGACCGCCGGGAAATCAACCAGGTAGTGAAGATGGATGAGACCCAGCCGCCGGCGAGGCGAGTCGGCCCCGGAGCTGCGGTCGCACTGTCAATCCTGATCGGCGCCATCACCGGCTTCAGCATCGGCACCGCGGCACAGGAAGACGAAGTCGAACCCACAACCACTCGCCAGAGAGCCCTGGCCGACTCGCGCGAAACGACTGTGGCCGAGGTCCGCCGGGAAACCGTGAGGACCGGCTTCAAACAAGGAAGAAAACTCGGAACCGTCCAGGGTCGCCGCTCCGGAGAGGCCGCGGGCCGAGCCGACGGACGGATTCAGGCCCAGGCCAGCCTCACCCGCACAGCCCAGTCCGCCGCCGAAGCCGCCCAGTCCGCCCTGGCCGAGATCTCGGACCCGCCCCCGACCCTCGTCCCTAGCGGAAGGGGAGTCGAGGGGTCCGCGCGAAATCGATCGCGAGGTACGACTCTGTGGGCCTCGCCGTCGGGCCACTTGCGCTCGTCGCTGCGTTCCGGCTGTCCGCTGCGGCTCTCGTCCTGCGGCTGCCGTCGGCCTGCCTGAGCAGGCGCTCGACCTCGAGGCTCGCCTGCTCCCTGGCGATCTCCGCGACACGCTTTTCCAGCGCCTTGGGATCTTGCGTCGCGGTTGTTCAGGTCGCGGTCGCCGGCGCTGAGTATCCGATCCGTCGGCAGCATTTGCTGACGGTTCTCCGGCAGGGCTCGGACGAGGAAGTTCATCTTGGTCCCGTATTCGATCTCTCCGCCGCGGATTTCTCTTCCGGGATGTTCACCAGACGGATGTCTTTGCCGATTCGATGCGCCGGGTGCGGCAGTCGGTCCACTGCGCCTCCACCTCGGCGATGTCGTGGTGGCCGAGGTCGGCGAGTCCGGGGATGTCGAGGTGGAAGTCGAGGCTGCGGAAGTCGCCTTCGTCCATGTCGCCAGTTCGAACGTGATCCTTCTTCGTGGTCGAAGGAAGGCCAGTTCTGGGGAATGCTGAAATGCTCCACCTCGAGCCACGCCCTGACCGTGAGGCTCACCGCCTGAACGGCTTCTCGGCAGCCGGGCAAGGTTTTCATCAGCGCCTCGATGCGCCGCCTCCGTCGCTCGCCTGGCCGGCCGGCCGCCTCTGCGCGCGCATCTCCCCGGCCCGGCTTGCCATTGAAAGGTCGAAGGGCGACTCCTAGTTGCGGATGTTGGCGGTCGCCTTGGCGAAACTCACGGGGAGCGACTCGGGCATGATCTGTTGACGGGGCACAATCTGCTCTGTCCCTGCCTCCCTTCCACGAAATCTTGGCGAATCTCAAGCCAACAAATTGACGGGGCAAATCTGCTCTGTCCCTGCCTCCCCTCCACCAAATCCTGGCGAATCTCAAGCCAAGAGAGGAACCGCGGCGATGTTCAGAACAGTGAACTTTGCGCATGGCGGGGCAGGATTCGAACCGGCGACCTTCGGGTTATGAGGGCGTCATCGCGGTACGCCTGCGAGCGTGCGCGGGGGCTGGCGGGGGACCAGGGGACGGCGCTCTAGTGACGCAACACACAAAAGCGCGGGCTAGAGGTCAGGTAGAGGAGGACCTATCTCGGTGCACGGAGTCGAGCTGGACTCGCCGGTTGCGGGCCAGGACCGAAGGTCCTCGGCGAAAGATCGCGCTAGCCGCGACAAGATCGCCGTTCGCCCTAGCCGCGTCAAGATCGCCGCTGGAGACGCTCGAGCTGAGCGCCAGCGGACGGCCGTCACCGAAACCTAGTGGTCGCGAGACCGGCGCCGGCAAGACGCTTGTCGCGTCCTTCGACTACCGACAGCTCGCGAAGCGACTTGGCGCCGGACTTCACTCCTGTTCGTGGCGCAGTGAGCGATCTGGACCAGTCGCTCGTACTACCGGCATGTGCTCCGGACGGATCCTTCGGAAAAGCTCGGGCGGCAGCGAGGTCTCGGCGACATGTTTTGCGATGGTCAGTCGCTTTCGGCGGAGCGCATCTCGGCGATCGATCCAGGCTTCGATGTCGTTGCGGTCGACGAGTTCACACGAAGGTTCAGCTACGACCGGCTGCTTCAACGCGGCGGTCGATTGAGTTTCTTGGACTGACGCAACCCTGGAGCGGCTCGACGGCAAAGACGTGACCGAATGGTTCGACGGTCGCATCGCGGTCGAGCTGCGCCTGTGGGAGGCGATGACCAGGCTTCTCGTCCCGTTCAGTACTTCGGTGTCGCCGAGGGACGGACCTAAGCAGGTCACCTGGCGTCGTGGCGGGTACGCGACGCGAGCTGAGCAACGTCTACACCGGGATGACATGCGCGTCTAAGCTGCTCGCTCGATGAGAGATCGTGGTGACCAGGCAGATGCGGGGTAGGTTTGGTATCGACGAGCACGCGACTTCATGGCCCGAAGTTCACGATGTTGGGCTGGCGAGCGTGGCGCTGACGGGGAGGATCGCCGGAGGTACGAGAGAAGCGCTGCGAGACTCGCGGTCGGCAAGCTGCGCTGCGTCTTCGCGGACGAGGTTTCGGCGAGGCGTCGAGTGCGCGACGTCGAACTCTGCTACTACTGCGGCGGATGAATCGGCGAGCTGTTTACCAACAACTCGGGAGGCTCAGGCGGGCTAAAGGCAAGAGCCAGCTACGGTATCGACCTGATCGGCAAGCACCGAAGGAGTTTCGATTCGCGGACCGGCTGTCGGCGATGTGACGGCGCGCGGCCGATCACCGATCAGTGAGGCCGGTTTACGTTACTTCGCGCCGACTAATCGCTCGATCTTGATCGACAATCAGCGAGGTTGTGCTGAAGCCTGCGGAGCGACTGCGTTCGAGGCGGTGCGGATGATCGCGAACTTGGCAGCGGGCGAGGAGATCACTCTGCGATTCTAGAACTGAGTACGAAGATGAGATGTGTACGACAATGATAGTGGACTTCTACGTGAGGCTGATCAGATGCGGGATCGAATGACGCGTGCTCAAGAGCTAGCACTTACAATTCGCGCAGCAGACTCGACATCGACGATCCGGAGCAGTGCGGTTTACGAAGCTACTTGCCTCGACCGGTGGCCCCAGAGCGGAGTCAGACTGACGAGCCAACTGCGTCTGATCGACGATGCTAGCCAGGGACTGGGCTCGAGTCGGTAGGGTCGGCAGATTATCGAGTTTCTAAGCGACTCTGGCGAGAGCAGGGGTGCGGGAGAGTAGCTGAGCTGCTCGCCTACCTAGAGGTCAGTCAAGGACACGACGGTTGAGCTGCCGCTGCCGAGAGGTTCCGCTGAGCGTCGAGCTCGGTACTCCCGTGAGGAGATCGTGGCAGCGCTTGGGTCCGGGACGGGGTTAAGCCCAAGATCACCAGGCGGGATCTCTGTGCCGAGCCGACAGGACTGTTCTCATAGACCTCAAACTGACTGGCTAGCTCTCGACTGTCTCAAGTACACCGAGCAACTCAGTCACCCGACAGACCAATAGCCGCTCATCATCGACGTCGATCCAAGCGCCGGCATCGGCGGGAAATACGACATGATCGCCCGGCTGGACCGGCATCCGTACCCCGGCTGCCTCCCACCAGTCAACTCCCTGACCGACTGCCAGCACGATGCCGTGCTGAGGCGGTGGTTCGGATGTTCCGGGCGGGACCACGAGCCCGGACTTGCGCATGCGTTCGGGTTCGAGTTCCTTGATCACTACTCGGTCGAAGAGGGGCTTCAGGGCGTGTCGGGCCACATGAGAACATTAGGGGTGACCGCCGGCTCGCGGCAGGCAAGTCTCTGTTCTGGCTTTGGCATGCGAGAGGTCGACTTCGTCCCAGGCCTGGGCGATCAGGTTCTGGTGGATCAGGAGGATGGCGGTGAGGTGAAGGTGACCTTGCGGCTGGTGGGGGCGATTCCGAGGAACTCTCCTTCGTGGGTTCCGGTCCACTTCTGGTGGGCGGCTACGCGGTCCTCTTCGGCGACGGTCATCAGGATCTGGTTCTTCAGGTCCGGGAAGGCGGAGGTGAAGGCGTTGACGGCCTCCTGCTGGCCGGCGCGGCCGCGGAAGGTGTTGTTGTGGACGAAGTCGTCGGTCAGCAGGCGCTCGCAGGCGGTCGGGTCCTTCTGGTTGATCGCCTCTTCGTAGAACTTGCGGACCAGGGCGACGTTTTCTTCGGTTGTGCTCATTGGCTGAACCTACTCCGACCGGCCGGATCGGGCAATACGTTGCGCCGCGGCCCTGCCGGAGTAGGTTGGCTCCATGGTGATCAGGCGGGGTTCGGTGTCGGTTCTTGCGATTGGCGTGATGCTGCTCGCGCTGTTCGCCTTCGGCCAGGCCCGGGCCGAGGCGCGCACCTTCTCGACCTCGTCTTCGTTCGGCTTCTTCTCCGGCAGCCCCGACGCCTTCCTCGGGCAGGTCGCCTCGAACAACAACCGCTGCCGCGCCGGCCGAGTGGTCAAGGTCTTCCGCGAGCGCGGGCGGCGCGACACGCTGATCGGCCGCGACCGCGCCTCGAGCACCGGCCAGTGGATCGTCGAGCGAAACGTCCCGCCGGCCCGCTACTACGCGCTGATCCCGCGCAAGCCGATCAACGGCGGCAGGAACGTCTGCCGCCGCTACAAGAGCTCGACGCTCGCTTCGGCTGAACCGCACGGCCGGCCGCCGACTGTAGGGTCGGGCCACGGTGGATCAACTCAGGGCAGAAGAGATAGCGAGAATCCTCAAGCTTGCGCCGCTGCCGGGCGAGGGCGGCATGTTCCGCAACACCCTCGACG
Organism: uncultured Solirubrobacterales bacterium; assembly: GCA_963701635.1. Taxonomy (GTDB): domain Bacteria; phylum Actinomycetota; class Thermoleophilia; order Solirubrobacterales; family 70-9; genus 67-14. The sequence continues at coordinate 460,945 of CAVPAU010000001.1, forward strand.
ACGGCGTCTCGACCGCGATCTACTTCCTCCTACAGCGCGACCAGCCGACGAAGCTCCACCGCCTGCCCGGGCCGGAGACCTTCCACTTCTATGCCGGCGCCCCGGCCCGCCTGTTGCTGCTGTCATCGGGCGGCGGCTTCGAGCAGCCGGTGCTCGGCACCGACCTGACCGCGGGCCAGCGCCCGCAGCTGCTGGTCGAGGGCGGGCGGTGGCAGGCGGCCGAGACGCTCGGCGACTGGTCGCTGCTCGGCACGACGATGGCGCCGGGCTACCGCCAGCAGGACTTCGAGCTGGCCTCCAGGGACGATCTGCTTTCCGGGTGGCCGCATGCGGCGGAGCTGATCGAGCGCCACACCCCGGCCTGAGCGCCGATACTGAAGCGGTGAGTGAATACCGATGAGCGAGTGCCCTTTCTGCGAACGAATCGCCGAGCGCGAGGACCTCTACGCGATGACCGAGTTCGCGGTCGCCTTCCCCGACGGCTTTCCGGTCAGCGACGGCCACACGCTGGTCGTGCCGAAGCGCCACGTCTCCCGGGCCGAGCAGCTCGAGCGGGCCGAGTGGGCGGGGCTGTTCGACCTGGTCCGCGAGGTCAGCCGGGAGCTGGCATCTCTGCCGGGGGTCGAAGGCGTGAACGTCGGCGTCAACAGCGGTGAGGCCGCCGGCCAGACCGTCGGCCACGCACACGTCCACGTGATCCCGCGCCGGCCGGGGGACGTCGAGGACCCGCGTGGCGGCATCCGGTGGGTGATCCCGGACAGGGCGGACTACTGGAGCGGGCCAAGCTAGGAGAGCGCCATTTCGCTCTGCTCGGCTTCGCGATGAACGTCGCCGGCGAGTACGGCAGCAATCCGGCGCGACGACGATCACGGCCTTCAGCCCGACCACGGCAAGACTACACGATGACCTGCTCGCCTGGACGGCGGCGGCACGGTCTGCCGGGGCGGCAACAACGCAGCGTCTTCATCGGACTGACGGGCCGGATGGCCGCGGCGACCGGTAGGTTCGGCGGCATGCGCCGCTGATACGCGATCTGCATTGTCGCGGCCTGCTGGTCGTGGGCTGCGGCGAGTCCGATGACGAGGTCGACCAGCACCGGACCGCTCCGGGAAATCTCGCCCTGAGAAGAAGGTGAAGAAGCTCGAGCAGGAAGCCGCCGCAGAAGAGGCCGACGGCAGGAAGCGGCGAGGAAGGCGAAGCGGCGGTGGCGAAGTGACGTCGAGATCGACGCGATGCTCTCGAAGCTTCCGGGCAGGCCGGTCTCGTGGTCGGGGCCGCCGGGAGGCGAAGGGCCGAAGCTGAGCGGCGGAGAGCTGATAACCGGCTCGGCCTGGTCGACGATCAAGGTGCCGATCGCCGAGCGCGTGCTGGCCGACGTCGGCGGGCCGGACGGGTATCACGCGACCCAGAGCGAGCAGATCCGCCAGGCGATCACGCTTTCAGACAACGAAGCCGCAGCGGCGCTGTTCGCCGACCTCGAGGCCTAGCATGGCGGGCTCGACCGGGGCGTCCGAATGCGGTCGGGAGATGCTGCGCGAGGCCGGTGACAGCGAGACCGTATCTCGACCGAAGGACGCGACGGCTTCACGACATACGGCCAGACGAGTGGTCGCTTCGGCAGCAGAACCGCTACATGGCCGCGCTGGCCGGAGGCTGCGTAGCGACCGGCCTCCCGCTACTTCCTGCTCGGACAGATGGCCGAGGTCACGGCGAGCCGTGGGGCCTCGGGCGGCGGAGTTCCGGCAAGTGGAAGGGCGGCTGGGGACCGGGACGACGGCGGTACCTGGTCGCAGATGGGGTATTCGCACATTGACTTACTGAACCGGGTCCAGGTCCCTACAGAGGCATGGACACCGTTCAGCCGACGGATTCGGCTGTCAGATTCGGCTGCGATCGACCGACCCAAACCTCCGAGGCGGGCAGTCGAGGATCGGAGGTCGTGGTGGATCTGGAGATTTCGAAGCATTGTGTGGAGCGGTGGCGGGACCGGTTTCGGCCGGGGCTGGACCCGGTGGCGGCCCGGCGGGAGCTGAACGGGGTGCTGGAATGCGCCGGCGGGGAGCCGGTCGACCGGGCTCCCGGAGTGGTCGGGGCTGAAGGATCCCGATTCGCATACGAGCTTTCTCGTGGTCGGTGACGACCTCGTGCTCGTGCTGATCGAGCTCGGCGATCGCCTCGTGGCGAAGACCTGTGTGCCTCGCGGTTCGATCACCCCGTGGGAGCGCGAGCGGAGGGCGAGGAGGTCTTCGCGCGGCCGGGGCCGCGGGTCGCAGGCGCGGCGTCCGGTGCCCTACCGCCGGGAGAGATCGCCCAGTTTTCCGCATGACTTGAATTCCGCCGGATACGAACGTATGTTCTAGTCATGTATTCGTTCGGTCTCAGCTGCGGGCAGTGCCACTCGAGCTACACGATCCAGGTGCCGAGCGCGAATCCGGTCGGCCAGCAGTGCGTCGTATGCGGTTCGATGGAGATGGTGGAGGTCGCGGATCATGGGATCCGCCATGCCTGGAGCGCCGTGGTACTGGCTGAAGACGACGAAACGGTCAACAGGGCGATCGAGCGGATCCGCGAGGTGTTCGGCCCGGGAGTCGAGGAGCTGGCGGGCGCGGAGCTGGCGGCCGCCTAGTCGCCGACGAGGCCGAGCGCCCGGGCGACCTCGGGCAGGTGGCGGTGGAGCAGGAAGTGGCCCGAGTCCTCGACCGGGTGGAGTTCGGCGGCCGGCAGCAGTTCGGCCAGGCGCAGGCCGTGCGGCGGCGGCACGAGGCGGTCCTGCGCGCCGTGGAAGACGTGGACCGGCGCTGTGGTCGAGCGGGCCAGGCCGCGCCAGTCCGAACCGGTGGCGAAGTAGTCGTCGAAGACGCCGCGCGGCCCGGCGGCGGTGGCGCCGTCCATCCAGGCGGCGAGGCTGCCGGCGGGCAGATCGTCCAGCGTTCGCAGGTCGGCCGCCGAGCGCAGCGCCCTGCGGGTCTGCGACTCGCGCAGCCGGGCGGGCGCCGCGGCGGCGAAGGCGATCAGGAATCGGGCCAATCCGGGCCTGCGCCTCGCGGCCGGATACAGAATCCGGTCGAAGGCGAGGCCCAGCCTGGGGCCGTCGCTCGGTGCCGGGCATCCGGCCGTCGCGGTCGCGGTGACCCGATCCCCGAGCGTGGCGGCGCAGGCGATCGCATGGGCGCCGCCGGCCGACCAGCCGGCCACGGCGAATTGCCCGATCCCGAGCCGGTCGGCCAGCGCGGCGCTGTCGGCCGCGCTGTGTTCGAGGCGGTAACCGGGAAGCGGCGAGGAGTCGCGGACGCCGGGGCGGTCGGGCGCCACGACCCTGATGCCGTGCTGCCTGCACCACGGGTCGGCGAAGGCGATGTCGAGCGCGCAGCTCATCCCCCCGTGGTGGTAGATCAGCGCGTCCCCGGACGGGTCGCCGTATTCGGCGTAACCCAGGGTCCTGCCGTCGTCGAGTGTGATCCTGTGCTCGCTCACCGGCTCGAGCGTAGCCGGGTCGGCCGCAGCTTTCCGTCCGGCCCGGGTCAGCCGTTTGCCGGAGTAGGGGGGCTCCGCTTGCGCGCCGCGGCCGCCGCCGATAGCTTCGGGTGATGCGTCGGCGTCACTATCTGGGCTACTGAGCGGGGCCGGCGGGGTGCTGCGTCTTCCGGGCATGGCGCTTCGGGTGATCTCGCTGGTGCTGCCGTGGGGCCTGCGGCGCCGGCTGCTGAACAGGGCCTTCGGATTCGAGATCGACCCTGAAGCGCGCATCGGGCTGTCGTGGACCTTCCCCGGCAAGCTGGTCATGGGCCCGGGTTCACGCATCGGCCACTTCAACGTCATGCGCTCGCTGGAGGAGGTACGCATGGGCTCGTACGCGCTGATCGGGCAGATGAACTGGATCACCGACAACCTCGCGGGCTTCGAAGGGCCGATCGCCGAGGGTCGGCTCGCCGAACGGCAACCGCGCCTTTGGCTCGGCGACTTCGCGATGGTGACCGCGCGTCACTACTTCGACTGCAGCGACGCGATCGAGATCGGCGAGCGCTCGTCGGTCGGTGGCCTTCGCTGCCAGTTCATGAGCCACAGCTTCGACCTCGAAGAACTGAAGCAGGACTGCGCGCCGATCAGGATCGGCTCCAATTCATTCGTCGGCACCGGCTGCCTGCTGCTGGGCGGCAGTGGGCTGCCGGAGAACTCGCTGCTCGCAGCCGGCTCGGTTCTGGTCAGCGAGCAGACCGAGCAGTTCGTCCTCTACGCCGGCAGCCCGGCCTCGAAGAAGAGGAAGTGCGACCCCGGGACCGGCTTCTTCCACCGCAGCGACGAGTGGATGCTGAAGAGCCGCAGCGCCTACCGGCGCTGAGGGAGGAGCGCGCCTGCCGCCGGCCGGCGGCTCAGGCGTCCGGCACGCCGCCCGGCGTGGTGAAGTGGCAGTCCTTGAGCTTCGCGCTCAGGGCCTGCTGGGTCTCGAACGACTCGATCGCCGAGGCGATCATCTGGTCGAGTTCCTGGTCGGGCGCGAGTTGCTGGTGGGCGAGCTCGAGGACCTCGGTCTCGGCCATCACTCCGTAGCGGCGGTTGTCGGCGACCGTTCCTTCGACGGCGACCGGCATGTCGTTTACCCGCAGCTCGCCGTGGAGGGTGAAGTAGGCCCACGGGCTGGTCAGCGAATCGCCGTTTTCGAAGGTCGCGACCGCTCCCTTCAGCGGCCGGAACTCGTAGTTGGTGCCGAGCGACTCGGAGGCGTGCATGAGCTCGAGCTCTTCGTCGGTCAGCCAGCTCATCGTCCCGTGGAGCTCGGTCCCGGGCGAGGGGTGGATTGCCCCGGGGATGTAGCCCTTCGAGATGTGGCACGAGTAGACCGCGTCCCAGTCGGTGACGTGGCAGCGGATCGACGGGATCACCGCATGGGGCAGCATCGCGAACTTGTGGGAGAGCCCGTCGGGGCTGGCGTTGGAGCTGTAGCCGAAGACGGGTGTGCGCTCGTCGCAGGCGTAGGCCGCGACGCTTCCGCCGGCAGACGCCCCGACGCGCTCGCAGAGCTCGGCGAAGGTGATCGTGTCGTCGCCGTCGGCGACCTCGAGCTCGGGCGACCACGGGCCGGCCGGATGCGGGACGGGCCAGGTGCGTCCGTGGGTGAAGACGAAGGAGCCGAAAGGCCGTGGGAAGGGATAGCCCTTGGCGCGCTCGACCAGCTCTTCGACGGTGTGTTGGTGGCCGCGGTTGCTCACGGTCTCTGATCTTAAGGGGCCGGCGCGCGAGCTACCACGCGCCTGCGCAGGCGAGGGTCGTGTCTACCGCTGCGAGTAGCTTTGTGGCCGATGAGAGCGGCGGCCCCAGCGGGGATCATGGCGGCACCCGGCCGGGTGGCCTGAGTTGCTGAGGCTGAGGGTCGCGGCCGAGGACCCGGTCAAGGACCGGATCGTCGGCGAGCTGGCCTCGATCGACGGAGTCCACCGCGTGACCGCGCTGCCCGACGCCGGCCGCAAGGACTGGGTCGTCTCGGCCGACCTCTCGCCCGCCGCGGCCGACCAGGTGGTCAGCGCCTTCCACGACTTCGGTATCGAGCACGACGACTTCGTGATCCTCAGGCAGGACGTGATCGCTCCGGGCCTCGGGCCCGGCTCGTCGGTCTCGGCCGAAGAGGGCTTCGCCTGGGTTGAGATCGTCGGCGAGGCGCGCGCCAACGCACGGCCGATCGCGCGCTACGTGCTGCTGATGATGGTCGCCGGCGTGATCGCCGGGCTCGGCGTGATCACCGACAACTCGATCCTGATCATCGGCGCGATGGCGGTCAGCCCGGACCTGCTGCCGATGTGTGCGACATGCGTCGGCCTGGTCAGCCGGCGCTTGGCCCTGGCCGGCCGCTCCTTCCTGACGCTGCTGACCGGCATGGCGCTGGTCATGGGCGTGGCGCTGGTCATGAGCCTCGGCCTCGACCTGTTCGGCCTAATCGACCCGTCTGGCAACGACTACCTCGGCGGCCTGCGCGGCCTGGCCGAGGCCGACTACGTGACCGTGCTGATCGCCGCCTCGGCCGGCGTCGCGGGCATCCTTTCCTTCGAGACGCGCGCGGCGAATGCGGTCGGCGTGGCGATCTCGGTGACCACCGTGCCGGCCTCGGCCTTCTTCGGAGTCGCGGTGGCGATCGGCGAGATCGATCAGGCCTGGGGAGCACTCGAGGTTCTCGGCATCAACCTCAGCCTGCTCGTCCTGGCCGGCTCGCTGACCCTGCTGCTCCAGCGCCGCTTCGCGCCGAAATCGCCTGCCCCGTCTGCCTGACCGGCCGGAACGCGCACGGCGTTCCGGGCGGCCCGCGGTCTGGTTCGCGCAGTCGCCGTTACCTGACGCCAACTCGAACCGGAAGGGGTCTTCCGGCGTCCCGCCTCGTTCTGGTTCGAACAGTGGCCGAGAGGTGACGGCAACTCGAACCGGAGGGTCTGGTGCGAGGGGTGGGGGCGGGTTTGGCCGGGGGCGTCGCTCGAGGTGGTGGCCGCGTTCTGGTTCGAATCGTCGTCGAGGGGTGATCAATAGTCGAACCGGAGGAGAGGGTGTGGGGCCTCGCTATTCTCGTTGCATGGCGACCGGTCCGGCCCTAGACAGCGCTGCGGATTTGGCGACCGGCCCGCATGCGCCGCTGAGCGACTCGCACGGCCGCCGGATCAGCGACCTGCGCGTATCGGTCACCGACCGCTGCAACTTCCGCTGCCAGTACTGCATGCCGGCCGAGGGGCTGGCCTGGATGGAGCGCGACCAGATCCTCAGCTTCGAGGAGATCGAGCGGCTGGTCTCGCTGATGACTTCGATCGGCATCGAGGACGTTCGGCTGACCGGTGGCGAGCCGCTGGTCCGCCGCGAGTTCCCGAAGCTGGTCTCGATGCTGAGCGGGCTCGGCACGATCCGCGACCTGTCGCTGACCACCAACGGCTACCTGCTCGGCCGCGACGCCCCGGCGCTGGCCGCGGCCGGCCTCGACCGGATCAACGTCTCGATCGACTCGCTCGAGCGCGACCGCTTCTTCAGGCTGACCCGGCGCGACTCGATGGACCAGGTGCTGGCCGGCCTCGAGGCGATCATGGCCGAGCCTTCGATCGGCTCGGTCAAGGTCAACGCGGTCGCGATCCGGGACTTCACCGAGCACGAGGTGCCGAGGTTCTGCGAGCTGGCCCGCTCGACCGGCTGCCAGGTGCGCTTCATCGAGTTCATGCCGCTCGACGGCGACCGAAGCTGGGATCCGTCGCAGGTCCTTACCGGCGCCGAGCTTCGCGAGCTGGTCGAGCAGGTCCACCCGCTGGAGGAGCTCGAACGCGAGCCTTCGGCCACCGCGCGCGTCTTCCGCTTCGCCGACGGACGCGGTGAGATCGGCTTCATCAACCCGGTCAGCGAGCCGTTCTGCTCCGACTGCAACCGGCTGCGGCTGACCGCCGACGGCAAGCTGCGCACCTGCCTGTTCTCGATGCACGAGACCGACCTGCGCGGGCCGCTTCGCTCCGGCGCCGGCGACGACGAGATCGAACAGGTGATCCGCGGCGCGGTCGCGGCCAAGGAGCTGCGCCACCGGATCAGCGAGTCCGACTTCCTCCAGCCCGAGCGCACGATGAGCGCGATCGGCGGATGAGGCGCGGTGGGGGCCGCGGACCGGAATCGGGGGTTGCGGCGGGGATTCTCGCTGCCGCGCTCGCCTGCCTGTTCGCGGCTGTGGCCCTGGCCGGCTGCGGCTCCGGCGACGGCGACGAGCTCACCGTGGCGGCGGCTGCCTCGCTGCGGCCGGCCTTCGGCGACGGCGGGGAGGACGGGGTGCGCTTCACCTTCGGCGGATCGGACCTGCTGGCCAACCAGGTGCGGCAGGGGGCCGGCATCGACGTGATCGCCGCCGCCTCGACCATCCAGCCCGACGCCCTTCACGAGGACGGGCTGGTCGAGCGGCCGGTCGAGTTCGCCGGCAACCGGCTCGTCGTCGGCGTGCCGGAAGACAGCGCCATCGACTCGCTCGAGGACCTCGCCCGCCCGGACACCTCGGTGGTGGTCGGGGACGGCTCGGTGCCGGTCGGCATCTACGCGCGCGAGATGATCTCGAAGCTGCCGCGCCAGACCGCAGCGGCGATCAGGGCCAACGTGCGCTCGCAGGAGCAGGACGCGACCAGCATCACCGCGAAGCTGACCCAGGGAGCCGCCGACGCCGGCATCGTCTACGCGACCGACGTCATGAGCGCATCCGGCAGACTGAGGGCGGTGGGCATCCCCGACCGGCTCCAGCCGCGCATCGCCTACTCGGCGGCGGTCGTTTCTTCGAGCGGGATGAAGGCCGAGGCGCAGGCGTTCATCGAGAGCCTCGTCTCCGGCGAACGCTCGGAAGAGCTCGGAAAGGCCGGGCTGCTGCCCCCGCCGTGAGCCTGCGCCCGTCCAGACACCGGCTGTTCGGCGTCGCGGCGTTCTTCGCGGCGCTGCTCGCCTTCGCCTTCCTGCTGCTGCCGCTGGTCGCGCTGTTCACCAGCACCGACCCGGCGACCTTCATCGACTCGCTCGGCGAGCCGGCCAACCGCGAGGCGCTGTGGCTCAGCCTGAAGGCGACCGCGATGGCGATGCTGATCCTGCTGGTGATCGGCACCCCGGCCGCCTACTTCCTCGCGATGCGCTCGTTTCGCGGCCGCTCGGCCGTGCTGACCCTGATCGAGCTGCCGCTGGTCATGCCGCCGACCGTCGCCGGCATCGCGCTGCTCGCGGCCTTCGGGCCGGCCGGCCTGCTCGGCCCGACGCTCGAGGACCTGAACGTCGAGCTGGTCTTCCAGACCGCCGGCGTGGTCGTGGCGCTGGTCTTCGTCGCCTCGCCGTTCTACCTGCGCCAGGCGGTCGCCTCTTTCGCGTCGATCGACCGCGGCCTGATCGAGACCTCGCGCGCACTCGGCTCGGGCTCCTTCCGCACCTTCCTGCGCGTCGCGATCCCGGTGGCCCGGCCCGGCCTCGCGACCGGTGCGGCGCTGGCCTGGGCCCGGGCGCTCGGCGAGTTCGGCGCGACGCTGCTCTTCGCCGGCTCTCTGGTCGCGGTCACCGAGACGGCGCCGCTGGCGATCTTCGCGCGCTTCAGCGACCCGAACGGCTTCGAGCAGGCGATCGCGCTGTCGGTGGTGCTGATCTGCGTTTCGGCGGCGCTGCTGATCGCGGTCAAGCTGGGCGGCCGCGACCGGGTCGAGACGGGCAGGGGCCTGTGAGCGGCGGCGGCAGGCAGCGCGGGCCGGCCGGCGGCGGGGACCTGGAGATCCGGCTGCGCTCGAGCCTTCGCGAGTTCGAGCTGGACGTGGAGATCAGCGCGGGCCCGGGCGGCCGGCTGGCCCTGCTCGGACCCTCCGGCGCAGGCAAGAGCACGATCCTGCGCATGGTCGCCGGGCTGCTGAGGCCCGACCGCGGGCTGATCCGCCTCGGCGATACGACTCTGTTCGACGGGCGCGAGCGCACCGATCTCGCGCCTGAGCAGCGCCGGGTCGGATACGTGCCGCAGGCACCGACGCTGTTTCCGCACCTCGACGCGGCAGGCAACGTCGCCTACTCGATCCGCGGCGGCCGGCGCTCGAAAAAGCGCGCCCGCGCGGTCGAGCTGCTCGACCTGTTCGGCCTCGCCGGCATGGCGTCGGTGATGCCGGCCGCGATGTCGGGTGGGGAGGCGAAGAGGGTGTCGCTGGCGCGCGCGATCGCGAGCGAGCCGTCTCTGTACCTGCTCGACGAGCCGCTGGCCTCGCTCGATGCCCACACCCACCGGCAGGCGCTGCCGGCGCTGGCCGGCGTGCTCGACTCGGCCGGCGTGCCGGCGCTGATCGTGACCCATTCGCCGGTCGAGGCCGATCGGCTGGCCGGCCGCAGCCTGCGGCTCGAGCGCGGCCGGCTGGAGCAGGATTCGAAAACCGACGACGAGGAGCGCAAATGGAACCGGACCAGTGGATCGAAAACTTCGCGGCGGGGACGGGTGTCGCTCCGCCGGACGATGAAGAGGTGACGCGGCTGCTCGAGCTGGCGGCCGAGGCGGCGCATTCGTCGGCCCGCACCGCGGCACCGATCGCCTGCTGGATCGCCGGCCGCAGCGGCCTCTCGGCTGCCGAGCTGATGGAGGCCGCAAGGCGGGCCGGGGAGCAGTGAGGCCTGGTCGCTCAGCCGGCCGCGAGCAGCCCTTCGGCCCGCTCCAGGTCACCGGGGGTGTTGACGTTGAGGAACATCGCCGCCGGGTCGCCGAAGCGAGAGAGCTCGTCTTCGCCGGCGAAGCTGGCGCGAAGCTCGCCGGCCGCCTCGCGCGCCGATGCCTGCCGCTCGAGCGCGGCGTCGATCGTGACGAGGTCCGCGGGCCGGTAGCGCGCGGCGAGCGGCTGGGGCGCTCCGCCGGGACACGGGATGACGGTTTCGCCTTCGCGTCCGGCCAGCCAGGCCAGGTATTCGACCGGCAGCAGCGGCAGGTCACAGGCGAGGACGACGACATCGCGCCCGCCGGCCTCGCGGATCGCGGCCGCGACGCCGGTCAGCGGGTGTTGCGGCAGGTCAGGCTCGATCACGACGTGCGCGCCTTCACCTCGACCGGGCGGTCGCGCTTGGTCACGACGAAAGGCTCGAGTCCGGCCGACCTCAGCGAGCCGACCGCCCGCCCGGCCAGTGTGCTGCCGGCGAGCATCGCATTGGCCTTGTCGCCTGCGAGGCGACTCGCCCTTCCGCCGGCGAGCACCGCCGCGGCGACTCGCCCGCCCGCGCTGTCCGGGCCTTTCTCGTTCGCGGGCTGGGTCACCGGCCCAGTCTCGCAGCAGGCCGTCCTGGCGTGGTAGCGGAGGTGTCAACGGCATGAGCGGGCGGGCCGAAGGTCGCGAGCTGCCGGGCCGGCTGCCGCTTCAGGCGGCGCGCGAGATGGTGCTGGCCGGAGTCGAGCCGCTGGAGCCGGTCGAGGTGCCGCTCGAGCGCGCGCAGGCAAGGGTCGCGGCGACGCCGGTGCTGACACCGGCCGACGTGCCGCCTTTCGACGCCTCGGCGATGGACGGCTTCGCGGTCCGCTCGGCCGACTGCCCGGCAGGCGACGGTGCCGGCCTGGACCTGGTCGGCGAATCGAGCGCCGGGGCGCCGTGGCAGGGCACGCTCGAGCCCGGCCAGGCGGTTTCGATCTCGACCGGGGCGGAGCTACCGGCGGGTGCTGACGCTGTGGTCAAGGTCGAAGAGACGACGATGAGTGGAGGGGACGTGATCGTCGCTGTGCCGGTCCGGCCGGGGGAGAACGTGCGGGCGCGCGGCGAGGCGATGGCCGCGGGCTCGGAGGTACTCGGCGCCGGCAGCCGGATCGGGCCGGTCGAGATCGGCCTGCTGGCCTCGACCGGCAACGACCCGGTGCTGTGCCACCCGCGGCCCACGGTCGCGATCGTCGCCACCGGCGACGAACTCGTGCCGCCCGGCCAGGCGCTCGGCCCGGGCCAGATCTGGAACTCGAACCTGGCCGTGATCTCGGCCATGGCGAATGCCGCCGGTGCCGACCTGGTGTCGACGGTGACCGTCGGCGACTCGAAGGACGAGACCGAAGCCGCGGTGGAGGCGGCGCTCGCAGCGGACCTCGCCGTGATCTGCGGCGGGGTGTCGGTCGGCGATCACGACCACGTCAAGGGCGCGCTGGAGCGGCTCGGGGCCGAGCGGCTGTTCTGGGGTGTCGCGATGAGGCCGGGGCGGCCGACGTGGTTCGGCAGCCGCGGCCGCTCGCGCGTGCTCGGCCTTCCCGGTAACCCGGTCTCGGCGATGGCGGTCTTCGCGCTGCTCGGCAGCCCGCTGCTGAAGGCGATGGCCGGTGACCGATCGGCCCCCGAGACCTCGAGCGGGCGGCTGCTGGCCCCGGTCCGGCGGCTTTCAGACCGGCTGCTGGCCGCGCCTTGCCGCGTCCGCGCCGCAGCCGACGGGATCGGGCTCGAGCCGATCGCGATCAAGGGATCGCATGACTTCATCTCGCTGGCCGGTGCCCGCGCGCTGGCCCTGATCGATGCCGGCGAAGGCGAGGCGGCCGCGGGCGACGAGGTCGAGATGGTCGCGCTGGCGGCCGAATAGCATGAGCGGCATGCTGATCGAGGTGAAGCTTTTCGCCGGCCTGCGCGAGGCGGCCGGCGCGGGCGAGGTCGAGGTCGAGCTCGACGAGGGGGCGACCGCGAGCGGCCTGCTCGAAGAGCTGAAGCAGGCCCCCGGCCTCGGTCAGGTCCTCAGCGACATGCCTGTGCGCGTGGCGGTCAACCGTGCCTATGTCGACGGGGAGCAGAGACTGAGCGAAGGCGACGAGGTCGCGCTGGTGCCGCCGATCAGCGGCGGGGCGCAGGTGCGCGCGACGGTGAGCGACCGGCCGCTCGACGTGGCCGCGGCAACGGCGGCCGCCGGCGACCCGGCGGCCGGCGCCGTGGTCGTCTTCCAGGGGACGACGCGCGAAGTTGCGCGGCTCGACTACGAGGCCTACGGCGAGATGGCCGAGCAGCGGATCGGCGAGATCCTCGCCGAATGCGCCGAGGCCCACGGACTGACCGCGGCGGTGGCCGAGCACCGCACCGGACCGGTGCCGCTGGGCGAGGCGTCGGTGCTCGTGGCGGTCTCTGCCCCGCACCGTGCCGAGGCCTTCGCCGGCGCCCGCGAGGCGATCGACCGGATCAAGGCCGAGGCGCCGATCTGGAAGGTCGAGGTCGAGGCGGACGGCAGCCGCAGCCGCGTCGAAGGCACCGTGCCCGAGGTCGACCGCGCATGAGCGAGCCGCGCCTGACCCACATCGGCGAGGACGGCGAGGCCCGCATGGTCGACGTCGGCGGCAAGGACGAGAGCGAGCGCATGGCCCGCGCCAGGGCGAGGCTCAGGGTTTCGGCCGAAACCGCCGCCGCGATCGAAGACGGCTCCGGGCCGAAGGGCGAGGTGGCCGGCGTCGCTCGCATCGCCGGTATCCAGGCGGCCAAGCGCACTGCCGAGCTGATCCCGATGGCGCATCCGCTGCCGCTCACCTTCGTCGACGTGACCGTGACGACCGACGTCGGCGCCGGCACGGTCGAGATCGTCTCCGAGGCCCGGACCCGCGACCGGACCGGGGTGGAGATGGAGGCTCTGACCGCCTGCTCGGTCGCGGCGCTGACCGTCTACGACATGGTCAAGGCGATCGAGCGTGGCGTCGCGATCGAGGAGATCGTGCTGATCGAGAAGCTCGGCGGAAAGAGCGGCCACTGGCTGCGCGAGGGCGCGGGCGATGACGCAGGGCCCGGCGAAGCGGGCAAGGGCGCGGGGACGGGCGATTGATCCGCGCCGCGCTGATCACGCTGAGCACGTCGCGGGCCGAGAGCGGCGGGCGCGACCCGAGCGGTGAGCTGCTGGTCGACCTCGCCCGGGATCTCGGGGCCGAGGTCCTCGGCCGCGAGCTGATCGCCGACGACCCGGTCCTGCTCGACGAGCGGCTCAGGCATTGGGCCGACAACGGCGGCGCCGACCTGATCCTGACCACGGGCGGCACGGGCTTCTCCCCCTCGGACCAGACGCCGGAGGCGACGAGCGCCGTGATCGACCGGCCCGCCCCGGGGATCGCCGAGGCGATCCGGCAGGAGGCCGCGCGGCACACGCGCCACTGGGCGCTGTCCCGCGGAGTCGCCGGCATCCGAGGCAGCTGCCTGATCGTCAACCTCCCGGGCAGTCCGAAAGGGGTCGAGCAATCGGCCGCGGTGCTGCTTCCGATCCTGCCCCATGCGCTCGACCTGATCGCCGGGAGGCCGGCCGGTCACTGAGGCCGGGCCGGCACGCCTGCGCCGCCGCGGCTCTGGGAGACTGCCCGCCATGGACTTCGAAGGCACGGTGGCGCTGGTGACCGGTGGGGCGAACGGACTGGGCCGCGCGACCGCCGCCCGGCTGGCCGGCGCCGGCGCGAAGGTCGTGCTCGCCGACATCGAGACCGGCCCGGGTGAAGAGGCCGCGGCCGAGATAGGCGCCGAGTTCGTCGAGACCGACGTCAGCCGGCCCGAAGCCAGCGAGGCAGCGGTCGCGGTGGCGGTCGAGGAGTTCGGCGGCCTCGACCTCGCCTTCCTCAACGCCGGGGTGGCGACCGGCTGCGGCCTGGTCGAGCACTTCGACCTCGAGCTCTACCGCCGCGCGATGGGCGTCAACCTCGACGGCGTCGTCTTCGGGATCAACGCCGTGGTGCCGGCGATGCGCGAGCGCGGCGGCGGCTCGATCGTCGCGACCGCTTCGCTGGCCGGCCTGGCCGCGGTTCCGTACGACCCGATCTACGCGGCCAACAAGCACGCCGTGGTCGGCCTGGCGCGCTCGCTCGGCCCCGTCCTGTTCGAGGAGGGGATCCGCTTCAACGCGATCTGCCCCGGCTTCTCGGCGACGCGAATCATCGACCCGATCAAGGACGGACTCAGCGAAGGCGGAGTGCCGGTTATCCCGGTCGAGAAGGTCGTCGACGGCGTGGTCGGGCTGTTCGGCCTCGAGGCCGGCGGCGAGTGCCACTTCGTCCAGGCCGGCATGGAGCCGCAGCAGTTCCGCTTCCGCAACGTGCCCGGGCCGCGCTGACTCCCCCCAATCCCGGTTCCGGTTCGAGAAGCAACCAGCACTTGACCAAGATTCGAACCGGAGCCCGAAGCTTGGAGTCCAACGTTCTTCTGGTTCGACAAAAAGCCGGCATTCGACGGAAAGCCGAACCGGAAACTCGGGTGGTTGAACGGGGTGGACTCGGGGGAGCGGCGCGGGTGGGCCCGAGTGGCCCGGTCCTTGTCGGACCGGGCCCCCGAACCCTCCCATCCCCACCGTGTCCTCCCCCAGAGGACACCGGGCGGCCGTTCCGGGCCTGACACCGTTCCAGCCGCCGTTCTTCGTACCAATAACCCGACAAGAAGGGCAGAGTTGCGCCAATTGAGTACGAATCGTTTCGCGGATCGCGAGGGGCAGTCCCGCCTCCGCGCAACTGAGATTGAAGGACTGTGCGACCGGCATCAGACAGCTCGAGACGGGACTGACTATCGACACAGCCGACGCCGCGGGCGAGACGCGCTGCCGGTGGGGCTCAGACCAGCGGGATCTTCTTGCCGGGGTTGAGCAGCAGCTTCGGGTCGAAGGCGCGCTTGATCTCGGCCTGGAGTGTGACCACGTCCTGGCCGAGGGCATTTCGCACGTGGGAGGTCTTCAGGCTGCCGATTCCGTGCTCGCCGCTGATCGATCCGCCGAGCGAGATCGCCATCTCGAACAGCTCGTCGGAGGCGGCCTTGCCGCGGCGCATCTGATCTGCGTCGTCGAGGTCGACGAGGAAGGTCGAGTGCAGGTTGCCGTCGCCGGCGTGGCCCCACGAGCAGGCGTCGAGGCCGTGACGGCTCCCGATCTCGAGGGTGGCCTCGACCGCTTCGGCCAGCTTCTCGACCGGCACGACGATGTCCTCGCTGATCTTGCCGCCGCGCTGGGCGGCGACCGCATAGGAAATGCCGTCGCGCCACGCCCACAGCGCTTCGGTGTCGGCGCGCCCGGTGATGCTCAGCACCGAGTCGGGTCCGGCCTGCGACATCGCCTCGGCCAGCTCGCCGAGCAAGCGCTCGACTTCGGCCTGCGAGCCGTCGGCTTCTGCCAGCACCGCGAAACCGGGCTCGGCCGGCGCGTCGAACGGGAACGAGCCGATGCTCGCCCGGAGCGTGCCGCGGTCGAGGAACTCGAGCGCGGTCGCCTGGATGCCTGAGCCCATGACCGCGAGCACCGCCTCGCAGCCGGCCTCGGCGTCGGCGAAGAAGGCCACGGCAACGCCGCGGGCCTCGGGCGCCGGGACCAGCCTCAGCCAGGCCGCGGTGACGATGCCGAGCGTGCCCTCGGAGCCGATCAGCAGGTTGGTCAGGTCGAGGCCGGAGACGTCCTTCCTGACCGGGCCGCCGGTCCGGATCACGCGGCCGGGCGGGATCACCGCTTCGAGGCCGGTGACCCACTTGCCGGTCACGCCGTAGCGGAAGGCATGCGGCCCGCCGGCGTTGGTGGCGACGTTGCCGCCGATCGTCGACTGCTCGCCGGCGCCGGGGTCGGGCGGGAACAGCAGTCCGTTCTCGAGCGCGATCCGGTGGACGGTTGCGGTGGTCACCCCTGCCTCGACCTCCATCCGCCACAGCCCCGGGTCGATCGAGCGGATCCGGTCGAGGCGCTCGAGCGAGAGCACGACGCCGCCGCGCGGCACCGCGCCGCCGGCCAGCCCGGTGCCGCCGCCCCTGGTGACCACGGCGATCTCGTTCTCGTAGCACCAGGCCATGACCGCGGCGACCTCTTCCGGGGTCTCGGGCTGGGCCAGCGCGTCGGCCGAGCCGACCAGCCCGCGGTTGGCGGTACCGTCGCTGAGCGCCTCGCGCGCCACCGGACCCTCGGCGATCACGCGGTCGGCGGCAAGCAGGCGGGAGAGCTCGTCGACTACGCGACCGCCTTCACCCAGCCGGTCGGTCCTTCGCTGTTGTCCGGTTGCCCTCTCCATCGCTCTCTGCCGCGTACTCTAGATCTCACGGATTTGTCGGCAAGAATCGAGTAGGGAGGCGACCTGATGGCGCAGACGATCAAGAGCACCAACCCGTTCGACCCGGTCGACGTGGTCGCCGAGGCCGAGGTCAGCACGGCGGCGGCGGTTGACGCGGCACTCGGCGCAGCGGTCGAGGCACAGGGGGCGTGGGCTGCCGACGCGATGCTGCGCTCGCGCTCGCTGGCCGCTCTCGGCGAGGCGGTCGCCCGCCGGCGGGACGAGTTCGCGGCGTTGATGGTCCGCGAGGTCGGCAAGCCGGTGGCCGAAGCCGAAGGCGAGGTCGAGCGGGCGCTGGCCATCCTGCGCTTCTACTCCCAGGTCGCGCTCGACCCCGACGGCGAGACGCTGCCCGGCTCGACCCCGGGGGCGCGCGTCGTGGTGCGCCGTGAGCCGCTTGGCGTAGTGCTCGCGATCTGCCCGTGGAACTTCCCGCTGGCGATCCCGCTGTGGAAGGCGGCGCCCGCGCTGGCCTACGGCAACTCGGTCCTGCTCAAGCCGGCCGCCGCGGCGATCGCGACGGCGGCCCTGCTCGCCGACTGCGCCGCCGAGGCGCTGCCCGAAGCGGTGCTGACCGGTCTCGTCATGCCGGGCTCGCAGGCCGGCGAGCTTCTCGACGACGAGCGCATCGCCGCGGTCACGTTCACCGGATCGACCGGGACCGGGATCTCCGTCGCCGAGCGCATGGCCCGGCGCGCCGCGCCGGCCCAGGCCGAGATGGGCGGACAGAACCCGGCGGTCGTGCTCGAGGACGCCGACGTGGATGCCGCCGCCGCGGCGATCGTCGGCGGGGCGATGGGCTACGCCGGCCAGAAGTGCACGGCGACCCGGCGCGTGATCGCGCTCGCCCCGTGGCCGACCGGCTCGAGCACCGCATCGCCGAGCTCGTGACAGGGCTCGAGGTGGGCGACCCGCGTCGGGCCGGGGTCACGGTCGGGCCGCTGATCAGCAACGGCGCCGTGGAGGAATTCGAGCAGGCCGTCGCCTCGGCACTCGAGGCCGGGGCGACCGAGACCGCCCGGGCGTCAGCCGGCAGCGGCGCGGGCGACAACGGCGCCGGCGGCGGACCGACCCCGATCGGCCACTTCGTCAGCCCGGCGCTGCTCAGGCAGGACGACCCGGGAGCCGAGGTGAACCAGGAGGAGACCTTCGGTCCGCTGCTCACCTTCCTGCGGGTGGAGGACGAGGCGGCAGCGGTCGCCGCAGCCAACGCGACCCGTTTCGGCCTGGTCGGCGCGGTCCACGGACGCGACCTCGGGCGGGCCCAGGCGGTCGCTTCGCAGATCGACTGCGGGCTGCGGCGGATCAACGCCCCGACCCCCGGCGTCGACTACTACGCGCCTTTCGGGGGCGAGGGCCTCTCCAGCTTCGGCCCGCGCGAGCAGGGACGCGCCGCGCGCGAGTTCTTCACCTCTTCCACGACGACGACGATCCTGCCGTCCCCGTGATCACCGGGTGAGCGCCAGCCTACGGCGGTCCGGCTAAGGGGAATCGTCCGCGGCGTCCTCGAAGCCGTCGAGCGGCCCGCGGTCGGGCCAGAGCGGGTAGAGCACGCCGTAGGCCTCGGCCCGGACCTCGGTGGCCTCGTACGCGGAGGGAATCGTCCGGGCGAGTTCGGAACCGCGATAGGCCTCGAGCGCCTCCCGGCTTTCGAAGAAGTAGATGCCGCAGAACGCGTCGCTCTCGTCACGCCCGTAGATCTTCTGGATCAGCCCGGGGACCTCCCGGAACCGCGGGCGGCGCTCGAGCGCGCGCTTCTCGAGTTCCTCCGGCTCCACATCAGACTCGATTCGCACGAAAAGTACGTGTGCCATGGACTCCTCCTCCTGGAATTGGACTACACGTCGATCCTAACGCTGCCCTATTCCATTTCAGGCCGGTTCCGGTACGGCGGTCCCGTGGCCGGGGCGGCAGGGTCTGATCAAACGTAGAATCCGTGCTGCATGAAGCGGGCTCTCGGACACAGCATGGGGTTGCCACTCGCGGGACTGCTTGTCGCCGTGCTGGCTGCGCTGGCTTTCGCTCCGTCCGCCTCGGCGCGCGATTACGACTGCTCCGACTTCTCGACCCAGGCCCAGGCGCAGAAGTTCCTGCTGGCCGGCGACCCACACCGGCTCGACTCCGACGGCGACGGCGTCGCCTGCGAGTCGCTGCCGTGCCCGTGCTCGAGCGCCCGCCCGGGTGGCGGCAGCAATCCGCGGCCGCCGAAAGTGGTCAGGTTCCGCGCCCGGGTGACCAACGTCGTCGACGGCGACACGATCGACGTGCGAAAGCCGAACGGACGTACCGAGAGGATCAGGATCCTCGGGATCGACACGCCCGAGGTCTACGGTGGCATCGAGTGCGGCGGCCGAGCCGCGTCGGCCCTGATGAAGATCCTCGCCCGAGGCAGGGTCCGGGTGAAGACCGACGCCACGCAGCCGAAGCGCGACCGCTACGGCCGTCTGCTCGCCTACGTCAGCCGCAGCGGCACCGACCTGGGCCGGCGAATGGTGGTCCGGGGCAGGGCGAAGGTCTACGTGGTCGGCAGCCGCTTCAGCCGCTTCCGCTCCTACAAGCGTGCCCAGCGCATCGCCCGTGCCGACTCCCGCGGCAGCTGGGGCACCTGCGGCCGCATCTGAGCGGTCCGCTCAGATGACACCGGGCTCGAGCCGCGCGATGTCCTGGCGGATCTCGGCCAGGTCGTCGGCCATCGCCGCGTACTGGATCTCGAGCGACCGGGTGGCGTCGCCGATCGACTCGATCTCAGACTCGATCCGTTCGAGCCGCGACGAGACGCTCTCGACGAGGTCGATGATTTCGTCTGATCCGTCCATCGCTCAGTCCCTTCCTGGTTCCATCGCTCAGTTCATTCAGGCTTCGTGTCGCCGGGGACCGTCGATTCTGACAGCGTGCCGTGGTGCGCATCGTGCGCGACGGGCTGCGCAGCGTCTACCAGAAGTACAGGCTGCCGAAGAGGACGCCGAAGAAGAGGCGCTGAGCCGGCGGGCCCGGCTCAGTCGTGGTCGGAGTCGGGTCGTTCCGAGCTGTGTTCGTGGTCGGCCTCGCCGTAGACGGCACCCGGATCCTCGGCCTCGACCGGCCCGGCATCCTCGAGCGGGTCGCCGCCCTGGTCGAATCCCTCGGCGTGGCGGCGCAGTTCCGCCTCGGCCTGCTCGAACCCTTCCGCCTCGCCTCCGCCGGCCTCGTCGACCGGACGTTCAGCTTCGCGCCTTTGAGCTTCCTTGTCGTGCTTCTCGATCATGGCGCGCAGGATACCGACGAGAGGTGGAGGGGAGGGAATCGCGCGGGCCGGGGCGGAACTGGTCCTACTCCCTGACGACTACGACGTCGCCGCAATCGACGGATGCTCTGGCCCTGACCCCGAGCCTCTTTCTGAGCAGCTTCGCTCCGCGCTTCGTCAGCTCCACTTCCGCCCGAATCCGGATCGAGCCGTCCTGGGACTCGCACCGCCTCCACCCCGGAGAGGGCGAAAACCACGATCACCTCATCTTCAATTTCGGGCAGCGGCGTAGAAGCGGCCCCAGATGGCGAAATCGGCCATGTCCACAACCGGGTTCCTGAGCCGGATTTGGCCAGTACCGCCCAACCCGGGCTTATTCGATCCCCAGTCGATTCCGGACCTCCTGTGAGCGATCTTGCCGATCAACTCGCCGTCCCCATGCCGACCCGACCGCCGGTGATCGGGAAGACGAGCTTCCTGAAGACCGCCTCTGGCCGATCCGGTCGGCTTCACCCTTACCTTCGCCCGCTTCAGCTTTCTGATCATCCGGTCGTTCAGCTTCAGGGTCGTCTTTCCGCCGGCGAACGTGTAGACGCGGCCCGGAACGAACACATCAGCCGCTGCCTCGGCATCGGCAGCCCTGGAAGAGTCGGCAACCGACCAGGGCCGCGAGGATCGGGCCAGCGCGGCGGTGCTGAATGCGACCTTCAAGGCATTGATGCGGAGGGCCATTTCCGTCTTCCCGTTCGCTCAAACGACCGCGGTTCGGGGTGAGTATATCCCTGCTCCCCGGCCTCGTCGACGCGATTGCTGGGCCTAGTGGGAGCGCCTGCATGAAGGGTTGACCGGCGGGCGCGTAGGGGGTGGGATCCGAGCTCGGAGTGCCACTGGACGCGTGTCGGTTCTCAGGACTGGTCAAGGGGTAGCGAGGGCCAGCGAGGCGAGGCGGTGGATCGAGGTCGCGTGCGGTTCACGGCTGCCCGCGTCAGCCCAGGGCAACTCTTGACGTGCGCCTGTGTTACTTGTGTCGTATCAGGAGACTTGAGCAATCCGAGAAAGGAATCGTCCCATGAAGAAGACCAGTCTGATCGCGAGCCTTGCGGTAGCAGGCCTTATTGCCCTCCCCGGAGGCGCGATGGCGGGTAACGACGCGCCCAAGAACGAAGGACCAAAGGGCAATGCCTACGGGAAGATCAAGAAGAAGATCAATAAGAAGGCCAAGAAGAAGTGCGAGAACAAGAAGGGCAAGGCGAAGAAGAACTGCGTCAGGAAGACCAAGCGCAATGCCTACGGAAACGTCATCAAGAGCCAGTGCGGCGTTTCGTTCGGACAGCTTCGCAAGAAGGCCCGGCAGGACGAGGAGCACCCTGCTGTGACCCCTTCGAAGGGCGCGAAGTGGTTCGCTCTGAACCACATGTTGGACGTCTGCGAGAACGGTGAAATCGCCGTTCCGGAGGCCCCGGCAGAGGAGTAGGCAGGCAGACCCCGATCTGTAACCGCCGACCGGTCCGCGCCTGCCCTCGACTCAGCGAAGGCATCGCGGCCGGAGATCATCTTTCGTCGAAGCGGCGCCCCCGGGGCGCCGCTTCGCGTTGGGGGACTCCCCGCCCGGGCTGAGAGTCGTTCCTGCGTCTGACGCCTGTCTCGACCGGTCAGCAGATCGGCCGGCCCGGAGCGGAGGGGGAGGGATTCGAACCCTCGAAGCGCCTTACGACGCTTGCTGGTTTTCAAGACCAGTGCATTCAACCGCTCTGCCACCCCTCCGGATGGACCTCGACGGGCCTTCTCAAGTCTGACACGGCCCCGGCCGGCGGGCTGTCTGCGCGCCGGCCGGGCCGTCTCATGCCCGCGAGGCTTCGGGCGCTTCGCCCGCTGCCGCTTCGGGGCGGATCACCGCGGCGGTGACCGGCGCACTTCCGGGCGCGGCGAATCCGTCGTCGGCGACCAGGCCGCTCCCGGCTGCGGCCTCGCCGCCGCCGGGCAGGCGCCGGTCGATCCAGGCCGGCAGGTACCAGTTGCCAGTCGCCGAGCAGCTTCATCGACGCCGGCAGCAGCACGCCGCGCACGACGGTCGCGTCGATCAGCACTGCGAAGGCCAGGCCGACGCCCATCTCCTTCATGTCGATGATGCTGAGCGCGGCGAAGATGCCGAAGACGGCGACCATGACCACGGCGGCGCTGGTCACCGTCCCGGCCGTGGTTGCGATGCCCTTCCGGACCGCCTCGTCGGTATCCATTCCACGCAGGTGGTACTCGCGGATCCGGCTGAGGATGAATACGTGGTAGTCCATCGACAGCCCGAACAGGATCACGAAGAGGAAGAGCGGCAGCCACGGGGTGATGCCGCCGTTCGACTGGAAGCCGAGCAGCGACTCGAACCACCCGTTCTGGAAGATCAGCACGAGCACGCCGTAGGCCGCGCCGACCGAGAGCAGGTTGAGCAGGATCGCCTTCAGCGGGATCACGATCGAGCGGAACGTGAACATCATCAGCAGGAAGGCCAGGCCCAGCACGAATGCGAAGACCAGCGGCATGCGCTGCGCGAGCAGCTGGTTGTAGTCATGCGACTCGGCCGCGCTGCCGGCGACGTTCACCTCGGCACCGTCGACCGCCCCGACCGTGGACGGGACCAGTTCTCCCCTGACCTCAGCCAGTGCTGCCTCGCCGGCGGCGTCGGAGCCGTCTCCCGGCGTGGGGATCAGGATCTTCGCGACCTCGCCGTTCCCGCTGTAGGTCGCTGCGGCTCCGGGCAGCAGTGCGTCGGAGCGGTCGGCTTCGTCCACGAGCCGCTCGATGCCCGACGCGACCTCGCCGCTTCGCACGTCATCGGCCTCGACCACGACCGCCAGCTGGGTCGATTCCGAGGGAAAGGCCTGCTGGACCCGGTTGTAGGTCTGCACGATCTCGAGGTCCTCGGGGAAGTCCGACGGCCCGGTGACGACCGTGTTGAGGCCGAGCCCGGGGACCGCCAGGGCAAGCAGTGCCCCCCCGGCGACCGTGATCGAGACGACCGGGTGCCGCATTACGCGTTCGACCAGTCCCGCCCAGAAGCGGGACTCGCCGGCCGGCCGGCGCAGGCTGCGGGTGAAGGGGATCCTGCCCTTCTCGACCCGGTCGCCGAGCCAGCCGAGCAGAGCGGGAAGGATGGTCAGCGAAGCGAACATGGCGACGCCGACCACCATGATGGTTCCGATCGCGAAAGAGATGAAAGTGCTGTTGCCGGTGATCAGCAGGCCTGCCATCGCGACCATGACGGTCAGGCCGGAGACCAGGATCGCCTTGCCCGAGGTTGCCGCCGCGGTCGAGAGCGCGTCCGTCTCGCTCTTGCCGGCCGCGCGTTCCTCTCTCTCCCGTCTCAGGTAGAAGAGCGAGTAGTCGACCCCGACCGCGAGCCCGATCAGCAGGATCACCGAGGTCAGGGCTCTCGTCGACCGGGAAGATCTGGCTCGGCAGCGCGACCAGCCCGATCGTCGCCGCCACGGCCGAGATCGCGAGCAGCAGCGGCACACCGGCCGCCACCAGCGAGCCGAAGGCGATGACCAGGATGATCAGCGTGATCGGCAGCGACAGGGTTTCGGCTTTCCTCAGGTCGTCGGCGAAGACCTGCTCGATCGCGTTGCCGGCGCTCGCGTCGCCGAACTGCTCGACGTTGAAACCGGGATTGGCCCCGGCCGCGTCTTCCACGACGGCGAGGCTGGGTTCGACGCGCGTCTGGGCCTGGTCGGAATCGCCGGTGATCTCGAACTCGATCAGGGCGGAGTGCCCGTCGGGGGAAACCGCTCCGCCACCTTCGCCCGGTGCGCGCACGTTCTTCACGTGCCGCGCGCCTTCGAGCCCGGTGGCGACCTCGTCGATGACGGCTGAGAACTCGGCGCTGTCGGCGGTCAAGTCCTGATTCTGCACCAGCACGACCTCGGAGTTGGGCCTGAGGCCGGAGGCTTCGAGCGTGATCTCCGCCCGCTGGGCTTCGCCCGTGGAGAGCTCGGCATCCGACAGGGTCCGGGTGCCGACCGATCCACCGAGCGCGACCGCCGCCACCACGAAGGCCAGCCAGCCGAAGATGGCCGTCTTGCGGTGCGTGGCGCTCCAGTCGGCGATCCTGGCCGTCAGGTTTCTGCGCCTCTTCGGGCGTTCTCTGTTCCCTCGTGGGGTCGTTTCGTTCATGTCCCACAGGTTGAGGCCCGCTCGCGGACCCGTCTACCGGGAATGACCCTGAGGCAGTGTCAGGGTCGACCCTTAGTTCCGGCCCCCGAAGGCTCGGCGATGACTGACTGTCTGCGACCGAATCGGCTCAGTCGCCAGCGGCGCCGGCGCGCGACTCCGCGGCTGATATCGCGGCGGCGATCGCAGACGGGTCTTCGATCTGCGGGTAGTGGCCGAGCTCGGGCAGGCGCTCCACCGGCACCGCGGGCCGCAGCTCGATCACTGCGTCCAGCACCGAGGTCGTCGCCACAGGGTCCAGCTCCCCCCAGACCAGGCTGAGCTGTCCGGGCCAGTCGCTGATCGCGCCGTGCCAGCGCGAGTGGTAGCGCCGGCGCTCGTTGACGTAGTGGATCAGCTTGTTGCCGATCGTGCGGCCGCCGTTGTGGCAGACCAGCGACCACTGGTCGTCGGCCTCCTCTTCGCTGAGCGGGTGCGAGGGCGAGAAGATCGCACCGAACTCGCGACCGAACAGGCGGCGGTTGGAGAGCCGCGTGGCGATCGGGCCGAAGGGGGAGAGCAGGGCCTTCTGGCTGCGGGTCAGTGTCGCTCGCTCGACCACCATGCTGCCGTTGAACAGCAGCGCGCCGGTCGTTTCGAAGGGCCGGTTGCCTTCGATCTCGCGGGCGAACAGTTCGGTCGAGACAGACGTGCCCATGTCGTGTGCGACGAGGAAGACGGGGCGGTCGGGGAAGTGCCGGCGGACCAGCTCTTCGGCCAGGTCGGCCTGCCAGGCCAGCGTGTAGGTGTGGTCGCGCGGCTTGTCGGAGAGCCCGAAGCCGAGGAAGTCGAAGGCGAGCACCGGGCGGTCGGGCATCAGCTCGAGCAGCGGCTTCCAGTCGTAGGAGCTCGACGGAAAGCCGTGGAGCAGCAGCAGCGGCGTGCCTTCGCCGTCCCGGACGTGGACGTGGATCGAATGCCCGCGGAAGCTCTCGCTGCTCCCGGCCGAACGCCACTGCCGGACCCTGTCGGTGATTTCCATGCGCTCACGGTACCGCGTCGCAGACAGGCCGGCGCCGGCGGTGTAGGGTCGGCACATGAGCTCATCCGGCGGCACGCACTTCTGGCATCCGTTCGCGCAGATGGGCAAGGTCAAGGACCACCAGCTCGTGCTGACAGGTGGCGAAGACGTCTGGGTTTTCGACGAGGACGGCAACCGCTACCTCGACGCCACGGCCAGCCTCTGGTATGCCAACGTCGGCCACGGCCGCGACTCGATCCGCGAGGCCGTTTCGGACCAGATGAAGAAGCTCGAGGCGTATTCGGCCTTCGGCGACTTCGCCAACCCGCCGGCCCTGGAGCTGGCCGAGCGGCTCTCCGGACTCTCGCCGATCGACGACGCGCGCATCTTCCTGACCAGCGGCGGCGGCGACAGCATCGACACCGCGGCGAAGCTCGCCCGGCGCTACTGGCACGAGAAGGGACACGACGCCCGCCACCACCTGATCACCAGGGTCCACGGCTACCACGGCACCCACGGCTTCGGCACCAGCCTCGCCGGCATCCCGCCGAACCGGACCGGCTTCGGGGGCCTGGTCGAGGACGTGTCGGTGGTCGCCTACGACGACGCCGGGGAACTCAGGGCCGAGATCGACCGGGTCGGGGCCGAGCGCGTCGCCGCCTTCTTCCTCGAGCCGGTGGTCGGGGCCGGCGGCGTCTATCCGCCGCCCGACGGATACATCGAAGAGGTTGCGGAGATCTGCCGCGAGAACGGCGTGCTGCTCGTCGTCGACTCTGTGATCTGCGCCTTCGGCCGGCTCGGCACGTGGTACGGCATCGAGCGCTGGCCCGGCGTCGTGCCAGACATGATCACCTTCGCCAAGGGCGTGACCAGCGGCTACCTGCCGCTCGGCGGCGTCGTGATCTCGCCCGAGATCGCCGCGCCGTTCTGGGACGAACCCGACGCGCCTCCCTTCCGCCACGGCGCCACGTACGCCGGCCACGCGACGTGCTGTGCGGCGGCGCTGGAGAACATCCGCATCCTCGACGAAGAGGACCTGCTGCCGCGCGGCCAGGACCTCGAGGCCGACCTCTTCGAACAGATGAACCGGGCAGCGGACCTGCCGGCCACCGGAGAGGTCCGCGGCGGCAAGGGCCTGCTGGCGGCCCTCGAGCTGGCCCCGAAAATCATGGACGAAGACGCCGGCGCACCGGTCCGCCTGGCGATGGAAATGCGCGAGCGCGGGGTTCTCGCCAGGCCGCTCGGCCGCGGCGTCGCCGTGTCACCGCCGCTCACGGTCCAGAGCGACCACCTCGAGATGATCGGCGACACACTGGTCGAGTCGGTCGCCCAGCTCGGCTGACCGGCATCCGGCAGGCGGCGGGCCGCGCGCGACCGGCGCCGCTTGCCACTGTCAGGATGTGCCGGTGCGTCGTCTGCTGATCCTTGCCTGCGCGGTCGTCTTCCTCGACGTGACGTTCTTCGCCGTGCTGACGCCGATCCTCGCCGACTACAGGTCAGACCTGAGCCTGAGCGAGGGCGAGGCCGGGATCCTCGCCGGTGCCTTCGCCGCGGGCACGCTCGTATCGGCGCTGCCGGCCGGCTGGCTGGCGGCCAGGGTCGGACCGCGCAGGACGATGATCGCCGGGCTTGTCGGCATCGGCACCTTCAGCCCGGTCTTCGGCTTCGCCGACAACATCTACCTGCTTGACGCCAGTCGTTTCATGCAGGGTGCCTCAGGCGCGCTGATGTGGGCCGGGTCGGTCAGCTGGGTCGTATCGGCGTCGCCGAAGAACCGGCGCGGCGAGATGATCGGCGCGATCATCGCCGCCGCCGTGGTCGGCGAGCTGCTCGGCGCGCCGATCGGGGCGCTGGCCCACGAGATCGGGACCGAACCGGTCTTCGCGACCGTATTCTTCGCCGCGTCGATCCTGATCGCCGTCGCCACCGGCATCCCCGACGCGGCCGAAGTGGCGCGACAGCCATTGCGCGAGGCCGCCAGCGTGGTGAGGCGCTCGAACGTGCCGCGACTCGTATTCGTGCTCGGCGGGCCTTCGCTCGCCTTCGGCTTCCTGGTCGTGGTCGCGCCGCTGAAGATGGACGAACTGGGGGCGAGCCCCTGGGTGATCGCGGCAGCCTTCGCGGTCGGCTCGGCCGTCGAGGCCGTGGCCGGGCCGTGGATCGGCCGGGTCAGCGACCGCGTGGGCAGGGTTGGCCCGTACCTGATCGGCCTCGCGGTGATCTCGGTCGCGATCGTCGCGATCGGCGTCTTCGAGGTCCTGCCGCTGCTGGCCGCCGCCGTGGTCACTTGCGCATTCGGCGCCGGTCTTTCCTTCACGCCGGCCTCGACGCTGGTCACTGACGCCGCGACGTCCTCCGGGCTCAACCAGGGCTACGCATCGGGCGCGGCCAACGTCGCCTGGGGAGGCGGCCAGATGCTCGGAGCCGTCGGCGGCGGCTTCCTCGCCGGGGCGGCCGGCTACCTGCTTCCGTCGCTGGTCACCGTGGCGATCATCGGTGTGGTCGCGCTGATCGCGCGAGGCACCGTGCAGCCGATGGCCTCCGAGATCGTGGATTAATTGAGTCCGTGGGATTCACGCGACAAGAATCACAGGGCGGCAGCTGGGTCAACTGGGCAGGCAATCAGCGCTGCGTGCCGCGGCAGGTCCTGAGGCCGTCCGGCCGGCCCGAGCTCCAGGAGCAGGTCGCGGCGGCGACGTCGGCGGGCCGCCGGGTCGCGGTCCCGGGATCGGGGCACTCGTTCACGGCCGCGGCGCTCGGCGAGGACGTGATGCTCGACGTCTCGAACCTGTCGGGCGTGATCGATGCCGACCTGTCGAACGGCCTGGTCAAGGTCGGCGGCGGGACCGTCCTGGCCGACCTCAACCGCGAGCTCGACCGCCTCGGGCTGGCGATGGAGAACCTCGGAGACATCGACCGGCAGACGATCGCCGGGGCGATCTCCACCGGCACGCACGGCACGGGCGCCGCGATGCCGAACCTTCCCGCGCAGGTCGTCGCGATCGACCTGGTCACCGCCGACGGCGGGCTGCAAGAGCTGGAAGGGGATCCGGAAAGCGATCTGCTGCGTGCCGCGCGCATCGCTTTCGGCTCTCTGGGTGTGATCACCGCGGTGACCCTGCAGACCGTACCCGCCTTCAACCTCCACCGGGCCGACCTGCCGATGCCGCTGGACGAGGTCCTCGCCGACTTCGACGGCCTGGCCAGCGGCAACGAGCACTTCGAGTTCTTCGTCTTCCCTTATACGGAGACGGCCCTGACCATCCGCCGAAACCGGACGACACGCCGCCCGAAGCCGCGCGGCCGGTTCGAGCGCTTTCTCGCCGATGTCGTCGTCGAGAACGGCCTCGGTGACCTGGCGCTGCGCGCGACCGGGCGGATCCCGGGCGTGATCCCGCGGACCGCGCGCTTCTCGACGCGCTTCATGAGCCAGTCCGAACAGATCGACGTTTCCCACCGCTGTTTCGCCAACTACCGGACGATCCGCTTCAACGAGATGGAGTACGCGGTGCCGCGAGAATCCGGGACCGAGGCGCTGGCCCGCGTGCTCGAGCTGATCCGGGAGCAGCAGATGCCGCTGGCGATGCCGATCGAGTGCCGCGTCGTGCCGGCCGACGACAGCCTGATCGGCCCGGTCTCCGGCCGAGACTCGACCTACATCGCCGTCCACCAGCACTCGACGCTGGAGTGGCAGCCGCACTTCCGCGAGATCGAGCGCATCTTCGATTCATACGGCGGCCGGCCCCACTGGGGAAAGCACCACTTCAAGACGGCCGCGACGCTGGCTCCGCTGTACCCGGGTGGGACCGGTTCCAGGCGATCCGCGACCGCCTCGACCCGGAGCGCACCTTCACCAACGAGTACGCCGCCGAAGTCCTCGGCGACTGACACCGGCTAGAGGAAGGTCTGGCCCTCGCCGCGGTAGGTCGGGACCTGGTCGACGATCTCGCCGCCTTCGATCAGGTAGAGCGAGTCGAAGCGCTCGCACAGCTCGCCGGCCTTGCTGTGGCGCATGTAGACGTTGTCGCCGAGCGAGAGCCGGTCGGCGGCGTCGCCGAGCAGCGGGGTCTGGACCTCGCCCGCGCCCTCTTCCTTGTCGAGTTCGAGCCCCTCGGGCAGCCACGGGACCGGCATGCGGGCCGGGCCGGGGGCGCCGGAGGACAGGTATCCGCCTCCGAGCGCCGTGACGACGCCGGGGCCCGGGCGGCGGACCACGGGAATCGCGAAGCCGGCGGCGGGGGCGAGCGAGAACCACGAGTAGTGGTCGAACTGGTGCGGGGCGAAGAAGCCCGAGCCGGCGGCGACCTCGGTCACCTCGGACTCGGCCGAGGTGAACTCGAGCGAGCCGGTGCCACCGCCGTTGACGATCTCGATCGGCGCGACCTGCTTGACCCGTCGCACGAACTCGGTCCGCCGTTCGGCGATCTCCTCGATCGAGTTCTTCTGCATCCACTTGATCATCCGGGCGCGCACCGGCCGGTTCGGGGGCTCGTCCCCGACCCCGGAGATCTGTCCTTCGTAGGCCATGACCGCGACCAGCTCCAGCTTCTCGCGGCGGCCGATCTCCTCGGCCAGCGCGACCCCCTGTTCCGGGCTGCGGATCGGCGAGCGCTTGGCGCCGGCCTGCACGCGGCCGCCGAGGCCGTGCCAGCCGGCGTCGAGCTCCATGCTGAGCCGGACCGTGCCCGCCTGGCTGCCGAGCACCGACTCGATCATGTCGAGGTGCTCGACGCAGTCGACGGTCAGGATCGGAGCGCCCTCGGGGCGGGCCGCGGCGTGGAGGGCGTGCTGCGCCAGCGCCTCGAGGTCGGTCGTCGGGTAGGCGAGCAGCAGGTCCTCGTAGCCCTCGGAGGCGAGCCAGTTGGTCTCCGGCAGCGTGAACGTCATGATGCCGCGGAAGCGCTCGTCGCGGTCGAGGATCTTCCCGAACAGCGCCCGGGCGCGGATCGACTTCGTCGCCATGCGGATCGGCATCTGCCGGGTCCGGGCCAGCATCGCGTCGGCGTTGGCCCACATCGCGTCGAGGTCGACGAAAGCGAACGGTCCTTCGACCTCGGCGAATATCTCCTCGTAGTAGGCGTGTGTGCGCGCAGGCGCTGGCGCGGAAGCGGTCTCGGAGGTCCCCATCTGACGCGGCACAATAGCCGGGACATCCGACGAATCCCTACAATCCGCCCTCCCGGAGAGGTGGCCGAGTGGCTGAAGGCACTCGCCTGCTAAGCGAGTAGGGGGCGCAAGCTCTCTCGAGGGTTCGAATCCCTCCCTCTCCGTATTCGGGGAATCAGTCGTCGGGTGCGGCGGGCAGCGGCCCGTGGGGAGGCTCAACGAGCCGCTCGGCCGCCCGGCTCAGTGCGATTCCCTCTGCCAACAGGTCCTCGGCCGAACGACCGGAGTCACGGATCAGTCGGTATTCGCGCCAGGCCGCGATCGCAGCCAGGTCGTCGCCGATCGCCTCTGCCTCGCGGGCCCTCCTCGAGGCGTCTTCGAGCCGAGCCGCATGGGGAGAGTTGTCGGGCGGGGCACTCACGAATCAAGGATAGCCGCCGGGTCTCACGCTCAGACGTTCCGTCTCGGTGCCCGCTCCGGTTTCCCGGCGATGGCCTCCCGTCGGCTCCTGTACGGTCGCCCGGTGCTGCCCGACATCCTCGAGCCCGGACTGAGAGTCGTCTTCGTCGGCACGGCGAAGTCGACGGCGTCGGCCGAAGCCGGGCACTACTACGCCCACCCGCAGAACATGTTCTGGAACCTGCTCGAGGCCAGCGGCCTGACCGGTGGCGTCTTCGTGCCGGCCAACGAGGACCGCAGCGTTACCAGCTTCGGGATCGGCCTGACCGACCTGGTCGCCTCGCGCGCCGCGTCGTCGGACTCGCTGCTCCGGGCCGCGGACTTCGACGTTCCCGGTTTCGTCGCGCGCATCGAGCGCTTCCGGCCGGCCGTCGTCGCCTTCAACGGCGGCGAGTCGGCCAGGCGTGTCGCCCGGCATCTCGGCCATGCGCCGCCGGAAGAGGGGCCGGCCGGGTGGTCCGTGGCCGGGGGCGAGGCCTACCGGCTGCCTTCCTCCTCGAGCGCCAACGCGACCGGCGGCTACGAGTCAAAGCGGCAGAAGTGGGTCGAGTTCGGCCGGTGGGTCTCGGGTTTAGGTATCGCTAAGGCACCGGGCTAGCCTTCTCCCATGGACCGAAAGCGCATCGCCCTCGCCGGAGTGCTCGCCGTCATGTTCGGCGCAGGACTGACAATCGCCGGTTGTTCGTCGGACGACTCCTCGTCGTCAGGCAGCGACCAGGCCGCGACGAGCGCGAGCGAGAACTCCGGCGGTGCCTACGGATCAGACCGTTCGCCGAGCGGCGAAGAGGAATCTGACGCCGGCGGCTCGGGCGCGGACAACCCGGGCAGCGACTCGGCCGGCGCTTCGAAGGCCGGCCAGTACGTCGACTACTCACCCGAACTGGTCGCTTCAACCACGGGTGACAAGCTGCTCTTCTTCCACGCCGACTGGTGCTCGCAGTGCGTTTCGCTCGAAGGCGACATCGAGGCCAGCGGAGTGCCCGACGGCGTCACGATCTTCAAGGTCGACTACGACTCCAACCAGGACCTTCGCCAGGAATACGGGGTGACGATCCAGACCACCGTGGTCAAGGTCGATGACAACGGCGACAAGATCGACAGCTACGTCGCCTACGAGGATCCGACCCTCGACAACGTCACCGCCGCGCTGCTCCAGTGAGCGGCCGGGCCGGCTGAGGTCCTGACCGATGGACCTGCTGGTCGTCTCATTCCTCGCCGGGATCCTGACCGCGGCGGCGCCCTGCGTGCTGCCGCTGCTGCCGGTGATCGTCGGTGGCTCGGTGCTAAGCGGCGCCGGGGACGAGGACCGCCGCTCTCTGCGGCATCCGCTGACGATCGTGATCAGCCTCGGCGTCTCGATCATCGTCTTTTCGCTGTTGCTGAAGGCCACGACCGCTCTGCTCGGAATCCCGGACGGCGTCTGGTCGATCTTCGCCGGGACGATCGTGGTCCTGTTCGGGATCACGCTGATCTGGCCCTCGCTCTGGGACCGGCTGACGACGGCGACCGGGATCTCGGCCGGGGCCGACCGGCTGATGGAGAAGTCCCGCGACGAGACCGGCACGAAGAAGGACATCGTGCTCGGCGCCGCGCTCGGACCGGTCTTCAACAGCTGCAGCCCGACCTATGCGCTGATCATCGCGGTGACCTTTCCGGCGTCCTTCGCCGAGGGCCTCGCCTATCTGGTCGCCTATGCGGCGGGTCTCGCCCTGATCCTCTTCCTGATCAGCCTGTTCGGCCGGGCCGTGGTCGACCGGCTCAACTGGCTCAGCGATCCGCACGGAACCTTCCGCAAGGTGATCGGCGCGCTGTTCCTCGTGGTCGGCTTCGGCGTGATCTTCGGCCTCGACAAGGAACTGCAGGCGTGGATCCTCGAGAACGGCTGGTACGACCCGATCAAGGACGTCGAGAACTCGCTCAACTAGCGCCCCGGCGACGCCGCCGGGGAGATCGCGTTCTCGCCGGCCGACGCCCTGGGCAACGAGCACGCCGCCCGCCGAGCGGGGCCAGCGCGCATGCCGACCTGCGAAGATCCCCGGCCGATGCTCGACGTGACCACAACTGCGTGGCTGGTGACGATCGGGTTCATCCTCGTGCTGTTCGCGGTCGACCTCGGCCAGGCGCTGCTGAAGCCGCACGAGGTCGGGTTCAGGGAGGCCGCGCTGGCGTCGGTCTTCTACATCGCCGTCGCGATCGGCTTCGGCGTCGTCTTCGGCACGGTCGCCGGCTGGGAATGGGGCACCGAGTACTTCGCCGGCTACATCCTCGAGAAGAGCCTGTCGGTCGACAACCTCTTTGTCTTCGTCGTGATCATGACCGCGTTCGCCGTGCCGAAGCAGTACCAGCAGCGCGTCCTGATCATCGGCATATTCCTGGCGCTGATCCTCAGGGTGATCTTCATCCTGCTCGGTGCGGCGCTGCTGGAGAGGTTCTCCTTCATGTTCCTGCTCTTCGGCCTGCTGCTGATCTTCACCGCGATCCAGCTGTTCCGCCACCGCGACCAGGACCCGACCATGGACGACAACTTCGTGGTGGCCGCCGCGCGCAAGCGGCTGCCGTTCATCGACGGCTACGCCGACGGGGGCTTCACCACGCGGATCGACGGCCGGCTCATGTTCACGCCGCTGCTGCTCGTGCTGATCGCGATCGGTACGACCGACATCCTCTTCGCGCTCGACTCGATCCCGGCGATCTTCGGTGTCACCCAGGAGGTCTACATCGTGTTCGCCGCCAACGCCTTCGCGCTGCTCGGCCTCAGGGCGCTGTTCTTTCTCGTCACCGGCCTGCTCGACCGTCTTGTCTACCTGTCGATCGGCCTGTCGGTGATCCTCGGCTACATCGGCGTCAAGCTGATCCTCCACTGGGCCCACAAGGTCGACGACTCGATCCCGGAGATCTCGACCAACCTGTCGCTCGGGGTGATCGCGGTGGTGCTGACCGTGACCACGGTGGCCAGCGTGATCAAGGCGCGCCAGGACCCCGAGGCCCGCGCGCATGCCGGCAGCATTCGCGGCCACGGCGAAGACGAAGGCGGAAGCGAGCGGTAACCGCTGTGCGCGGTGTTCCGGCACGCCGCGCCCTTTCACTGCGGGTTGACGACCGATTCGCCCGTGGTCGTCACAATGACCGGGATGAGCCTGAAGCCGGCCCGAAAAACCAAGATCGTCGCCACCGTGGGCCCGGCCAGCTGGGCCCCTGAGACCCTTGCGCGAGATGATCGAGGCGGGCGTCGACGTGATGCGCCTCAACTTCTCCCACAGCGACGAGGCCAAGCACGAAGAGACCGTGCGCGACATCCGCGCGGCGAGCCGCGCCGTGGGCCGAGAGGTCGGCATCCTCGGTGACCTGCCGGGGCCCAAGCTCCGGGTCGGCTCCTTCCCGGACGGCGTGGTCGAGATCGCCTTCGGCTCGCAGGTGAAGCTCGTCGTCGACGACGACGGCGGCACGGCGGAGCGGATCCCGGTCCCGTGGGAGGCGATGCCCGACGTGCTCAAGGACGGCGCCATCGTCTACCTGGCCGACGGCTCGATCCGGCTCAGGGTGACGGGCCGCGACAGCGAAGGGCTGGCCGCCGAGGTCGAGGTGGGCGGCCCGCTCTCCTCGAACAAGGGCATGAACCTTCCCGGCGTCGACGCCGGCCTTGCCGCGGTCTCCGACGTGGACCTGGGCTGGGTCGACTTCGCCGTGAAGAACGAGCTCGACCTGCTGGCCGTCTCGTTCGTCCGGCGGGCCTCGGACCTGAAGCCGGTGATGGACCGGCTGAAGCAGCTCGGCTCCGACCTGCCGGTGATCGCGAAGATCGAGAAGCCGCAGGCCGCAGATGCGATCGATTCGATCGTGGAAGCCGCCAACGGCGGCATCATGATCGCGCGCGGCGACCTCGGCATCGAGGTGCCGCTCTCGCGCGTGCCGGTTCTGCAGAAGCACCTGATCCGGGCCGCAGGCTACGAGTCCAAGCCGGTGATCACGGCGACCCAGATGCTGGCCTCGATGGTCCACGCCAAGCGACCGACCAGGGCCGAGGTGACCGACGTCGCCACCGCGATCTACGACGGGACCGACGCGGTCATGCTGTCCGAGGAGACTGCGGTCGGGGACCATCCGGTCGAGGCGATCAAGGTGATGGACCAGATCGCCCGTTCGACCGAACCCGACCTGCCTTACTGGGAGTGGCTGCTCAACCGCACCAGCCAGGAGGAGATGGACGTCTCGGCGTCGGTCACGCAGAGCGCGGTGGTCGCCTCGCACCGGCTCGACCTGAAGCTGATCGTGGTGCCGACCTCTACCGGCAGGACGGCTGTCGTGGTTGCCGCCCACCGGCCCCAGGTTCCGGTCCTGGCCGTGACCCACACGCTGAAGTCGGTGCGGCGGCT
Source organism: uncultured Solirubrobacterales bacterium (assembly GCA_963701635.1). Classification (GTDB taxonomy): domain Bacteria; phylum Actinomycetota; class Thermoleophilia; order Solirubrobacterales; family 70-9; genus 67-14. The sequence continues at coordinate 495,735 of CAVPAU010000001.1, forward strand.
GCGACTCGTATTCGGCGTCGAGCCGGTGCTGGAAGACCAGGTGACCGAGATCCGCGACCTGCTCTACGAGTGCGCGAGCGTTGCCGCGAAGACCAGGGCGGCCGAGTCGGGGGACCTGATCGCGATCGTCGCCGGCCTGACCGACCAGCGCCTCGGCACGAACCTGTTCGAGGTCCACCGGGTTCCTTGAGGCGCCTGTGCCTGACCCTCGCCATCGCGATCTCTGCCGCCGTCCCGGCAGTGGGCGTCTCCGCCTGCGGTGATGACACCGGCGGCGGAGAAGAGCCGGTCAAGGCCACCCTGGTACTCGACTTCCTTCCGAACGGCGTGCATGCCGGCGTCTATGAAGCGCTCGCCAGTGGCGCCTACCGGGATGAGGGGATCGACCTCGAGGTCCTGACTCCGACCTCGACCTCGGACACGATCCGGCTGATCCAGGCCGGCAAAGCCGACTTCGGACTAGCCGACGGCATCGACGTCGCGACCCAGATCGATGCCGGCCGCGACGTGCGGGCCGTCATGGCGATCACCCAGCGGCCGGCCGGCGGCCTGATCACCCTCGCCGCGGAGGGAATCGACTCTCCGGGGGATCTCGGCGGCAGGACCGTCGGCGTCACCGGGCTGCCGTCGGATACCGCGGTCTTCGAGACCATGGTCGAAGATGCCGGCGGGGATCCGCGGACGAGCAAGGTGGTGACCGTCGGCTTCGGGGGCATCCAGGCCCTGCTGGCCGGGAGGATCTCGGGCTTCACCGGCTACCTGCCGGCCGACGCTCCCGTGGTCGAGTCCGCGGGCGCGAGACGCGGTCATTCGCCTTCGACGAGTTCGGCGGGCCTTCGTATCCGGGCCTGGTCGCCTTCTCGACCGGCCCGCGAATCGCCGAGGATCCGGAACTGGTCGAGGGATTCGTGAACGCGACGATCGAGGGTTACCGGCAGGCGCTCGAGGATCCGCAGGGAGCAGTCTCCGCCATGGTCGAACGGCTGCCGGAACTCGATCCCGAACTCGCGCGGGAGACCTTCCTCGCCTACGAACCGCTGATCGGGGAACCGGAATCGATCGGCTCGATCGACCGCGGCAGTCTGGTCGCGCTCTCCGAGTTCATGGTCGAGAACGAGCTGATCTCGGCGCCTTTCGATCCCGCCCAGTTCGACGCTTCGCCGGATTCGACGGAACTGCCCTGAGCCCGCCGTCGCCGGGCCGGGTCCTTGACCTACGCCCGGACGCGTCGCCGGTGCCTGACGAAAGCGAGTCTGGCGGCGCCGATCGCGGCGGCGATTGCGACGATCGAAGCAAGGGTTGCGGGGCTGTCCTCGGCGGTGAACCAGAGCAGTGCGACCGCGGCGAGCGAGCAACCCGCCACTCCGGCCCAGGCCAGCCCACGATCCCAGCCCGGCTTTGCGGTGCGCCTGGCATGCAGGAGGTTGACGATCGCGAACACAATCAGGAAGGTGAACGAACCGAAAGAGACGATCGCTGTGATTCCGGGCAGCAGCGAGAATGCCGCGCCCGCCGCCGCGAGCCAGAACATCGCCTGGGCGGGGATTCCGTGGCGTTCGCGGCCGAGGCGCTCGGGGAATTCGCCGGCTCCGCTGACGTCCCGAGTCAGGCGGGCGGTGGCAAAGAGGGTTGCGTTGACCGCCGAGCCGGTCGAAAGCAGCGCCGCCACGGTGGCAGCCCACAGGCCCGCGGCCCCGAGCGCCTGCTCGCCCGCTATCGCGAAGACGACCTCCTTCTGCTCGATGATCGTCCGGTCCGGGACGAGCATCTGCGAGCCGACCGTCACGACGACGTAGGTCAGCGCGACGATCGCGACCGAGGAGTACAGCGCCCGCGGCAGGTTGACCCGCGGGCGATCGATCTCCGCGTAGTCATAGGAGAGCAGCTGGAAGCCCTCGTATGCGACGAAGATGACCGCGGCCCCGAGGAATACGCCGGCAGCCCCCTCGTTGTCGAGCGGCTCGAGACGGTCGAGGTCGAATTCCGCGAGGCCGAAGGCCGCAACTCCTCCGAGGACCAGGAGCTTGCCCGCGACCACTATGTCCTCGGTGAGTCCCGAGGCCGAGACGCTGCGCAGGTTGACCAGCAGGAAGACGACGAGAACCGAGATCGAGGCCAGTCTCACCGCCACGTCCGGAACTCCGAGGAAGTGTCCGAGGTAGTGACCGAAGGTGAACGCATAGATCGCGAGCGTGAAGACGTAGCCTACGACGAGCAGCCATGCGACCCAGGCACCGGCAGTCGGGTGGCCGGCCTCGCGCAGGTAGACGAAGGCGCCCCCGGAGCGGCCGGAAGCGAGGGCGAGTCGCGCGTAGGAGCGGGCGCTCAGCATCGCGACCGCTCCGCCGAACAGGAACGACAGTGCCGCCAGGTGGCCGGCGACGCTGACGGTTACTCCGAGCACGCTGAAGATGCCCCCGCCGATCATCCCGCCGATCGCCATCGCCATCGCTTCCCGCAGGCCCAGCTTGCCGTGACCTCGGGAGCGCCGCCGCTCCGTGCGCGGATGGTAAGCGCCGGTGCTGCGCAGCTCGGACCTCGGTTCGGACACGCGCTCACTCTAGCCTCGGCTCGCCGCTGGTCAGCGCATCGTCACGGGCGCTGATCGGGACGAGAGAAACGACCCGGCAGCTGCCAGCGAGGGCGATAACCTGACCGGGATGGAAGTTGTCCGCCGCCCGCATGCGGAGCAGGGGCCGTCCAAGTGACAGACAGCGCGATCAGCAAAGAGCTTGCGATCCGCGCCGGCGGCCTGCGCAAGACCTACGGCGAGGGCGCCGCGGAGGTGCGCGCCGTGGACGGTGTCGACCTCGAGATCGAAGCGGGCAGCTTCGTGGTCATGCTCGGGCCGAGCGGTTCCGGCAAGACGACGCTGCTCAACCTGATCGCCGGCATCGAGCCGCCGAGCGCGGGCAGGATCGAGGTGGACGGCGTCGACCTGGCCGGGCTGGACGAAGAGGGCCGGACCAGGTTCCGGCGCGAGTCGGTGGGTCTGATCTTCCAGTTCTTCAACCTGATCCCGACCCTGACCGGCTCCGAGAACGTGGAGCTGATCGCCGAGCTGACCGGTGGTGCCGACAGGGCCCCCGAAATGATCAGCAGGGTCGGTCTGGCCGAGCGCGGCGACCACTTCCCGTCACAGCTTTCCGGTGGCGAGCAGCAGCGGATCGCAGTGGCCCGCGCGCTCGCGGGGACACCGCACCTGCTTCTGGGTGACGAGCCGACCGGCGCGCTGGACCTCGATACCGGCAGGAACGTGCTGAGCCTGCTGCGCGAGGTGAGCGCCGAGCAGCGGCAGACGGTGGTCCTGGTCACTCACAACGCGGTGATCGGGAAGATGGCCGATCGGGTGCTCCGGATGCGCGACGGGCGAATCGTGTCCGACGAGACCAACCCCGAGCCGGTAGGCGCCGAGCAACTCGAATGGTGACCGGGGGCGCGTGAGGATCCTGCGCCTCAAACTGCGCCGGGACGTTCGGCGCCAGCGCGCCCAGTTCCTGGCCATCGGCCTGACCATCTTCCTCGGGGTGACCCTCTTCGGCGCCAGCTTCGATGCCTACCGGAACCTCGAGACCTCCTACGAGCGGGCGTTCACCGAATTCAGGTTCGCCAACCTGACGGTCACCGGTGGCGATACCGAAGCGATCGCCACAGAAGCCCGGAATGCCGACGGCGTGGCCAAAGTCTCGACCCGGACCGAGGCCGACCTGCCGTTCCAGGTGGGCGACACGAAACTGCTCGGGCGCATCGTCGGCCTGCCGTCTTCAGGTCAGCCCGCGGTCAACCAGGTGGATGTCGAGTCCGGCAGCTACCTGGCTCCCGGCCGGCTTGGAGAGGCCCTGGTCGAGCAGCACATGGCCGAGCATTTCGGCCTGTCGCCGGGGAGCACGGTCACCGTGCTCGACGCCCGGGGAGCACCGCAGAAGCTCGACGTGGTAGGAACCGTCTCCTCGGTCGAGTACTTCTGGCCGGCCCCGAGCCGCCAGCAGGTGATCGCATCACTCGACGATTTCGGTGTGCTTTTCGTGGCCGAGGAGACGGCCCGGAAGCTCTCGGGTCTCGCGGGCGACAATCAGGTGGCCATCTACTACGAAGGCGGGAGCGAGAACGCGGGCCTGACCGAGAGCCTGAGCGGCGCTGCCCAACGCGCCGGGGCGGCCGACGTCATGACGAGGGCGCAGCAGCCTTCGAACTCGGCCCTGCAGGAAGACGTGAGCGGTTTCGAGGAGCTGGCAGTCATGTTCCCGCTGCTCTTCCTGACTGCGGCGGCGCTGGCGACGGCCGTCCTGATGCGCCGCCTCGTGACCGCCCAGCGATCGACGATCGGCATGCTTCGCGCGGAGGGCTTCTCGCGCCGGACCATGCTCCGGCACTACCTCGGCTACGGGCTGCTGGCCGGCGGAGTCGGCGGGCTGCTCGGAGCGGTGGTCGGATTGCTGCTCGCCGGCCAGGTGACGGAGGTCTATACGGCCGAGCTGTCGATTCCGGTCACCGTCACCGAGCTGCGCCCGGCCACCGTGATCGCGGGGATCGCCTTCGGCATCGCGACAGGTGCCGTCGCGTCGGGGATGCCGGCCTGGAGCGCTTCGAAGGTGCCACCTGCCGAAGCGATGCGCAGTTTCGCCCCGGCCGGTGGAGGCTCGCTCAGCCTGGCCGAGAGCCTGCTGCCCCCGCTCCGCCGCCTGCCCGCGAGGTGGCGGATGACCCTGCGGTCGCTCGGACGAAACCGCCGCCGCGTCTTCGCTACCGCGGGCGGGGTGGTGCTGGCCCTCGTGCTGATCCTTGTTTCGTGGGGCATGGTCGACACCGTCCGGGCCCTGATGGACCGCCGGTTCGAACAGATCGAGCGCCAGGACGCAGAGCTCTCCTACCTCGATTCGATGAGTCCGGCAGACCTCGAAGCGGTGCGCCGCACCCCGGGGGTGGACCTGGCCGAACCGGCCCTGAATACGCCGGTCTCCCTCACCGCCAACGGCCGGCTGTACCAGACCTCGCTCACCGCCCTGCGTCGCGATACGCAGCTTCACGAGTTCCTGGTCGAAGGCGACGGAAGCACGGGGCTTCCGCGGCGGGGCCTGCTCGCCGGGCAGGCGCTCCGGGGCGAGCTCGACATTTCCGCAGGCGATGGGGTGAGGGTCAACGCCCCACAGGCGGGCATCGAACAGAGGCTGCCGGTGGAACAGTTCCTGGCCGAACCGCTCGGCACGCTCGTCTACTCGACGCTGGCCGAGGCGAGGCGGTCGGCATCCGGTGCCGGTGGAGCGGCCGGCCCCAACTCGGCCCTGGTCAGGTTCGAGCCGGGGGCCGACCGGAACGAGATGCGCACCAGGCTCAGCGCCCTGCCGGGCGTCACCGCCTACGAGGACAGCCAGGCGGTCAAAGCGACCGTCGACCAGTACCTCGGCCTGTTCTACGCATTCGTCGGGATCATGCTGATCTTCGGTGCGGCCATGGCCTTCGCGCTGATCTTCAACTCGATGAGCTCGAGCATCTCGGAGAGACGCATCGAGATGGCGACGCTGCGCGCGGCCGGAGCTCCGGCGCCGATGCTGGCCCGGCTCGTGACCGCCGAGAACCTGATCACGGTCGTGATCGGCATAGTCCCGGGCCTGATCGCCGGCTACCTGGTCGCGTCGGTCTTCATGGCTTCCTTCAACAGCGACCAGTTCAACTTCGACCTCCAGATGCGGGCGTCGACGCTGGCGCTCTCCGCCCTCGCGATCTTCGTCGTGGCCCTGATCTCCCAGATCCCCGGCCTGCGCACCCTGCGGAGGATGAACATCGCCCGGACGATCCGGGAACGCGCCCACTGAGAGCCCGCGACTAAGGTCAGGGAATGGACGTCGGGCTCGCAGCTGCGCTCGCGTTGGCACTGGCATTCGCTGCCACCAACGGGGTCCACGACGCCTCGAACGCGATCGCCACGCTGGTGGCGACGCGGACCGCGACGCCATTTCAGGCGATCGTTCTCGCCACCTTCTTCAACCTGCTCGGCCCGCTGCTGATCGGCGCGGCGGTCGCCGATACGATCGCCGGCATCGTCACCGTCCCGGCCGATGAGGCGGTCGCGGTCATCGGGGCGGGACTCGCCGCCGCGGTTGCCTGGAACCTGCTGACCTGGCAGCGCGGGCTGCCCTCGAGCTCGAGCCACGCGCTGGTCGGCGGCCTGGTAGGCGCGGCCCTGGCAGAAGGCGGCCTGAACGCGGTCCAGTGGGGCGGCCTCGACGGTCTGCATCCGGTCGGGGTCTTCGGTTCGCTGATCGCGCTTGCGATCTCGCCGGTGCTCGGTTTTGCCGTCGCCTTGCTGCTGATCCGCGCGCTCAGGGCGTTCGCCCGGCGGGCCACCCGCCGCTGGGTGAAGGTGGCCTCGAACGGACAGTGGTTCACCTCCGCCGCGCTCGCCTTCAGCCACGGCGCCAACGACGCCCAGAAATCCGTCGGAGTGATCGCCGCGCTGCTCCTGGCGGCCGGAAGGACCGACAGCCTCGATGCCCCCTCCTGGGTGGTCCCGGCCTGCGCGGTGGCGCTGACCGCCGGTACCGCGCTGGGCGGCTGGAGGATCATCAGGACCGTGGGACGCGGCATCTACCGCATCGGCGCGATCGACGGCATGGTCGAGCCAGACGGCGTCTGCGGGAGTGATCTTCGGCGCTTCGCTCGGGGGCGCACCGGTTTCCACGAGCCAGGTCGTCGCCTCGTCGGTCGTCGGCGTCGGCGGCGGCAGGCAGCGCTGGCGCCACGTCAACTGGTCGATCGTCAGGGAGATGGGACTGGCCTGGGTCATCACCCTGCCCGCCGCTGGGCTGATGGCCGTGGCAATCTACGCACTGGTCGCATGGCTCACCTGAATCCAAGACGGTGGTTCCTGCCGGAGACGCCCGACGTCATCGGGATCCTGCGCGCCCAGTTCGCGCTGACGATCGAGGCCGCGGAAAGGCTCGCCGACTGGGCCGGTGGAGCCGAGGTCGAACTCGCCGAGCTGCGAGAAATCGAGGAGAGGGGCGAGAGGGCACGGCGCGATCTGCTCCATGCCCTGCGCGAGTCCTTCATTACCCCGATCGAGCCCGAGGACCTCTACTCGATGTCGCGGGGCACGGGCCGCATGCTGGACGATATGGCGGATCTCGTCGGCGAGGCCGAGGTGCTTCGCTGCTCGCCCGATCGGGGCCTGGCCGACATGACCGGCCTGCTCGCGGAGGCCCTGCGGGAGATCGATCGCGGCGTCGCGAACCTCGGGTCCTCCGGCACCGACGCGACGGCCTGCGCGGACCGGGCGATCGAGGGCGTGCGGGCGATGCAAGACCACTACTACCGGGGCATGGCAACGACGCTGGATCTCGACGACCGCGGCGAGCGCATCGCCCGGCGCGAGCTTTATCGCCGCTGCTCGCGAATCGGAGACACGGCGGTCGACGTCGCCGAGCGCATCGTCTATTCGGTGGTCAAGGAGAGTTGACCCCCGGCTCGCCTCCGTGTTCGGCGATCCGGGCGATGCGCCGGGCGATCGCTCCGACGAACGGCGCGTAGAGCGCTGCCGCCACGCTCCACGGGCGTCCGTCCGACTCGACCGGCATCTCGAGTCGGCAGCCGCCGCCGCTCCGGGGGGTGACCGTGTGGTGGACAATGATGCCGCCGACCTTCCAGGTCCAAGAGCGCCCGGGCGAGACCTCTGTCACCTCGGCCGGGATCCTGACCCCGCCCCTCAGAACCACATGGCCCTTCGCACCGTGCTCGACCTCGGGTTCGCCGAGGCCTTCGGCGCCTCTGACATGGGGCGACCAGCGGTGCCACTGATCCGGGCGTGCGATCAGCGCCCAGACCGCCTCGGCAGGCGCGTCGCAGCCGACGCCGGCCACGTCAGGCGGCGGCGCGGTCGGCCAGCACGGTCTCGCCGCCGCGACCCGGCGTCACCGTGATCGCGCGCCGGATCGTGAACTCGGGCCCGTCAGCACCGGCCCTGACCTCGGTCGATCGCAACAGCTCGCGCAGCACGATCGCCATCTCCATCTGGGCGAAGCTGGCCCCGATGCAGCGGCGGCGCCCGCCGCCGAACGGGATCCACGTGTACGTGCCGGGGTCGGTGTCGAGGAAGCGCTCGGGCCTGAACTCGTAAGGCTCCGGGTAGATGTCGGGATCGTGTTGGACGAGCCAGGCGCTCGCCACCAGGTGGACCCTCGGCTCGTAGAGGATGCCGCCGACCTCGATCGGCTTCTTGACGGTGCGCGGGGCGGCGTTCAGCAGGACCGGCCGGTGGCGGAGAATCTCGCGGATCGTCGCGGTCAGATAGGGCTCGCCGTCGCCTTCGTCGATCGCGGCGACCAGCTCCGCCATCACCCGCGGCTCGCGGGTCAGGCGCTCGAGGGCCCAGGCCAGCTCTGTGGCCGTCGTCTCGTGCCCGGCGACCAGCAGGGTCAGAAGCTCGTCGTGGATCTCCTCGTCCGACATCGGCGAGCCATCCTCGTGGCGGGCTTCGAGCAGTGACGAGATGATCTCGCTCCCGCCGGCGTCGGTGCTGTGGCGCCTCTCGTCGATCTCCGCGTAGATCAGCTCGTCTGCCCTGGCCCTCGCCCTGATGAACTTCGCCCACGGTCCGAGCCCGAGCGGCGCGCGCTGGGCCGGCGGCAGAAGGCTGAGAGGGCTGAGGCCGAATTCGAGCATCTCGGTCAGTGCCAGACGCAGAGCGTCGAGCCGCTCGCCGGAGCGAAGGCCGAAGACAGCGGCGAGGATCACCTCCATGGTCAGCCCCTGCATGCGCGGGTGGATCGGGGCAGTCTGCTCCCTCGGCCACGATTCGATCTGCTCCCGGGCGACCTCGGTCACCATCGGCTCGAGGCCCTTCATCCTCTTCCCGTGGAAGGCCGGCAGCACCAGCTTCCTCTGGGTCATGTGGGGGCCTTCGTCGAGAAGCAGGATCGAGTTCGGCCCGACGATTGGCTCGAGGATTCGCGCGCCCTCGCCCGGGTAGAGCACTTCCGGCGGGGCTGTGAACACCTGCTTGATCTCCTCGGGATCGGAGATCATCACGAACGGGTCCTGTGCCGCGAGCCCGATCGTGAAGCGCTTCCCGTAAAGCCGGCGGCAGCGGTCGAGGAAGCCGGTCGGTCGGGTCCACCAGCCGACGGTCTGCAGCGCCTTGGGAAGCCTCGGGCCCGGGGGCAGGGAGTCGGCTTGACCGAACGGCATGTCCTCAAGCTAGCGCGAAAACGGGTTCGCGGAAGTGTCGCGACCCGCCTCAGCCGCCCTGCCTGAAGCTGAGCAGCTCTTCCCTGCCGCCGTCCCCGTCCGTGTGGACCGCGAGCACCGGTCCGACCCCGGGGGCGTAGAACTTCAGCTCCTGCACCCTCGGTTCGGTGGGCACGAGGTCGCGCGTCATCACTACTTCCGAGTCGAAGAAGCCGTACGGAACCTCGACCTGCTCCTCGCCGCGGGTGACCACCGCCGCCTCGTCCTCGGCTTCGCCCTCGTAGTACTCCTGCCTGTACTCCACTCCAGGCATCGGGTCACCCGGCATGATGATTCCCGGCTGGGCGCCGTCGACGCCGGCCTCGAAGGAGCCCGAACGGTTGACGACCTTTCCGTCCTCGTACTCGGCGGTGTCCTCGCCGAGGTACCAGATGTTGCCCGAGGAGTCCTGGGCGTACCAGTCGTCGGTGACCTCGACCGGCTCGCCGTCCTCGGTCACGGTGTCACGGACCACCCTGGCCTCGATGCCGTTGGCCACCTGCTTCGTCTCGTCGGTCACCTCGACCACCACCTTCTGCTCGGCCCCGGTGGTGTCGGTCTCGCGGTAGACCCAGCGGTTCCCCGGCTCCATCGGCCACCAGCGGTTGTCGATCTGCGTTGTGAAGCCGGCCGGGTCGAGGTTCACCGGCTCGCTGCCCTGTGGCAGCGATGCATTCGTTCCTGCCTGCTTCTCCGTGTCGTCGGATCCACCGTTCCCGCAGCCCGCCACTGCCAGCACGGCGACGATCGCGGCTGCCGCCGCGAGGCTTCTCGCCTTCGGCCTTCCGATCGGCCCCTTCATGAGCGTCCTCCTGTCCTGACGCCGGCCGGACCTTTACCGGCCGCTCTGAGGATAGAACCTAGCCGCTCTCCATTAGAGCAGCATTAGAATCGCGCGCCCCGGACCCGCCGGCTTCGCTTTCGCGGCGGCGGTTCACGGGACGGACTGACTCAGTTTGCCTTCTTGACCCGGAACCAGGCGCCGGTGACGTTTGAGGTGAAGCGGGCCTTGCCCGGGTTCAGCCTCCACGCCTTCGGCAGGTTGCCGTCGAAGTCCTGGAGGAACCGGGTGAAGCGCTTCGAAGCCGAGGCGCAGGAGATGGCCGGCTTCGTGCTGACGGTGATCCAGTACGGGCCCTTCGGAAGGATCAGTTTGCCGATCCGGTCGTTGTTGAGCACGCGGAAGGTGCCGGGGCAGCGCGCATGCTTCCTGTTCTTGTTCGGGTTCGGCGAAGGGCCGTAGGCGCGCTCGATCCGGAAGCCGACTTTGGCCGTCTTGCCGCGCGTGAAGGTCGCGGTCTGCCTGTTCAGGTACCAGGGGGCCGGCAGAACGCCGTCGAAGTCGAGGAGGAATTCGCGGAAGCGCTTGACCGCGGTCGCGCAGTTGATCTTGCGCGGGCCGACTAGGGTGATCCGGTACTGGCCCTTCGGGATCCTGAAGCTGCCGATCCGGTCGTTGTTGAGGACGCGGAAGTAGCCGGGGCAGGAGCGTCCGGAGTTCCCGCCACCGCCACCGCCGGTGCTCGACTTGCTGACGCTGAACCCGATGTCAGATCCCTTGCCGCGGCGGAACGTCTTCTTGTTGACCTGGATGATCCACGGCTTCGGCAGCACGCCGTCCCAGTCCTGGAGGAAGCGGGCGAACAGCTTCGAGGCCGCCGCGCAGCTCAGCTTGTCGCCGTTCAGCACGGTCATGTTGTACGAGCCCTTCGGAAGGTTCAGCTTGCCGATCCGGTCGTTGTGCAGCACCCGGAACTTCGGGCACTTCACCGGGGCGGCGTCCGCCTGCTGGATCGGGCCGCCGATCAGCGCCGCGAAGAGCGCGGCAAACGCGGCGAGGACGACAACGGACAGCTTCACGTGCTTCATCGAGTAAGTCATGTGGTTTTCAAACCCTAGCCGCGCCTGAGAGTTGCGGCAAGCGTCACCGGCCCGTTGGTCGCCGGACCGGTCCCGGATCGGGCGGGGCCTGGGAGGTCAGGTCCTCAGGGGGCCGGCGGCGTGGCGGCGACGGCGTCGGCGAACGGAGTCGCGCGCAGCGAACCCAGCCCGGTGGCAAGGTCGTAGCCGGGCTGGGCAGCCCCGCCGGCAGGGCTCTTGCCGGTCGGCGTGTCCGGCTTCGTCGAGGATGTGCCCACCGTCACGTCGAAGAAAGTCGAGTCGTAGCCGGGCCCGCGAGCGAGCGAATAGAGCAGCGGACTAATCGAGCCGAGCGGCGGGCGGGCCGCCTTCTTTTCCTGCTGGATGGCGAGAGCCACCATTGCCGCGGTCAACGGGGTCGCGGCGCTTGTGCCGCCGCCACCACCCCAACCTTGCGAGGACTCCTGGAAGACCGCGATGCCAGGCTCGAACGACGCCATCGCGCCGACGTCCGGCACCAGCCGGGTCGGATCGCCGGACTGAAGTGACGGCGTGATGCCGGGGCCCGTCTGGAAAGCCGGTCTCGGCCAGAAACGGCTCGGCCCACCTCCGCTGCCGACCCCTTGTTGCGGTTCGGTGGCGAAGGTTGACCAGACGGGCTGGCCCTCGATCCGGTTGTCCGCGGCGAGTTCCAGGTTTGTGCCGCCGACCGCGGTCACGAAGCGTGAGCTGGCGGGGAAAGAGGTGCCCTGCTTGCGTGACTCGCAACCCTTGAATCCGAGATCGCCCGAAGCGCTGAGCGCGGTGATGCCGAGCGCGGCCGCTTCGGCCAGCAGGCGGTTTGCGAGGAACATCTCGAACTCTCCTGAACCGGTACTCGCAGACGCCGTCGCTGATCGAGAGCACGTCGGGCAGCTTGCCACCCTGCCTCGAGGGGTCGAGCGAGCCGAGCATGAACAGCAGGAAAGAGTTGCTGAAGTTCTGGTCCAGCGGGACGAAGACGGGCGTGATGCGCTCCAGCCGCGGGGCGATCGCCGATAGCGCCTCGACGTCGAGCACGGTCTCGTCGGGGTCGTCCTGTGTATCGACGACACCGCCCGGCATCGCGAACTGCGTGACTTTCGGGGCGGGCTGGTTGAAGCAGGAAGCCCAGGTCTTGAAGTCGCTCATGCCGACTACCGCCGAGCTCAGCGTGTTGACTCTCACGCCGGAGCCGTCCAGCCCGCGGCTGCGTAGCTCGTCGACTTCGTAGGCGGTGTTCAGCTGGTTCGGGGTGAGCGCCTTCGACGCGATCGCTCCGCTGCAGCCCTCGGGAGTGCCCGATAGTTCCGCCGCCGACGTCGGCGGTGTCGGCGCCGGACCCTGGGGGAAGATCTCGCCGACAGACACCCCGCTGATCGCCCACCTGAATCCCCTCGGGCGGCAGGGTCGGCCGGGGATCCGCGGGCCGGCACAGAACAGGCGCTTTGCGGCTGCCGGGCGCATGACCGCCAGGGCGGAGGTCTGGCTCGGATTCAGGCTGACCCGCCGCACGCCGCGCTTCTTCGACAGGCTCAGGACTTTGCGCCGGACCGCGGGCCGGGCGCCGAACCGTCCGCGGAACTCTGCCTGGGTCAGGAACTTCCGGTACTGGCCGCCGCCGGGGTATGCGATTCTCGCCGCTGTCTTGATCGCGTTGCCGGTCGACGGCAGGCCCATCACCACGGCCCGCAGCATCTTCTGCTTGCCCGCTGAGGCTCCGGCCCCGGATGAACCAACACCACCGGACTCGGCCGCCGCAGTTGCGGCTCCGGTGGTCAGCGTCACCAGCGCCACCAGCAGCGCGACTGTGCCTCGGCGGTCCATTGACCCGCATCTTCGCAGCTGACCGGCGGATCAGATCCCCAACGCATACAATGCCCCGCTTAGGGCAACGTCGGCGGGTTCTCGTCTGATCAGCCCGAACACCCGCGCCCGTAGCTCAGCCGGATAGAGCGTCGGTCTACGAAACCGAAGGTCACAGGTTCGAATCCTGTCGGGCGCGCTGAACATTCGGCTCAGCGATTGCGATCGCGGTCAGCCCACCTGAATAGAGGGCTCCGAAAAGGGCAGTCAGACGGACAGTCATTTCAGAAAAGGGGCCAGGGAAACAGTCGCTCAGTTGACCTGAGCTCTACGAAACCGAAGGTCACAGGTTCGAATCCTGTCGGGCGCGCTGAAGATCTGGCTCAGCGATTGCGATCGCGGTCAGCCCGCCTGATTCGAGCGCCCCGAAAAGGGCAGTCAGACGGACAGTCATTTCAGATGAGGGGCCAGAAGTTCGGCGCCTCGGTTGAATTCAGGTCCGGGGCGATGCATCGTCCCAGCGGCCGCAGCTCCTCGATCACCTCCCGCCACAAGAAACGAGGAGGCCGGGTTGCCGTGAAGCAGCAGGAAGCTCGACGGGCCCTCGCCCTCGTCGATCAGCGCCATCTCGAGATCGAGCACCCGGACGCTGCCCTTGCGCGCTCGTAACTCGCTTGGGTCGATCGCCGTAATCCGCCCCGATTGCACCGACGGCACCCGGACTTGGACACGCGCGGGTCGTGGGCCAAATAGGGATGAACGAACTGGACGCCAAGTCAGACCACCAGGCCAAAGTGGCGAGGCTTCTCCGTCGACTTCGATTGCTTTGAACGCTTCAGATCAGGTCGAATAATCCTCGACGACCTCAAACAGCCCGTCGGTTCCGACCGACTCGACAAACGGCGCGATCCGTTCCAGCTGCTCGTCGTAGCCCGATTCGGCCGCGAGCTTTCGCATTTCGTCCACCGTCCCGTCGAACAGACCGAACGAGATGACCTCGTCCGGGCTGCCGGAGTCCCTCGCCATGACGAAGCGTACGAAGCCTTCGGGCGGGTCGTCTTCAAAGTCCTCGCCCGCCATGAAAGCCTCTCGGAACTGGTCGAACGTTCCGGGCTTCAGGGACCTGACTGTCAATGCACAGAGCATCGGCTCTCCTCTCGTATGTTGATACCACCTTAGGTCTGGCACACGGGAAGATCAACCCGGACCGCCATGTCCCGGATGGCAGGAAGGGCCATTCGGAGGCAGGTAGGGACCGAAGCGTCAGGCCTTCCGGGGGAGAGGACTCGTGACCTCGAGAAACCAGGAAGCCGCGCACCGTCAACGTTTCGCTACTACTTCCTGCGGCAGCGCGACCAGCAACCGCAATGCGCTTCGAGACGGCCTGGAGCGCTGAGGAGGAAGCTGCAGCGGACTGCTGAAGCTAGGTCAGCTTGGTTTCGCGTACTCGCTGATCTCGCCGAAATCGACCATCACGCAAGGCTCGTCGCCGACTACCACGGCGTCGTGGCCGGGCGGATGGCGACGGCCTGGTTCGGGCCGATTTCTGCCTCTGAGCCGTCGTCCATCTGAATCGCCATCCGACCCGAAACCACGTATGCCAGGTGCGATACCTGGCAGGAATCCGTCCCGGCTATTGGCTTCACATTGTCCGACCACTTCCAGCCCGGTTCAAACGTGGCCTTGCCGACTGTCGCACCGGCGACAGTGACGAAGGCGGACTGACCGTTGCCTTCGAACTTGCGGATCTCTTCCGGTGAGTCGAAACTTCCAATCTCTACTGCTGCCATGTGCTGCTCCTCTGATTTCGTCGTCGCCCCTTCATTCGAGTCTCGTCTGTGCCGGCGGGAATTACAAGGTGCGATTCCAGGTCGCAGGTCATCTGACTTGCAGACT
>CAVPAU010000002.1:0-232500 GCA_963701635.1 uncultured Solirubrobacterales bacterium
TCCAGTCGCCCCGATTGGCCCGGCACCAGAGGTGGATCGCCGGGGTCCGTCCCGGTAGTCTCGCCACGTGATGCGCGTGATCGTCGTAGGAGCCGGAGTCGCGGGGCTGACTGCCGCTGACGCAGCGCGCCATGCGGGCGCCGACGTAACGGTCATCGAAGCGCGCGATCGGATCGGGGGACGAACCTGGACCGCGCCACTGGGCGCCGGCTATGTCGACCTCGGGGCCGCCTGGGTCCACGGCCCCGTCGGCAACCCGCTAGCCGAAGCCCTCGCCGACGCCGGGATCGACACCCGCAACGACGGAATGTTTGGCTCGGGTATGGCGGTCTGGGCAGATGGCTGGGCTGACGCGCCGGAGGCGACCACGCTCACCAGTGCCCTCGAGGGCGGCTGGGATCCCGCTGATGTTCCCACCAAGGTCGCTGCCAGCGACAGCTACCTGGACGGTGTGGAGTGGTTCATGGCCGACCGGGAGCTCGATGGCAGGGTGGGCAATCTGGTCCGCTTCGCGCTCATATGGGTGGCGGGCGGCGGGTTCATCTCGGGCCCGCCCGAGCGGATTTCCCTCGGCGGTGCCGCTACGTTTGCTGAAGGAGGTGGCGGAAACCTGATCCCGGCTGGCGGCTACCGAGTCCTGATCGAGCGGCTGGCTTCCGGCCTCGACATCCGGCGCGGTACCCCGGCCACGGTCATCGAGCATGGTGGCCCCGGTGTCGCAGTCCGATCCGACGACGGCATCTACAAGGCTGATCGGGTCGTGGTGACGGTGCCACTTGGCGTGCTGCAAGGCGGAGATCTGGTCTTTGATCCCCCGCTGGCAGGCTCCCATGCCCAGGCGGTGGAGCGGCTGGCCATGGGGACGCTGGAGAAGGTGGTCTTCCGATTCGAGGAGCGCTTCTGGCCGGAATCAGTCCACTGGATTACGCATGTGGCAGACGATCACGCCTTCCCGCAGTGGGTCGACCTCAGTCGCCACACGGGGTCGCCCACCATCGCGGCCATCTACAACGCGACATTGACACCCCGGATTTCCGAGACCCCGGTGGAGCACCGGGCCGGACTTGCCCTCGAGGTCCTGCGCAAGATGTTCGGCTCAGTGCCCGATCCGGAGGAGGCGCTAGTGACCGACTGGACGGCGGACCCCTGGTCGCTCGGCTCCTATAGCTACATCCCGATCGGCGCCGGGCCCGAGGACATGCGCGTTCTCGCCGAGCCCGTCTCCGAGCGTCTGGTGTTGGCGGGGGAGGCCACGGTGCCCGAGTCTTACGGCACCGTTCACGCGGCCTTCGGCTCGGGCCTGCGAGCGGCGGCCCATGTGCTCGGGGAGCGGCCCGAGCACATCTCGCTCGGCGCAGTTCCCAAGTCCTGGCTCGACTAGGTCGGAGGAGAGCGGTCACTCGGGCCGGCGGTGACCTCATTACCCGCGGCCCCGGTGGTACCGCGGTGGTACCGACTGATGTGTCCCATGTGTCCCGTGCGTCCATGGACGGGGACAGAAGGGACGCATGGGACGCCACTGAACGGATCGACGATGGCTTCGAGTCGACTGGGGGTCGAAAGGTCGCTGGTTCAAATCCAGTCGCCCCGATCAAGTTGGCCGCCGGCCCTCGCCGGCTGATTCGAGCAGCTCTCTGGGATGGAACCATGGCCGACCTGAGAGAATCTCTCCTGTGAAGCTCGGTCGCAACCCCCTCGTGCTCGGAGCGGTCCTCGTCATCGCCGCCATCGCGCTGTTCGTGATCCTCGAACCTGACAATTCGGGGGAGGCCGAAGGGCCGGTCGTGACCAACTCGGCCACCGGCGAATCCGAGGCAAGGCCCGCGAAGGAGAAATCAAATCCGAAGCCGAAGCCGCTCCCGGTTCCCACGGTGATCGTCAGGAACGGCGAACCGGTTGACGGGATACTCGGCATCAAGGTCGACCAGGGAGACGAGATCACCTTCAGGGTCAAGTCCGACATCGACGAAGAGGTTCACGTCCACGGCTTCGACATCAGCGAGGACGTCAGCGCCGGGGGCACCGCCAAGCTCTCGTTTCCGGCGACGATTACCGGCATCTTCGAGGTCGAGCTCGAGTATTCCGGCGTTCCAGTCGCTGAGCTCCAGGTCAGTCCGTAGCCGCGTCCTGGCTACCTTGCTTCAGGAAGCAGGCAGCCGGAAGGTCTCGAGAAGGGCTTCCAGGCGTTCGGCGTCGCCGTCGACGCGGCCGCCGGCTTGAGCCGGGGAGCAGGCTTTCATCGCGACCTCGAAGAACGGCTCTTTTTCGATCTTGAGCGTCGCGTCGGGTTCGAACGGCGGAGGGCCGTCGCGCAGGGTCGACTTGCCGCCGGCCACCCTCAGCCAGAACGACTCCCCGCCGACTTCGAAGGCGTAGACCCCGTCCGGAGGCCGGCTGTCGCTGCGCTTCATCTGCGCATGCATCGACATCGCCGCCCACGCGGCGCGCGAGCGTACTTCTTCAGGGTCCTGCCCGCCGAGCAGCTCGAAGCCCCACAGGGCAAGCTCTTCGAGGATCGGCTGAAGGCTGCGCCCGCGATCGCCGAGGTCGTATCCGGCAACCCCTGCCGGCAGGGTCACGCGCTCGACCACGCCGGCCTGCTCAAGGCTCTTGAGCCGGGCCGAGAGAAGGTTGGCCCCGATCCCGTCGAGCCCCTCGAGCAGGTCGCTGAAGCGCTTTGGCCCGCGTGAGAGCTCCCTGATGACCAGGAGCGTCCAGCGTTCGCCGAGCAGGTCCAGCGAGGCCGCGAGTCCGCACATCTGTCCGTAGCTGCGGCCCGGCGCCATCACGAGACCTCCGTCGCGAGCCGGTCGGCGATCTCGTCCGGAGTGCCTGCGTCAGCGCCGGTTTCCGGCCCGGCTTCGGTCGCGGGCTGGGCCGGAAGGAAGGCGAAGCACACGATCGCGCCGGCGGCGCAGACCGCAGATGCGACCAGGCAGCCGGCCTGGAGCCCGTCGATGAATCCGTTCGAAGCCACCTGGCCGAGCGACGACGCGGCATCCGGGGCTCCGCCGGCGGCCAGGGTCTGTGCGGCGATCAGGGCGCCGCCGATCGATTCGCGTGCCGGCCCCAGCGCAGCCTCGGGTATGCCGCGAACCGCATCGCCGGAAAAAACCTCCTGGTAGATCGAGACGAAGACGCTGCCGATGACCGCCACCCCGAGCGTGCCGCCGAGTTCCCTCGTCGTATCGTTGACTGCCGAGCCGATACCGGCCTTCGCGTCGCTGACCGCTCCCATGATCGACTCGGTTGCCGGTGCGCTGGTCAGGCCCATCCCCGATCCGAGCAGGATCATCTGCCCGGCGATCTCGAGGTAGCTGGTCTCGACACCGGCCGTCGAAACCCACGCGTAGGCGACCGCGAGCGTGACCAGCCCGCCGCCGACCACGAACTTGGTTCCGTATCGAACGGCGAGTTGAGTACCGGCCACCGATGCAAGCGCCACCGAGGTCGCCACCGGCAGCAGCCTGATACCTGTTTCGAACGGTCCGTACCCCTTGAGGAACTGGAAGTACTGGGTGATCAGGAAGATGAAACCGGCGAGTGCGAAGAACGACACCGTGACCGAGATCGACGCAGCCGAGAAGCGCATGTTCCGGAAGATGCGAATGTCGAGCATCGGCTTGGCGACGCGTCTTTCCCAGAGGATGAAGACGACGAGCAGGGCGGCTCCGAGGGCGAACACTGCCAGCGTCTCGGTCGAGGTCCAACCGTAGGACGGGGCCTCGATGATCGCGTAGACGACCGCGGCGATAGTGGCGGTGGAGAGCAGGAGCCCGGGGAAATCGAGACGTGGCGCCTCGGGGTCGCGCGACGTGGGCACGACGGCCACGACGAGGGCGATCGCCAGCAGCGCCACGGGAATCTTGACCAGGAAGGTCGCCGGCCAGGAGAAAGACTCGAGCAGGGCGCCACCGACGATCGGTCCGAGCGCGATCGCGATGCCGGTGCTCGCTCCCCACAGGCCTATCGCCCGTGCCCGCTCGCCGCGCTCGGTGAAGACGTTGGTGATGATCGAGAGTGTCGTCGGAAAGATGATTGCCGCTCCGACCCCCATGACGGCCCGGGTCGCGATCAGCGCCTCGGTGCTGTCGGCCAGCGCGGCGGCGCCGTTCCCGATCCCGTAAACGACGAGGCCGACGATCAGCGTGCCGCGTCGTCCGAACCGGTCACCGAGACTGCCCGCCGCGAGTACGAGGGCGGCGAACGTCAGCGTGTAGGCGTCGACGATCCACTGGAGGTCCTTGGTGCCGGCACCGAGGTCGACGACGAGTCGGGGCAGCGTGACGTTGACCAGCGTGACGTCGAGGTTGACGGCGAAGGCACAGAGACAGAGCGTGGCGAGAATCAGCGGGCGGTGAGCCATATACGGAAAGATATAGCATAAACTATAAATTCATATAGTAATGCGCGTGGCCGAGTGGCGGCGGGAAGCCTTGGCCCGGAGCACGTGTGCACGAAAAGAGGCGGCCCGCGGGCCGCCTCTTTTCGGTCTGCTTCTTGCCGGTCCTCGGCCGGGTTACCTGACCCGGACGGTCCTGCGGATCGTCTTCTTGCCGGCGTTCTTGGAGGTCACCCGGAAGCTGGCCTTGATCTTGCCCTTGCGGGTGAATCGTGCCTTGACCCGGACGGTCCTGGTCTTGCCGGCGGCGATGTTGCCGGCCGTGGTGTTGACCCGTACGCCCCTGCCGGAAACGCGGAGCCTGACCCCGTTCGCGGTGGTCGTACCCGTGTTCTTGATCCGTACCTTGTAGGCGGCGGCGCGGCCACGCTTGACCTTCGAGGGGCCCTGGACCTTGACGCGGCCGATCTTGGCCTTGCCAGCAACGCCAGTGCACGCCTGGCTGCCAGAGTCGCTGGCGAAGGTGTCTCCGCTGATCGGCGTACCGTCGGTGTCGCGGGTTCCGAAGGTGAAGTCGGAGGCCCAGTTGAAGGAGCCGGTCGAGCACTTCGCCTGCGCGTAGTCACTCTTCTTGCCCTTCGGCAGCACGACCGTCTCGGCACCGGGACCCTGATTGTTCAGCGTGACGTTCGTGCTGGGGATTGCCAGGTTCAGCTCGCTCACGGAGGAGTCCGAGGTCAGCTGCGGGATGTCGAAGTCGAGGCTTCCGTCCGTCTGCAGGGCCGCTTCGGAGAAGATCCCGACCATGGTGTCGTACGAGTAGGCGTAGATCTTGACCAGCGGGCGACCGCCCTCAGTGCCACCGTTGAAGACGACTATGACGCCGTCGAGAACGGCCTGAGGATTGAGGTTGTTCCGGTTCAGAACGAACTTGGCCGTGCCGTTGCCGAGCACCGAGTCGGGGCAGCGGTTGACAATCGTCGGGACCGGCACGCTCACGTTCGTAGGCGGCGGGCCGACCTGGTTGTCGGGGCAGACCGGCACGTTGCCCGGGTTGAAGGTCAGCTGGCCCGAAGGGGGCAGGGTCAGGTCGATCTTCTTGGTCGGCAGGATCTCCGGCTCGGCCGGGTCGGCCGTGGCAACCGAGTTGTCTATCTTCCAGTCGGCCGGCTTGAAGCCGTTGTTCAGGAACTGTCCGCTCTGCGGCGTCAGGCTGAAGTCGGCGGTAAGAACCTGCTCGCCGGCACTGGCCGTTCCCGGAAGGGCCAGCGCGAATGCCAGGGCGAGGAACGCCCCCGTTGCGAAGCTCCTGATCTTGAGACTAATCTTGCTCATCTTTACGTCTCCTCACTCGGTCTAGAGAATCGGTCGCTCATCATGGCTATCGGCGCCCCGAAGAAGGACCCTGAAGCATCCTCGCTGCTATACCGACAGCATACGAGTGTGCTTTAGCAGCCTATAGATGGAAACCCCAGACCTCCCAAAGGTTGCGGTCGAGATGTTTGCACACAAGCTGTCGGTCGGTGGTTCGGCCCGTTCCGGAGTTGGCTTGCATGCCGGAAGGCTGCCGGCCGGGCCACCATTTCGGTCGCCTCCCAGATCGATCGCCCGGCCGTCATTCATCGGTTGGCTCAGAACGGCTCAGATTGGCTTCGGCTTCTGCGAGTTCAGGCACGAGAGACGGGGATCGTGGGTCGTGGTTCTCGACCAGGTGCCCCTCGAGGGAGACGTCGGGGATGATCCGGTCGAGCCAGCCGGGCAGCCACCAGGCCCGGTCGCCGAGCAGGTGGACGACCGCGGGAGCGATGAGCAGCCTCACGAACAGAACGTCGATCAGCACCGCGAGGCCGAGTCCGAGTCCGAACATCTTCGCCGTGACGTCGGGCTGGCTGACGAATGCGAGGAAGACGGAAGACATGATCAGACCGGCGAACAGGACGATCTTCCCGATTCTCGAGACGCCATGGATTACGCTCTCGCGCGGGCCGTCACCCTCGTTGTAGGCCTCGTGTATGCGGGACAGCAGGAAGACGTTGTAGTCCATGCTGAGACCGAAGAGGATGGCGAAGACCATGACCGGGATGAACGAGATGATCGGCACGCCGCTGTCGACTCCGAGCAGCCCCGCACCGATCCCGTCCTGGAACACGGCGACGATCACGCCATATGCCGCGGCCACCGACAGCAGGTTGAACACCGCCGATACCAGCGGGATCCAGAACGACCTGAATGCGGCCATCAGCAGCAGCACCGAGAGGCCGATGACGACCGCGATGAACACCGGCAGGCGGTCGGCCGTCCTGGTCGAGAAGTCCTCGAAGCTCGCTGTGTTGCCGCCGACGAAGACCTCGAGGTCCGTGCCCTCGACAGCGTCCGGGATGGCGCGATCTCTCAGGTCGGTCAGCAGGTCGCTCGTCGCCTTCTCCTGCGGTGCCGTCTCGGGGATCAGGAAGATGCTCGCGATCTCGCCGTCGTCGCTGATCGTCGCCGGTGACACCGAGGCGACACCGTCCTCGTCGCCGAGCGCGGCCCTGAGGCCGGCCAGTTCACTGCGCGTCTGCGGCCCCGTGTCGGCAATGTCGACAGCGATCAGGAAGGGCCCGTTCGAACCCGGCCCGAAGCCTTCGCTGAGCCGGTCGTAGGCGATGCGCTGCGTGCTGTCCTCGGGCTGGTTGCCGTCGTCGGGCTGGCCCAGGCGCATGTCGAGCATCGGGAAGGCGAAGACCAGCAGGACCAGCACGCCTGCGCAGATCGCGAGCCAGGGCCGGCCGGTAATCCGCGTGGCCCAGTTTGCGAAGGCCTCGGACGGCCGAACGTGCTCGGCCTTGCCCGGCCGCAGCCATTTCGAGAGGGCACCGATCATGATCGGCAGAACGGTCAGCGCCGAGACGACGACGGCGGCGACCCCGATCGCCGCACCGATGCCCATCTTGCCGACCAGCGGGATGCCGATGACCAGCAATCCCGCTATCGCGACCATGACGATCAGTCCGGCGGCTACGACCGCCGAACCGGCGGTCGCGGCCGACTTGGCGGCCGCGTCGCGCACCGAGTCGCCGATCGCAGACTGTTCCCGGAACCGACCGAGGATCAGCAGCGAGTAGTCGATGCCGGCGCCGAGCCCCAGCATCACGGCGATCGTTGCGGCGAACTCGGGCAGCCCGAGCGGGCTGGCAAGGATCACGAGCAGGATCTGCCCGACCATGACCCCGACCAGGGCGCCGACCAGCGTCGCCGCCATCGCGGCCTTGGAGCGGAACAGCAGGGACAGCAGCACGATCGCGATCGCGACGCCGATGAGTTCGCCGACCGGGAACTCCTGCTGCGCGGCGGCGTCGATCACGATTCCGCGCAGCGCAACGTCGATCCCTGCCGTTTCGGCGGTGCGGGCCGCCTGCTCGAGCTGCTCGCCGGTCCCGCTGGTGACGTCTCCGAACTCGAGGTCGTAGCGCACGTCGGTGGCGCCGATCCGTCCGTCACGCGAGAGGCGCGGGGTGCCGGCGTCGAACGGGTCGTCGACCGAGATCACATCGGGCAGCGCCTGCAGCTCGGCCAGGGATGCTTCCACGGCGCGGCGGTTCGCCGGCTCGCCGAGCCTGCCTTGCTCGACGCTGTAGACGACGGTCGCATCGACCCCGGCCAGGGCCGGAACGTGCTCGCTGAACAGATCCAGGGCAGCCTGAGATTCGGCTCCGGGCACGTTGAAGTTGTCCGGCGGGGGTTCCGGAGCGGCGGCGGAGACGGCGATCAGGCCGACCAGGACGGCTACGGCGACCAGCAGCGAACGCTTCCAGCGGCCGGTGATCGTGCGGACGAGTACAGCGAGAAAGTCGGACATCGCGCTCCTGGCTGCGGCCGGCCCGGCTGCTCGCGGCAGTCCGGTCACCGGCCGGGTGGTGGGAAGGGGGAGGGGTCGCCGGGACGATAACAGACACTGCAGGCACAGCAAAAAAACAACAACTGCAATCTTGCCTGCCATGCAGACTGATACGCTTGGACGATGGCAGAAGAGGCCGAGCTGGGGCTGCGGGAACGGAAGAAGATCCGCACGAGGGAGAAGATCGCCTCCGTCGCGATGGAGCTCTTCGACGAGCAGGGCTTTCAGGCGACGACGATCCCTCGCATCGCCGAGGCCGCAGACGTCTCGCCGCGTACAGTGTCCACCTACTTCCCGTCGAAGGAGGACATGGTCTTCGAGCTGTGGGCCGGGCAGAAGGAGTCGCTGGAGCGCCGGCTGCGCGGGCGAGGCGCCGCCGAGAGCACGATCGACGCGATCCGCGCCTGGCTGCTCGACGAACGGATCCTGCGCGGGAAACGCTCGTTCGACCTCGAGCGACAGCGCCGGGTGATCGATTCCGACCCGTGGCTGCAGTCGCTCGAGCGGAGCCGCTTTCACGAATTCGCCGGAATGCTGAGCCGCGAGATGGCTGCTGACATGGGCGCCGGCGAACACGACATCGAGCCGTGGCTCGCGGCTGCGGCGCTGGTCGGAATCTTCGCCCTGCTGAGCGACGAGCGCTTCCGGCCCGACCCCGCCTCGGATCCTGACTTCGAGCTTGCCAGGCGCAGGCTCGACCAGGGACTCGCTTTCGTCGCCGGAGGCGTCGAAGCACTCGGGCCGGTCCGTGGGGAAGGGCCGGCATGAGCGAAGTGCCGCCGATTCTCACCGAGGGCCTGACCAAGCACTTCGGCGAGGTCAAGGCATTGGAGGACCTCGACCTCGAGATGCGGCCGGGGGAGATCTTCGGCTTCCTCGGCCCCAATGGGGCCGGCAAGACGACGATGATCCGTTCCATCCTCGACGAGATCCACCCGACCTCGGGGAGGGCTTCGATCCTCGGCCTCGACAGCCACCGTGACTCGGTCGAGATCCGTCGTCACATCGGCTACCTGCCGAGCGACGTCGCTCTCTACCCGGAGCTCACCGGCAGCGACACGCTGAAATACTTCGCGAACCTGCGCGGCGGCGTCGACTGGCAGTACGTGGATTCACTGGCCTCCCGCCTCAACGCCGACCTCGAGAAGAAGGTAGGCAACCTCTCCTCCGGCAACCGGCAGAAGGTCGGCCTGGTCCAGGCCTTCATGAACGAGCCCGAACTGCTGATCATGGACGAGCCGAGCTCCGGGCTCGACCCTCTCGTCCAGAGCGAGTTCCACCAGATGCTGCAGGAGGTCGCTGCCGAAGGCCGTTCCGTGTTCCTGTCCAGCCACACGCTCTCGGAGGTCCAGCAGGTCGCCGACCGGGTCGGGATCATCCGTCGCGGCAGGCTGGTCGCGCTCGAATCGCTGGCCGAGCTGCGCTCGAAGGCGATGCGCAAGATCGACATCCAGTTCTCCGGTCGTGTCGGTCAAGGCAGGTTCGACGGGGTGGACGGGATCCGGGACGTGGCCGTCTCCGGAGACCGCGCGACGCTCTCGTTCGACGGCAGGATGGTGGAGCTGCTCGAGGTGCTGGCGGCCGGCGACGACGTGGTCGACATCGCGACGCGTGAAGCCGACCTCGAAGAGATCTTCCTGACCTACTACCGCGAGGACGGAGCCGGAAGCTGATGCTCCACGGGGTCTTCACCAAGTCGCTGAAGGACCGGTGGGTCTCGATACTCGTCGCGTCAGTGGCACTGGGCCTCTACCTGCTGGCGGCGATGGCCATGTACAAGGAGATCGACCTCTCGATCTACTCGGACCTCCCCGAGGGGCTGAGGGAGGCCTTCGGCCTCGGCTCGATCTCGGGCGTGGGGCAGCTCGCCTTCGGCGCGGTCTACAGCTTCGTCGGGGCGCTGGCCCTGGCCGGCGTCGCCATATCGATCGGCTCGTCTTCGATCGCCGGCGAGGAGCGCGACGGCACGATGACGATGCTGCTCGGGAGCCCGGAGAGCCGGAACAGGTTGCTGCTCTCGAAGGCGGCGGGCCTCGTCGTGCTGGTCACGACGGGCGCGGCGCTGTTGTGGGCTGCGGCGCTGGTCTCGCCCGTACTGCTCGACGTCGCCACCGACGGCCTCCACGTCGGCGCACTCATGGTGCACATGCTCGCCATCGCGCTCTTCTTCGGGCTGCTGGCCCTGGCGATCGGGGCCTGCACGGGCAGCAGCGCGGCGGCCTCGGGCTATCCGGCCGGCCTTCTCGTCGTCTCCTACCTCGCAGCCGGGGTCCTGCCCGTGGTCGGCGACCTCGACTGGCTGGCCCGGTTTTTCCCCTGGTACTACTACAACGGCAGCGACCCGCTGAACAACGGTTTCGACCCCGCCCATCTGCTCGTGCTGGGCGGCTCATCGCTGGCCTTCCTGGCGGTCTCGCTGGTCGGCTTCCGGCGCCGCGACATCCGCGAGCGCTCGGCCGGTCCGTCGCTGTTGGGGCGTCTCCGGGGCAGGCGCGTTACGCGGGCCGTCTCGGACAGGTTGTCCGGCACGGCGCGGGTCTCGGCGATCTGGGTGCGCACGACCACGCAGCACCGGACGATGCTCATCGTCACCTCGGTGTTGATCTTCCTGCTCGGCATCTGGATGGGTCCGATGTACAACCAGATGGACGAGAGCCTGAAGACCCTGACCGAGGACCTCCCCGACAGCGTGCTCGCGCTGATCGGCAACGCCGACGAATCGACCCCGGAGGGCTGGCTGACCGGCGAACTGTTCAGCATGTTCGTGCCGGTGCTGCTCATAACCCTCGGCGCGGCGGTCGGTTCCCGGGCCCTCGGCGGGGAGGAGCGCACGGGCTCGATGAGCCTGCTGCTCGCCTGCCCGGTGAGCCGGCGCCGGATCCTGCTGGAGAAAGCCGGTGCGATGCTCGTGCTGGTCGCGCTGCTCGGTTTCTTCACCTGGGCCGGGGTCGCTCTGGGTTCGTGGATCGGCGGCCTCGGCGTCGGAGCAGCGGACATCGCGGCGACAACCGTGCTGGCGACGTTGCTCGGCCTCGTCTTCGGGGCGCTGGCATTGGCGATCGGGGCGGCGACGGGCCGGGTCAGGGTGGCTGCCTACGGCGCGGCGGGAGCCGCCGTCGCGGCGTATCTGGGAAACGCGATGCTGCCGCTGAACGACAGTCTCGCCGACTTCGCAAGGCTCTCGCCGTTCTACTACTACCTGACGGGCGATCCGCTCTCGAACGGGATCGACTGGTCGCATGCCGCGGTCCTCGCCGTCCTGGTGCTGTTCCTGGTCGGCGTTTCGCTGGTCCTCTTCCGGCGGCGCGACCTGCGCTGAGCGCCAGGCGAAGCAAGGGCCCACCCGCCGACGCGGCCGTCGCCGACCGGTCAGTAGGCCGGATCGCGCTCGATCGGGCAGGTCATGCAGTGGCAGCCGCCGCGGCCGCGACCGAGTTCGAAACCCTCGATTTCGATCACTTCGACGCCGGCATCCCTCAGGCGCCGGTTCGTCTCGACGTTTCGCTCGTAGGCGACGACGACGCCGGGTTCCACGCAGAGCACGTTGTTGCCGTCGTTCCACTGCTCCCGCAGGGTCCCGAAGGGGTCGCCGCCGGTCGGGATCACGCGCATCTTTCCCACCTCGAGAGCGGACCCGATCGCCTCGACGACCCCGCCTCCGAATTCCTCCGCCTCGGGCATGTCGGGGTCCTCTCCCGGCCGCACTTCCCAGACGCGCGCCGCCTCGATCACCTCGGGAAAGAGCGTCACCGCGTCGCGGTCCACCATCGTCAGCACGGTGTCCAGATGCATGAACGAGCGCCGGCGGGGAAGCTGGACCGCCAGCACCAGCGAAGCAGAGCCCGCTTTGAACAGCTCGCGCGCCAGCATCCCGATCGACTGGGGCGCCGTGCGCTCGCTCATCCCGACCATCGCCGTCCCCCGGCCGAGTGGCATTACGTCGCCTCCCTCGACGGTGGCCGGGCCGGGGTCCTGGTCGGCACCTCCGTACCAGATCCTGAAGTCTTCCCCGGCGAAGAGCGGATGGTGCCTGTAGATCGCCTCCATGAAAACCGTCTCGGGCCTTCGTGCCCTCATCGCCATCGGGTTGAGCGTGACACCGTCGAAGATCCAGGACGAGGGGTCCCGCTGGAACATGAAGCTCGGCAACGGGGGCTCGATCAGCTCGCCGCTGACGCTGGCGTCGTACCGGAGCCCTGAGCCACCTTCGATGTCCTCCTTGGTCAGGCCGCCGATCAGCGAGTCGGCGACTTCCGCGGGCGGGGCGGACTCGGCCCATTCGCGCCGCGCCCTGGCGAGATGGAGCCCGACGTGCCTCTCGGTCAGCACGCGGTCGAAGATCCAGTCGCGGGCCTCGGGGATGGCGAGCGTATCCGTGAGCAGCTCCTTCGCGTAGAGGACCTCGACACCGCGGTCGCGCAGCACCGAGACGAAGGCATCGTGTTCGCGCTGGGCCTGCCGGACCCAGATCACCTCATCGAACAGCAGGTCGGCCGCGTTCTCGGGAGTCAGCCGCGTGTGCTCGACGCCCGGGCGGTGTACCAGGACCCGCCGGAGGCGCCCCACCTCGGATGCCGCGTTCAGCGTCATCGTTGTTCCGCCCGTCCGGCCCCGGACGACGAATCCGAGTCGCTGATCCGGGTGCCGCAGGCGCCGCTCAGCAGGCCGTCGAGCTGGTCGAGGCTGCCGATTGCCGCCCTGCCCCCGGCTTGCTCGACCATGCGGCAGCCCGCTTCGACCTTCGCGCCCATCGATCCGGGCGGGAAATCGTGCTTCCGCAGTTCGGCCGGCGTGGTGTCGCCGATCGGCTTCTCCCCGGGTCGGCCCCAGTCGAGATAGACCGCGTCGACGTCGGTGGCCAGGACCAGCAGTTCGGCGCCGAGGTCCACTGCCAGCCGGGCCGACGTCAGATCCTTGTCGATCACCGCTTCGATCCCGTGGTGGGCATCGCCGCTGGGCACGACCGGTATGCCGCCACCGCCGGCACAGACCACGACGAATCCGGATTCCACGAGCCGTCGGATCGCCGGCAGCTGCACGATGCTCCGCGGCTCGGGGGAGGGAACGACCCGTCGCCAGCCGTCGCCGTCGGGCTTCACGGTCCAGCCCTTCCGGTCGGCGAGCCTGCGGGCCTCGGCTTCGGAGTAGAGCGTCCCGATGAATTTCTCCGGATTGTCGAATGCGGGGTCATCCGGATCGACCGCGACCCGGGTGATGACGGCGACCGTGTGGGTTCCCGTGGTCGCGTTGTCGATTTCCATCTCGATCAGGTAGCCGAGCTGCCCTTCGGTCTCCGCATCGAGCACGTCCAGTGGATAGGGCGGGACGGCTTCGTAGGCGTCGTCCTTCACCGCCAGAAGGCCGACCTGCGGCCCGTTCCCGTGTGTGATCACGACCCGGTGGCCGTCGAGCGCCCGGGCTATCTTCCGGGCCGCGGTGCGGGCCGCGAGTAGTTGCCGGCCCGCCTCGGGCGGGGCGCCCCGCGGAAGCAGGGCATTGCCGCCGAGCGCGATTACGGCCACGGGCAGGCTCATCCCTTGTGTTCCCGGCGCTCGGCTTCGGAAATCGCTCGCATCCAGGGACACTCTCTAGCAGCATCCGCGGGATCGCAGGCTCTGAATCCCCTTCTGGGCGGTGGCCTGTGCCGGGGATCCACGCCGGCGGGACGGGGCCGGCAGCCGCTGCAGGATGCCCTCTCAGACCGTGGCAGAAGGGTTGATCTGCTCTCCGGACCGGCTGATCTCGCGGGTCATTCCGACGAGCGCCCCGAGGAAGTCGCGTTCCACGCGGCGGATCGTGTGGGCCGCCCACGACGGCGACATCATCGCCGGAATCGAGCGCGCGACCACCTGGAGCCTTCCGCTGGGTCCGGGCCACGGCAGGTGCCCGGTCCTGATCGCGCATGAGCGGTAGTGCAGGTCGGTGAACAGCAGCATCAGCACGGCAGCGATCCGGACCGGCGCGGTTCCGCCGAGGTCGAGGCCTTCGAACAGCCGCCGGTAGGCCGGCGCGCGCCCCAGGGCCATCGCCACGTACTGCTCGCGGACCTCGCAGACCACCGGCTGGCAGCCCGCCTCGCGCGCGCTCATCCCGAGGTACGGCTTCAGCGCGGGGTGGTACGAGATCCCCCGCTCGAGGTCGCGCTCGATGTCGCGGGACACGTTGGCCAGCTGGATCATCTCGCTCACCAGTAACGCGTCTTCGCGTGCCTCGCCGGGGATCTCGCGGTCCGCGACCTGGTCGAGAGTGAACAGGGCCGGGTAGCCGATAACGTTGCGGCAGTAGATCGACAGCTGCTCCTGGTCCACGAGTACGCCGCCCTGCCGGGAGAAGGCCTCGGTCGACCAGGCCATGCCGTCGGCCATCGAGCTCACGAGCTCGGCGATCTGCCGGCGGGAGCGCAGGTCCAGCGTCGCGAACACCTCGTCGACGAGCCGGCAGCGTTCGATCAGCAGCAGGTAGACACGGTCCCGGGCGTCGCGGGCACTCCCGGGCGGAAGCGCAGCCGGCGCGGCCGGGGGATCCGACTGGAAGCGGCCGGCGAATCTCCTCAGTTCGCGCACGCATTCTGCGGGATCGTCCACGAGATCCTCGTAGGTATCGAGCATGCGGCAGTAGAGGTAGGCGACGGCGGCCGCCCTCGCCTGTTCTTCGGGAAGCACGACGATGCTCGCGGCAAAGCTCCGTGCGGCGTGGGGCAGGACCTGCCACACGAACCGGTCCGGATCCTGCTCCCGAGACAGAGCGGACAGGTCGGGCCGTCTTCGATCCACCGTGAGTCCGCGCAGAAGCTGCACCGGTCCGATGGTTCGATCGCTTCTCCTCACACTGGCAAAGTTAGCAACGCAGGTGCTCGATCTCCAGCAGCGGTCTGGCTCGGGGGCGGCGAGTTGGTAGCCTCGCCGCCGTGCACCAGTCGGCGCAACCCAGGGCCTCCAGCGGGTCGGTACCGGAGCGGGCCTCGCGCGCCACACGGGTCGACGGTTCGGCGATTGACGGCCCGGCCATATCGGCAACCGGCCTGAGCAAGCGTTTCGGGGACGTCAAGGCGCTCGACGGCGTCGACATCGAGGTGCCGACCGGATCCGTCCTCGGCCTTCTCGGGCCGAACGGCGCCGGCAAGACGACCGCGGTCCGCGTGCTCACGACGCTGCTGAAGCCGGACTCCGGTTCGGCCACGGTCGCCGGCATGGACATCGTCGACCAGAGCGGCCGGCTGAGGGAGAACATCGGTCTCGCCGGGCAGTACGCAGCGGTCGACGAGAACCTGACCGGCACCGAGAACCTGACCATGGTCGGGCGGCTGTACGGAATGGATCGAGGCATCGCCAGGCGCCGCGCCGCTGAACTGCTCGAGCGCTTCGACCTCAGCGAGGCCGCGGGGCGGCCTGCGAGCACGTACTCGGGCGGCATGCGCCGCCGTCTCGACCTGGCCGCGGCACTCGTCGCCGAGCCCCCTGTCATCTTCCTCGACGAGCCGACCACCGGACTCGATCCGCGCAGCCGCCTCGGCCTGTGGGAAACGATCGAGGACCTCGTGGGTGAAGGGACCACGGTGCTGCTGACCACCCAGTACCTCGACGAGGCCGACCGGCTCGCCGACCGCATCGCCGTGATCGACCACGGCCGTGTCATTGCCGACGGCACTCCCGACGAGCTCAAGGACATGGTCGGCGGCGAGAGGCTCGAGGTCACGCTCTCGGAACCCGACCGGGCCGAGAGGGCGGTCGCACTGCTCAGCCCGATGAGCGAAGACCCTCCGGTATTCGAAGGTGGTTCGGTCAAGCTGACCGTGCGCCGCCGCCGGGGAGCCATCGTCGAAGCCGTCCAGAGGCTCCAGGCCGAGGAAATCGGCATCGACGACATCGGCCTGCGCCGGCCGACGCTCGACGAGGTCTTCCTCACGCTGACCGGCCATGCGGCGGAGTCCGATGACGGGGAAGACGGCGCGTGAAGAGGCTGATCGCCGACACCCTGGTCGTTGCCGAACGCAACCTTGTCCGGTTGCCGCGCTCGCCGGACCTGCTGCTCGCCTTCACGGTCCAGCCGATCATGTTCGTGCTGCTGTTCGTCTACGTATTCGGTGGTGCGATAAGCACGCCGGGTTACACGTACACGGACTTCCTGATCCCGGGCATCATCGTCCAGAACATCGCGTTCGGGGGATTCGTCACGGCGATCGGGCTCAACGAAGACCTCCACAAGGGGCTGATCGACCGGTTTCGCTCGTTGCCGATGGCCCGCCCCGCGGTGCTCGCAGGCCGTACTTCGGCCGACATCGTCACCAACCTGCTCTCGGCGATCATCCTCGTCGTGACCGGCCTGATCATCGGCTTCAGCTTCGGGACGGGTATCGGCGAGATCCTGGCCGGCTTCCTGCTGCTGATCTTCTTCGGCTACGCCTTCTCCTGGGTATTCGCGTGGCTGGGGCTGATCGTCTCGTCGCCCGAGTCGGCGAACTCGGTCGGGTTCATCGCGGTCTTCCCGCTCACCTTCATCTCCTCCGCCTTCGTGCCGGTGGAGTCGATGCCCGCCGGGCTCCAGTGGTTCGCCGAGATCAACCCGTTCACGATCGTCGTCGACGCGATGCGCGCCCTGTGGCTCGGTGCGCCGGCCGGCGACAACATCTGGGGCGCGGTCGTCTGGACCGTCGTGATCATCCTCGTATTCGCCCCGCTCGCCGTGCACCGGTACCGCCGCGCCGCGGGCAGCTGAGCGTCGCCGGCAGGACGGGGGCGATCCCGGTGCGGCCAATATGCTTCGGGAATGGAACCTGCCGAGACTGCCGCCGACCCGACGAACATGGTCCGCCCCGGTGCGCCGGGTGACGGCCTGATCTTCAACCCCGACACCTGGTCCGCCCCGTACCTCGATCCCGAGGACGAGCGCCGGCTCAAGGAGCTGATCGAGTGGTTCGAGCAGCGCGGGAAGCAGACCCTCAAGGACCACGACCGCGAGCACGTCTGGTACCAGGACTTCCTCGACAGGCAGGCGGAACTCGGGATCTTCGAGGACTTCCTTACCCCCGCGCGCGATGGCGGGGGAGAGGACTCGCGCCGATGGGATACGCAGCGGATCTGCGCCTTCAACGAGATCTCCGCCTTCTACGGTCTCGCCTACTGGTACACGTGGCAGGTCACGATCCTCGGCCTCGGCCCGATATTCCAGTCCGGTAACGAAGCGGCGCGCGAGAAGGCCGCGCGGCTGCTCGGCGACGGTGCGATCTTCGCCTTCGGCCTGTCCGAACGCGAGCACGGCGCCGACGTCTATTCGACCGACATGGTGCTGACCCCGCGGGAAGACGGTGAAGGCTGGACCGCCTCGGGCGGCAAGTACTACATCGGCAACGGCAACAGGGCCGGCATGGTCTCGGTCTTCGGGCGGATCGAAGGGATCGAAGGAGCGGACGGTTACGTCTTCTTCGCGGCCGACTCGCAGCACCCGAATTACAACCTGATCCGCAACGTGGTCAACTCGCAGAGCTACGTCTCGCAGTTCGAGCTCGACGAGTACCCGGTCGAGCCGGGGGACATCCTCCACACCGGACCGGGTGCCTTCGACGCAGCCCTGAACACCGTGAACATCGGCAAGTTCAACCTCGGATTCGGCTCGATCGGGATCTGCGAGCACGCTTTCTGGGAGGCGATAACGCATGCCGACTCGCGGGTGCTCTACGGCATGAAGGTCACCGACTTCCCGCACGTCAGGCAGGCCTTCACCGACGCCTTCGCCCGTCTGGCCGCGATGAAGCTGTTCGCGAACCGCTCGATCGACTACTTCCGCACGGCCTCGCTCGAGGACCGGCGCTACCTGCTCTTCAACCCGCTGACCAAGATGAAGGTCACGACCGAGGGCGAGCGCGTGGTCGACCTGCTCTGGGACGTGATCGCCGCGAAGGGATTCGAGCGCGACATGTGGTTCGAGATGGCAGCCCGCGACATCAGGGCCCTGCCCAAGCTCGAAGGCACGGTCCACGTCAACATGGCCCTCGTGCTCAAGTTCATGGGTTCGTACCTGTTCAACCCCGACCCCGACCTCGAGCCGCCCGAGCGCGCGCTGGGGCCGGGCGACGACGAGTTCCTGTTCCACCAGGGACCTGCCCGGGGCCTGTCGAAGATCCGGTTCAGCGCCTGGCAGGATGCTTTCGCGCCATTCTCCGACGTGCCCAACGTGGCGCTGTTCGCAGAAATGGCCGAGTCCCTCAAGAAGCTGCTCGTCGACGCCCCACCCGACGAAGCACAGCAGAAGGACCTCGACTACCTGCTGACCCTCGGTGAGATCTTCACCCTGATCCCGTACGGGCAGCTGATCTGCGAGCAGGCCGCGCTGACCGGTCTGCCTCACGACACGCTCGACCAGATCTTCGACGTGCTGGTCCGCGACTTCTCCTCCTACGCGGCTGAGCTCCACGGCAAGACCTCGGCCACCGAAGCCCAGCAGAAATGGGCGAAGGATGCGATCACGAAGCCGGTCGTGGACGAGGCCCGCTTCGACGCGGTCTGGGAGAAGACCCGTGCCCTGGCCGGCGGCTACGAGATGCGCCCCTGACGCGGTCCCGCCGGGGCGGTTGTTTCCGCCCCCGGGCATGCGGCTGCCGGCCCGGATCAGTGGAGTCGATTCAGGGCCGTCACGACCCGGTATCGACTCCAGTAGTCCTGCCTTTCAATCGAAACCCGGATCAGGTTCGGCCGGAGAGAAGGCGGGCGATGACGCCGGCGGCGAGCACGGCGGCGCCGGTGGCGATGGCGCCGGCCGGGAGCGTTGCGGCGAGGACCAGGCAGCCGGCCAGGCCGAGCCCGAAGATCCAGCGCGGGCGGCTACGCTCGCCGGGGGTGAGGGTCAGGGCCGAGGCGTTGGCGATCGCGTAATACAGCAGGATCGTGAAGGCGCTGAAGGCGATCGCTCCGCGCAGGTCGGTCAGCAGCACGATCGCGCAGACCACGGCCGCGATCGCGAGGTCGGCGTGGTGGGGCACGCGGTAGGTGGGGTGGACCGCGGCGAGGTACGGAGGGAGGTCGTGCCGTCGTGCCATCGCCAGGCTCGTCCGGCTGACTCCGGCGATCATCGACAGCAGGACTCCTAGCGTCGCGATCGCCGCCCCGACCGTCACGACCGGTTCGAACCAGTCGAAGCTGCCGGCCGACACCACGGTCTCCAGCGGGGCCGGGGAGGAGGCGATCGCCGCCGGGCCGACGGCCAGCAGGCTCGAGAAGATCACCGCCGCATAGACGAGCAGAGCAGCACCGAGCGCGATCGGCACGGCGAGCCGGATCGTGCGGGCGGGATCGCGGACCTCCTCGCCGAGCGTCGCGATGCGTGCGTAGCCGGCGAATGCGAAGAACAGGATTGCCGCCCCCTGGAGCAGGCCGTAGGGGTCGAATTCGAACGGCAACTCGAGGTTGGCGCTGTCGGCCTCTCCTCCCAAGCAGCGCTGCGACGACAACGCCCGCGAGCACGGCGAGCACGATCACCAGGATCACCCGGGTCGCCGAGAGCGTCCGGCTGATTCCGCGGTAGTTGAGGGCCGTCAGGGCCACCACGGCGACGATCGCCAGCGGCTCGGCCAGGTCGGGCGATACGTAGGCGCCGAAGGCGAGCGCCATCGCGGCGCAGCTTGCGGTCTTGCCGATGATGAAGCCCCATCCGGCTAGGAATCCCCACCACTCCCCGAGTCGCTCACGCCCGTAGACGTAGGTGCCTCCGGATTCGGGGTAGACGGCGGCCAGCTCCGCCGAGGAAGTGGCGTTGCACCAGGCGACGAGCCCGGCGACCAGCAGCGAGACGACCATCGCCGCTCCTGCCGCCTCGGCGGCAGGGGCCAGCGCGGCGAAGATCCCGGCGCCGATCATGGCCCCGAGGCCGACCGTCACCGCGTCGAGGGTCCCGAGCCGGCGCAGCAGAGCGGGTTGCGCCGGAACCCCGCTGCCCGCCGGCCGGTGACGGTCGCTGTCGGGCCGGCTCATCGGATCAAGCCTATTCGCGGCTCTCCGCCGGGATGTGAACCGGATGTGACCGTCGGGCGTTCAGGCGGGCTGGAGCGCCTGCCTGGCGCGGCGGGCCAGGTCGACCGTCGCTGCGCGCAGGCCACCGGGCGAGTTGATCCGCTCGGTGAAGCTGACCCTCGTCGCCCTCGTCCCCTGGGGCGTCTCGAGTTCGAGGTCGAGTCCGTAGCGGTCGGCCCGTTCGCAGCGGGCCTCGGTCGCGTCGGGAAACTCCCCGAACGCCCTGGCCATGATCAGCAGCGCATCGGCGTGGTCCTCGTTGAGGTGGTTGACGGCATCGAGCGCCTGGGGCTCGACCGGGTCGGGCTCGGCGGCCGAGTAGTCGACGGCCGAAGCGGTGTCCATGCGGCCGTAGCCGCCCACCCAGCGTGCGCGTTCGACTTCGAGGATCCAGAAGGAGAAGTCGTTGAAGTCGGCGTACATGGCCGCCGAGGGCACGGCCTCCAGGTGGGCTTCGCGGGCCGAGGCCTCGTCCGGGTGCTCGTCCGAGCGGCGCACCTTGCCGGCCAGCGTCACCCGGCCCCCGGCCAGCACCTCACCGGTGTGGTTGGGGTCGGCGACCATCAGCGAAGCCTGCCGGTTCCTCTCGAGGTTGCGTGCATGCTCGGCCAGGGTCGAGAGGCAGAGCACGGGCGAGCCGTCGTCCATCACGCCGTAGGTGACCAGGGAGGCCCACGGTGTGCCGTCGTCGCTGAGTGTGGCGAGGGTGCCCGAGGTGGACGAGGCGACGAGCGTGCGGGCTTCCTCGGCCGGCGAACGACGGTTGCCGTTGCGCGCGATCGGTGCGACCTCTGGGACGGCGACGCCATCCGGGAGGTCATGCGCGCCGACTACCGCGGCGGCATTGGGGTCGGTGTGCTCGTGGGTCTGGCTCGGCAACGGGTCTCTCTTTCGGACGGGACGGTTTGTGGGTCGGAGAAGTCGTTAGGGTAGCCTATTCCCGACGGTTCCGAAAGGAATTGATTTGGCACCGCGGTCGAGTACAGCGCAGGTCCGATCGGCTCCGAGCCGTGTTTCCACCAACAGCATCCGAAATTCCTTTACCCCTCGAAGGAGCATCGCAATCATGATCACGAGCCGGCTTCCGATTTCCCGCAGGACCAGAGTCGCGGCGTTCGCCCCGGCCCTTCTGGTTGTCGCGGCGTCGGCCCTGCTGCTCGCTCCTTTCGCCTCGGCCGGCAAGGCGCCCAAGCGCGTCGTCGCGCTGACCCCGTTCGCCGCCAATACGATGGCCAACCTCGGCGCCCAGCCCGTCGCCGTCGGCCAGACCCTCGGCGGCGACAGGCGCCTGGCCCCGGTTCTGAACCGGACGCGCAAGCTGACGCTGACCCACCCGAACGGGCCCAACCTCGAGCAGCTGGCCAAGCTGCGGCCCAAGCTCGTCTTCACTTCCTCGCAGTGGAGCAAGGGCAGCCAGGCCATGCGCCAGCTTGGAATCAAGGTGATCAGGGCCGAACCCACGACCATCGGCCAGGTCTACAGGCAGACCAAGAGGATCGCGAAGATCATGAAGCGCAAGGCCAAGGGCAAACGGCTCGTGCGCCAGATGAAGAATCAGGTCCGGAAGAATACGCAGGGCATCAGGTCACGGCCGAAGGTGATGCTGATCCTCGGCGTCGGCCGGACTCCGTTCACCTTTCTCTCGAACAGCTGGGGCGGGCAGATCATGCGTGCGGCCGGCGCCCGCATGCTGACCGGCGGCGCGACCGGGTCTGGCGGATTCGCACGGATCTCGGACGAGGTGGTGGTCGCAGAAAACCCCGACATCATCATCGCCGTCCCGCATGCCAACACCGACGACATCCCGGCGATGATCGAGTACATCAAGACCAATCCCGCCTGGGAGCTGACCGACGCCGCCCAGAACGACCGCGTATACGTCTCCACCGACAACTCGCTGCTTCAGGCCGGGACCGACATCGGCAAAGTCATCCGCAAGGTGCGCGCCCAGTATCTGAAGAATCGCTGACCGGCGCGATGACCGCTGCGGACGCGACTAAGTAGCCTCAGCCGCCGTGAGCATCAGGCGAACCGCCGTCGTTTGCGTCCTGCTGGCGGCTCTGGCCGCCTCGGTCGTCGCATCGCTGGCGCTTGGCGCCGTCAGCATCCCGTTCGGGGACGTGATCGACATCCTGTTCGGCAGCAGCCCTCCCGGTCCCGATACCCAGATCGTCGAGACGCTGCGAACGCCGCGCACGGTCGAGGCGCTGCTGGTCGGCGCCTCGCTCGGCGTCGCCGGCGCCCTGCTCCAGGGAGCGCTCGGCAATCCGCTGGCTTCGCCCGACGTGATCGGCGTGACCAGCGGTGCCGGATTCGGAGCGGTCCTGATCATCATCCTGTTCCCCGAGAGCATCGCGCTGCTCCCCGTCGGCGCGCTCTTCTTCGGCCTGCTGGCCGCTTCAATGGTCTTCCTGATCGGCTTCACCGGCACGAGGGGAGGGGGGATCGGCAGGGTGATCCTCGCCGGCATCGCAATCGCCTCGCTGTTTACCGCGTGCACTGCCGGCCTGATGGCCGCGTATCCCGACCGGGTGCCGTCGGCGATCTTCTTCCTCGTCGGAGGCCTGACTTCGACCGGCTGGCAGACGCTCGATCAGGTCTGGCCGTACTTCGCCTTCGGGGCCGTGCTGGCCGTCTTCATGA
Source organism: uncultured Solirubrobacterales bacterium (assembly GCA_963701635.1). GTDB lineage: Bacteria > Actinomycetota > Thermoleophilia > Solirubrobacterales > 70-9 > 67-14. The sequence goes on from CAVPAU010000002.1 coordinate 22,865, forward strand.
TCCGCCCGCTGGACCGGCTGCTGCTCGGCGACGACGTCGCCGCGTCGCTGGGTTCGAGCCCGCGGAAGATCCGTCTGGTCTCCGCGCTCGCCGCGGCGGTGCTCGCTTCGGCCGCCGCTGCCGTGGCGGGGTTGGTCGCCTTCATCGGCCTGGTGATCCCGCACGTCGTCCGGCTCGCCGGCGGCACCAACAACCACACCTTCGTCGTCCCCGTATCGGCACTCGGCGGCGCGGCCCTGCTGGTCGCGGCCGACACGCTCGCCCGGACGATCCGTGCACCGATCGAGATGCCGGTCGGCCCGTTCCTGGTCCTGCTCGGCGTCCCGGTATTCCTCTGGCTGCTCAGGAAGGCCGTCTGATGGCGATCGCCCGCCCGAGCCCCCGCTTCGATCCTGATGCCCCGCTGGTCGAGGCCAGGGGAGTCGGCGTGACGATCGGCGACACCGAGATCCTGCGCGGCGCGGACCTGACCCTGGGGGCGGGCGAGCTGCTGGCCGTGATCGGACCGAACGGCGCGGGCAAGTCGACGCTCGCGCGCGCGGTCTGCGGGCTGCGCCGGCCGAGCGCGGGAACAGTCCGGTGGTCGGGCGTCGATCTCTCGGGCCTCAAGGGCCGCGACCTGGCCCGTCTGCGCGCATTCGTGCCCCAGCGTGCGCAGGTTCCAAACGGGGTCACGGTCGCCGACGCGGTGAGGATCGGGCGTTCGGCGCACCTGAAACCATTGCAGGGATTCACCGCCGAGGACCGCGAGCAGATCCGCACCTCGCTGGTCCGTGCCCGCATGGACGGTTTCGAGGACCGCCTGCTGAGCACGCTGTCGGGAGGGGAGCTACAGCGCGTCCAGGTCGCGGTCGGCCTGGCCCAGGGCACACCGGTGCTGGTCGCCGACGAGCCGACCGCCCAGCTCGACCTCGGGGCCACCGCATCGATCTCCAAACTCCTGCGCCGGCTGGTCTCCGACGGCCTCGGGGTCCTGCTGATCGTTCACGACCTGGCCCTTGCGGCGGCGGTCGCAGACCGCATCGTCGTGATGAGTGACGGACGCACGATCGCAACTGGAGCCCCTCTCGAGGTGTTAACGAGTCAGTTGATCAGCGACGTCTGGGGTGTCGAGGCCGAACTGGTCCGACACCAGGGCCGCTCGGGCCTCCATGTGGAGTGGCTCGAGGGAGACCCGACCGGCCGAAGCTGACCCGGATCGATCGAATTCCAAGCTTGTTACCATGAATTGAATAAGGCTTACCTAACACCACTGCCTTCAGTCCGTAATCAAGGAGAAAATCGCAATGCCCCTCACCCCTGATCACATTGAACCCGGCCGCAGGCCCGGTTCGATCCTCTCGCTCGTCGTCTCCCTGATAGCGGTCTTCGCTTTCGGGATGCTTGCTTTGCCGGCCGGCGGGACTGCCGCCGTTCCGGAGCAGGCCAGCTTCTCGATGACCCTCGGGACCGGCAACGCGGGCAAGGCGCTGAAGAGGTCTGGAGTCAGGTACTCGGCGGTGAAGCCGTCGAAGCAGAAGCGTCTCAGCGCCAAGCGGGTCCAGATCACCTCGACCCTCAAGGCGAGCAGAGTCGGCGGTGAGGTGCTCGGCCTGCGCGGAGGGATCAAGTTCTCCAAGGGCAAGCGCAAGCTGGCCTTCCGCCAGATCGAAGTCCGGACCACGACCACCCCGATGCAGATCTGGGGTACCGCCAAAGGCAAGTCGATCAAGCTCTTCACGACCAAGGTGAATGCGGACGTCGACACGGTGGCCCGACGGGTCGACTACAAGCCGTCGCCGCTCAAGCTGAGCGGGCGCTCGGCGAAGATGATCAAGTCGAAGCTCCGGCTGAAGCGACTGCCGGCGGCCAAGGCCGGCTCGCTCAGCGACGGCTTCTACTCGTCGCAGATCGAAGACCCGTACCTCGACCTCTGCAACCTGCCCGCCACGAGCTTCTCCATGCCTTCGTTCCCCGAAGCGGTGCCGCCGCCGGTTCTCGGCGACGCGGTGACGACGGTCGGCGATCCGATCGAGTGGGGCTTCAAGACCAGCTTCAACGGCTACGTCAACGGAATCGGAAGCATCGGAGTCCTCGACGGCGCCACCAAGATCCCGTTCCCGGGTCCTCCGAATCCCGCCGCGCCTCCGTGGAAGTTCGGATTCGTCTTCCAGCAGGGCGAATACGACGCCAACGGTGCCGGGGCGGCGGACGACCAGGCTGTCCTGAACGGCGCCGGCAGCGTCATGTACTGCAACGAGCCCCACGGCTTCCGGATCACGATCAGCGACCCGACCGTGGTCATCGACGGAGACTCGTCGCGCGTGATCGCCACCGTGAACACGAACATTTCGGGGGATCTCGCTCCGGCCAAGCGTGCTCACATAGCCGACCTCGATCTCTCAGCGGCCGTGATCGACGATTCCGTGCCCGGCGAAGTCAAGTGGACTTTCCCGGCAGCACAGGGACCTCCGGCGACCTCGACCGTCACCCTGTCGGAAGATGGCTCGGAAGCGCTGAGGCTGTGTGACGTCAATGTGCCGGGTGCTCCTCCGGGGTGCCTGTACCCGCCGGGAACACTGCTCGACGGGCTGACCGTCACCGCAGATTTCGCGCTGGGATAGGCGAACCGGGTGACCGCAGCGGGCGTCATGGCGCAGGAGCGAAACCGGCGGGCGTTGCCCGCCGGCTTGGTTCTGGCCGTGGCGCTGACGCTGCTCGCAGCAGTGCCCGCAACCGGCCAGGCCGGAGGGGCCCGGCAGTCGGCGCTCGAACCGTGTCCGAAGCCGCCGCCGGCACAGCGATACGACGGCGAAGGCACGCTCGTAATGTCCGGCGGGGTCAAGAAGGCCCTTCGCAGGGCGGGCGTCAGGCAGCGCATGGTCAGGCCGGCCAACTCGTTCACCGGTCGGCCGACCTACCCGGTCAGGGACGCGGGTCTCGCCGGTCGACGGTCGACGGTTTCTCTTCGCGGGGGCTTCAGGCTGGTCTCCCGCCCTGGCGGGGCACTGGTCGTCTCAAAGCTCCGCGCGGTGCTGCCGAAGGGCAGCAGAAAGGTGAACCTGAACGGCATCGTGAACGGCACCAGGATGCGCGTATTCACCGCGAGTGCGGCGAAGGTCAGGCTGAACCCCAAGGCGGGCCTGCTGAATCTGCGCGGCGCTGACGCGAAGCTCTCTGCGAAGGCCTCGAAGAGATTCCGGCGGGTCCTCGGCCTGCGCGGCGTCAAGCGGCTCGCCCCCGGGAAGAAGTGGGGACGACTCGCAGTCTTCGCCGCCCGGAACGACAGGGTCGAGGACCCGGTCGCCGAGACCCCGGTCGAGCCGCCTTTCCTCGAGCGTCCGCCGGGCGCGGCGGACATCACTTCGGCGACGATCAAGTGGCGCGTGCGGGAATCGTTCATCCGCTACGTCGCGGTCGGCGCCGGGACCTCGGTTTCCGACGGCGCCACGGCCGACCCGCCCGAGCAGATCGGCGGCACGGCACCGCTGACCTACTCGTTCAACTTCCAGTTCTCTGACGGCTGGTCGGCTGCCGGACCGGGCCCGACTGCGATCCACGGGTCCGGCAAGGTCGGCTTCCGATACTGCACCAATACGATCAACTTCACCGTGGCCGAACCGGAGATCGAACTGAACGGGGACTCCGACTCGAGGCTGATCTTCCGGGTCGACGGAACCGACGGCACGGCCTTCCCGGACTCCCGCGCGGTCATGGTCCAGCTGATCCCGAGCGAGGTGACTCCGGTGACGGAAGGCGATACGACGACGTGGACCGCCATACCCGGATACATCCCCCAGGCCGCGACCGGGATCTTCGCCGACTTCTACCCGCCGTTCCCCGGGTCGACCGACATCCCGGGCGCCGAGCTTTCCCGGTTCGGGTCCGTGACCGTGAGCTACAGCACCGGATGAACGGGTCACTGCGAAAGCTCGGCTCTGTTTCGGCATCGCTGGCCACCGCTGTGACAGCACTGCTGCTGTTGGCGCCTCCGGCCATGGCGAGGGACGGGCAGGTCACGGTCCGGGCGGCCGGGACCACTAACGAGTCGGTGACGGTGAGGCTGGGCGAACTCGGCACGAACGACATCAACAACCGGCAGTACCGGCTACGCAGCGGCCAGGTGACGATAAGCGGGCACTCGCTGCTCCAGGTCATGAACCGGGCCGACGCCGAATCGGACTGGTTCGACCTCGAGACCGTCCCTTCGATCAGCATCGACCGGCCCAGCGGGAGCCCGGTCACGATCTCCGGCGACGACGTTCGCGATCCCGGTGCCTTTCCCGACGGTCCGCCGGTCTTCTACGAGGACAACGGCGCGACCGTCTTCGTCATGCCGGGCGCAACTGCCGGATCCAGCGGCAACCGCTTCCGCTTCGAGCAGGCCCCAATCGGCATCACGATCGGATCGGGCACCACATACGGGGTCGATCTGTCGGCCTCCAGCACGAAGGTGAAGGTCGGCCAGAAAGTCAGCTTCAGGGCCAAGGTCTCAGGACAGGACGAGGGGGAGAGCCTGAGCTTCACCTGGACCTTCGGTGACGGCAGCACGCGTACGACGGGCGTCGCGCGGATCACCCACGCATTCAGCCGCAAGGGCAACTTCTCGGTGATCGTCGACGTGACGGGAGACTCGGGAAGCGGTCAGTCCGGGATCGCTATCGAGGTCGGCGCAACCGACAAGAAGCAGGAGAAGGACAGGAACGAGGACGACGGCCAGCAGGGCGGGAACGAGGGCAGCGGCGGCCAGGCCGGGGGAGGGGGAGGTCTCGGCGACGGATTCGGTACCGGGACGGGGACCTTCGGGACCGGTGCCGGAGCGGGACTGCCCGATGGGTTCGCCTCCCCGCTCCAGCCCGCCACACCGGTTCCGCTGCCCGCGCCGGACGCCGATCCCCGGCCGGAGAGGGACGATCCGGTCGACGACGGCCTGGCCGAGGTCCGGGGTGAGCTGGTCGAACCGGCCGGGGCGGCGACCGTGGTCAGCCCCGACCAGGCGCAGGTGCCCGAGAGCGTCGACCCGGCCCCGTCGGGAACCGAGCAGGGCGGGTTCGGGATTCCCGGAGAGGCGTGGGCCATGGCCGGCGTCGGCCTGCTGCTCGGACTCGGCAGTTTCGCCGAGCTGAGGATCTTCTCCCGGCTCTACTGAGCAGGGTCTACTTCAGTGTGACCTGCGAGCCGCCGGTGATCGAGTCGGTGCCGTCGGGGAAGCGGACCCACGCCTTGTTCGTACCGTCGTAGTCGGGGGCCCACAGCACCAGCGTCGCTTCACCGCGCTGGTTGACCTCGCAGGCGCCGGTGCCCTCCTCGTCGACGCCGCGCCAGATCCGCACGAACGGATTGTGCTCCCATTCGTCGCCTATCGTGCTCGGCTCCCTGTGGCCGGGGTGGATCCTGGTCTCTGGGGGCAGCGTCATGACCTTGTCCATGATCGAGTGCTTGAGGTCCTCGAAGCCCGTCGCTCCGGGCGCCATGGTCCCGGCGACCGTGCCCTTGAAAATCAGGTCGGCCGTGATCAGATCGGTGCCGTTGATCAGGAAGCAGAGGTGTCCGCCGGCATGGCCGGGAGTGAAGATCGTCTCGATCCGCAGGCCGCCGGTCTCGATCACGTCGCCGTCCTCGAGCTTGCGGTCGACCTCGAAATCGACGTTGCCCGCTGTGACCTCGTGGGCGAGGATCGGGATTCCACGTTCTTCGGCCAGTTCCCCGAGCCCGACCACGTGGTCCCAGTGGTCGTGGGTCAGCAGGATGTGGGTCAGTTCGGTGCCTTCCCGGTCGGCCCGTTCGAGCAGTGGCTCGATCACCCCGTTGCCGTCGATCAGCACGCCCTTGCCACCGGGCTCGTCGACGACGAGATAGGAGTTCGAGAGCCAGTCGGCCTGTTCGACGCGCTGAAGGATCATCGGCTGCCTTTCGTCAAGCGGGTGGTCAGTTGAAGTGGATGACGCTGCGGATGCCGTCCTGGGCCTCCATCAGCTCGAAGCCGCGGTTGACTTCATCGAGGGTGAGTTCGTGCGAGAGGAAGGGGTCGACGTTGATCTCGCCGGCCATGTAGCGGTCGATCAGCTCCGGAACCTGGTCGCGTCCCTTGACCCCGCCGAAGGACGATCCGGCGACGCGCCGGCCGGTGATCAGCCAGCGCGGGACTATGTCGAGGGTCTCGCCCTTGCCCGCGACGCCGGCGATGGTGCAGAGCCCCAGCCCATGCGGGCCGACTCGACGGCCTGCTGCATGACGCCGACCAGCCCGGTCGCCTCGAAGGTGTAGTCGGCGCCGAAGCCGCCGGTCATCTCGAGGATGCGCTCGACGGTGTTCTCGTCGGCCTTGAGCAGGTCGGTGGCACCCTGTTCGCGGGCCATCTCCAGCCGCCCTTCGGAGAGATCCACGCAGATGATGCGCCCGGCCCCCCGGAGGGCGCAGCCGGCCACGGCGCCGAGGCCGACCATGCCGGCACCGAAGACGACGCAGGTCGATCCCGGCTCGACCTTGGCCGTATACATCGCCGCGCCGAGGCCGGTCGAGAGGCCGCAGGCGAAGAGGCAGGCGCGGTCGAGCGGAGCCTCGGGGTCAATTTTCGCCAGCGCGATCTCGGGCATGACCGTGTATTCGGCGAACGTCGACGTACCCATGAAGTGGCGGATTGGCTCGCCGTCACGCGACAGCCGCGTCGTACCGTCGGGCAGGTGACCCTTGCCCTGCTCTTCGCGGATCGCCAGGCAGAGGTTGGTCCGGGGGTCGAGGCAATGGACGCATTCACGGCACTGCGGAGAGAACAGGGTGACCACGTGGTCGCCCGGGGCGAGCGAACCGACGCCTTCGCCGACCGCTTCGACGATGCCGGCGCCCTCGTGTCCGAGCACGGCCGGCGCGTATCCCGACGGATCGGCCCCCGAGGCCGTGTAGAGGTCGGTGTGACAGACGCCGCAGGCCTCGAGGCGGACGAGGACCTCGCCGGCCCTCGGTTCCTCGAGGTCGACCTCCTGAACGGAAAGGGGTTTGCCGAACTCCTCCAGGACCGCCGCTCTCATCTTCATGCGAGGATCCTAGTGCAGCGTCCGGGTTGCGTTCACGCGGCCCCGCTTCGCCTCGTACACGTCCAGGTTGGCTTCGCGCAGGACGGACTCCAGGCTCGGCGTCCCGGCATCCATCGACGCGCTGCCGACGCTCGCGCCGCAGGGCAGCGCGAGGCGTCCCGGGTCGTACTCGAGGCGGTCGAAGTGCTCCATCAGCTCGACCGCCTTGCTCTCGACCTGACCCGCGCCGACACCCTGGAGCACGAGGACGAATTCGTCTCCGCCGAATCGGGCGGCGAGGTCTGTCGGGGGAACCCTTCTATTCAGTTCTTCGGCCACGAACCTGAGCATGTCGTCGGGGTGTGAGAGACCCGCTTCATGCCCGCCCATCGATCTGACTCTCCTGCCGAACCCGCGACGGCGCCGGATCTGCCCGGAGCGGACCGGGCGGCGGTGGCCCGCCGGCCCGCCGGGGAAACAGAAACGGCCGGTGCGGGGCACCGGCCGTTTCGGCGGATCTTCCTGTTGCGCGGAGCGCTACTTGATGAACAGCATCTCCGAGTACCTCGGCAGCGGCCAGAGGTCGTCGGTGACGATGCGCTCGAGCTTGTCTGCGACGACCCGCACCTCATGCATCTTGCCGAGCTGCTCGTCGCGCGCGTAGATCGCAAGGTCGAGTCCCTCCTTGTCGATGCCATCGGGGTACTGGTTGACCTCTTCGAGGGCGAGGGTCCTGTCGATCAGGTCGTCGAGCAGCGCACGGGCCTCCTTCTCCAGGAACTCGGCGTCGGCATCGTCGAGCAGGGCGAGGTGACGCAACGTCGCCGGGATGATCTGGGTCCGGGCCATGGTCGCCGCGGTCTCGGCCTCGATGTTGGCCTGCATCGCGTACTGCTCGACCCAGACTTCGTACCTGGCTTCGAGCTCGCGCTCCGAGAGCACGTTGTACTTCTCGAAGGTCTCGATCGTCGAGTCCGAAACCACTTCGGGCAGCGCGTCAGGCGTCGTGCGCAGGTTCTTGAGGCCGCGTCGCGCCGCCTCTTCCTGCCATTCGTCCGAGTAGCCGTCGCCGTCGAAGCAGATCTGCCGGTTGCCCGAATAGGAATCGGCGACCACCTCGAAGACCTTCGCGGCGAGGTCGCCGGCATCGGAGGCCTCCAGCTTGCCGGCCAGCTCGTCGATCGCCTCGGCGACGATCGTGTTCAGCACCGTGTTGGTGAATGCGAGCGACATGCTGGAGCCGAGCGCGCGGAACTCGAACTTGTTGCCTGTGAAGGCAAACGGCGAGGTGCGGTTCCGGTCACCGCCGTGACGAGGCACGTCTGGCAGCACTTCGGCACCGAACTCGAGCATCTCGTCCGGCGTGTGGGGATCGCCCTCGCCGGCTGCGATCGTGTCGAAGACCTTCTCCAGCTCGCCGCCGAGGAAGATCGAGATGATCGCCGGCGGGGCTTCGTTCGCCCCCAGGCGGTGGTCCTGGCCGATGTTGGCGACGGTAGCCCTGAGCAGTCCCTGGTGCTTGTTGACCGCCTGCATCACCGCGGCGCAGAAGAACAGGAAGCTGAGGTTCTCTGCCGGCGTGTCACCGGGATCGAGCAGGTTGTGGCCCGTGTCGGTACCCATCGACCAGTTGTTGTGCTTGCCCGATCCGTTGACGCCGGCGAACGGCTTCTCGTGTAGCAGGCAGACGAGCCCGTACTTGCGCGCCACCGACTGCATGATCTGCATGAGCAGCTGCTGGTGGTCGGAGCCGACGTTCGAGTTCTCGAACATCGGCGCGATTTCGTACTGGGCCGGCGCGACCTCGTTGTGTCGGGTCTTGATCGGCACGCCGAGCTTGGCCAGCTCCTGCTCGGTCTCGAGCATGCAGGCCAGCACGCGCTCGGGAATCGCACCGAAATAGTGATCGTCGAGTTCGTGCCCCTTGGCCGGCTTGGTTCCGAACAGCGTCCGCCCGGTAAGGATCAGGTCGGGCCGGGAGTAGTAGTACTGCTCGTCGATCAGGAAGTACTCCTGCTCCGGGCCGACCGTGGTCACGACCCTTTCGGACTTCTCGTCGCCGAGCAGCCTGAGTGCCTTGACGGCCGACCTCGAGAGTGAGTCCATCGAGCGCAGCAGCGGTATCTTGGCATCCAGCGCCTCGCCGGTCCATGAGGCGAAAGCGGTCGGTATGCAGAGCAGGGTCCCGTTCGGGTTGTCGAGCAGGAAGGCGGGGCTGGTCGGATCCCATGCCGTGTAGCCGCGAGCCTCGAACGTCGTGCGGATGCCTCCCGAGGGAAACGAAGAAGCGTCGGGCTCACCCTGGATCAGCTCGCTGCCGCGGAACTTGGCGATCGCGCCGCCTTCGGGGGTGGGGTCGAAAAACGAGTCGTGCTTCTCGGCGGTCAGACCGGTCAGCGGCTGGAAGACGTGGGTGAAATGGGTTGCGCCGTGCTCGAGCGCCCATTCCTTCATCGCCGCGGCGACCTCGTCGGCGAGATCGACGTCGAGCGCCTCGCCCTTCTCGAGAGTGCGCTGGAGGCGGTCGAAGACGTCTCCCGAGAGCCGTTCGCGCTGGACGTCGATCGAGAAGACGTTGCTGCCGAAGACGACGTTCTCGTCCTTGGTCAGGTCAGTCGGCTCTACCGAGGATCCGTTGGGGAACCACTGCGCGGCGGTTACGTTCTGCTGGCGGGTCGGTGTCATGGTGTGGCGATACCTCCTGGTGGCAAGATTGATGGAAAGCGAGAAGCAGCCTAGTTCCGGCCTCTGCGGGCGCTCTTGTACGGAAGGCTAAGGTTAGGACAGACCGGCTTTCCTGTGGTCCAGCCGGCCGGTCGCCCGAAGCGTCGCGACGCGCTCGGTCTCGCGGGAAGCGCCTGATCTGCACGATTATGTGCATTGCCTCACGCAATGATCGTCTAGAACTCATGTATGCTGCCCGGAAACGAATACCGCCTAGTCCCCGGGAGTCCTTCCTGGGGAGCGGGGGACCCATCGGGACGCGAGTCCCAGGGGCGAATCGGAATCGCTTTTCCGTAGCGCGACTCTTTCAGCGCGAGCCCGGCAGCTAACCCCGCAGGCAGCAGGAAGAGCAGATGTCACGAGCCCACGAAAACCGATTCTTCAAAGCAGCGGCGCTGTCCGGCTCCGTACTCATGCTCGTCGTGCTCGCTTTCGGACTGTCGCGCGCAGGAGAGGCGGCGCGGGCAGACGCGGCACAGGTGTCCGCGCTCAAGAGCGGCGGCCTCGGGGTGCCCGGCAAGCCGAAGGTCAACGACGTGGTCTGCGTGGACCAGTGCGTATCGGCGCGAAAGGCGACGCCCGGCGCGACGGTCAGGGTCGCCGGCCGCTACCTGAGCCGGGCCCGCCACGTCGTGTTCACGGGCCGGACCGGTTCGCTGCGGGCGCGCTACCAGAAGCGCAAGTTCAACTGGGTCCGCGTCGTCGTGCCGAAGGGCGCCGCCGACGGTCGCCCCTTCGTCGTCAGTTCGTCCGGCTTCCGGTCGAACCGCTCGCCGCGCCAGCTCGAGATCCTGCCGGTCAGCAGGATCCCGGAGGAAGTCTTCCCGGTCCGCGGTCCGTTCAACTACGGAAGCTCCGGCGCCAGGTTCGGCGCCGGCCGGTCGGGCTACTCGCACCAGGGCCAGGACGTGATGGCCGCCTGCGGCACGCGGCTGGTCTCGATCAGGAAGGCCAAGGTGCTGTTTCGCGAGTACCACAGCGCCGCAGGCCACTACGTCGTTCTGCGCAACCTCGGGACCAACACGCAGTTCGCCTACATGCATCTGCTCAAACCCTCGAAGCTGCGTCCCGGCCAGGTGGTGGGTGCGGGGCAGCTGGTCGGACTCGTCGGCCAGACCGGCAGGGCTTACGGCTGTCACCTGCATTTCGAGTACTGGGTCGGCGCCTGGCAGCGCGGCGGCCGGCCGATCGACCCGCTTCCGTACCTGCGCTCGCTTCAGAAGCGCAAGTAGGCCGGCGCCCGGTTTTCCCTTCACGGAGGGTTCCGCTTGCCGCTTAGGTAGGATCACTCCCTCAGGAAGGAGGATCAGCGGTGGGGAGATCACCGGGTAGCTCAGATTGACGCCAGCCAATCCAGCACAGCCAAGCCGTGCAAAACGTCGCGGTCGCGCCTCGGCGCTGCTCAGAGTCGCGACTCTGGGGGTCTTCGTATGCGCCGTGGTGCTTGTCGCCATGCTGATCTTCTCCGGTGGATCGGGCTACCGGTACACGCTCAAGTTCGAGAACGTCAGCCTGCTTGTGCCGGGGAACCTCGTCATGGTCGGAGGCCACCAGGTCGGCTCCATCGACTCGATCAAGCTGAGCGACGACAACCTCGCCGAGATGGAGGTCGAGTTCGACGAAGAGCTGCGCGAGGGCGCCACGTTCATCGTGCGCAAGAGCTCGCTGTCGAGCGTTCACAGTCATTACATCTCGATGACCCCGGGGCCGGACAATGCTCCGGTGATCCCCGAAGAGACGGTGCTCGGTGAGGAGTCCACGACTTCCGCGGTCGAGATCGACCAGTTCTTCGACATCTTCGACAAGCGGACGCGCAACGGCTGGTCGAACCTGATCCAGGGCGCGGCGGCGATCTATGCAGGCGACGCGGCCGAGGGCGCCAACAAGACCTTCAAGTACTCGGGCGCGTCCTTCAGCAGCACCCAGCGGCTGATGGCCGAGCTCTCCGACCAGGACGCGAGGCTGGGCGAGTTCGTGAAGAACACGGGCGGCCTGATGACGACGCTGGCCGAAGTCTCGCCGACCCTGACCGAGATGGTCAGCAACGCCAATACGGCCCTCGGCGCGATCGCCAGCGAGAACGAGTCGCTCTCGCTGGCGCTCCAGGAACTGCCTCCGACCCTGCGCCAGGGCAATACGACCTTCGTCAACCTGAGGGCGGCGCTCGATGACGTCGAGCCGCTGCTTCGAGCCAACGGACGGGCCGCCGATGCCGGGCTGGCAGCTTTCCTGCGCGATGACGTGACGCCGGTCATACGCAAGCTCAGGCCGGTGGCGTCGAACCTTGCCACGGTCAACAGCCGTCCCGGTCCGAGCAACGACTTGAACGAATTGCTTTCTGCGCTGATACCGCTCCAGAGCACGGCGCGGCCGGCAGTGAACGCCGTAGTCCGGGCCCTCAATGCATCTCAGGAAGAGGTTTCCGAGACCCGCGCCTACAGCCCTGACATCTTCAACGCTTTCGCCAAGCTCGGTGCGGCCACCGCCAACTACGACGCAAACGGTCACTACACACGCGTCCGTCCAACTGCCACAGGTCTCTCGGAGCTCAACGGGACGACCATCGAGCCCCAGACCGCACCCACGACCTATGGCGGACTCGAGCTGATCAGCGGCCTCAACCGGTGCCCCGGTGGCTCGACCCAGCCCATACCCGGGTCGAATCCTTTCCTCGACGAAGGCAACCTCGTCGGCAAGTGCGATCCGAGCCAGGTGCCATGAGAAGGCTGATCCTCATCGCAGTGGCGGTCGTTGCCGTGGTGCTGGCCTTCCTGTTCGTGCGCAGCTGCACCGACGACAGCGACGCCTACCAGGTGAGGGCGGTCTTCGACAACGGTGGCTTCGTCGTGCCCGGGGTGGACGTGCGCGTCGCCGGTGCCAACGTCGGAAGTGTCGATTCGGTCGATGTCGCGCTCGAGGGCGAGACCGTTTCGAGCGACCCGGAGGATCCGACCGGTGAAGGCAAGGCGATCATCGTCATGAACATCTCCGACCCGAGCTTCCAGGACTTCCGCGATGACGCCGAATGCATCATCCGCCCGCAATCGCTGATCGGTGAGAAGTTCCTCGACTGCAGCGTCACTCAGCCGCGGCCACCGGGGACCGAGCCGCCTCCGGAGCTCGAGCAGGTCCCCGAGGGCGAGCCCGGCGCCGGCCAGTACCTGCTGCCGGTCGAGAACAACTCGCGCTCCGTTGACCAGGATCTGATCAACAACATCTACCGCCTCCCGGTCGCCCAGCGCTTCAGGATCATCCTCAACGAACTCGGAGTCGGTCTGGCTACGCGCGGGCCCGAACTGAACGAGACCATTACCAGGGCCAACCCGACCCTGCGCGAGGTCAACAAGGTCTTCAGCATTCTCGCCTCACAGAACAGGCGTTTGGCGGAACTCGCGCGGAACGGCGACAACAACCTGAGTCAGCTGGCCGAGGTCCGCACCAACATGGTCGGCTTCTTCCGCAATGCCGGCTTCACCGCCGAGGCGACCGCGGAGCGCAGCGATGACATGCGCGCGAACCTCCAGAACCTGCCGGCGACGCTTCGCGAACTGCGCAAGACGTTCGTCGCGCTGGGCACTTTCGCCGGCGACTCCGAGCCTGTCTTCCGGGCACTCCGGCCGGCCGCCCGGGACATAAGCCGCAACATCACCTCCACCAAACCGTTCGCCGAAGCGACCGAGACGTCCCTGACCAGCCTCGGTCAGGCGACGAAGACAGCGGGGCCCGACCTCGTGGCCTCGAGGCCGATAATCCAGAAGCTCGGCAAGCAGGCGAGGACGGGCGAGGAGCCGTTCACCGACCTGGAGTTCTTCCTGGGCAGTACGCGTCAGGCCGGCGGGTTCCGCAATCTGATGCGGTTCTTCTACAACACCGCGAGTTCGCTGAACGGCTTCGACCAGTACGGCCATTACCAGCGCACCAACCTGATCATCACCGGCTGCACCGAGTACAAGCTCGCGGTCTTCAGCAACTGTGGCGCGACCTGGGCGTCGACGAGGACCAGCCTGTCAGCCGAAGGGGCGGAGCAGCTCGGTCGGCTGGGTCAATCGGGCGGCATCGTCCCGGACGACCTCTTCGGTCCGACCGGTGAGACCGGACCCACCGGCGATACCGGTCCGACCGGCGACACGGGTGACACGGGATCGACCGGGTCGACCGGCGACACCGGTGAGACCGGCGAAACCGGCCCCACCGATCCGGACATCCTGCCCGGAGCCGAAGAAGAGGTGCTCCCCCAGGCCGAGACCGCGGCCACCCAGGACTCCACGCCCGCGGCGGGCAGACTGTCCGACGAGATGCGCAGCCAGATGACCATCCTCGACTACCTGATGGGCAGGTAATGAAGAAGTCGCGGAGGAGAACCCGGATTTCGTCGAGCCCGCTGCTGGTCGGCGCCGTGACCACCGTCATCACGATCGTCGGGGTCTTCTTCTCCTACAACGCCAACACCGGCCTGCCGTTCGTGCCGTCGTACCGGATCAACGCCGACCTGCCGTCGGGCTACTCCCTGGTTTCCGGCAATGAGGTCAGGATCGCCGGAGTGCGGGTCGGCGTGGTCGACTCCGTAGACCCGCAACAGCTCGAAAACGGCGAGACGATCGCCGAACTCCAGCTGAAGCTCGACAAGAGCGTCGAGCCGATTCCCGTGGACTCGACCGTCACGGTAAGGCAGCGCTCGGCCCTCGGCCTCAAGTACCTGCTGCTGACCCCGGGAGACTCCGAGCAAGGCCTGCCGGCTGGTGACACGCTGCCGATCAGCCAGGCGACCCCCGAGCCGGTCGACCAGGACCAGGTCTTCAACATGTTTCCGCCCGAGGTGCGCCGGGCGATTCAGGTCAATCTGGCCGAATACGGCGGCGCGTTCGCCGTCAGGGGCCCCGACATCAACGAGATCCTGGGCCAGCTCCCACCGCTGCTGAAGGTAGCCAAGCCGGTCACGAGGAACCTGTCCTCCGACGAGACTGATCTTGAGGGTTTCATCAAGGGCCTCGCCCAGGCCGCGGCCGAGGTCGCTCCGGTTGCCGACCAGCAGGCAGAGATGTTCGTCAACCTCGATACGACATTCGCCGCGCTCGCCGAGGTGGCACGGCCTTACATGCAGGACTCGATAACCGAAAGCGTCAAGACCCAGCTGGTTACGCTCCGCGAGGCGCCGATCATCCGTCCTTTCCTCTATGCGTCGGCGCGCTTCGCCCGCGCCCTGTTGCCCGGCGCGCGTGCGCTGGCCAAGTCGGCACCGGTCGTCAACGAGTCGCGCGAACTCGGGATCCCGGTGCTCAACTCGACACCGCAGCTCTATGACCAGCTGGCACCCACATCGCGATCACTTCGGCGATTCGGCGAGAAGACCACGGTCAACGACGGGCTCGACTCGCTCATAGAAACCAACGAGATCATCCAGCCGCTGCTGCGCTTCCTCGCACCTTCGCAGAACGTATGCAACTACCTGGCTCTGCTGCTGCGCAACGCCGCCGAGGTGTCGTCGACCGGCAATTCGGTTGGCAAGTGGGTGCGGGCGATCAGCGTGCTTCCTCCGGTGGGCGAGAACGCAGAGGGCGGTCCCGCTGCCGGCCCCGCGAACGGCGGAGCTCCCTCGCCCGGCTACCCGGCGAACCGCGGGAACTTCCTCCACTCGAACCCATATCCGTGGACGGCGGCCCCCGGCCAGCCCCGCGTCTGTGCTGCCGGTAACGAGTTCTATACGCCCGATGTTCAGGTGATAGGAAACGGCGATGCCGAGCGGACGGTCCTGACCAACGACCAGACTCAGAAGCAGCTCGATTGGGGGCTCGACAAGTGAGCCACGACCCCCGCAAGCCCTCGCGCTACAACCAGCAGTTCTTCAGGGACTGGGGTGGAGCGGGTCCGCTCGCCGTCGGCCTGCTGGCGATTCTGCTCGTCGTGATCGGCTTCTACTTCGCTTTCGCGAAGTCGATCCCGTTCACCAGTCCCGGATACCAGGTCAGGGCGACTTTCTCCAACGCCGTCAACATCGCGATCAACTCGCCGGTCCGCATCGCGGGTATCAACGTCGGCAAGGTCACCGACGTCGAGCCGAACGGAGACAATACGACCGTCACCTTCACTGTCGACGAGAACGGCCGACCGATCCGCGACGACGCCTCGGCCCAGATCCGGCCCCGGCTGTTCCTCGAGGGCAACTGGTTCATCGATCTTGATCCGGGTACCCCCGAGGAACCTGAAATGCCCGATGAAGGACTGATCCCGGTGAGCAAGACCGGGACCAGCGTCCAGGTCGGCGACCTGCTCCGCAACACCCTCCAGCTTCCCCAGCGCGCCAACCTCCAGAAGCTGTTCGACGGCCTGGGCACGGGCCTGAACGCGACGCCGACCGCGAGCGAGGACCTGACCTTCGAGCCGTCGGTCAGGGGGCTGAGTGGCGGCGAGGCGCTGAACCTCCTGTACCGGAAGGGCGAGACCGCGGCCCGTGGCACGGCGATCGTGAACGCGGCCTATCTCGGCGAGAAGCCCAACGAGCTGAGCAGCGCCCTGAGGGGGTTGGGCCGCCTCACCGGCACGGTCAACGAGCGCGCCGACGATGTCCAGGGATTCGTCCGCAACTTCGCGACCTTCACCGGGGCACTCGCCGCCGAATCCGAGAACCTCTCCGAGACGATCCGCGAACTGCCGCCGACCCTCCGGATCGCCCGGACTTCGCTGTTCAACCTGAACCGCAGCCTGCCCGCACTGCGAGGCTTCGCGACCGCGATCACCCCCGGCGTCAACGAAGTCCCCAGGACGATCAGGCTCGTCCGGCCGCTCACCGACCAGCTCAAACCACTGCTCAGCGAACGCGAGCTGCTGGGACTGACCCGGATCATCAAGCGAAGTACGCCGGCTTCGACGACTTCTGCCCAGCAGACCCTGAAGCTGCTGCCGCAGCTTCAGGACTTCGGCCTTTGCGTGGCGGACAACGTCGTGCCGACCGGTGACCAGGTGATCACCGACGGCGGGCTCGGCAACGGCCAGAAGGCGTCGAGGCAGGCACTCTATGCGGCGGTCAACACAGCCGGCTCCACCCAGACCTTCGACGGAAACGGTCCCTACGTGAGGTTCCAGGTCGGCGGCGGCGATTTCAGCGTCCAGATGAGCGATCCGCTCGTCGGAGGCATCCTCACGCCGCTCTACGGACGCACCCCGACGCCGACGCTGGGCAGCAGCCCGCTCGATCTCGGGACTCCGCCGCTCGTCACCAGCGAGCGCTGTTTCACCCAGGACGTGCCCGACCTCAACAGCCCTGCCGCGGTCGGACCCGGCCCTGCGAGCCCGGAGGTCTACACCCCGTGAAGCGCGCAATCAAGGCCCACTTCAAGGACTTCATCGCCATAACGGTGCTGATCATCATCGCGCTGGCGACGCTGCTGATCATCCTGTCGAACCAGAAGGCCGCGCTTCCCTCGTGGATCCCCGGGCTCGGGCAGGAGTTCTACTCGATCAACGCCGAATTCGAGACCGCCCAGGCGATCACGCCCGGACAGGGTCAGGCTGCTGTCATCGCGGGCATCAACGTCGGCAAGGTCGGGGCAGCCGAGCTGTCGGACGGGGTGGCCAAGGTTCGACTCGACATCGACCCGAAGTACAAGGACCTGCTTCACCAGGATGCCGAGTTCCTGACCCGGCCCAAGACCGGCCTGAACGACATGGTGATCGAGATAGACCCCGGGACGACAGGACCTCCACCCGAGGAGGGTTCGACCCTGCCGCTGGCCCAGGGTCTCTCGAACGTGCAGCTCGAGCAGTTCTGGGCAACGCTGGATCGTGATACGCAGGACTATCTGGTCCTGCTGCTCAACGGCGCCGGGGTCGGACTCGACGACAAGGGCCGCGAACTCATGCAGGCACTCAGACGGCTCGGACCGTTCACGCAGTACACGGCCAGGCTCAACGGCCTGCTCGAAGAGCGTCGGGAGAACATAAGCGGCGGTGTCAGCGCGCTGAGCAAGATCGCGGTCGAACTCGGCAACAACGACGAGGTCGTCGCTGACTTCATCACGAATTCGAAGAACAACCTCCAGGCCTGGGCCGACGAAGAAGCGTCGCTGCGTGAGGCACTGACGGAGCTGCCGCCGACGCTGCTCGCGGCGCAGGACGGCCTCACCAAGTCGAACCGGCTCTCGCTGGTCCTGCGCCCGACGCTGCTCAGGCTGATCCCCGGCGCCAGGGACCTCAAGGCCTCGCTGAAGGCCCTACAGAGCTGGAACAGCGTGACTCCGCTGGTCCGCGATGACATCCGCCCGTTCTCGCGAGAGGTCCAGCCGGTCTTCCAGGACCTCGCCAATACGAGCAGGGCTTCGGAAGTCACCACGTCGAAGTTGAAGGGGGTCTACTCCAATCTGAACCGCCTGCTCGATCTCTGGGCATACAACCCGCCCGGCGACGCCCAGGAAGGATTCCTGTTCTGGGCTCCCTGGCTTGCCCAGAACTTCAACTCGTCGAGCACCGCACAGGACGCGATGGGTCCGGTACGCCGCGGCATCAGCACGATCAACTGCAACACGGCTCTGCAGGCCAGTCAGATCGCCTGGAACGGGTTCTCTGGGATACCACAACTCTTCACCGCCTACCGACTCGCACAGCTACCGCCCCCGACCAACCCCGTCGACGGGGGAATCTGCCCGCAAATACCTCCGGCCGGACCATGAACAAACAGGCACCCTCAATCGGACAACTGATAACGCTTTCAGGCTTCGTGCTCGCCTGTTTCGGGTTGCTGCTCTTCGTCTGGGTGGCCTTTGGTGGTCCGACGCCACTGGCCGCCTCCGGATACAAGCTGAGCCTGCCGATGACCCAGATCGGCCAGTTGGCCGAACAGTCGCAGGTGAAGATCTCCGGCGTCGAAGTGGGCCGGGTGAGCGGGGTCGAGCTGGGCGAAGGCGAGCAGGACGCCGAAGCGATCGTGACGCTGGAACTCGACCCGGAGTACGCGCCGGTTCCGCAGGATACGCGTGCCATCCTCAGGGCGAAGTCGCTGCTCGGCGAGGCCTATGTCGAGCTGACCCCCGGCGACCCGCGCGACGGGATGCTGCCCGACGGCGGGGAGCTTCCCGCGGCCCAGGTGGCCAAGTCCGTCCAGCTCGACGAGCTGTTCCGCACGTTCGACGCGAAGACGCGTGAGGCATTCAGGCAGGGGGCGATCGACAACTCGATCGCGGTTCGCGGGCGTGGCTCGACCATCAATCAGACCCTCGGCGTGCTGCCCGGCACCCTGACCGAGCTCGACGACGTGCTGAACATCCTCAACCAGCAGGAAGGGGACGTGACGAAGCTGATCCGCAACACGGGCGTCGTCTTCAACGCGCTGAGCGAACGCCAGGGCCAGCTCAGCAGCCTGATCACCAACACCAACACCGTCTTCCGCACAACCGCCACCCGCACGCAGGAGCTGAAGGACTTCTTCCGCATCTTCCCGACCTTCCTGCGCGAATCGCGACTGACTCAGGAACGGCTCGGGGAAGTGAGCGAGATCGGCACCCCGGTGATGCGCAAGATGGTCCCGGTCGCGCGCCAGGTCAAGCCGCTCGCAGACGCCACGCTCAAGCTCGATCCGCAGCTCATCCGCCTCTACACAAGCCTGAAGCCGGTGATCCGCAAGGCCCCGAAGGCATTCCCCTCACTCAGAGGCTTCCTCGACGACGAGGCTCCGAAGCTGCTGGCTCGCCTTCCCGACTACCTGAACGAACTCGATCCGTTGCTTCAGACCGTCGACTACTACAAGAAGGAGCTGGCCGCGTTCCTCGGCAACGCGTCGACCGCGCTGAACGCCAGGGCTACCTATCCGACCAATCCCGACGGCGTGCGCTATATCCGGGCCGGCGTGACACTCGGCCCCGAGACCGCCACCGCCTACGACACCCGGCTGAGCAGCAATCGCTCCAACCCCTACCCGATGGCAGGGTCGAACCTCGACTTCGCCGGAGCCGGGCTACAGGTGTTCGACGATTCGAACTGCACCGGCGGCGGCTTCAACGCGACGATGCCGCCGTGGGCGGCCCTGACGCCGGTCCAGCAGGCGCAGTACGCCGACAACCTGCGCTACGTTCCCGACTCGATCACGCCGACCGAAGTCGAAGAGCAGTACAACAACGTCCTCCAGTTCGCCTTCTCCCAGGACGATCCGACACTCGGCTCAGACACCGACAGCGTGCCGGCCCCGGCCTGTATCCAGCAGCCGCTGTCCGACCCGATCGGCGATCCTTCGAAGCCGCCGCAGCAGTACCAGCAGGTCTTCCGGCAGCCCTGAGCGTCTCAAGGCGCAACTTGTTCCGGCCCCCGGGGTTCTATCGGTTAGACTCCCGCGGGTTGTTGGGAGAAATGGGTCCCGGGTTCTGCCCGGGCGGGAAACTTTTTGACAGGAGAGACAGGTTCATGAAATTCATCAAGACCGCCCTGGCGGGACTTATTCTGGCTTTCGCTCTGGCCCTTCCGGCCACCGCGAGCGCCGGCGAACAGGCTCTGACCGCAGGTTTCAGCCTGACGCCGCAGAGCGGCCAATTCCTCAAGAGCGGCTTCAAGCCGGCCAACTGGAGAGTGGACAACTCTGTATCGACGGTTGATCCGATGGAGCCTGTGATCCTTCCGTCCAAGAAGATCGACCTGACGTTGCCCCCCTCGAGCCAGTTGACCTTTAACCCGGGCAACATGCCGGTATGTCCTCAGAGCGAGATCAATCCCGGAAACGTCAGCGTGCCGGTTCCGACGATGGTCGCGCGCTGCCCCGACTCGCTAATCGGCAACGGTACCGCCAAGTTCGTTCTCAATCGCAACAACCTCAATCCTCAGGCCGTTCTCCTAGGCCAGTTGCTCGCGTTCAACGGAGGCCTCAAGGGTGGTCGTCCGCTAGTCAAGGTCTACGCCTACTCGTACGATACGGGGGTCGGGATCTATACGGAAGCAGCCCTGCAGACGGACGGAAGCCTTGACTTCGCTGTCCCCCAGCTGACCTCGGATTCCGCGGTCAGTGAACTGAACCTGGCGATCCCAAGCAAGAGCACCACGCTGACCAACCTGGGTCCCGGCGCCGAGTCAGTCGTGTTGCCCAAGGGCAAGAAGAGTGATTACGTCCAGGCGAAGTGTTCGACTGGCTCCTTCAAATGGGCCTCCGATTTCACTTTCGGAACTCGCGACACTGACGACACCCCGACCAGCGAGAATACATTTGCTAGCGCTTCGGGTGTCGAGAAGTGCACCGGCGTGTCCGGCAAGGCCAAGATCGGCAGCGTGAAGGTGAAGGGTCCGAAGACGGTCAAGCGCAAGAAGACCACCACGTACAACGTCAAGATCAAGAACACGGTCGACGACGGCCACGGGCGTGCAGGCTCAAGGTGACCGGCAAGGGCGTCAGGCTTCAACACGTCGGCGGCAAGATCCCGCCGGCAAGACCAAGACGATCAAGGTCAAGGCCAAGTTCAAGAAGAAGGGCAAGATCAAGGCCACCGTCAAGGTGACCTCGAAGAACGCCGGCAAGAAGACCGTGAAGAAGAACGTCACGGTCAAGTAGCGAAGCGGCAAAGCAGTCTGAGAACGGGCGGCCTTCGGGCCGCCCGTTTCTTGTTTGGCGCGCAGGCGTCCGGGCCTGGAGTCATACCCCGTGCGGGCCAGCCCGCGAGCGGACAACTGCCAAGTTGTATAGTTGTCTGTATGGCCATGCCTTCGCCACTGCCGGTCGACCTCGCGGAACTCATCGCTTCCCAGTTCCGGCTGCTCGGCGAGCCGATGCGGCTTCGAATCATCGACCGGCTGCGCTCCGGTGAGCGCAGCGTCGGAGAGCTGACCGAGGATCTCGGCGCCACCCAGCAGAACATCTCCAAGCACCTGCAGACGCTCCACGCCGCCGGCGCCGTCGCCCGCCGCAAGGAAGGCAACACCGTCTACTACTCGGTCGAGGATACGGCGATGGTCGACATGTGCGACCAGGTCTGCGGCAGCATGGAGAGGCGTCTCGGCACCATGGCCTCGGTGCTTGAGGCTCTCCAGCGGTCCTGAACCGCATGCCCTGAACCGCATCGCCAGGCCGGCGCCGCTCCCGTGCCCGAGGGCGAGTTGCGGGCGCCCGTGGGGGCTGCTACTATCCACGCATCTATACAACTAAACAATTGTGAAGTGGAGTAATTCGAATGAGTCAGCAACCTGAACCGAGAAGCAAGTGGCCGCTCGAGCGAGCGCTCTTTCTCATGGCTGGAACGATGACGATCCTCAGCGCAGTGCTCGCCGCGGTCTTTTCTCCGTGGTTTCTGCTGCTGACCGCATTCGTCGGGCTCAACCAGCTCCTCTACGTAGCGGTCGGCGCCTGCCCGGCTTCGCTGGTCCTCGGCAAGGCCTTCGGCCTGAAGTCGACCATGGTCCGCGGCGCGAACGCAGGAGAGGCACGATGAACTCGCCCGGAGCAGTAGGCAGGCTGGGTCGCTGGACGGCCGGCAACTTCAGGATCGTGCTCGGCGCATGGATCGTGATCGCGCTCGTACTCGGCTTCTTCGCACCGAAGGTCGAGCACGCGCTTTCGGGTGCCGGCTGGGAAGCCACCGGTTCGGAATCGGTGGAGGTCCGCGAGGCGATCGACGAGCAGTTCGGCGGGATGTCCTCGTCGGCTCTCATGGTGGTCATGAGCAGCGACGACGAGACCTGGCAGCAGCCCGGCTTCGGCAGCGCGATACAGGCCGTCGACGGGACCCTCTCTTCGAGCGACGACGTCTCCGGTGTCGTAGTGCCCGGCAAGGGCGGCTGGATCTCCGAGGACGGAAAGACCGTCGTCGTCCAGGCCGGCGCCGCCGCCGACCCGAACCAGATGGTCCGGGCGGCCGACGACCTCAAGGTGGAGCTGGAATCGCTCGACACCCCGGGGGTCGACGTCTCCCTTACCGGCGCCTCCGGAATGTGGTCCGACTTCAACCAGGCCAACAAGGAAGCGATGATCAAGTCCGAGCTGATTTCGTGGCCCGTGACGCTGATCATCCTCGTCCTGGCCTTCGGCTCCCTGGTCGCCGCGGGCCTGCCGCTGATGCTGACGATCCTCGGGCTCGTCGCTGCAGCCGGCACGCTGTTCCTCGGCACGCAGTTCACCGACATCTCGATCTGGGCCATGAACTTCGCGCTGATGTTCGCGCTGGCGCTCGGAATCGACTACGCGCTGTTCATCGTCTACCGCTTCCGCGGGGCATTGACCGACTCGACCGGGCCGGTCGAGGCGATCGAGACGACCATGGACACCGCCGGCAAGGCGGTCCTGTTCTCCGGGTTGACCGTGCTGATCTCGCTGTCGGCGGTGATGCTGGTTCCCAGCCCTGCCTTCCGCTCGATGAGCGCCGGGATCATGCTCTCGGTGGCATTCGTGCTGCTCGCATCGCTCACGTTGCTGCCGGCCGTGCTGGCGAAGCTCGGGCCGAGGGTCAACAAGCTCTCGCTTCCATGGGTGCATGAGGGCGAGCACCGCTCGCCGTTCTTCGCCCGCTGGGCCGAGAAGCTGTGGAAGCGCCCGCTGCTGTTCGGCGTGCCTGCGCTGCTCGCGCTGGTGCTGCTCTCGGTCCCGGTGCTGTCGCTCGACACGGGCATGCCGTCGATCAAGGTCGTCCCCGAGCAGGACGGTTCGCGCCAGGGCTACGAACAGCTTGCCGCATCGTTCGGTCCCGGAGCGCCGGGAACGCTGCAGGCGGTCGGCCCGGCCGAGTCCGCCGCAGAGATGCAGGCGGTCCTCAGGGCCGACCCCGACATCGCCCGCGTCACCGCGGCCATGCCGGGACAGGGCGAACTGACGATGGTCCAGGCGGTGCCGTCTATGGATCCGTCCAGCCCGCAGATGGGGCAGGCGATCGACAGGCTGCGGGCCGAGTTGCCCTCGGACGTGCAGCTCGGAGGCGCATCCAGCGAGAACCACGACCTCGAGACGGCGCTTGCCGACAAGACTGCGCTGGTAATCGGTGTCGTGATGCTGCTGGGCTTCCTGCTGCTGCTGTTCGCGCTCAGGGCACCGGTCGTGGCTGCGCTCGGCGTGGTGACCAACCTGCTCGCGGTCGGCGCGGCTTTCGGCGTCGCGAAGCTGATCTTCCAGGACGGCAACCTGTCCGGGATCCTCGGCTTCGAGTCGCAGGGCTTCCTCGACGCGTGGGCGCCGGTGTTCTTCTTCGCGATGATCTTCGCGATCTCGATGGACTACTCGGTCTTCCTGCTCAGCTCCGCCAAGGAGCACTGGGAGAAGTCGGGTGACCCGAGAGAGGCGCTGGTCGGTGGCATCGCCCACTCCGGCCGCGTGATCTTCGCGGCGGCCGGAGTGATGGTGGCAGTGTTCTTCACCTTCGCCCTCTCCGGACCGCTGCCCCCGAAGGAGATGGGGATCATCCTCGGCGTCGCAGTACTGCTCGACGCCGCCCTGGTGCGCCTGCTGCTGTTGCCGGTGCTGATCCGGCTGACCGGCAAGTGGGCGTGGTGGCTGCCGAGCTGGGCCGACCGGATCCTGCCCAGGGTCAGGTTCGCCCACTGAGCTGAACGGGACGGTTCGCAGCCGGGACCGGGGATCAGACATGACGCCTGATCCCCGGTCCCGGCTGTTTCGTGCCCGCAGGTTCCGGTTCTCGCCGGAGGGTCAGATCCAGCCGAGCAGCGGGCCGAAGAGGACGAGCGAGACGGCGACTGCCACAGCCATCGAAGCGACGATCCGCAGCCGGCCGCGGTCGTCGGGCCGGTCGTAGACCCAGGCCGCGACCATGAAGAACCACAGGTAGCCGAATACGACTATGGGCAATACGAAGGGCGTATTCCACCACCAGTACTCCCAGTGGAAGTAGCCGGTGGCATGAAGCAGCAACTCGACCACCACGGCGAGAACCGAGAAGCCGATCGCGATCGTCCAGCGGTTGGGCAGGCCCAGCAGCTTTGCTTTCGGGTCCTCGGGCAGTGACTTGACGAAGACGATTCCCGAGATCGCGAACATCAGCGAGATCTCGAGGGTCAGGCCGATCAGGATCAGGTACGCGGTGTCACCGGTAACCGTCCACAGGGCGGCCCGGTCGGTGAAGTGAAGGACCAGCGAATTGGCGATTTCGTTGATCCAGTCGGCGAGCCAGAAGGCAGCCCCGGCGAGGATGATGTCCCAGCGGCGCCGCTCGACTTCGACCGAGTACACGTACATGACCAGGACCAGCAGCGTGACGGCATACCATTTGAACTGGCTCGGGTCCCGCAGCAGTTCCTGGGCTTCGAGCGTGAAGTCGGTGACCGCGGCCATCGCTGCTCAGCCCATCCGCGCGAGGTCGAGTTCAACGCTCACCGGACAGTGGTCGGAGCCCATCACGTCGGAATGTATTCCGGCACCGACCACGCAGTCCTCCAGCGCGGCGGAGACGAGGAAGTAGTCGATCCGCCAGCCGACGTTGCGCTCGCGGGCCTTGCTCATCATCGACCACCACGAGTAGTGGCCGTTGCCTTCATTGAAGAGCCTGAAGGTGTCGACGAATCCCGCGTCGATCAGGTTCTGGAAGCCCTGGCGCTCCTCCTCGGTGAAGCCGTGCTCGCCGACATTTGCCTTCGGGTTGGCCAGGTCGTCTTCGGTGTGGGCCACGTTCATGTCGCCGCAGAATACGACCGGCTTCTTCTGCTCGAGGGTGCGCAGGTGCTCGAGCAGCGCCGGATCCCAGTGGTTGTGGCGGAGGTCGAGCCGGGTCAGGTCGCGCTTGGAGTTCGGTACGTACGAGGTGACGACGAAGAAGTCCTCGAACTCGGCCGAGATCACGCGTCCTTCCGAAAGTGGGTCGCCGTAGCCGTCGTCGCCGAGGCCGTGCCGGGCCGAGATGTCCTCGGTGAAGTCGTTCAGCACGCTGATCGGCTTGTGGCGGGTGAATATCGCCGTGCCCGAGTATCCCTTGCGCTCGGCCGAGTTCCAGTACTCCTCGTACTCCGGCAGGTCGATCACGGCCTGCCCCTGCTGCGCCTTGGTCTCCTGGAGGCAGAGGATGTCGGGTTCGTGGCCGGTGACGAACGGGACGAACTCGTCCTTGCGGATCACCGCCCGGATCCCGTTCACGTTCCACGAGTAGATCTTCACCGGGTCAACTATTCCAGAGGGGCGACGGCCCGGGAGGCCCGGCGCCCGGGTCATGCGGCCGAGAGGAGTCGAACCTCCACATCCTTTCGGACACAGGCACCTGAAGCCTGCGCGTCTACCAGTTCCGCCACGGCCGCGCGGTTCGCGAACTCTAACGACTGGACGAGGCAGGCGCCGCCCCCATGCGCTCGCGACCGGCCTGTCCTCCTGCCACCTTCCGTGATGGGCGGAATTGTTAGAATGCGCGCCACGCGCCGCTATCGTCCAGGGGTCTAGGACGCCGGATTCTCAGTCCGGAAACCGGGGTTCGAATCCCCGTAGCGGTACTTCGAGTGCAGCGCTGTAGGCTCGTCCGGGATGAGCGAGGGTCGCAGCGGAGGGGCAATCAGCCGCCGGCAGGTGATGGCCGGTGGTCTGGCGATCGCGGGTGGCGCGGCACTCGCAGGCGTTGCCGGCTGCGGGGGTTCTTCCGGGCCCGGCGACGGGCCGGCCGCCGACGTGCTCGCCTCGCTTCCCGACTACGGTATTCCGGCGCCGACCGCCTACCTGCGCAGCAACTGGTCTCGAGATCCATATTCGCTGTGTTCGTATTCGTGCATGCCGCCCGGGCCGCCAGGACCGCGGGCGCGGGCGCTGCTCAGGGAGCCCGTCGCCGGCGCGCTGTTCTTCGCCGGTGAGGCAACCTCTTCGAGCGAACCGGCGATGGTCCACGGGGCGATCGAGTCGGGCTGGCGCGCGGCGGCACAGGTCGGCGAGATGCTCGACCCGGGATCGAGGGTCGCGGTCCTCGGCGCGGGGGCAGCCGGCCTCGCCGCGGCACGTGACCTGATCGACGCCGGCTTCGAGGTCGAGGTTCTCGATGCACGCGACCGCGCCGGCGGAAGGGTCTGGACCGAGGACCTCGCAGGGCTGCCGGCCGAGATGGGCGCGTCCTGGATCCACGGGGTCACCGGCAATCCGTTGACCGCGATTGCCGATCGCGCCGGCGTCGGGCGGATCCCGTTCGACTACGGCTATGGCTTCACGAGCGCGGCCCAGCAAGCGTCGGGCAGGGCCGGCCTGCGAGCGGTCGGCCGGGCGCTGAATTCCTTCGACTGGCGAACCGGCAATGCGGTTGCGACGCCTCTGTCGGACCTCTTTCCCCGCCGCCGCACGCCCGGCCTCCAGTGGGCGATCAACTCGGAGATCAGCCAGGAGTACGGAGCCGACCCCGAGGGGCTATCGGTCTTCGCCACGGACGAGGGTGACTACATCCGCGGCGGCGACGCGCTGTTGGCCGGCAGCTACGAGCAGATGGTCGTGGACGCGGCGGGCGAGGTACCGCTCAGGCTGAACACCGAAGTCGAGGCGGTCGAGTACGGACCGGATGGAGTCGGCCTGATCGATTCGGGCGGCGGCCGGACCGATGCCGACGCCGCCGTCGTGACCGTTCCGATCGGCGTGCTCAAGGCGGGGGCGATCCGGTTCTCGCCCCCGCTGCCGGCCGGCACGAAGCGCGGGATCGACGGACTCGGACTCGGGCTGCTCGACAAGCTCTGGCTGGCCTTCGATGAACCCTTCTGGGGCCTCGATACCGAGCTGGTCTCATGGATAGACCCGGAGAGGCCCGGACTCTGGGCCGAGTGGGTCAACGGACAACGGGCCTTCGGGAAGCCCGTTCTGCTGGGCTTCAACGGCGGAGCGGAGGCGTGGCGGATGGCGCGCATGGACGATGCGCAAGCCGTGGACAGCGGGATGAAGGCGCTGGGCCGGATGTTCGCGCGCTGACCGGCTCGGCCGGCCGGGTCCGCAGGCCGGGGCTCAGCGGACCCGCAGGCCACCCGACTTGCTCGGGGCGAGCCCGCCGGAGACGACGCGACCCGGGCACTTGTTGCCGCACTGCTTCAGCGTCTCGATGTCGTGGACCATGAGGCGGAATTCCTTGCGGCGCCGGATCCTCAGGCCCTCGAGCTCGTAGCGCTTGCCTTTGACGATGATGCCGTCGAAGAGCAGCATCTCCTTGCCGGCCCGGCGGTAGTTTGCCTTGCGCACGTGCCAGGCGATATTCGTATCGCTGCCCTTTCCTTTCGCCGGCATGTAATCGAGTGCACCTGGCCCGAGATTGAAGGCGAACGAGGTCAGCGCGGTCATCATCCGCGGCGTGACCCTCGCGCCCCCGATCCTTGCGAGCACTTCGGCTTCGTACTCCGAGAGGTCCTTTCGCAGCATCTTCAGGGCGCGCTTCTCGGTGATGCAGCCCCACTTCTTGCGGTCCTTCTTCGTCGGAGGGCCGTAGTGGAGCAGTCGGCCGTATCCGATCGTCGCGTGTCCGGCCGGATCGGCGTAGACGCAGGACGAGAATCCTTCGAATGACGCGACGAACTTCGTGGTGAACGAACTGACCGCTCCGGCCTGTTGAGGGACCAGCAGCAGCGTGCCGGCGACCACCATGGAGATCAGGACTCGACGCATATTAAGAAAGGCTAACAAAGCGGGACGCGGCTGTCAGCGGGAAGGCGCGACGAAAGGAATCGTTCGCCGGTGGAGCAGCCCGCGGTCAGCGAGGCTCGAGGTCGACTTCGATCGGATCGGTGTCCTCGATGACCGGGGTCTCGAAAGGCTCGATCGGCTCGCCGGGCCTGGCCCTGCTCGCCCTGAACAGCTCGATGAATACCGGTATGACCGAGATGAAGACGATCAGCAGCAGGATCGGCTCGATGTTGTTCTTGACGAAGTCGACCTGGCCGAGGAAGTAGCCGAGTGAGGTGACTCCGACGCCCCAAAGCAGGCCTCCGACGACGTTGTAGGTGACAAACGTGCGGTAGTGCATCTTCGACGTGCCCGCCATCACCGGGACGAAGGTCCTGACGATCGGCACGAAGCGGGCCAGCACCACGGTCTTCGGGCCGTGCTTCTCGAAGAACTCGGCGGACCTGTCCACGTATTCCCGACGGAAGAACCGGCTGTCGGGTCGGTTGAACAGCGGAGGACCGAACCGGCGGCCGATCGCGTAGCCGACCTGGTCCCCGGCTATCGCGGCGATCGGGATCGTCACCAGCAGGATCCAGATGTCGGGCAGCGTCCCGTTGGCCGAGAGCAGGCCGGCCGTGAAGAGCAGCGAGTCGCCGGGCAGGAAGAAGCCGACCAGCAGGCCCGACTCGATGAAGACGATCGCGAGGAT
This sequence comes from uncultured Solirubrobacterales bacterium, assembly GCA_963701635.1. Taxonomy (GTDB): domain Bacteria; phylum Actinomycetota; class Thermoleophilia; order Solirubrobacterales; family 70-9; genus 67-14. The sequence continues at coordinate 51,792 of CAVPAU010000002.1, forward strand.
GCCGAGCGTGCCGAAGGTCTTGATCAGGTGTTCCGGCTCGAGCCAGCTCGGCCCCAGGGCCAGAGGGAGCGCGGAGGTGATCTGGTGGAGCAGATCCATCCTGCGATGGTACGGGTAGCGCCGGGCTGCCGTCGCTTCGGACGTCGCCGCGGAGCAACTCGTGCGTCGCCCGGGTGCGACGTCCGCCAGATCCGGATAGGATCGCTGCGAAGTCGATCGTGCCCCGAAAGCGGGGCCAGGGAATCCGGTCTGAAGCCGGAACTGGCGCGCAGCGGTAGGGACGCAATGCGGAGACACAGACGCCACTGGACTCAGGTCCGGGAAGGCTGTTTCCGAGCAGAAACGTCCGAGTCCGAAGACCTGTCGACTTTGCGCCTCACGGCGTACCGATAAACGCGGCTCCGCGCAAGGGCCTCACGGAAAAGAAGGAAAACCAGATGAATCGAACTGCAGCCACGAAGCTGCTCCTCGGGCTCGCGCTACCCGCGATGCTCTGCGTTCCGCTGGCCGCGACAGCCTCTGCCGATGTCCGGGTCGATGTGCGGGCGGTGACGTGGGAGGGCAGGATCCTGCTCGACCGGACCGTCCGCACCGGCACGACCACTGTCCCGACCAGTGCACGCGCGGACTGCTTCGGCGGCTCACCGAGCAACGGCTCGAAGCAGATCCCCGGTGCGACCGCACTCGGCGCGCTCCACGACGCCCAGGCGCTGCGCAAGCCGCGCCGGCCGCTGCTGCTGACCAACGCCTTCGACTTCGGGCTCGGAGTCTGCGGGATCGGCAACGAAGTGGTCGGGGGCGAAGAGTGGTGGGAGCTCAGCCACAACCACGAGCCCTCGATGCTCGGCGGAGAGGGGACCACACTGCGCAGGGGCGACACCGTGCTCTGGTACATGGCGAAGTCGTTCAACGAGACGAGCCCTGACGAACTCTTCCTGAAGGCCCCGGAGAGGGTTCGCAGGAATGCTTCCTTCCGGGTTCGCGTGACCGCCTTCAACGACAAGGGCAGGGCCCGGCCGGTCAAGGGCGCCCGGCTCTCGATCAACGGCACGCCGAAGACGGACGAGCGCGGCTACGCCCGGCTCCGGATCAAGCGCAAGACGCGCATCGTCGCGAGGGCGAAGGGCCTGATCGTCTCGAACCGCGCCGTAGTGAGGGTCCGGCGGTAGGCGCGATCCTCACAGCCGTGCGCGCGTGGCCGGGGCCGTTTAGGGCCCCGGTGCTGGCGCTCGCGCTGGTGCTGGGCGGCTGCGGAGCCGGTTTCGGCGCCGGCGAGGACGAGGGCACGGCAGAGCTCGTCGTCAGCCGCGACTACGGCGCGCGCGTCCTGCTCGACGAACGGGTCGGTCCGGTCAACGATTCCAGCACCGCGTTGCGGCTGCTCGACGGCGAGGCCGAGATCGAGACCAGCTACGGCGGTGGCTTCGTCGACTCGATCGAATCGGTCTCCTCTTCTTCGGGCACGCGCAGCTACGACTGGTTCTACTTCGTCAACGGCATCGCGGCCGAACGCGGTGCCGCCGAGTTCGTGGTCGGGCCGGGCGACCGGATGTGGTGGGATCACCGGGACTGGACCGATGCGATGGACGTGAACGCCGTGGTCGGCTCGTTCCCGGCTCCGATGGATGGTGGGTACGACGGAACGGTGTGGCCGGTCTCGCTCGAGTGCTTCTCGGTCGAGCCGGCCTGCGAGACGGTCCGGGAGCAGCTGGGAGAGGCCGGTGTGGAATTGGCCCCCGGTGATCCTGCCTCGGGCTCCGGAAGCCCGGACGGAAGCGCCGACGCGCCGGCCGGTGACGGGGACACGCTGCGCGTGCTGGTCGGCAGGTGGTCCGAGGTCGCCGCAGACGAGCAGGCGGCACGCCTGGGGCGCGGCCCGTCGGTCAGCGGGGTCTTCGGCGCCTTTGTCGAGAGACGGGAAGGTGACCGGCTGGTCGGCTACGACGCGGCTGCCCGGGCTGCCAGCGACTTCGGTCCGCACTCTGGGCTGATAGCCGCGATGAGGCGCGGGGGCGAGCCTCCTGTCTGGCTGGTCACGGGCACCGACGTGCGTGGGGTCGAGCTTGCTGCCGCAGCGCTCGACGCCGGCCGGCTGCGCAACCGCTATGCCGCGGCGGTCTCGCCGGCGGGCGTGTCTTCGCTGCCGTCGGGGGGAGCCGGATGAGTGTCGCCGCCATTTGCGGGGTCCGGCCGTGAAGAGCCTCTCACCGCTCGCATACGTGCCGCGCCGGGCCAGCCTCCAGAACGCCGCTCTCGGGCCGGCGGCGCTCTATCTGGGCGCCTACCTGGTGATCTGCTTCCTCTCCAGCGATCCGCTCGTGCTGGTCGCAGCCACGTTTGGGGCCGCTCTGGCCGGGTACGGATGCCACGCTCAGCGTGCAGTCCGGTTCTCTCTGAAACTGGGGGCCTTTCTCGCGGTTTCGATGGTGGTGATCAACGGACTGGTGACCAGCCGCGGGGAAACCGTGCTGCTGAGGCTCGGCGAGTGGCCGGTCTTCGGCCGAATCGACGTGACCGCAGAATCACTCGCCGCCGGTGCGGTGATCGGCCTCAGGGCGATGGGCACGATGGTCGTGATCGGCGTCTGGTCGGCCTGCATCGATCCCGACCGGGTTCTGCGGGCGATGCACCGCACTGCGCGCCGTTCGGCCCTGACCGCGACGCTGATCTCCAGGCTGGTGCCGCTCGCGGCGGCGGACCAGTCCCGCCTCAGCGAGGCGGCCGGGCTGCGCGGGCCGGGGGCGACGCCGGTGGGCAAGGTCGCCCTGGCCCACCGCCTGCTGGCCGGGTCGCTGGACCGGGCCGTCGATGTCGCAGCGACCCTCGAGTTGCGTGGCTACGGACAGGCGGCCCCCGACGGCGCCGCGAGGCCGGTGCCATCCCGGTTCGACCGGCGCTTCCTGCTGGCCGGAGCAGTCCTGATGGCGGCAGCGATCGGCTCGATCGTCTTCGGACTGCCCGGGCTGACCACCTATCCGGGCTTCGAATACCGCCCGGGGCCGCTGACCCTGGGGCTGGCCGGACTTTTCGCTGCCGGCGGCCTGGTCACCTGGCAGCGGGGGAGGGGGCCCGGTGTACGACGCAACTGAGAGGCGCGCCGGAAGCGCTGCGCTGTCGATCGAAGCGCTCGGCTATCGATACTCCGGTGCTGCCGCGAGTTCGCTCGAGGGGATCTCGCTCGATGTCGAGCCGGGCGAATTCGTGGTCCTGGCCGGGCTCTCCGGTTCAGGCAAGACATCCCTGCTCCGGGCGGCCTGCGGTCTCGTGCCGCATTTTCACGGCGGCGAGCTGTCGGGACGGGCGACCGTGGCGGGTCGCGATACGCGTGACTTCGGGCCCGGCGAGCTCGCCGACGTGGTCGGATACGTGGCTCAGGATCCCGAGACCCAGATCATCTCCACGACGGTGGCCGCCGAGCTCGAGCTTCCGCTGCGTTTCCGGGGGGACGAGCCCGCCGCCCGTGCGCGGGCCGTCGAAGAGGTCGCCCTCGGCCTGAACATCGCCCACCTGCTGCCGCGGACAGTCGCCACCCTTTCGGGCGGCGAAATGCAGCGGGTCGCGCTCGCGGTCGCGCTGGTGACCCGTCCGCCGCTGGTCTTGCTCGATGAGCCGACTTCCCAGCTCGATCCGGTGGCCGGCGACGAGCTGATCTGGTTGCTGCGCCGCCTCAACGAGGAGTGGGGGGTGGCCGTGGTCCTGGCAGAGCACCGGCTCGAAAGGTGCCTTGCCGCGGCTGACCGCGTGATCGCCATGGACTCGGGGAGGGTCATCTTCGACGGCCGTCCACGGGACTTCCTCGAGCACGAGGTCGGCTCCGGGTCCGGTCTGGGCACCCCGGCAGCCACAATGTTCTCGCTGGCGGGGGTGGATCCGCTGCCGGTGGGCGTTCGCGACGCCCGCGCGACCCTGCGGGTCCGTGGGATCGAGGCGGGGCCGGCGGCCGTCGCGGCGAATCGTCACTCCGGCGACTCCGGCGACTCCGGCGATCAGGAGGCGGAGACAGGCACGGGTACCAGGCGCAGCGGGCTTTCCCGGCCTTTCGGGCGCGGGCGCCGGAGTCGCAGGAGAAGCAACGGCCGGGCGCTGAAGGCGAGCGGAGTCTGGGTCGAGCTGGATCCGGGAGATGGCCCCGTGGACGTCCTGCGAAGTGTCGACCTGGACGTCGATCCGGGTGAGAGGGTCGCCCTGATGGGCCGGAACGGAGCGGGCAAGTCGACGCTGCTGCGCACCGCCGCAGGACTGCTGGAGCCGGCCGGTGGGCGGATCGAGACCCGTGGCGGAATCGCCCTTCTGACCCAGAACCCCGGCGATTTCCTGATTCGGGAGCGCATCTGCGAAGAGCTGTCGGGGGAGTCGGGAGCCGCCGCCCTGGAGGCGGTCGGGCTTGACCTTCCCGCGGATTCGGATCCCCGCGACCTCTCCGGTGGCGAACGCCAGCGTCTGGCCCTCGCGATTACTCTGGCAGGTCGCATGACGGGCAGGGATCTGCCCGACCTGATCGCGCTGGACGAACCGACCCGCGGCATGGACCGCCGCCTGAAGGACAGCCTTTCCGACCTCGTCGGGACGCTCTCGGAGAGCGGCGCCGCGGTGCTCGTCGCGACCCATGACGTCGAGTTCGCCGCTTCGTTCGCCGACCGTGTCGTGCTGCTCGGGGACGGCGAGCTGATCGCCGACGCCGATGCCGCCTCGGTCCTTTCGGGGGGCTGGTACTTCGCGACCGAGGTCAGCCGCGTGCTCGACCTGCCCGGCCTGGTCACCGCCGAACAGGGTGCCGACTGGCTGCTCGGCGAGATCGCGCGGGAAGGCCGCACGTGAGCTGGCAGGTCGGCACCCTGGCCCTGGTACTGCTCGCGGTGGGAGCAGGCATGATCTGGTACGAACGCTCGCGGCCGCCGTCGCAGATCGTCGCCCTGGTCGCGGTCCTGGCCGCCCTGGCCGTGGCCGGCCGGATCGTGCTTGCCCCGATCCCGAATGTGGTCGCCACCACCGACATCGTCTTCTTCGCCGGTTTCGCCCTCGGACCGGCCCCCGGTTTTGCGGTCGGCGCGCTCGGGGGGCTGGTTTCGAACTTCTGGCTCGGGCAGGGAGTCTGGACCCCGTGGCAGATGGTCGGCTGGGGGATGACCGGCGTGGCCGGCGGTGTCTTCTTCCACCTGACCCGCGGAAACGCCGGGCGGCTCAGGCTGGCCGTCGCATGCGGGCTGGCCGGTCTGGCGTTCGGGATGTGGATGAATTTTCAGACGATGGTCAGTTTCGGGGGGGAGATATCGCTCGACCGGTACGTTGCACTCGAGGCAAGAGCAATTCCTTTCGACCTGGCTCACATAACCGGAAACGTCATCTTCGCCCTGGCTGCCGGCCCGGCGATGGTCGCCGCCCTCACCCGTTTCCGGGAGCGCTTCGAGTGGCGCCAGGCCGGTTCGCTCGCCGGTGTGCTGCTGGTCGTCGCCGGGCTCGGCACGATCGTCTTCGCGCCGGCGCCCGCCCGGGCCGCACCGAGCGCCGAGGCCGCCGACGCCAGGGCGTGGCTGCGGGCCCAGCAGAACGACGACGGCGGCTTCGGACCGTCGCCGGAGAGCGAATCGTCGCTGAGCACGACCGCCCGGACCATGCTCGGCCTGGCGGCGGCGGAGTTGAACCCGCTCGACGTGCGCCGCGGCGGACGCTCTCCGCTGGCCTTGCTCAAGTCAAAGAGCAACGTCATCGACGACGCGAACGACATCGCGCTGGTGATCCTCGCGCTGCGCACCGTCGGGGAGAACCCGCGCAACTTCAAGGGACGCAACCTGGTCGAGGCGCTGAACAAGCGCCGGGGACCGAAGGATTCGTTCGGAGACCGGGTCAACGTCGCGGCCTTCGCGGCACTGGCCTTTCGCTCCGCCGGCGCGGGCGGTCCGGCTTCCGAGGTGGCGGCCTGGCTGCGCTCGGCCCAGGACCTCGACGGCGGCGGTGGCTGGGGCATCTCGCCCGACGCCCGGAGCGACCCCGACTCGACCGGAACTGTGCTGCAGGTGATCAGCAGCCAGGAATCGGTCTCGCGGGCGATGAAGTACCTGCGCTCGGCCCAGAAGTCGAGCGGTGGTTTCGCGTCGGGGTCGGTGGTCAACTCGCAGTCGACCGGGCTCGTCCTGCAGGGTCTGGCGGCACGCGGCAAGTCGCATTCGACGCTTCGGAAGAACGGCAAGACCGGTCTCGACTTCCTCGAGGCGCGCCAGAAGGACGACGGCAGCATCTGGTATTCGAAGGACTCCGACCAGACCCGGGTCTGGGTGACGGCCGATTCGCTTGTCGGCCTCGCAGGCGAGTCGCTGCCGGTGGGCGAGCCTGCCAGGCAGGCCGGCCCCGAAGAGGACTCGGGCACCGGTGGCGGGTCGGGGGATTCGGGTTCCGGCTCGACCGGAGGCTTCGTACCGGACCTGTCGGGCTCGGCTCCGCCCGCCGGCAGCGGTGGCACGGGCGGTCCCGGTACCGACGGCTCCGGCCTCGTCCCCGACACCCCGGTCACGGGCGGCGGGTCGGCAGGCTCGACCGGCCAGGGCGATGCGGCCCGGGACGACGGTTCACCGGTTACTGCGCCCGAGGTCGCACCGGTGATCCCGGTCCCACCTGCCGCCGCGGTACTGGCGGCCTCGAAAGCGGGTCCGGAGCCCTCTCCCGTCATCGCCATCCTGATCTTCGCCCTCGTCGCGGGAGGACTGGCAGGGGGCACCGTGCTGCTGGCCCGGCGCTTCGGCTGGTGAGACGATGATGAGCCGGGGCGAAGCACTCGAGGCGATGGCAGGCGAGAAGTTCGAGGTGCTGGTGATCGGAGGCGGCATCACGGGCGCCGGCGTGGCGCTCGACGCCGCGTCGCGAGGATATTCGGTCGCCCTGGTCGAGGCCAGCGACTTCGCGGCAGGTACGTCTTCGCGTTCCTCGAAGATGGTGCACGGCGGGCTCAGGTACCTCGAGAACTTCGACCTCGGCCTGGTCAGGGAAGCTCTGCTCGAACGCCAGCTCATGGTCGAGCTGGCGCCGCACCTGGTCTACCCGACGCCGTTTCTCGTCCCGGCTCTCGGAGCGGCGAGGCGCGATCGCAAGATCGGCATCGGCCTGAACGCCTACGACGTGCTGGCCGGGGTCGGCGGTGGCCGCGGCGGGCGGTCACGCCGAGAGCCGCGCAGGCAGGGCCGTCCGGCCGAAGCCGAGGGCGGCTGGTCACCCGACCGCCACCGGACTATCGGTCCCGAGGAGATGATCGAGCTGGTCCCCGTACTCGCTGACCGCGAGCCCGAGTCGGCTTACCTGTTCTACGACTGCCAGACTGACGACGTACGCCTGGTCCTGACGGTTCTGGGAGAGGCGCGGCGCTTCGGGGCCGTGTGCCTGAACGGCGCCCGGGTCAGTGCCGTCACGGCGCGCAACGGAAAGACATCGGGCGTCGAGTTCACCGAGGCGGAGTCCGGCGAGACGATCGCCGTCGAGGCCGAGAACGTGGTCAACGCCACGGGCGTCTGGGCCGACCGCATCCGTCCCGGCGAGATCGAGCGCGAGGAGGACGTGCCGAAGATCAAGCCGAGCCGCGGTTCGCACCTGCTGCTCTCGACCGACGACCTCGACATGGGCCAGGCGGCCTGCGTTGTGCCCGCAGGAGAGGGGAGGGGTATCTTCGCCCTGCCCTGGTACGGCAGGACGCTGATCGGGACCACCGACGTCGACCATGAAGGCAGCATCGACGAAGTCGCCCCGACCAGCGACGACCTCACCTACCTGCTCGATGCGGTCAACGGGTTCGCCGGGACCTCGCTGACCGACTCCGACATTGTCGGCGCATACGCAGGGGTGAGGCCTCTCATCAGTACCGGCGATCCGCGCAAGTCGGTCGACATCTCCCGTCGCGCCGAACTCTACGAGACGTCGTCCGGGATGCTGACGATCACCGGCGGCAAGCTGACCACGTGGCGCCGCATGGCGAAGCAGACCGTCGACCGCATGGTCGAGCGCTCCGGCCGGCAGGCAAGGTGCCAGACCGCCGAGATCCCGCTCGGGATGGAAATCGACCCGTCACAGCTGCAGGCCCCCGAATCGGTGGACGAGGATTCGCGCAGGCAACTGGCCTTCCGGTACGGACATGCTGCTCGCAAGGTGCTGAAGCTGGCCGAGGCCGACCCGGCGCTCGCCGAGCCCGTGCTGCCGGGGATGCCGGACCTGATGGCCGAGGTCGCCTTCGCGGTGGAGCACGAGCAGGCCCGCACGATCGCCGACGTGTTGCTCCGGCGCACTCGTCTCGGCCTGACCGCCGCGTCGAGCCTCGACTCGGCCGATTCGGTCGCCGGGGTCGCCGCCGTGATGGGATCGCGCCTCGGATGGTCGAAGTCCGAGCAGCGCTCGCAGCGCGAGGCCTGGGTCGAAACGGCCGCCGCCGAGGGACTGAACCCGGCGCGGTCCGGCGTTCTCTGAGCGGGCTTCTCCACTAACCTAGCCCGCGTAACGACTTACCGAACCGGAGCCGAATCCGTAGGCGAGACCAGATGCTGCGCATCGCCGCCCACGACGAAGGCCCGAATGACAAGGAGCATCAGATGACAGATTTCGAATCGAAGAGCCTGGCCGAGCTGCATGCACTGGCGACCGAGGCGGGTATCGAGCGCTTCAGGCTGCTCAGGCGCGAGGACCTGATCGAGAAGCTCGAGCAGTCCGGCGCCGGATCAGGCCCGCCGCAGCAGGGTGGAGCAGACGACCGGGGACAGGACAGCTCACGCACCCGGCGGCGACGGGGCCGGGGCGGCCGCGATCGTTCCCGGCGCGGTGCGGCTCCGGAGAAAGAGGACCGTGACTTCGAAGGCGGGGGCAGGCACGAAGGCGATGACCTGAGCGAAGCCACCGGGGTCCTCGAGATCCAGCCCCGCGGCAGCGGCCTCGTGCGCGGCGAGGGATTGCCCGAAGCGGGTGTCTACGTGTCTCCCGCGCAGATCCGTCGCTGTGAGCTCCGCTCCGGGGACGAGGTAGGCGGCCCGGTCCGCCCGGCCCGTCGCGGTGAGCGCAGGCCGTCGCTGGTCCGGATCGAGACCGTGAACGGCGAGCCGCCGGTAGACGGGCGCGGACCTGCCTTCGAGGGACTGACCGCGGTCGCACCTCACCGCCACATCCCGCTGAAGGTCGAGAGCGACGACGTTCTCGCCCGCGCCGTGGACCTGCTCGCGCCGCTGGCCTTCGGCCAGCGCGTGCTGGTCGAGGCCGAGCCGCGTTCCGGCCGAACGTCGGTCCTGAGAGCCCTGGCCAAGTCGATTGCTGCCGGACCCGAAGACGGTCCCGAGGTGATCGTGCTGCTGGTCGATGAGCGCCCCGAAGAGGTGACTGCGTGGAAGCGCGAAGTCACCGGGGTCTCGATCGAAGCCGCGGCAGCCGACCTCGGCGCCGGCGAGCAGGTGCGCATCGCAGAACGCGCCCTCGCCCGGGTGAGGCGACAGGCGGAGGCCGGCAACGACGTCGTGCTCATCGTCGACTCGCTGACCAGGCTCGGCACCGCATACGGTGACCCCGGCGCGATCAAGCCGTTCTTCGGCACCGGCCGCGAACTCGAAGAAGAGGACGCAGGCTCGGTGACCGTCATCGCCACGGTTCTGCGGGGCACGCCCGCAGACCAGGCCGTGATCGATGCCGTGCACACGACCGAGAACGCGACGATCCGGCTCGACGCGAGCCTCGCCGCGGCCGGGGTGACCCCGGCGCTCGACGTGCGATCCTGCGCCGTCTCGGGCCAGGAGTCGGTGCTGACGGCGTCGGAGGTCGACGCGGTGCGCCGTCTCCGTGCCGAGCTAACCGATATGGATCCGGTTCCGGCCGCGGCGCGCCTGGTCGAGCTGATCAACGGCTCCGGCAGCAACGAAGAACTGCTGGAAAAGCTCTAGTCCGGGCGGGCGTCAGCGCCGGAAGGCGACGCGCCGCCAGGAAGGCTCTTTGGCGAGCTCGATCGTCTCGGGCCCGCGGTCCGGCTGTATGTAGCCGAAGCTCTGGCGCTGCTCGTCGAAGACGATGTCGAGTTCGCCTTCCTTGACCCGCTGGTCGAGCCAGGCGCCGCGGAAGACGAGCCGCCGGATCCAGTGGACGAAGCTCTGGTTCGAAGGGCCGGCGAGGTCCTCCCAGTGGTTGAGCACGTGGACGCCGAGCTCGGAGGAAGGCTCGTCGATCTCTCCGCTCACCGCCAGGTGGAGCAGGTCGTGGATCTCGGCGTGGGTGAGCCCGGACTTGACGAAGCCGAGCCGCACCGCGGCCTGCTCGACGCGCTGGCTGAAATCCCGTTCGTTGAACGCGAACCGGAGATCGCCGTACTCGAGCACGTAGTCGGTGCCCGACTCGTAGTTGCCTCTGCGGGTTGTCTTTCGTTCCAAGTCGAAGCCTTTTCGCACGCCCGTGACTGGACGAGGGCGCACGGGCCATCATGCCGTGAGCCTTGCCTTCCGGCCTTCGCACGCCCCCACCTGAACGCAGCGTTGCGCCATGCACGGCCCGTTTCACGGGGGGCGAGTTCCAGCGAGCGCTGCCTGATCGCCCAATGAACCGCAAGCCGAGGAGACTGCGCGGCCTGCCCACCGTGGAGGCCGAGGGCATCGTCGTGCCGCTGGCCTGCACGAGGTCTTCGCGGACGCTCGGCCTCGCCCTGCTCGAACGCTCCCGCGCGGGCGAGGGACTGCTGATCCCTCGCTGCCGCTCCGTCCATACCTTCGGGATGCGCTTCCCGCTCGACGTGTTGTTCATCGACCGCGACGGACTGACCGTCCGGATCGAGCGGCAAGTGCCACCCGGGCGGCTGCTGTTCGAGCGCTCGGCCGACCGTGTGCTCGAGCTGCCCGCCACGTGCGCTGACGGTTGCGGGCGCCGGTTCCGGGGGGCGAACCCGGGCCCGGTTTGACTTAGGTAGACATGCTGCCCGAAGCCGACGAGATCGCCAGACTGGTCATCTGCGAAGACGACCGGGCGACACTGGAGCTGTTGTGTGACCACCTGCTCGCCGACCGCTACGGAGTGCTCGCGGCCCCTACGGCATCCGACGCACTGCGCCTCTGCCAGTACGGCTCCCCCGACCTGCTGCTGCTCGACCTGAGCCTTCCCGACGCGTCCGGGCTCGACGTGTTGCGCGAGATCCGCAATCCCGACCGCGCGGTGAGCCGTTTCGACGCCGGCCTCGGCGTGATCGTCCTCAGCGGGCGCGGAACGGAGAGAGACCGGGTCCGCGGGCTCGAGCAGGGGGCCGACGACTACGTGGTCAAGCCCTACCACTACGCCGAGCTGCTGGCCCGGATCGGAGCGGTATTGCGCCGGCGCAAGGGTGGCGACCGGCCGGTCACCCGCGTGGCCGAGATCGAGATCAACCAGCCGGAGCGTTCGGTCTCGGTCGGTGGGGTGAAGGTCGAGCTGTCGATCAAGGAGTTCGCGCTGCTGGGCCGTCTCGCACAGGAGCCGACCCGGGTGTTCACCAAGGAGGAACTGCTCCGGGACGTATGGGGCTACCGCTCGCTCGGCCACACGCGGACGCTCGAGGCTCACGCGAGCCGGCTCAGACGCAAGCTCGACCCCGAGCGCGGCCGTTTCGTCGTGAACTGCTGGGGCGTCGGATACAGGCTGGTCGAGCCGTGAACCTCGCCGTGATCACGACGCTGGCCGTGCTGCTCCTGTTGGGGTTGGCCGGCGAGAGGTGGCGACTCGGCCGCCGCCGCCACGCGCTGAACCGCGCCCTGCACGAAGTGCGCAGACCGCTTCAGGCCCTCGCCCTGCTCTCGCCGTCGGGGGACGGGTCGCCGCAGGTTGCACCGGGAGGAGCCGTTTCGCCTCTCGCCCGCGGACTGCCCGGACCTCGCGCCGCGCTTTGCGAGCCGGTGCTCCAGGCGATCAGCGCAATCTCCGACCTCGACCGCGAGCTCAACGGGGGCCCAGCGCCCGGCCGCCGCTCGGAGACGGTCGCGGCGAGGCTGATGGCCGACGCCTGCGTCAGGCGCTGGCAGTCGAGGGCGGCCCTTTCCGGCGCCGCGATCGAGCTGTGCTGGCCCGGTCCCGACAGCCTGATGAGAGGGGACGGGGTGGCGTTGGCGTCGGCGCTCGAGAACCTGATCGTCAATGCGATCGAGCACGGTGGCCCGCGCATCACCGTTGCCGGGAAGGCGCTGGGAAAGCGGATCCGGATCGAGGTACTCGACGACGGCTCCGCGGCGCGGCCGCCGGATCGGCCCGCGGGCCCGGCACAGACCGTCGCCACGGGGCGGGGAAGGGGCACTCACGGCCACGGCCTCGAGGTCGCCGGGCGAATAGCCGCCGCACACGGCGGACGGCTCGAGACGGCCTTCGCGCCCGGAGGCTCGCGGGCGGTGCTCGTCCTGCCCGGGTTTGCCCGGCCGGCCGGCCGCTCTGCGGCCGTGAAGGTCAACTGGTGAGCAGGCGACGCCGTGCCGTATTGCTCATGGTGGCTTCGGTCGTGGCCGCGGCGCTCGGCGTAGCGCTCGTCGGCGCCTATTCCGATTCGGTTTCGGAGAGCTACGGCCGCATGCGGCCCGTGGTCGTCGTCAGCGGCAGGCTGCCGGGCGAGCGCACAATCACCGCCGACCTGATCCGCGGGCAGACCGAGGTCCGGCAGGTCCCGGCCAGGTTCGTGCCGGCCGGGGCGCTTTCCGATCCGGCCGGAGCGATCGGGTTCGAGGCGGCTGCGCCGCTGGTCGCGGGCAGCTACGTGACGGCCGGGGTCCTCAGGCGTCCGCAGGGCGAGAAGCCGGCCGGGGCACGGATCGGCAACGGCCGGATCCCCGTGGAACTGACCGTGGCCGGGATCGCGGCGCTATCCCGGCTCGGTGCGCGGAGGACGGTCGACGTACTGGTTACGAGGGACGGCCGGACAGGAGGGGGTGGGGCCACCAGTCTGGCGGCAGAGCGCGTCCCGCTCATCGCCGTGGGCGGAGGTGATCCTTCCGATTCGGCTGCGGGACTCGGGACCGTGATCCTCGGCCTTACGAGGAAGCAGGCGATCGAGCTGATCGACGCCGAGGCCTTCGCCCGGCGCCTTACCGTTATCCCTGGCAGGCGCGGGTGAATCGCGGAGCAGGGACGGGCGATGCGTTGCGGCGACTGGCCTTGGAGATCCACGCCGGCCTGATCGAGCGCCGCCGCGCCGATCCCGGCGACGGCGTTGCAGTCGATTCCGCCATCCGCTCTGCGGTCGGCGAGGTGGCGCCCGTGCTGTCCGCGGCCTCCCGGGAGCTGCTGGCCGAGGCGATAACTCGCGAGGCCTCGGGCCTCGGGCCGCTGGACGTGCTGATGGAGGACGACACGGTCGAAGAAGTGGTCGTCAACGGCTGCGACCGCGTCTATGCCGAGCGGGCGGGGAAGATGGAAAGGGTCCCGGTCGCATTCGAAGACGAGGAGCAACTCAGGAATACGATCGAGCGCATTCTCGCGCCGCTCGGCCGGCGCGTCGACGAGCTCAGTCCGATGGCAGACGCGCGGTTGCCCGACGGCTCCCGCGTCAACGTCGTGATCCCGCCGCTGGCGGTCGACGGTCCCGCGGTGTCGATCCGCAGGTTTCCTCAATCCCGCCCCGGGCCGGAGGATCTCGTCGACCTCGGAACCCTCGACCGCATGTCCTTCAACCGGCTTGCCGAGGCCGTGGCGGCCCGCAGCAGCATCCTGATCAGCGGTGGCACGGGCTCGGGCAAGACGACGCTGCTGAATGCGCTGGCCGCGTTTATCGACAGCGACGAGCGCATAGTCACGATCGAGGATGCAGCCGAGCTCCATCTGGGGCAGCCCCACGTGGTGAGGCTCGAGTCGCGACCACCCAGCATCGAGGGTCGCGGCGAGGTGACGATCCGCGACCTGTTGCGCAACGCACTGCGAATGCGGCCGGACCGGATCGTGATCGGCGAGGTGCGGGGACCCGAGGCACTCGACCTGCTCACCGCCCTCAACACCGGACACGACGGTGCGCTCTCGACCGTTCATGCCAACTCGGCAACCGATGCGCTCGACCGCATCGAGGTGCTGTCGCTGATGGCCGGAATCGGTCTGCCGCTCGACGTGATCGCGTCCCAGCTGCGACGCGGGATCGACCTCGTCGTCCACATCGACCGCGGGGCGGACGGGCGCCGGAGGGTGACCGAGATCCGCGAGGTCGCGGGTTGAGCGGCGACGCATTGCCGGCGCTGCTCGGGGCCCTCGCCGGTCTCACCTCGGTTCTTGCGGCGCGCGAGTTCCTCGGCGGGAGTGTGGCCCTCGCCGGGTGGATCCGGATGACGGTCGAGCCGCTGCAGAGGGTCCGGGCCGAAGGCTACCTGCCGGATTCCCGCGAGCGGAACGCCGTTGCGCTGCTGGCGGTCGCTGTCGCCGTGGTGGCGGGGATGCTGCTGGGCCGTCCCCTGCTGGCCCTGCTCCTGGGGCTGGCCGCTCCGTTCGCGGCTGCTGCCTTCATCAGTCGCGACCGTCGCCGGTATCAGCGCGCGGTCGAGCGGGCGGTACCGGACACCGCCCGGGCGATCGCCGACTGCCTCTCGGCCGGCCATTCGCCACGCGGTGCCCTCGCAGCGGTCTCAGCCACCCTCGACGGGCCTGCAGCATCCGAATTCAGCCGGTTGCGGCACGAACTCGAGCTCGGCCGTCCCACGGACCGGGCCGTCGCCTCGCTCGCACGGCGTTTCGGTTCCGAGAGGATCGACGCTTTCGCCGCGGCACTGGTCAGCCAACGGCTGGCCGGCGGCGACCTCGCGGCACTGCTCCGGCGCTTCGCCGAGGGGGCTGCCGAGCGCGACCGGGTCGCCGAAGACGCGCGTTCGGCGACGGCCCAGGCCCGCTTCACGGGATACCTCGTCGTCTTGATGCCGGCCGGCGCCGCGTGCTTCGCCGAGATCATACGGCCCGGCCTGCTCGGATCGATACTCGGATCGGGTGTGGCGCTGGCGCTGGTCGCGGTGTCGATTGCCATGCAGGCGGTCGCGTTCCTCGCGATCTCCAGGCTTGCGCGCGTCGGGCGATCATGATCGCGGTCGGGCTGGCACTGATCGTGGCCGCCGCGACGATGGCCGCGCTTGCGCGGCGCGAGGTCCGGCTGGACCGGCGGTCTGCCCCCGGCCCGGGCCGCGCGGCCCGGGCCCGGTACCCCGGCAGTCGCACTCAGTCTGGGCCTGCCGGAGAAGATCCGCCGGGCCGGCCGCGAGGGAGAGCTCACCCCGCGTTCGCTGCTCGCGGCGAAGGCCCTGACCGCGGCGACAGGGCTCTGCGTGGGGTCTATTGCCGGCCCGGTGATCTCCTCCCGCTCGGGGCCGCTGCTGCTCCTCGCATGCGGTCTGCTCGGTTTCCTGACTCCGGACCTCCTGCTCGTACGCTCGGCGCGGATCCGGCACCGGCGAATGTTGGCCGCGCTGCCCGATGCTCTCGACCTGCTCGCCGTGTCGGTGGCATCGGGCCGATCCCTCGGGCAGGGACTGCTCGAACTGGGCGGCGGCGGCCGCGGGCCGCTCCGGCGCGAACTCGCGGTGACCGGAGAGGACATCGCCTGGGGCTCGGGCCAGGCGGCGGCGCTCGAATCGCTGAAGACCCGAGTCGGCGGACACGAGATCGCCTCGCTGTGCGCCACCCTCGAGCGCTCGAGAAGGCTCGGTTCCCCACTCGCGGACCAGCTGCGCCGCCAGGCATCGGCGCTCAGGCAGCAGCAGCGCCGCGATATCGAGGAGCAGGCGGCACGCGCGGCCCCGAAGATCCAGCTGGTGATCGCCCTGGTCCTCGTGCCTTCGGTCCTGCTGCTGATGGTGGCAGCGCTGGTCGCCAACGGCGACGCGCTGCTCGGTATCGGTTACGCGGCGTACACCGCCGGCATATGAACTCCGCGATACTGGCGTCAATGGAAGCCGTAGCCGCACAGTGGAGCGACCTGTTCGTGGCCGCCGCCGGAGCGTCGGCGGCGCTCGCCGGGCTCGTCTTCGTCGCGGTGTCGATCAACCTCGAACCGATCGTGCAGGGCCCGGGACTGCCGGACCGGGCGCTGATGACGCTGATGCTGTTGCTCGGGGTGCTGATCGTGTCGCTGTTCGGCCTGGTCCCGGGCCAGTCTGCGGAGACCCTCGGGCTCGAACTGCTCGTGCAGTCCGTGGTCTGGGCCGTCGCGATCGGCTTGTTCGCAGTGAGGAGCCTGCCCTCCGGGCCGATTCCGGTCGGCTGGTACGCGGCCCGGCTGGTCCCGCCGCTGTTCGGCACGGTGCCCTACGTCGTCGGTTCGGTCCTGCTGCTGTCCGGCGAGGGGTCCGGCCTCGACTGGGTTTTCGCCGGCATCATCGGGGCGGTCATCGCCGCGGTCATGAACGCCTGGGTCCTGCTGGTCGAGATCCTGCGCTGAACCGCGGTCGCGGCCGCTCCGGCACGAGGCCGGGCGGGTTGCCCGCCGGGCACCGAGTCAGCCGTTCGAAATCAGCGGGTGAACGTCATCGCTGTGAACTCGGCGCCGGCCGGATCGGCAAGCGTGTACATGCGGCCCATCGGGATGTCGATCGGACCCGCGACTACCGAGCCGCCGAGTTCCCGGCATTTCTCCGCCGTCCGGTCGGCATCCTCGACCGAGAAGGTCACGTCCCAGTGCGGGGGGATCCCCTCCGGCATGTCGGTGGCGGCCATGTCGATCATCCCGCCCTTGCCCCGTTCGGGTGGGGCGTCGCCGATGGTCCACACCGTGTATCCCTCCATCGAATCGAACTGCAGACCGTTCCAGTCGAAGAGCTCTCCGTAGAACTTCTTCGCTGCTTCGGGGTCGCGGGTGCGCAGTTCGTTCCAGGTCAGCGTGTTGAACTCGTTGACGATCCCTGCCCCGATGTGATCCACCGGTTGCCAGAGTGCGAAGACCGCACCCTCCGGGTCCGCCAGCACGGCCATGCGCCCGGCCGTCATCGCGTCCATCGGTTCGTAGAGGACCTGACCACCGAGCTCCTTCGCCCTGGCTGCGCTTGCGTCCACGTCCTCGACAGTCACGTAGGTGGTCCAGGCGGGAGGCTGGCTCTCATCCTGGGTCTCCATGCCTCCGGCAACCGCCTTGCCGTTCAGCGTGAACATCCGGTAACCGCCAGTCTCCTCGGGGTCGTCCGCCTCTTCGACCCGCCAGCCGAAGAGTCCTTCGTAGAAGTCGATCGCGGCCTCCATGTCGGTGGTACCGACGTCGATCCATGACGGGGTTCCGGGCTCGTAGCTGCTCATCTCGGGCATGTGTATCTCCTCGCTTCGCTGTCGCTTGCGGCCGGTCCGGGGGCCTGGACCGAATCTCTCACATCCTCGCCCGCCGGGTGTGAACTTCTGGCGACGAATCGAGCGATGCGTCAGGAAGCGGCCGGCAGCGCGGACCCGCTGACCGTCAACACGATCCGGAGGTATCCGTTTGCGCCAGGTCCATGTGATCGAGATCGATCCGAAGTGGTACGCCGAGGCGGCCGTTGGGCCGTCCGAAGGACGCCGCTGTTTCTGCGTGGGGCAGACCGCCAGGCGGCCGTCGCTCGGGCTGCGCGATCACCTCGAGGGCCGCCACCGGCCCGACGACGCGTTTCCGGATGCCGTATTCACGAGGATACGCGGGTGCCGCGGGGGTGCCGCGCCTACCGCCGGGCCGAAGCCTGAGGCGCGGCGTCAGCCGGTCGCTTCTTCGCGCAGCCGGCGCGCGACTGCGCAGCCGACCGAGACGATCTCATCGAGTCCGTCGGCGCTGTCGCGGTGCTTGGGCACGAAGGCGCAGAGCTTGCCGTCGACCAGCTCGAAGGCGAACTTCTTCGGCGGGGTGTCGGTCAGCCAGACGATGAAGGAGGGGGAGAACAGGCGCCGGACCCAGACCTGGTCCTGCTCCTTGCCGACGAAGATCTCGTAGCGGTCGCGCATCGCCTCGCTCTCGAGCGTGACCCGCTCGTGCTTGCGGCGGAACTTGTCTTCGAAGCCCTCGAGGGCCTTGAACCCGGACTTTCGCTGGACCATCAGTTCGGGAAGGTGGGCGACGGTCTCGGGCAGGTCGGTGAGGATCAGCGTGAACGGATAGTCGGTCTCGGTGCGGTCGCCGTCCGAATCGGTGCTGACCTCGGTGTACGTGTAGAGGGCCAGCGTGCCCTCGATGTCGTCGGCCAGCGTCCCGGTGAAGATCTCGTCTGCCTTGCGCTCGTCTCCCTTGCGCAGCAGCGGCGTGGCCCGCTCGAGGTTGCCCGACCCCTGCCAGGTCAGTCCGCGAGCCTTCGCGTAGGACTCGAAGAATGCGTCCTCGGCGCGGTTGTCGGCGACGGCGAAGGTGATGCCGAGACCGATCA
Organism: uncultured Solirubrobacterales bacterium; assembly: GCA_963701635.1. Lineage (GTDB taxonomy): Bacteria > Actinomycetota > Thermoleophilia > Solirubrobacterales > 70-9 > 67-14. The sequence continues at coordinate 70,076 of CAVPAU010000002.1, forward strand.
GCAGCCCGATCACGAAACCGACCAGCGCCACGCCGGCCCCCCCGATGGCCACGCCGATCACCGCGAGCAGGATCGCGCCGGTGATCGTCAGGACCCAGGGCAGCGGTTTGCGCATCAGTTTCCCGAACTCTTCGCCGCGCAGTTGGTTGGCGTGCCTGATCTCACCCATGCCGACAACCTAGCGCCGAAAACTGCAACGGTAATTGCAGGCCGCTCGCACGGGAGGCGATCATGTGTTCGTATTGGGCTGCTGAAAATCGCTTGGGAAGCCGAGGTTCGGCACCTTTGCGAATCCTTATCAGGCCGGTCCGACGACTCCTTCTTACGCCTTTGTGGGGCATTGTGGTGCAGAGTGGGGCAAAGTGGGGTACATTGCCGATCGAGTTGAAGCCACGGACCGGGGTGGTGAGGTTCCTCCCACTTCACCACCTCGGTCCAACTCTTTCTCTTCATCGAACGGGACAGTCGGAAAGGAACGGAAAAGGTGGCGTTCAGAGGCCAGTACGAACACAGCCTCGATTCGAAGGACCGCCTCACGGTGCCGGCCAAGTTCCGCAAGGACCTCTCCGACCGGGCGGTGATCGTAAAAGGCCCCGACAGATGCCTCTGGCTGATGACCGAGAAGTCATTCGACGCGCTCTCGGACCAGTACATCGCTCCACACAGTCCGTTCGGGAACAACGCGCGCAAGATGCGCAGGCTCTTCAACTCGGGTGCGGCCGACGGCGAACTCGATTCGGCCGGCAGGTTCAGCATCCCAAGGAACCTGATCGAGGCCGCCGGCCTCGACGGTTCCTGCACGGTCATCGGCGCCGGCGAGTATCTCGAGATCTGGAATACGGCCGAGTGGGACCGCGTGGAGCAGGAACTCCAGGCCGAATTCCCCGAGATAGCCGAAGGAATGTCAGGAGCGGGCGAGTGAGCGCCGCGGCGCGAGCCCGCGAGGCGTGGGAGCAGACCATGAGCCCGTCGCCCCGCATCCACGTCCCCGTCCTCGCCGCAGAGCTGGTCGACCTGATCGCTCCCCGGCCGGGGGATACGGTGATCGACTGCACGTTCGGCGGCGGCGGACACGCGCGGCTGGTTGCCGAAAGGCTCGGGCCCGACGGTACGCTGATCGCGATCGACCGCGATCCGGTCGCCGCGAGGCGGTTCGAGCAGTTCGCGACCCGTGCCAGGTGCCGGACCAGGTTCGTGGCCACCGAGTTCAGCCAGGCACTGAAAGCCCTGCAGAATGAAGGAATTCGTGCAGACGCGCTGTATATGGACCTGGGTATGTCGTCGCTACAGGTAGATGCGCCCGAAAGGGGTTTTTCTTACTCCCACGACGCTCCGCTCGACATGAGGATGGATCCGCGACAGGAACTCACGGCAGCGGAGATCATCAATACGTGGCCCGAAGAGAGGATCTCGCGGATCCTGCGGACGCTCGGTGAAGAGCGCTTCTCCGGCGGGATCGCCCGCGAGATCGTGCGCCGCCGACCGCTCGGGTCGACTTCGGAGCTGGTCGATGCGATCAAGGCGGGGATGCCGACCGCGGCACGCTTCGGCAGCGGCCATCCGGCGAGAAGGACTTTCCAGGCGCTCAGGATCGCCGTCAACGGTGAGCTCGACGCGATCGACGCCGCGCTGCCGATCGCCTGGGACACGCTGAAGCCCGGTGGCCGGATGGCTGCGATCTCGTTCCACTCGCTAGAGGACCGCAGGGTCAAGCGCTTCTTCGCCGGCCTCGCTGTGGGCTGTACCTGCCCTCCCGACCTGCCCGTCTGTGTCTGCGGCCACGAGCCGGAGGCCGAACTCCTCACCCGGCGGTCGATCACCGCGGATGACGGAGAAGTCGAGGTCAACCCGCGTGCCCGCTCGGCCCGGCTGCGTGGTGCGCTCAAGCTCGCCGAGAGGGCCGGTGCCTGATGGGTGCCGCGGCCCGCAGGCTCGAAGCCATGCCGCAGCCCTCGCCGGCGACGCTTCCATCTCCGCGCCGGCGTCGCCCGCAGCACCAGACCACCCCCGGACGCCGCCGCCCGGCGAACCGCCGACCGCGACCGCGCAGGCTCGTCGGTCGCAGCGCGCACGTAGTCGGCCGGCTGCCCGAGTCCGCCGCGGTAAGGAGGATTTCCGGCTCGAGGCTCTGGATCGCGCTGATCGGGGTGCTGCTGATCGGGATCGTCGCCATAAACGTCCTCACCGTGAGCTACGGCGCGATGGCCAGCCGGATCGAGGGCGACATCGAGAAACTGGAGCGGCAGAACTCGATCCTGAGCAGCCAGACGACCCGGGCACTGTCGATGCCCCGGGTCCGCGAGGCAGCCTCCGCCGCCGGCATGCTGGCGCCGGCGACGGACGAGATCAGGTACCGGGAGTTCGGACCCGAGGTATTCGCAGCGGCCGCCCGGCGACTCGCGGCGGAAGGGGGCTGACCTTCAGTTGGTCCGCCTCGAACGCCGCGTAGGCATTCTTTTCTTCATATCGCTGCTTCTGCTCTCCGGGATCCTGCTGAGAGCGGTCTGGCTGCAGGGGGTGGAGGGTTCCACCTTCGCTTCGCAGGCGAGCAGCCAGCAGGAAGACACGATCACGGTCCCCGGCCTGCGCGGCTCGATCCTCGACCGCAACGGACGCGAGCTGGTCGGCTCCGAGCTCGGGGCGAGCGTCTACGCGACGCCGTACCAGATCAAGGACGCCCAGCAGGAGTCGGCAGACGTGGCAGAGGCGCTCGGCGCCGATCCCGCCGACGTGCTCGAGGCGATCACCCAGCCCGGCGGTTTCTCGTACGTTCAGCGAAAGGTAGACCTGGTGAAGGCCGGACGGGTCGAGAAACTCGGCCTCGAGGGCATCGGCCAGCACCCCGACACCCTTCGGACCAGGCCCCAGGGCGACCTGGCCGCCCAGGTGGTCGGTGCGGTGAACGCCGAGGGGGAGGGCCTCACCGGCATAGAGGCAGCCGAAGACGCTGTGCTGCGGGGCCGGGACGGAGAGCAGCACCTGGTCAAGGATGCGCTCGGCGAGCCGATCGAGATCGAGACCATCCGCGACCCGAAGGACGGCCGGCCCGTCAGGCTCACGATCGACGCCGCGATCCAGGACAGCGCCGAGAGCGCGCTGGCGGAGGTCGCCGAGCTTCACGATCCGGTCAACGCTTCGGCGATCGTCATGGACGCGAAGAGCTCCGAGGTCCTGGCGATGGCGAACTGGCCTCCGGTGGACCTCGACAACCTCGAGACCGCGACTCCCGAAGACCTGCTGAACGTGGGCACGTCGTACAACTACGAACCCGGTTCCACCTTCAAGGCCTTCACCGTGGCCTCGGCTCTGGAGACCGGCACGGTGACGCCGGAAAGCAGTTTCACGCTGCCTCCGTCGCTCCAGATCTACGACCGGGTGATCGAGGAGTCCCATCCGCGCGGCACGGTGACGCTCGACGTCGGCGACATCCTGGCGCAGTCCTCGAACGTCGGCTCGGTCACGATCGGGCTCGAGATGGGTGGCCGCAAGTTCGAGAGGTGGATCAACCGGTTCGGCTTCGGCCGACCGACGGGAATCGAGTATCCGGGCGAAGAGGGCGGCATCGTCATCCCGTACGAGGACTACTCCGGCTCTACGATGGGCAACCTTCCGATCGGACAGGGACTGGCCGTGACGCCGATCCAGATGGTCGCCGGCTACGGGGCGCTCGCCAACGACGGGATCCTCAGGCCGCCCCGGCTGATCAAGTCGGTCGGGGACCGTAGCCTGCCGCAGGAGGCGGGTCGCCAGGTGGTCTCACCCGAGGTCGCAGCCGAGGTCCGGCAGATGCTCGAAGGCGTGCTCGCGCCGGGCGGCACCGCGCCAGAGGTCGAGATTCCCGGCTATACGCTGGCCGGCAAGACCGGCACGGCCGAGATCGCGACCGAGAACGGCTACTCGGACAGCCGCTTCGTCGCCTCGTTCATCGGAATGGCGCCCGCCGACGACCCCCGGATAGTCGTCTCGGTAATGGTCAGCGAGCCGAAGAACGGCTACTACGGCGGCGTGGTGGCTGCTCCCGCCTTCGGCGACATCGCCTCCTTCGCCCTCCCGTACCTGGGCGTGCCCACCGAGTAGGCACCTACAATCATGCGCATGCGGCTGGACCAAATCGTCGAAGGCGTCGTGTCGGCCGAGATCGCCGGTGACCCCGGCCTGGAGATAACCGGTCTCGCCTACGACAGCCGGCAGGTGGTCGAGGGAGGTCTCTTCTTCTGCGTCACCGGGATGGAGAGCGACGGCCACGATTTCGCAGCCGCCGCGGTGGAAGCGGGGGCACAGGCACTCGTATGCGAGCGCAGGACCGGCCTCGGGGTAACCGAGGTCCTGGTTCCAGATACGCGCCAGGCGATGGCCCCCGTCGCCGCCGCCTTCAACGGCCACCCGACCCGGGACCTGAAAGTGGCCGGGATCACCGGGACCAACGGGAAGACGACCACGGCCTTCCTGCTGCACGACATCCTCGAATCGTCGGGCATCCACTGCGGGCTCATGGGCACCGTCAAGCAGCTCGTCGGTGGGGTGGAGGAGCCGGTCGTGAGGACCACTCCCGAGTCGGTCGACCTCCAGGCGACCTTCCGCAGGATGGAGGACGCCGGCGACGAGGCATGCGTGTTCGAGGTTTCTTCCCACGCGCTTGTGCTGGGCCGATGTGACTCGATCGCCTTCGACCTCGCGGTCTTCACCAACCTGACCCAGGACCACCTCGACTTCCATGCCGACATGGAGGACTACTTCGCGGCCAAGCGGCTGCTGTTCGAGGCGGGTCCGGAAACGTCGGTTGTGAACATCGACGACCCGTACGGACAGCGGCTGGCCGCCGACTTCGACGCCGTCACCTATTCGGCCGCGGGCGCGGCCGCCGACTATTCGGCTTCCGACATCAGCTTCGATGCCGGCGGGGCCGCTTTCTCGGTCGAGTCGGAGCACGGCGTGCTCGCCGTGCGCACCGGGCTGCCGGGCCACTTCAACGTGGCCAACGCGCTGGCGGCCCTGGCCGGGGCGATCGCCCTCGGGGTCGAACCCGCCGAGGCGGTCGCATCGCTGTCGGAGGCCGGACGGGTGCCGGGCCGCTTCGAGCCGATCGACGCGGGGCAGCCGTTCGCCGTACTCGTCGACTATGCGCATACGCCGGACTCGGTCGAGAACGTGTTGCGCGCCGCCCGGGACATCACACCGGGCCGCCTGATCGTCGTCGTCGGCGCCGGTGGCGACCGGGACCGCGCCAAGCGCCCGCTAATGGGTCGAGCGGGCTCGCTGCTCGCCGACCATACCGTCGTCACCTCTGACAATCCCCGCTCCGAAGAGCCCGAAGCGATCATCGACGACATCCTCGAAGGCATCACCGACCGCTCACAGGTGACGGTCGAAGCCGACCGCAGCGAGGCGATCCGGCTCGCGGTGGCGATGGCCCGGCCCGGCGACACCGTGGTCATCGCGGGCAAGGGACATGAGCAGGGGCAGGAATTCGAGAACGGCCGCAAGATCCCCTTTGATGACCGCGAGGTCGCGACGTCCCACCTGCGCGAGCTGGCCGGGAGCCAGGCTTGATCCAGCTCGAGCCCGAGCGCATGGCCGCCGCAATGGGGGCGGAGATCGTCTCTCGCGGCGCACCGGGCCGGCCCGCGCACGCGTCGATCGACTCGAGGCAGGTAAGCGGTGGTGAGCTCTTCTTCGGCCTGGCCGGCGAAAGCGATGACGGGGGCAGATTCGCCGCCGCAGCGCTGGAGAGCGGGGCATGGGGAGTGGTCGTCGACCCCGACAGCGCCGCGTCCCTCGGCGCCGCCAGAGGCTGGGTCTTCGCGGTCGCCGATCCGCTGGCGGCGATGCAGTCGCTCGCGACAGCCTGGCGGCGCGAGCTGGGCGCCACCGTGATCGGCATCACCGGCTCGGTCGGCAAGACCTCTGTCAAGGACATCACGAAGGCGCTCATGCCGGGCGCGGTACACGCCTCCCCGGAGAACTTCAACACGGAGATCGGCCTTCCGCTGACGATCCTCTCCGCCCCTTCCGGGACCGGGGCCCTCGTGCTCGAGATGGCGATGCGGGGACCGGGCCAGATCGCCGAACTGGCAAGCATCGCCGAACCCGACGTCGCGGTGATCACCGTCGTCGGGCCCGTCCACCTGGAGCTGCTCGGTTCGATCGAAGCGATCGCCGCGGCCAAGGCGGAGCTGATCGGCGCCATGAGGCCCGGCAGCCCCGTGATCGTGCCGGTCGATGCCGGCCACCTCGAACCCCACCTCGAACCGCTCTCGAACGTGGTGCGCTTCGGTGAGGGCGGAGCGGTGCGTGCCGAGGTCGTGGAACGCGCCGACGGCGAGACCCGGGCAGACGTCGTCACCCCCGCCGGGTCCGCGCGTTTCGTCTTTCCTTTCACCGAAGAGCACAACCTCGAGAACGCGCTCGCGGCAATCGCGGCCGCCGTATCGGCCGGGGCCTCTCCGGAAGACCTCGCGGCGCGGGCCGGTTCGGTGTCGTTCTCGCAGTTCAGAGGGGAGCACATCACGCTCGGTAGCGGGGCCCTCGTCGTGAACGACAGCTACAACGCGAACCCGGTCTCGATGGACGCGGCGCTGCGGTACGTGGCCGGGATCGACCGCGCAAGGCGGATCGCGGTCCTCGGGCTGATGGCCGAGCTCGGGCCCGAAGCCCCGGCCTTCCACCGGGACGTGGGACGTCGCGCCAGGGAGCTCGGGATCGACCTGCTGGTCGGCGTCGGGCCGGTGGCAGCCGACTACGGCCCCGATGAACTCGTCACCGATCCGGCTGCCGCGGTGGACCTTCTCGAAGGGCAGCTCGACGAGCAGTGCGTGGTCCTGGTCAAGGGATCCAGGGCCGCCGGCCTCGAAGCGGTCGCCGAGGGGCTCCAGTCGCGTCAGGCCACCCCGGACGGGGGCGTCTGATGGGCGAGATCGTGCTCGGCTCGATGGCCTCGATGCTGATCTGCCTGTTCCTGTCGCCACGCTTCATCGCGTTCCTCCGCCGGCGCGAATTCGGCCAGAACATCCGCGAGGAGGGTCCTGCCGGTCACCAGACCAAGGCAGGCACGCCGACAATGGGCGGACTGATCATCTTCATCGCGGTCCTCGTGCCTTTCCTCGTCCTCTCCGACCACAGCTTCGCGGCGATGACGGTCTTCTTCGTCGCGATCGGCTGCGCTGCGCTCGGATTCGCCGACGACTTCATCAAGATCGTCAAGCGCCGGTCGCTCGGCCTCTCTGCCAGATACAAGCTGGTCGGGCAGGTCCTGCTCGCGCTGGTCCTGTGGTGGGTGGCGCGACACGAGGTCGGGCTCGAACCGGTGATCCTGATCCGCGGACTCGACATCAGCCTCGACATCGGACCGGTGGCCTATTTTCTGCTCGTCTTCCTGGTCATCGCAGGGGCGACCAACGGGGTCAACCTGACCGATGGTCTCGACGGGCTCGCCGCGGGCTCGAGCGCGATCGTGCTGTTGACCTACACGGCGATCTGTTTCATCACGGTCGGCCAGCAGGACCTGGCGCTGCTTGCAGTCTGCCTCGTCGGCGCATGCGTCGGATTCCTCTGGTTCAACGCATTCCCGGCCTCGATCTTCATGGGCGATACCGGTTCGCTCGGGCTCGGCGGGGCGATAGGAGCACTCGCGGTGATGACCCAGACCGAGATCCTGCTGATCGTGATCGGTGGCATCTTCGTGATCGAAGCGCTCTCGGTTCTGGTCCAGGTCTTCTCCTTCAAGACCTTCGGGCGGCGCGTCCTGCTGATGGCGCCGCTCCATCACCACTTCGAGATGATGGCCTGGTCGGAGACCAAGATCATGCTCCGCTTCTGGATCATCGCGGCGGTCTGTTCGGGTCTCGGTTTCGCGATCTACCAGCAGTCGGTCGGCGGCTGAACGAAACCCGCATCGGGTAAAGGAATACGGCCACCGGCGTTGAAGGTCCGAAGGTGGAATACGTCCACTCATCCAGGGCCCGCCCGCCGCTTCCTCCCGGACCCTTTCTCGTAGTCGGGCTGGCCCGCTCGGGGGTGGCCGTAGCGAGGGCGCTCAAGGCCCGTGGCGAAGGGGTCTTCGGGGTCGATTCCGGGCGGCCCGACGGCCTCGAAGAGCTCGACCTCGCCGGGGTCCCGTACGAGACCGGATCTGACGGCATCGCCGCCCTGGCCGGTGTGGCCACCGTGGTCAAGAGCCCGGGTGTGCCCGCGGAGGCCCGGGTCGTCGTCGAGGCGCGGCGGCGGCAGATCCCTGTCCTCGGAGAGCTGGAGATCGGCTGGCGCATGGTGCGCGCGACCTTCGTCGGCATCACCGGTACCAACGGCAAGACCACGACCACCGAACTCGTTGCTCACGTCCTGCGCACGGCGGGACGTCCCGTCCACGCGGTCGGCAACATAGGCAGCCCGCTGTCGGACCTCGCGGGACAGCCGGTGGCCGCCGACGACACGGTCGTCTGCGAATGCTCGAGCTTCCAGCTCGAGGACATCGAATACTTCGCCCCCGAGTGTGCGGTCTACCTCAACCTGGCCCCTGACCATCTCGACCGGCACGGCAGCGTCGAGGACTATGGCCGGATCAAACAGCGCATCTTCATGAACCAGGTCGAGGGCGACGTCGCCGTGCTGAACGAGGCTGACCCGGCGATGGCCGGCCTGGACCCGCCGGGCGAGGCGGCGGTCGTGCGTTTCCTGCCGGCCGGCGAGTCGCAGTACCCGGTCGACATCGCGATCGAGGACGGCGCCATCGTGGCCGACGGCAGGCCCCTGCTCGAGCGCGCGGAGCTGGGGCTGATCGGCGACCACAACGTCGCCAACGCGATGGCCGCGGCCGCTGCGGCCCTGAGCCTCGGCCTGCCTCCCGAGGTGGTCGCCGAAGGGCTGCGCAGTTTCAAGGGCGTCGCACACAGGCTGGAGCCGGTGGCCGAGGTCTCCGGGGTCCGCTTCGTCAACGACTCGAAGGCGACGAACGTCGAGGCCACCGTCACCGCCCTTGCGGCCTTCGACTCCGGGCTCAGGCTTCTGCTGGGCGGCAGCAGCAAGGGCGAGCCGTTCACACCGCTGCTGGAAGCCGTGAGCGGTCCCTGCGTCGCGGTCTACCTGATCGGCGAATCGGCACCCGAGATCGCGGCGACCCTCTCCCCGGTGCGGGAGGCCGGTCTCGCCGTCGAAGACTGTGGCGACCTCGAGACCGCGGTCTCGAGGGCCTGGGCAGACGCGCGCGCAGGGGAGACGGTGTTGCTCTCGCCTGCCTGCGCCAGCTTCGACCAGTTCACGGACTACGAAGACCGCGGTGACCGCTTCCGCAGACTGGTAGGGACCGTAGATGTCGCCTGAGGCGCGATCCTCCCGGCGGAAGCCGACCCGCGGGAAGCCGGCAGGCTCGAAGAAGTCGGGACGCCGCCGAAACCGCGACACCGCCAGCGTCGAGGCCCCGGTCGAGTACAACCTGCTGCTGACCGCGACGCTGATCCTGCTCGCCTTCGGCGCGGTGATGGTCTTCTCGGCGAGCTCGACCTCGGCCATCCTCAGCGACGGCGGGCTCGCCGACAGTGCCTACTACCTGCAGCGCACGCTGATCGCGATCGCGATCGGCGTATTCCTGATGATGTTCGTGATGCGCATCAGGCTTTCGCGTGTCAGGGCGGCGATTCCGCTGATCATCAGGCTGGTCCTGGTCGCGCTCGCAGCTGTCCTCGTCCTCGGCGTGGCCGTGAACGGGACCCGCGGCTGGTTCATCGCCGGTCCGATCCAGTTCCAGCCGGCCGAATACCTGAAGCTGGGCCTGGTCCTCTACGGCGCACACCTCTTCGCGAACCGGCCGGACCGCCTCGAGTCGGTCCGCGACATGGCGCCTTTCCTGCTCATGACCGCTGCTGCCTGCGGTCTCGTGATGCTTCAGCCCGACATGGGAACGGCGATGGTTGCGGTCTTTGCCGCCGGCGTCACGCTGTTTGCCGCAGGCGCCCGGCCGCGTGACCTGGCCCTGCTCGGCGGCGGGCTCGCCTTCTCGGCGCTGCTGCTCGCGCTCGTGGCGCCATACCGGCGCCAGCGGCTGCTGACCTTCCTCGACCCTTCGTCCGACGTGTCCGGAGCCGGCTTCCAGACCCTCCAGGCGAAGATCGCGATCGGCTCGGGCGGGCTCGACGGCGTCGGGATCGGCAACGGGGTGCAGAAGGCCTTCTACCTGCCCGAGGCCCACACCGACATGATCTCGGCCGTGATCGGCGAGGAATTCGGCTTCGTCGGGATGCTGCTGCTGGTCGCGGTCTACGGGCTGATCGGCTATGCGGGCTTCCGCATCGCCAAGGTCGCCCGGGACGACTTCGGTCGCATCCTCGCATCCGGCCTGACCGGGCTGATCCTCGTGCAGGCCACGCTCAACCTGTACGCCGTCATGGGGCTCGCACCGCTGACCGGCGTCCCGCTGCCGCTCGTCTCTTACGGCAACAACAGCCTGGTGGTCAGCCTGATCGCGATCGGCCTGATCCTGAACGTCGCCAGGGGCGGAGAAGCCGCCACGCTGAGCCGCGCCCCTGCGCGCCGCGGACGCAGCCAGGTTGCGAGACTGCGGCTGGTTGAAGACGATCGCAGAGCCAAACCGACAAGAAGGACGGCCACTGGTGCCCAGGGTAGTCATGGCGGCGGGCGGCACGGCGGGGCACGTCGTGCCGGCCGTGGCGGTCGCCGACGAGCTTCGAGATAGGGGAGCGGAAGTCTCCTTCATGGGTGCCAGGGGCCGCCTCGAGGCCGAACTGGTTCCCGCGGCCGGATACGAAGTCGACCTGCTCGACCTCGCCGGCATAGACAGGAAGAACCCTTTCAAGGCGCTGCGCGCGATCGGTCTCGCCGCGGCGGCGCTGCCCGCCGCCCGCCGCCTGCTGTCAGCCCGGCGCGCCGACGTCGTGGTCGGCGGCGGCGGCTTCGTCGCCGGTCCCGCCGGACTCGCCGCCAGGTCGAGGCGCATCCCGCTGGTCCTGACCGAAGCAGACCGCCATTTCGGCCTCGCCAACCGTCTGCTCGCGCGGACCGCGGACCGCGTCTGTCTCGCCTTCCCGATCGAAGGCTGCGAGGGCGAGCGCTTCACGGTCACCGGAAGGGCGGTCGGCCGGGCCGTGCTCGAGGCAGACGAGGCCCGCGCCCGCGAGCGCTTTGGCATCGACCCCGATGCGGACGTGCTGCTGGTCATGGGTGGCAGCCTTGGTGCCCGCACAATCAATCTGGCCGCGGTCGAGGCGCTGGCCGGGCGCGAGAACAGGGGCTTCGAGGTCATACACGTCTCCGGCAGCCGGGACTTCGAGCGGATTCGGGAGCTGCTCTCCGAGGCAGGTGACCCGGCCCGATACACGCTGCTCGAGTACGAGCCGGATCTCGGTGACTGCCTCGCAGCCTGCGACCTCGTGCTCGCGCGTTCGGGTGGCTCGGTCTTTGAGCTGACCGCGCGTGGCCGGCCCGCGATCCTCGTTCCTTACCCGCATGCCACGGGGGATCACCAGCGTGCGAACGCCGACTGGATGACCGCTGCCGGGGCCGCGGTGGCGATCGACGACAGTGAACTCGACGCCGGCCGCCTCGGCACTGAAGTCGACGCGATCTTCTCGGACCGTCCCCGCCTCGAGCGGATGGCCCGGGCCTCGAGCGGGCTCGCCAGGCCGGATGCCGCGAACCTGATCGCCGATGCGATCATCGAGGCCGCCGCGGGAGGCGACGGTTGAGCGGGGACTGGCGCGACAGGAAGCTTCACTTCATCGGGATCGGCGGCGCCGGGATGAGCGGCCTCGCCCTCGTATCGAAGGAGCTCGGGGCATCCGTAACGGGCAGCGACCGGAGCCGGTCCTCCTACTTCGAGAGGGTCGAGCAGTCGGGGATCCGGGCCACGGTCGGGCACGACGCCGGCAACCTCCCCGACGGCGCCGAGATCGTCGTCTCGACCGCCATCTCCCGCGAGAACCCGGAACTCGCCCGCGCCCGCGAGGAGGGACGCAGGATCCTCCATCGCTCCGACCTGCTGGCCGAGCTGTGTTCGGCCAGGCGCACGATCGCCGTCGCCGGCACGCATGGCAAGACCACGACGACCGGCATGCTGATCTGGGCGATGCGCAGCCTCGGGCTCGACCCCGCCTTCTTCATCGGCGGGGAGCTTCCCGGCGTCGGCGAGGACGGCGGACCCGCGAACAGCGGCTGGGGGTCCGGTGAATGGGCCGTGGTCGAGGCCGACGAAAGCGACGGCAGCTTTCTCGTGCTCGAACCCGAGGTGGCGGTGATCACCAACATCGAGATGGACCACCATGCGAGGTGGAGTGGCCTCGCCGAGTTGCGAGAGGCGTTCGCGAGCTTCGCGGGCCGCGCGTCGACGGTGGTCGAGCCGGTGGGCATGGCCGGGTCCGCTGCGGGGAAAGAAGCGCCCGGGTCGGGCACTTCCCCGGGCCTTCCGCAGAGGATCTCCTTCAGTCCCGGCGAGCCGGGCCCCGCAGAGTTCGGACTGCTGGTGCCCGGGCTCCACAACCTGCTCGATGCCCGGGCCGCGATCGCCGCGATGGTGGCGATCGGCGTCGACGCCGGCGAAGCGGCGGGAGCGCTGGCTGATTTTCCCGGGGTCAAGCGCAGGCTCGAGTTCAAGGGTGAGTGCTCAGGTGCGCGGATCTACGACGACTACGCCCACCACCCGACCGAAGTCGAGGCATCCCTGACCGCGCTGCGCGGACTCGGCCCGGAGAAGCTGATCGCCGTCTTCCAGCCACACCTCTACTCGCGCACGAAGGCGTTCGGCCTCGCCTTCGGCAGTGCGCTGGCACTCGCCGACGAAGTCGTCGTGCTCGACGTCTACCCGGCGAGGGAGGAGCCGGTCGGGGACCTCGAGGGAGTCAGCGGTCTCGACGTGCTGCGGGCCACCGCCGACCGGGGTGGCACGACCCGTACGTGGTGGGCACCGGACCTCGACGCGGCTGAGCGCGCGGTGCGTGCCCTGCTGACCCCGGGCCGCATCGCCGTGACCGTAGGGGCCGGCGATGTCACGAAGATCTCGGACAGGCTGGTGGACCCGGCAATGCAGCTCGCCGCGCGGCCGGAGGGGGGCGACCGGGATGGCTGATCGCCGAAAGCCCGTGCAGCGGACGATGGAGATCGCCACGGCACGCGAGCGCCGTCGCCGTCGCCTGGTGGTCTCGATGCTCACAGCCGTTGCGTTCGGGCTGTCCCTCGGCGCGCTGTACTGGTTCGTCGTGCGCGACCTCCCCGTCTTCGAGATCAGTGACGTCGAGATCACCGGCCTCGATACCGGCACGGCCGAAGGCGAGCAGATCGCCGGGGCGATCAGGGTGGCGACCGGCGAGATGACGACGCTGCACCTGAGGCAGGACCTGCTCGACGAAGAGATGGAGCGGTTTCCGCGCGTCGAGTCGGCCACCGTCGACGCCGACTTCCCCGATGCTGCGACGGTGGTCGTGCGCCAGCGCAAAGACGCTGCCATCTTCGGCGAGGACGAGCAAGCCCTGCTGATCGCCTCCGACGGCACGGTCCTCGGCTCTCCGGGAGGCCTCGTCGAACAGCTTCCTTCGATCACCGAGGGCGACCCGCCTGAAGACGGTCGTCTCGAGGGCATCGCACTGGACCAGGCGATCGTGCTGGGTGCCACTCCGCCGGAGCTGCGCAGCTACGTCGACCGCAGCGAAGTGACCGGCAACGGGGTCGAGGTGACCCTCTCGAACGGCCTGATCCTGCTCTTCGGAGACCCCGTACAGACGACGAAGAAGTGGAAAGCGGCCGCGGCGGTGATCGCCGATCCGGAGCTGACCGACGTCGGTTATGTAGATCTGAGCGTGCCGCGGCGGCCGGCTGCCAGCGAGAAGCGTCCCCGCGGCCAGTAGTCCGCGCTCCTGCGACGGCCGGCTCGACGACCCGGCGCCGGTGGCAGCCGGCCGGGTCCGGATCCGGCTCGCACACGAGGGTTCAGCGCCCCCGAGGTGAGCGCGGAACGGGGCCTATCCTGACCCTCGATCACAACCTCAGGGTTGCCAAACCCTAAAGTAACCCTTGAGAAAGACCCGTTGCAGGATGACCGCCGATGCGTTGACAGGGGCAGGTTTATGCCTTACTTTGAGCGGAATTTCCGAGAACCGGATGGTCCCGCGAACCCTGAAGCAGGACTGCAGGCCCGGAGCGGATGTTCCTCAACTCAAGTTTTCACTGACGCTTCAACGCTTCAACTCAAGACAGGCTTCAACTCAGGCAACACGATCGGGACGGGATGATGGAAAGCACGTACCTAGCGGTGATCAAAGTCGTCGGATGCGGCGGCGGAGGCACCAACGCAGTCAGCAGAATGGTCGACGCCGGTGTGCGCGGAGTCGAGTTCATCGCTGTCAACACGGATGCCCAGGCGCTGCAGGCCTGTGACGCCGACATCAAGATTTCGATCGGCCAGGAGCTGACTCGTGGCCTCGGGGCGGGCGGGCGCCCGGAGGTCGGCGCCGGCGCAGCGGCCGAGACCCGCGACGAGATCAAGGAGGCGCTGAAGGGCGCCGACATGGTTTTCGTCACCGCAGGCGAAGGCGGTGGTACGGGCACCGGTTCGGCGCCCGTAATCGCCGAAATCGCGAAAGAGGAGATCGGCGCACTGACCGTGGGAGCGGTCACCAAACCGTTCGAGTTCGAAGGCAAGAAGCGCATGCAGCAGGCGATGGAGGGCATCGAGAAGCTGCGCAACCACGTCGACACGCTGATCATCGTGCCGAACGAGAAGCTGCTCCACGCCGTCGAGCGGCGTACCAGCGTTCTCGACGCATTCAAGATGGCCGACGACATCCTGAGGCAGGGCGTTCAGGGCATCACCGACCTGATCACGATCCCCGGGCTGATCAACCTCGACTTCGCCGACGTGCGCACGATCATGCGTGACGCCGGATCGGCGCTCATGGGCGTAGGCGTCGGCCAGGGCGAGAACCGCGCCCTCGACGCCGCCAAGGCAGCGATCACGTCGCCGCTGATCGAGGAGTCGATCAAGGGTGCTACGGGCATGCTGCTCAACATCACCGGTCCCGAGGAACTCGGGCTGTTCGAGGTCAACGAGGCGGCCCAGCTGATCCAGGAAGAGGCCGACCCGAACGCCAACATCATCTTCGGCTCGGTGGTCGACCAGTCGCTCGTCGACGAGGTCAGGGTGACCGTGATCGCCACGGGCTTCGAGGGCTTCGAGCTCCTTGCCCGCTCACCGCAGAGGGTTCGCCGGCGCTACGAGAGCCGCAAGCGCGTATCGGCCGACGACACTGACCTGAGCAACCTGCGGGTCGGCGAGGGCGACATCGAGGTTCCTCCCTTCCTGCGCGACTGAGCGTCAGCCGCTCGACCGGCGGTGCGTGAGGCCGGGACTGCCGGTTGCCTTAAGCTCCGGCTGTGACCGGACCAGCCACAGAGCTCAGGACCACGCCCCTGCATGACATCCACGTCGAGGCCGGCGCGAGGATGGTCGACTTCTCCGGCTGGGAGATGCCGGTCTACTACGACGGCATCCGCGAAGAGCACATCGCTGTCCGGACTCACGCCGGCATCTTCGACGTCTCGCACATGGGTCGGATCGAGGTCGAGGGCCCGGGCGCGCTGGCCTGCCTGCAGAGGCTCCTGAGCAACGACGTCTCACGGGTCGAGCCGGGCGGCGCCCAGTACTCGTGCCTGCTCAACGAAGAGGCCGGTGTGATCGACGACCTGTTCGCCTACCGCCTCGGCGGCGACCGCTACCTGATCGTCACCAACGCCGGCAACCACGAGGAGGACCTGGCGTGGTTCGGCAGGGTCGCGCGCGACTTCGACGTCCACGTCCGCGACGCCAGTGACAACTACGCGATGCTTGCGGTACAGGGGCCCCACGCCCGCCAGGTGCTGACCGCCCAGCTCCACATCGAGCTTCCGGCCAGAATGCAGGTGGCGAGCAGGCAGATCGGCAGGCGACCGGCGATCGTCTGCGGCACCGGCTACACCGGAGAGGACGGAGTCGAGCTGCTGATCGATCCCGAGATCGCCCCGGCGATCTGGGCCGAACTGGTCGACGCGGGCATCGTCCCCTGCGGCCTCGGTGCACGCGACACTCTGAGGCTCGAGGCCTGCTACCACCTCCACGGCAACGACCTTTCCGCCGAGACGGACCCGATCTCGGCAGGCCTGGGCTGGGCCTGCGTCGAGTCGACGGGCTTCATCGGCTGCGACCGGGTCGCGGTCTTCCGGGCCAACGGCACCGACGAGGTCCTGGTCCCGTTCGCGATAGAGGGCGAGGGCATCCCCCGGCCGGGCAACCCGGTGATGCTGGGCGAAGAGACCGTGGGCGAGGTGACGAGCGGGACCTTCTCGCCCTCGCTCGGGGCCGGCATCGGCATGGCGTACGTGCGCAGCGACCTCGCCTCCGTGGGCACGCTGCTGGAGGTCGACGTGCGCGGAAAGCGTCGGACGGCCCGCGTAAGCTCCAAACCTCTTTACCCGAAGGAAATCCAGGAGAACTGAATGTCCGAGCAGAGTTACCCAGACGACCTCCGCTACCACCCGGAGCACGACTGGGCCCGCATCGAAGGCGGAGAGGCGACTCTCGGCATCACCTGGTACGCGCAGGACTCGCTCGGCGAAGTCGTCTTCTATGACGGGCCTGAAATCGGTTCAGAAGTGACGAAGGACGAGCCGTACGCCGAAGTCGAGTCGGTAAAGGCGGTCTCCGACGTGATCGCACCGCTCTCGGGCGAGGTGATCGCGGTCAACGAGAGCCTCGCAGACGCCCCCGAAGCGGTCAACGCGGATCCGTACGGGACGGGCTGGATGGTCCGCATCAGGCTCAGCGATCCGTCCGAGGCCGAGGCGCTCATGGACTCGGCCACCTACGCCGGGTCGCTGGAGTAGCGCGCGTGGCCGGATACACACCAGCCACGCCCGAAGACCAGGCAGCGATGCTCGATGCGATCGGCGTCGATTCGATCGACACGCTCTTCGAACAGATCCCGGCCGGGGTCCGGATGGAGAGGCCGCTCGCACTCGAAGACGGGTTGAGCGAGCCGGAGGTCTTTTCGAGGATGGCGGAGCTCGCGGCGGCCAACCGCGACCCCGGGTCCGAGCCGAGCTTCCTCGGGGCCGGAATGTACGACCACTACGTGCCGGCGATCGTCGACGCGATAACGAGCCGCTCCGAGTTCCTGACCCCGTATACGCCGTATCAGCCCGAGGTTTCCCAGGGCGGGCTGCAGGTCATGTTCGAGTTCCAGACCGCGATGTCGGAGATCACGGGCCTGCCGGTCTCGAACGCGGGTCTGTACGAGGGGCCCTCGGCGGCCGCTTCGGCCGCCTATCTCGCGATGGGCGTCACCGGCCGGCACGGGCTCGTCGCATCACGCGGGCTCCACCCGCATTCCCGCGAGACGCTGGCCACTCACGCCGTGGGCTTCGGGGCCCGCATCACCGAGGTCGGACTGAAGGACGGCCTGACACCGGCGCAGGAGCTCGAAGCCGCGATCGACGGGGACACCGCCGCGGTGTTCCTCCAGAACCCGAATTTCCTCGGCTCGGTCGAGGACATAGCCCGGCTCGGGGAAGCCGCCTCGGCGCGTGGCGCGCTGGTCGTGGTCGCGGTCGACCCGATGACCCTGGGCGTGCTGCGCCCACCGGGCCAGTGCGGGGCGGACATCGCCTTCGGGGAAGGCCAGCCGCTCGGCAACCGCCTGGACTTCGGCGGTCCCTCGTTCGGCTTCTTCTGCGCCAGGGAGGAATACCTGCGCAAGATGCCCGGCAGGATCGCCGGCCAGACCAGCGACGTCGACGGGCGGCGCGGCTTCGTGCTAGCGCTGCAGACCAGGGAGCAGCACATCCGTCGCGAGAAGGCGACCAGCAACATATGCACTTCACAGGCCCTGAACGCATTGGCAGGGGTGATCCACCTCTCGTGGCTCGGCAGGCGCGGCTTCGTCGAGCTCGGGGAGATGCTCGCGCGCAGGACGGACTTCGCCCGCAGCAGGATCGCGGCCATCGAGGGCTTCGAACCTCTCCATGACGCTCCCGTCGTGCGCGAGTTCGCGGTGCGCTCGACCGAGGTGCCGGTCGAAGAGCTGAGGACCGGCTCGGACTCGCGGCTCCAGGTCTATCCGCTCGGGCGCGATTACCCCGAATACGAAGATGCCTTCCTCGTCGCCCTCACCGAGCAGCGCAGCGTGCGCGACATCGAGTGGCTGTGCGCGACGCTCCGGGACAACGCCGCCGACGCGGATCGCCCGGCCGGCGGAGCCCGCGCACGGTCCGGCACGCAGGCCGACCGGCGCGACGCGACGGCGGCGACGCTGAGGCTGGCGTCATGACACCTTCGCCGACCCTCAGCGAGACGCCCCAGCAGTCCGACCGGGCCGAGACGATCTACGAGAAGTCGGTGCCGGGCCGGCGGGCTGCGCAGCTGCCGGCGAGCGGGGTCGGCGAGACACCGATCGACGAACTGATACCGGCCGGACTGCTGCGCGAGCAGCCGGCCGAGCTGCCGGAAGTCTCGGAACCGGAGATCATCCGCCATTACAACAGGCTCTCGCGCCGGAACTTCGACCTCGACACCGGTTTCTACCCGCTCGGCTCGTGCACGATGAAGTACAACCCGCGTCTGAACGAGCGCGTGGCGGCGCTGCCCGGAAACGCGCGTCTCCATCCGGCGAGCGCGCCGGAGGACGCGCAGGGTGCGCTCGAGCTCATGTTCCTGCTCCAGCAGTCGCTGGCGGAGATCTGCGGCCTGCCTCACGTCAGCCTCCAGCCTTCCGCCGGCTCCCAGGGCGAGCTGGCCGGACTGCTGCTGACCCGTGCCTACCACGCGGACCGTGGCCGCCACCCGCGCAAGGTGCTCACCCCGGATACGGCCCACGGCACCAACCCGGCCTCGGTCTCGATGGCCGGCTACGAGGTGGTCAAGGTCGCCACCGATGAAGACGGAGGCGTGGACATTGAGGACCTGCGCTCGAAGGTGGACGAGGACGTCGCCTGCCTGATGCTGACCAACCCGAACACTCTCGGTGTATTCGACCGCAACATCGAGTTGATCTCGGAACTGGTCCACGGGGCCGGAGGGCTGCTCTACTACGACGGTGCCAACCTGAACGCGGTGATGGGGCAGGCCAGGCCCGGGGACATGGGCTTCGACATCGTCCACGTGAACCTCCACAAGTCCTTCTCGCAGCCCCATGGCGGCGGCGGGCCCGGCGCCGGTCCGATCGCCGTGGCCGAGGCGGTCGAACCGTTCCTGCCGCGCCCGCAGGTGGTCATGGTGTCCGACGAAAGCGACCCGCCGGTCTACGGACTCGACCACGACCGGCCGCGCTCGATCGGCAGGTTGCGCGGTTTCCAGGGCAACTTCGGCGTGTTCGTGCGCTCCTACGCCTACATCCTCAGCCTCGGCGGGGACGGTCTCTCCGATGCCTCGCGGCTCGCAGTGCTGAACGCCAACTACCTGAAGCACCGCCTCTCACAGGGAAAGGCGGGCGAGTACCTGCCAGTGGCCTACGACCGCCACTGCATGCATGAGTTCGTCCTTTCCGGCGCCCCGATGAAGAAGCGGCTCGGGATCAAGACGCTCGACCTGGCCAAGCGCCTTCTCGACTTCGGCTTTCACCCCCCGACCGTCTACTTCCCGCTGCTGGTGGACGAAGCCCTGATGGTCGAACCTGTCGAGACCGAGAGCCGCGACGTGCTCGACTCGTTCGCCGACGCGATCGAGCAGATCCTCGAAGAGGCCGAGGCTGATCCTTCGGTCGCCGCCGAGGCTCCCTATACGACACCGGTCAGGCGCCTCGACGAGGTCGGCGCCACGCGCAACCCGGTGATCCGCCAGCCGGCGGACGCGCCGAGATGAGGATCTTCTCCGGGATCCAGCCCACCGGTCGCAAGCACCTGGGCAACTACATCGGGGCCATCCGGCAGTACGTCGAAGGCCAGGACCGCGGTGCCCCGGCGGTCTTCTGCATCGTCGACCTCCACGCGATAACGGTCGCCTACGACCCGGAGGACCTGCGCGAGCGGCTCTATGACACCACGGCGATCCTGATCGCGGCAGGGCTCGATCCGCGGCGCTGCATCCTGTTCCGGCAGTCCGACGTCCACGAACACACCGAGCTGGCCTGGCTGCTCGGTGCGGTCTGCGCGCACGGCGACCTGAACCGCATGCACCAGTTCAAGGACAAGTCGGCGGCCCAGCGCGAACTCGTCTCGGCCGGGCTGTTCTCCTATCCGGTGCTGCAGGCGGCCGACGTACTCGCCTATCGCGCCGATGAGGTACCGGTCGGAGAGGACCAGCGCCAGCACATCGAGCTGATGCGGGAGATCGCCCGCCGCTTCAACGAGCGCTTCGGACAGACGCTGACAGTGCCCGAGCACCGGATCCCCCCGATCGGCGCCAAGGTCATGGACCTCCAGGAGCCGGAGCGCAAGATGTCGACCACGGTCGGTGCCGACAGCGGCCGGGTCTACGTGCTCGACGAAGAGAAGGCGATCCGCAAGAAGTTCGGCTCCGCGGTGACAGACTCCGGCCGTGAGGTCCGTCGCGGCGACGACAAGGCCGGGATCACGAACCTGATCGGGATCTATTCGGCAGCACGTGACATTCCCGAAGAACAGGTCGAGGCCGAGTTCGAAGGCAGGGGCTACGGGGACTTCAAGAAGGCCGTCGCCGATGCGGTGGTCGACTTCCTCGCGCCCGTGCGCGAGGCCTACCCGGAGATCCGCTCGGATGAAGCGGGCCTCGAGCTGGTCCTCGGCGAAGGCGCCGCGCGCGCCCGCGGGATCGCCTCGGCGACTCTCGCGGACGTGCGGGCGGCGATGGGCGTCGGGGTCCCGCCCGCGCAGTAGGGCCGGCTGTGTCGCGCGGCAAGCTGACGGTCCGCCTGGCGATAATCGCATTCGGCCTGCTGATCCTCGCCGGCGCCTTCCTGGTTTCGCGTGAAGGTCCGACTTCGCGCGACAGCGACTCTTCCGGCCCGGCGATCTCGAAACAGGCCACGGGGGCGACAGGCGGCACCGGCGCCGGCACTGCGGACCCATGAGGCAGAGCGACCGGAACCGGCTCTAGGCTGTGGGCGTGGCTTCGCGTCTGGACCTCGACCTCGATCTCGACCTCGACGTCTTCGTCGGACCCTTCGACCTGCTGCTGACGGTCGTCCTGAGGGAAGAAGTCAGCCTGCTCGAGGTCGAACTCGGCGAGATCGTCGCCGCCTACGTGACGCGGCTCGAGCAGCAGGGGGAGATCGAACTCGAGGTGGCGACCGAGTTCCTGGTCCTCGTCGCGGCCCTGCTCGAGCTGAAGACCCGGCTGATGCTGCCGGGCGTCGAGGAGGAGCTCTCGGAGATGGAACCGGCCGAAGCGGTCGAAGAACTCGTCGCACGCATGCTCGAGTACCGGCGCTACCGCGACGCCGGCCGTGAGCTCGCCGCCCACTTCGAATGCCAGCGCGGATACATGTACCGCTCCGCGCCGCTCCCACCTGACTTCCGCCGGCTCGCCCTCGATGCCGCCGAGGCGGTCTACGAGCCCGATCAGCTCGCCGCAGCTCTCGGTGACCTGCTCCAGCCGCCGGAGCGGCCAGACCTTTCCCACATCAAGAGCACGGTGTCGCTGCAGCGGCGGCTCTCGATCCTGCGCTCGGCGCTGACCCGCCTGTCACGGTTCGACTTCGACGACCAGTTCGGCGGCGAGGACAGGCTTACGCAGGCGGTGACGATCTTCGCACTGCTCGAGCTCTACAGCGCCGGCGAGGCGGTCTGGGAGCAGGACGAGAACTGCGGTCCGATCACCGTCCGGCGGATCTCCCCGGCCGGTGCGGGCACGAACGGCTCAGCCGGGAGAGCGGGATGATGCCGGACCTCGACGAGACCGTCAGGCAGGTCGAGGCGCTGCTGTTCCTCTCGTCGCACCCGGTCTCCGAGATCGACCTGGCCGAGGCTTGCCAGGTGGACTCTGACCACATGGCCGAAGCCATCGCGCGCCTCGAGCGGGAGCTTCAGCCGGGCAGCCGCGGCCTGCTGCTGAGGAGGGTGGCCGGCGGCCTGACGCTGGCGACGGACCCGTCGACGGAGGCCGCGGCCCGGCGTCTGCTCGCCAAGCCGCGCACGCCGCCGCTGACCCAGGCCCAGGCCGAGACCCTCGCCATCGTTGCCTACCTCCAGCCGGTCTCACGACCGGAGATCGCTCGGATCCGCGGAGTCTCGTCGGAGTCGGCGGTCTCCAGCCTCAGCGAGCGCGGCCTGATCGAGGAGTCGGGCCGGTCCCGCTTCGGCGCGACGATCTACCGGACTTCCGCGCTGTTCGAGAAGGTGTTCGGGCTCGAGGGGCTCGATGCGCTGCCGGACCCGACCCGCTTCGACCCGACCCCGGAAGACGAGCGCGATCTGCGCGAGCGCCTTCTCGCCGCGGGAGAGCAGCGCGCCGAGCCTTAGGCCCAAATGCGGCTCTCCAAGTATCTGGCCCACTCGGGCGTGGCGTCCCGGCGCAAGGCCGAGGCGATCATCGCGTCGGGCCGGGTGCGGGTGGAGGGCAGCGTCGTCACCGATCCTGCCCACGGAGTGGAGGTCGGCGACGACATCAGGCTGGACGGGCATGCGCTGGTTCCCGAGGGCCGGGAGGTCTGGATGGTCAACAAGCCCGTGGACGTCATCTCGACGGCCGACGAACCCGGAAAGCGCACGGCCGTCGTCGACCTGGTCGACAGCCCGGCGAGGCTCTATCCGGTCGGGCGCCTGGATGCCGATTCGACCGGCCTGATGCTGCTGAGCAACGACGGCGAACTCGCGAACAGGCTGACCCACCCGCGCTACGGAGTCGCGAAGACCTACCGGGTCCGGACCCGCAACCCCATCGACGACCGCGATCTGGCGAGGCTCGAGCTCGGCGTGGTCCTCGATGACGGGAAGACCGCCCCGGCGAAGGTCCGCCGAATCGCTGCCGACACCTTCGACATCTCGATCAGGGAGGGGAGGAACCGCCAGGTACGCCGGATGGTCGAGCAGGTCGGAAACCAGGTGACCGGACTCCAGCGCATTTCATTCGGTTCTCTGCGCCTCGGAAGGCTGGGCTTGGGCAGAGCCCGGCTGCTCGACGAATCCGAGGTGGCCCGGCTCTGGGAAGATGCAGGCGATGGCTGATCAGATGAAAGTGGTTGCACTGAGAGGTGCCGTACAGGCGGAGGAGAACTCGGCCGAGGAGATCGTCGCTGCCACGGGCAAGCTGGTTCACGAGCTGATGGAGATGAACGAGCTGACTCCGGAACACATGATCAGCGCGATCTTCACCACCACTCCTGACCTCGACGCCGAGTTCCCGGCCGTGGCGGCCCGCGGCATCGGGCTCTCCGAGGTCCCGCTGATGTGCGCGAGCGAGATCCCCGTGCCGGGCGCGATGCCGCGGGTGATCCGGACCATGGTCCACTGCAGCCTGCCCGCCGACCGTCCTGTCCGGCACGTCTACCTCGGCGAGACGCGCAGCCTTCGCGCCGACCTCAACGCGGCGCAGTAGCGGAGGCCGGACGCTGATGGGCGCCAGATTCAATGACAGGCTTGCCGCGATCCCCGGCTACACGCCGGGGGTCCCGAAGGGCCATACAGCAGAGGATGTCGCCGGCTCCGACCTGGCCCAACTCGCGTCCAACGAGTCTCCCCACCCGCCGCTTCCGGAGGTGGCGGCGGCGATAGCCGAGGCTGCGAACTCGATGAACCGCTACCCCGATCCCGATGCGACGCGGCTCAGGGCCGCCCTGTCCGAGTTCCACGGCGTGGATCCGGACCAGATCGCGGTCTCGAACGGCTCCTGCGAGATCCTGCTCGCGGCCGGCGACGCGATCCTCGAACCCGGCGCCAACCTGGTTTTTGCGTGGCCCGCATTCTCGATCTATCCGAACCTCGCGGCGAAGTCGGGCAGCGAAGAGATCAGGGTCCCCCTGGCCGAGGGAGAAGTCCACGACCTCGAGGCGATGCTCGAGGCGATCACGCCCGAGACGCGTCTGGTCATCGTCTGCAACCCGAACAACCCGACCGCCACCTACGTGCGTGCTGCCGACATTGCCGATTTCATTGCCCGAGTGCCGGAAGACGTCACCGTGATCCTCGACGAGGCCTATATCGAGTTCCAGCAGATCGACGAGCCGTCGGCTTCGGTGAGCCTGCTCGGAGAACACGACAACCTCGTGGTCCTGCGCACGTTCAGCAAGTCGCACTCGCTGGCCGGCCTGCGGGTCGGTTATTCGCTGTCTTCACCCGAGTTCCGTGCTGCCGTTGACGCAGTCCGCCAGCCCTTCAGCGTCAACGCGCTGGCCCAGGCGGCCGCGACTGAGGCGCTGGCCCATGGCGACGCCGTCGCCGGGCAGATCGCGGTGCAGGTCGCCGAGCGCGAGAGGGTCGAGGCCGGCTTCGCTGCGATCGGCCTCGAGACGGCCGAGACGGCGGCGAATTTTTCCTGGGTCTCACTGGGCGAGCGGGGTGTCGAGATCGAACAGGCCGTCGCGGCGGATCTCGGGGCAGCAGGAATCGTGGTCCGTCCCGGGTGGCTGCTGGGGGGTCCGGGCAGGCTGCGGATCTCCTATGGAGACCGCGAGGAGAACGACCGCATGCTGGCTGCGCTCACGGAGTCGATGCGGAGGAATTCCTGACACCGGACCGAGCACCTGATACAACAACGGTAGTGACCAGCCCGAAGCCACAGACGAC
The DNA here is from genome assembly GCA_963701635.1 of uncultured Solirubrobacterales bacterium. Lineage (GTDB taxonomy): Bacteria > Actinomycetota > Thermoleophilia > Solirubrobacterales > 70-9 > 67-14. The sequence goes on from CAVPAU010000002.1 coordinate 94,739, forward strand.
CCGCCCGTCCGCCGGGCCCGGAGCCCGCCTCGCGGGCTGCGTCTCTGTCGCTGCTTCGTGGTCGTATCTGCGATTTATCTAGGCGTCCGGTGACGCCGGCCCGCGGGCCGGCGCCGACGAAATCCAGAGCCGCCGGGCGCCGCCTCCACGGACCCCTGCCGGGTTCCACCGCACCGTGCCGGACGCGGCGCGGAAAGTAGAGTCTCCGCAACTTATGAAAGGCATTCCAAGCAGATGATGATCGTGATGAAAGAAGGGGCGACCGAGGAGGAGATCGCCCACGTAGTCGAGAGGGTTGAGCAGGTCGGCTGTGCCGCCCACGTCTCCAAGGGCGAGTTGCTCACCGTGATCGGCGCGATCGGCGACCGGGACAAGGACCAGCAGCTCTCTCTCGAAGGCACGCCCGGCGTCGACCACGTAGTACCGATCGCCAAGCCGTACAAGCTGGCCTCCCGCCAGCTGAAGGACGGGGCCGACTCGGTACTGGAGATCGGCGGGCGCAAGGTCGGCGGCACCAATTTCGCCCTGATGGCGGGGCCGTGCACGGTCGAGAACCGTGACCAGATGCTCGCTTCGGCGGATTCTGTCGCCGCAGCAGGCGCGACGATGCTGCGGGGCGGCGCCTACAAGCCGCGGACCTCGCCGTACAGCTTCCAGGGTCTCGGACGCGAAGGACTGCGGCTGCTGGCCGAGGCCAAGGACCGGACCGGCCTGCCTGTCGTCACCGAGCTGCTGGACCTCCGGGACCTCGACGACGTGCTCGGCGTGGCCGACGTGATCCAGATCGGCGCCCGCAACATGCAGAACTACTCGCTGCTGGCCGAAGTCGGCAAGTCGGGTCGCCCGGCCCTGCTGAAGCGCGGGCTGTCGGCCACCGTGGAGGAGCTGCTGATGGCGTCGGAGTACATCCTCAAGGAGGGCAACGAGGACGTCATGCTGTGCGAGCGCGGGATCCGGACCTACGAGACCGCCTACCGGTTCACCCTCGACCTGCTCGCCGTGCCGGCGCTGAAGGAACAGACACACCTTCCTGTGATCGTCGATCCGAGTCACGCGCCGGGTCGCCGCGACTGGGTCGAATCAATGTCGCTGGCCGCCGTGGCCGCGGGTGCCGACGGGATCATCGTCGAAGTCCACAACGATCCCGACCGGGCGATCTGCGATGCGGCCCAGCAGGTCCCGACCTCCGACTTCAGGGAGCTGACTTCGAAGATCGAGTCGATCGCCGGCGTGGTCGGCAAGACGGTCTCAAGGGCCTGAGGTGATGCGCCTCGCCATCCTTGGCGTGGGGCTGATCGGTGGCTCGATCGGCATGGCCGCGCGTGAGCGCGGACTGGCCGAGGTCACCGGCTACGTGCGCAACCCGGAGCGCGCTGCCGAATGCGTGGAGCTCGGCGCCACCGACCGGATGGCTGATTCGATCGATGCCGCCGTCAGCGGGGCTGACGTCGTCGTCTGCTGTGCATCGGTCGCTTCGATGGTCAGGATGGTCGAGGCCGCTCTCGAGGCCGCGGACGAGGACTGCGTGGTCACCGACGTCGGCTCGACCAAGCAGGAACTGGTCGAAGCGCTAGGTGGCGACCAGCGATTCATCGGCGGGCACCCGCTGGCCGGGGCCGAGACCGCGGGCGTGGCGAACGCGCGGGCCGACCTGTACGAAGGCGCGCGCTGGTACCTGACCCCGACCGAAAACTCCTCGGGCCTGCTCTACGACAGGCTGCAGAAGCTGATCAAGGGCCTCGGGGCGAAGCCGATGGCCATCGAGGCGGCCGAGCACGATCAGGCGATGGCCGTGGTCAGCCACCTGCCGCACGTTTTTGCCAACCAGCTCGCGGTCCAGGGCCGGCCTGGCACCGAGCGCCTCGGCGCGCTGGCCCCGAGCCTTCGGGATGCGACGCGGGTGGCCGGCGCCAACCCCTCGATCTGGGGCGAGATATTCAGCACCAACCACGCCGCTGTCGTCGATGCGATCGACACCGCCATCGACGGGCTGACCCAGGCCCGGGACGTGATCGCGACTGCCGACCCGCAGCGCATAACCAAGTGGCAGGCCGCGGTCGCCGCCGAACGGGCCCGGCTGTCGGGAACGGAAACGGAAGCCGGCGCCACGCATGAGCTCAGGGTGCTCGTGCCGAACCGCCCGGGGATCGTCGCAGAGCTGGCCCTGGCGCTCGGCAAGGCCGGGGTCAACATCACCGACATGTCGCTCGATCCGGCTCCGGACATGAGTTCCGGCGCCATCTCGATCTGGGTGGCCGGCGAAGACGAAGCAACGAAGGCCGAGCGTTGCCTCGCCGGTCTGGGTCACTCGGTGAGCCCGGTCCGGGAGACATGAGTCTGAACGGGACCCCCGAGGGCCGGCGCTTCGAACCTGCCTCCGGGCCACTGATCGGATCGCTCACGCCGCCGGCCGACAAGTCGATCAGCCACCGCGCGGCGATCATCGGCGCGATTGCCGACGGGCCGACCCGGGTCATGAACTACCTCGACTCCGACGATACGCGCTCGACGCTGAGCGCGGTCGCGAATCTCGGCGCCATGGTCAGTCCCGAACCACGCGACTCGATACCCGACGAGTTCACGATCGAGGGCGTCGGTCCGGGCGGGCCACGCAGTCTCGGCCGGATCGACGTCGGCAACGCCGGAACGCTGATGCGGCTGCTGCCGGGATGGATAGCCGGCTATGAAGGCGGCCTCTGGCGCATGAACGGCGACGCATCGATCCGCCGTCGGCCGGTCGATCGCATCGCCGAGCCGTTGCGCCTGATGGGAGCGCAGATCGAAGTCACCGACGGGCGCTTCCCTCCGATCCGGATCGACGGCCGCGCGCTGCACGGCATCGAATACGAGCTGCCCGTAGCCAGCGCCCAGGTCAAGTCCTGCCTGCTGATCGCCGGCCTGAGGGCCGAGGGCCCGACCACGGTGTTCGAGCCGCTTGCGACGCGCGACCACACCGAGGTGATGCTCGAGGCGGCCGGTGCGAGGATCGAGCGCGGTGACGGCCGCGTCACCGTCTGGCCGAGCCCGGACCTGAGGCTCGACGAGGTCGCGGTTCCCGCGGATATCTCGTCGGCCGCCTTTTTCCTCGTTGCCGCCTCGATCGTGCCGGGATCCGAGCTGGTGCTCGAAGGGATCGGGATCAACCCGACCCGGACCGGCATCGTCACGATCCTGAAGCGAATGGGCGCCGACATCGAAGTCGAGCCCCAGGGGGCCGACGACACGGCGCCCGGAGGCGCGGGAGAGCCGATCGGCCGCATCACGGTGCGCGCGGCGGGACTTCACGCAACCCGGGTCGGAGGAGGGGAGGTGCCGCTGGCGATCGACGAGCTTCCCCTCGTCGCGTTGGCCGCCTGTTTCGCCGAGGGCCGGACCGTGATCGCGGACGCAACCGAGCTCAAGCGCAAGGAATCGGACCGGATCGCCGTCGTGGTCGAAGCGCTCGCGGGCCTGGGGGCAGACGTCGAGGCCACCGGAGACGGCATGGCGATCACCGGCACCGGCGGTCTGCGCGGCGGCACGGTCGACTCGCACGGGGATCACCGGATCGCGATGCTCGGCGCGATCGCAGGCATTGCGAGCCGTGAAGGAGTCGAGGTGATCGACATGGAGGCCGCCTCGGTCAGCTATCCCGGATTCGACAGCGACCTCGCCCGACTGCTCGGCGCCTGATCTGCCGCGGCGGCTGCCGGCCCCGCCTGCTTGTGGCGAACCCCGTCGCGGGCTAACGTGTGCGGGTGCTTAGGCGGGTCCGATATCTCCTGCCCGGTCTGCAGCCAGGGCCCGCGCGCCCGCTCGGTCACCCTCGGGACCTCGGTCGGCTGGTCAGACGTCTATCCGTCGACTTATGACCGTCAGTGGATCGAGGTGACGGGTCTGCGCGGCTGCTTCGCCTATCGCCTGCGCGTCGACCCGGGTGGGGTCCTGTTCGAGTCCAGTGAGATCAACAACTCCGCGCAGAGGATCGTCCACCTCCCGTTTCGTGGTCCGGGCAGGCGGGACTGCCCCCGCCCCGGGCTCAGGCGTTCCGCCCGGCGGTGATCTGTTCGCCGACCCAGTCGTCGACCATCTGCCAGCGGTCGTAGAGCCATTCGGTGCGTGCCCTGTCGCCCGAGGGCAGACTCCGAGGCCGGGTAGCGCCAGAACCTGATCTTCACGGTCTTGCCGACAAGGACGCCGGCCCGGATGTCGGCGACCGTGCGCACCCCGTCGAAGCCGTGGTGAGCGCAGAAGACGATGTCGGTCCCCGACGCGGCTTCGTCGATCAAGGCGAGCGGACCGCCGAGCCGGGGCGGCAGCAGGTGGTTGAGGCGATCGGCCAGCGGCGCCACCTCGGGCTGGCGCTCGGCGATGACCTCCTGCGCGCGGGCGATCTTCTTCGGAGTCGGCCGCGTGCCCTCGGGGTAGATGGCGAGGACCTCGCCCGGGCTCATGTCGTGGGTCAGGCGCCTCAGCAGGGCGATCTCCGTGTCCGGGTCGGGAGATCCGCGTTTGATGAATACGGTCGGAATCCAGCGCCCCCCGATGTCGATAGCCGGGAGCGCCCTGATCTCCTGCTTGATCACGTACCGGACCCCGATACCCCAGGTGTGCCCGATGAAGACGTCACCGATCAGGTTGTCGAGGATGCTCGCGTGGCGCAGCATCAGGATGAACGGTCCTCTGGACGTCAGATCGAGGCCTTCGACTTCGAATTCCATCCCGAACAGGACGCGCACCGCTCCGAGGTGGTTGCGGGCCCACCGGATCCTCAGTACGTAGATCCACCGTCGCCGCGTCATCGAGCCCGGGTTGAACGGTCCACCGGTGAGCACGTAGATGAACGGCAACTTGACCAGCGCCTCGATCTCGCCGAACAGAAAGACCCAGAGACCGGGCAGCAGGCGCACGTAGACCCAGGGCTTGCGATGCCGCAGCCACATCGTCAGGTCAACTCCGGCTGCGATGAGCATGATCAACGGCGAGAGCACGGTCATCAGAACGAAGGCCAGGAGCTCGGCTGTGATCCCGAGCACCCGCCTGCCGATACGCGGCAGGAAAGGCCCCTGGTCGGGGAACAGCGGACCGGGGCCCGGGGTCTGGACTCGCATTCTCCGATCGTATTCCGGAGCGGCCGTCGCCGGAGTCAGGCCGGGCGGTCGTTTACCCGTACCATGCGGAACTCCGATGAACGACAGGCCCCAGAATTGGTAATCGCGATCGACGGGCCGGCCGGCGCCGGAAAGTCGAGCGTCGCGCGGGCGCTCGCCCGGCGGCTCGGCTTCACCTACCTCGACTCCGGTGCGATGTACCGCTGCGTCGCCCTGACCTGCCTCGAGTGGGGCGCGGACCCCGAGCAGTCGGGGGAGGCGACCTCGACCGCGGAGTCCATCGAGATCTCGTTCGAGGACGGCGAGGTCCTGATCGACGGGGTCGGGGTGAGCGATTCGATCCGGAGCCCCGAGGTGAGCGAGGCGGCCTCGAAGGTTGCCGTACACCCCGGTGTCAGGGCCGCGATGGTGGCCGAGCAGCGCCGGCTGATCGCAGCCGGCCGCTATGTCGCAGAGGGCCGGGACATCGGCACGGTGGTCAGCCCGGACTCGCCGCTCAAGGTGTTTCTCACCGCGTCGCCCGAAGTCCGGGCAGAGCGTCGGGCCATCGAGTCTGGCGGCGAGACGGCCGAAGTTCTTGCAGCCCAGAACGAGAGGGACAGGCGTGACACCGAGCGCGAGCACGGAGCGCTCAGGGCTGCACCCGATGCGGTTGAAGTCGATACGACGGAGATGACGCTGGACGAGGTCGTCGATAGGGTGGTCGGACTGGCCGCCGGGCGCGGACTGGCCTGATCGTGGCCCCGGTTCCGACTGTGGCCGTCGTCGGCTTCCCCAACGTCGGCAAGAGCACGCTCGTCAACCGTCTCGCCGGAGGCCGTGAGGCGGTCGTCCACAGCGAGGCGGGTGTGACCCGGGACCGCAAGCGCGTCCGCTGCGAGTGGAACGGGCGGGAGTTCGACCTGCTCGACACCGGTGGCATCGATCTCGAGGACGAGTCGGAGATGGCGGCCGACATCCAGCGCCAGGCGAAGCTCGGGATGGAGGAGGCCGATGCGATCGTTCTGGTCACCGACAGCAAGTCGGGCCTGCGCTCCGGGGATACGGACATGGCCAGGCAGCTGAGGGCCTCACCGGTGCCGGTCATCGTCGCGGTGAACAAGTCCGACCGCGCCGACGATCAGTACGGAGCCGCAGAATTTCACGCCCTCGGGCTCGGCGAGCCGTTTCCGGTCTCGGCGACCCACGGCATGGGCACGGGTGACCTGCTCGACCGCATCGTCGAGGAGCTCGGAGACCGGCCGCCGCGGGTCGAAGACGACGGGAGCGTCCGGGTGGCGGTGATCGGGAGGCCGAACGTCGGCAAGTCTTCGCTAGTCAACCGCATGCTCGGCGACGACCGCGTGATCGTGTCCGAGACCGCGGGCACGACCCGCGACGCCATCGACACCGAAGTCGAGGTCGACGGCCGCAGGATCGTCCTGGTCGACACGGCCGGGCTGCGCAGGAAGTCGAAGGTCGCCGGCACTGTCGACCACTACGCCCAGCTGCGCTCGGAGCGGGCGATCGAGCGGGCCGACGTCGCAATCGTCGTCTGCGACGCGTCCGAGGGCGTTCGCTCTGAAGACCTGAAGGTCGGCGAGCTCGCGATGAAGGCCGGCTGCGCGACGCTCATGGTGATGAACAAGTGGGACATAAGTGAAGCCGACATCGACGACACCCGTGCCAGGGTCGCGCGCAAGATGCGGCTGAGGCCCGATGTGGTGACCGCTTCGGCGAAGACAGGCCGTAACGTTGCCGGCCTGCTTTCGCGCGCCGCCGAGCTCGCGGATCGTGCTTCCCGGCGAATCCCGACGCCGGCGCTGAACCGCTTCGTCGCAGACGTTGTCACCACGACACCGCCCCCGTCGAGGCGCGGCCGCAGGCTGAAGTTGCTCTACGCCGCCCAGATCGAGGTCAGCCCGCCCCGCTTCTCGATTCAGGTCAACGACCGCCGGCTCATAGTGCGGGACTGGGCCTACCACCTGGAGAATCGCCTGCGCGAGGCGTATGGCCTCGAAGGGGTGCCGCTGGTCATCGACTACGTGCCGCGTAGCAGCAGTCGTTCCGCGCAATAGGTCAATAGTCTGCCGGGAATGTCTCCAGATTCCAGCGCCGCCCCGAAGCTCGCCGAAGGCGAGCACCTGTTCACCTCCGAGTCGGTGACCGAGGGTCATCCGGACAAGATCGCAGACAAGATTTCGGACACGATCCTCGATGCATGCCTCGAACAGGACCCGAACTCGAGGGTAGCCTGCGAGACGCTGGTCAACACCGGCATGGCGGTGATCTCGGGCGAGCTCTCCACTGAGGCCGAGATAGACGTAACAGACCTGGTCCGCAGTACGGTCTGTGAGATCGGCTATGACAACGGGGATGTCGGCTACGACGGCAATGCGATCGCGGTCCTGGTGGCGCTGGACAAACAGTCTCCCGAGATTGCGCAGGGGGTCGACGAGGGAATAGAAGCCCGGGTCGGCGGTTCGTCAGACGAATTCGACATGGCCGGGGCGGGTGATCAGGGCATGATGTTCGGTTACGCGACCACCGAGACCGAGGCGCTGATGCCGATGCCGATTCAGATCGCGCACCGGCTTTCGGAGAGGCTTACGCTGGTCCGCAAGAGCGGGACCCTGGACTACCTGCGTCCCGACGGCAAGACGCAGGTCACCGTGCGCTATCAGGACGGCAGGCCGATCTCGGTCGACACGGTGCTGATATCAACCCAGCACGACGACGGAATTGACGAGCAGGGTCTGCTGAAGCCCGATCTCTGGGAGAACGTGATCCTGCCGGTGCTCAGCGACGAGTACGGGGACCTGCTCGACGAGACCGCGCTGTACGAGCGCCTCCTCATCAACCCGACCGGCAAGTTCGTGATCGGGGGCCCGGTCGGCGACGCCGGCCTCACCGGCCGCAAGATCATCGTCGACACCTACGGCGGCGCGGCCCGGCACGGTGGAGGGGCCTTCTCAGGCAAAGATCCGTCGAAGGTTGACCGGTCGGCTGCCTACGCCGCGCGCTACGCCGCCAAGAACGTCGTCGCAGCCGGACTCGCCGAGCGCTGCGAGGTCCAGGTCGCCTACGCGATCGGCGTCGCCCATCCGGTCTCGATCATGCTCGAGACCTATGGCACCGGCAAGCTTCCCGACCACGAACTCTCGCAGATCGTGACCGAAGAATGCGACCTGAGGCCCGGCGCCTTCAGGGAGTACCTCGACCTCCATCGCCCGATCTATAAAGAAACGGCCGCCTACGGCCATTTCGGCCGCTCCGGGGAGAACTTCACCTGGGAGCGCACCGACCGCGCCGGCTCTCTGAGAGCCGCCGCCGACCTGGACTGACGCCAGGTCTGAGTCGGTCCTCGCGACCGATCCGGACTTCCTGCGCCCTATCACCAGTCAGGCCTTTTCTGGCTGTGCTACGGTCGGCGCAACAAGACGTGCAGATTTGCAGTAGAGCTGGATTGGCTTCTTCTGCGAAGAGTAGTTGACGAACGACGTCCAGGGGAGATCCGCAGAAATTCATGCGTCACGAATCCGGGGTCCGGTGGTGCTGCGCAGATACTCCCTCTCACTCGGCCTGGACCGGGAAGCCTTGTTCAACGGAAGGGATTGCCCATTCAGCCTGGGCCAGATCTTCGACTTCGTAGAGGCCCGTTGCGACGCCGACGATGCGGATCCCGATCTCGTGTGCGGCGAGGATGTCGAGCGGCGTGTCACCGACGGTGATGAAGTCGTCGCGAGACAATCCGTCATTCGAAGCCTCGATACCGCGCTCCATCCCTCGGCGGGTCAGTTCCGGCCTCAAGTTCGAGTCAGAACCGAATCCGCCGTAGGCGAAGAAGTGGTTCAGGCCTCCCCGTTCGAGCTTGATCCTCGCGGCCGGCTCGACGTTGCCCGTGGTCAGGCCGAGACTGATGCCGCCGGCGAAGAGCCTTTCCAGCAACGGCACGATGCCCGGCGAGAGCCGGTAGTTCTTCGACGCGGCGACCGTTTCGGGCAGGAATCCGAGGTATGCGTCCGTCAGGGCGTCGACCTCGATCGGTACCGGATCGCGACCGAGCACGTCCCGCAGCGCCGCTTTGGCCACTGCGCTGTCGGTCATGCCCGACTCGGTGATCCTCTCGATGTCCACCGGGGCGTCGTGAAGGCTCACACACGCCTTGCTCCAGGCAGAAGCCCCGGCCCCGCCGGTGGTCAGCAGCGTCCCGTCGACGTCGAACAGGATCGCGCGGATCGGATGGTCGGGCGCGGCCCGGTTCGGAGCGGCATCGGGCTCCGGATTCGTCTGCGCGTCACTCACTCCCGGCCCTGCGCACGCCTGTAGCGGCGGATCAGGCTCGAGGTCGATCCGTCGTGGTCGAGTTCGGGCGGGTTCTCGGATTCCAGCTCGGGGATGATCTTCTGGGCCAGCGCCTTGCCCAGCTCGACCCCCCACTGGTCGAAGGAGTCGATTCCCCACAGCGCGCCCTGGGTGAATACGGAGTGCTCGTAGAAGGCAACCAGGTTGCCGAGAGTCTTCGGGGTCAGGCGGTCCACCATCAGCGTCGAGGTCGGCCGGTTGCCGGCGAAGGTCTTGTGCGGGATCAGCGCCTCGTCCACGCCTTCAGCGCGGAGTTCTCCCGCCGTCTTGCCGAAGGCGAGCGCCTCGGTCTGCGCAAAGACGTTCGAGACCAGCAGGTCCTGGTGGTTGCCGAGCGGGTTCAGCGAGTGGTTGAAGCCGATGAAGTCACACGGAATCAGCTCGGTGCCCTGGTGGATCAGCTGGTAGAACGAGTGCTGGCCGTTGGTGCCCGGCTCGCCCCAGAACACCGCGCCGGTCGCGGTGGACACAGGGTCTCCGCCGAGCGTCACCGACTTGCCGTTCGACTCCATGGTCAGCTGCTGGAGGTAGGCGGGAAAGCGGTGGAGGTACTCGCTGTAGGGCAGTACGGCCTGGGTCTGGGTCCCGAAGAAGTTCCGGTACCAGACGGCGAGCAGCCCGTGGATGGCAGGCAGGTTGGCGGTCAGCGGGGTCTCGCGGAAGTGCTCGTCGACTTCGTAGAAGCCGTCGAGCAGGTCCTGGAAGCGGTCGGGGCCGATCGCCAGCATCGTCGAGAGCCCGATCGCCGAGTCCATCGAGTAGCGGCCGCCGACCCAGTCCCAGAAGCCGAACATGTTGTCGGTGTCTATCCCGAAGTCCGAGACCCCGCCGGCGTTGGTCGAAACGGCGACGAAGTGCCTGGCCACGGCCGCCTCGTCGCCACCGAATGCGGCCAGGCTCCATTCACGCGCGGTGCGGGCGTTGGTCATCGTCTCCAGCGTGGTGAAGGTCTTCGAGCTGACCACGAAGAGCGTCTCCTCGGGGTCGAGGTCGCGCGTCGATTCGTAGAAGTCGGTGCCGTCGACGTTGGAGACGAAGCGAAAGGTCATGTCGCGGCGTGAGAAGTCCTTCAGCGCTTCATAGGCCATGACCGGGCCGAGGTCTGAGCCGCCGATGCCGACGTTGACGACGTTGCGGATCGGCCTGCCCGTGTGCCCGAGCCAGCGGCCCGAGCGGACTTCCTCGCAGAACTCAGCCATCCGGGTGAGTACTCCGTGGACCTGGCGGACCACGTCGGTACCGTCAACCACGAGCGAGCGGCTGCGCGGCATGCGGAGGGCCACGTGAAGCACCGAGCGGCCCTCGGAGACGTTGATCTTCTCCCCGGCGAACATGGCGTCGCGTCGCGCCGGCATCCCGGCTTCTTCGGCCAGGGCCGCGAGCAGCGGCAGCGTCTCGGTTGTGATCCGGTGCTTCGAGTAGTCGAAGTAGAGCCCGGCGGTCTCGGCGACGAGGTTCTCCCGCGGGTGGCGGCCGTCTTCGCCGGGCTCGCCACGTCCGGGCTGACCCGAGAAGAGCTCCCGCAGGTGGAGCTTCGAGACCTGCCCGTGATGGCTCGCGAGAGTCTCCCAGGCGGAAGTCTCCGTGAGCCCGCCCACCGGCTCAGGCCGCCCTGGAGATCTGGTCCCTGGCCGCCTCGACCACGCGGTCGGGCGTGAAGCCGAAGAACTTCTGCAGGTCCTTGAACGGGGCCGAAGCGCCGAACGTGGTCATGCCGATCATGGTGCCGGTCTCACCGATGTAGCGCTCCCAGCCCATCGGGGAGGCCTGCTCGATGGCGACGCGCGCCGTCACCGACGAGGGCAGAACCGACTCGCGGTACTCCTCGCTCTGCGAATCGAACATGCCCCACGACGGAAGGCTCACCACGCGTGAACGAACCCCTTCGACGACCAGCATCTCGTGGGCCTCGACCGCGACGTGTACCTCGCTGCCGGTCGCGATCAGGATGACCTCGGGCTCGCCGTCGCTGTCTGCGAGCACGTAGCCACCACGGGCCAGGCCCGAGGCGGGCGAGTACCGCTCGCGGTCGAGCACGGGAACGTTCTGCCGGGTCAGCACCAGTGCTGTCGGCTGCTCCTTGCGCGGCATGATCACCTTCCAGGCTTCGGCCACCTCGTTGGCGTCGGCCGGGCGGATCACGTCGAGCTGCGGGATCGCGCGCAGCGAAGCCAGTTGCTCCACCGGCTGGTGGGTTGGCCCGTCCTCGCCCAGGCCGATCGAGTCGTGGGTGAGCCAGTGGACGACCGGCAGCTCCATCAGGGCCGAGAGCCGGATTGCCGGACGCGCATAGTCGGAGAAGATCAGGTAGGTCGACCAGACCGGCCGCATACCGCTGAGCGCCATGCCGTTCGACATCGCAGCCGACTCGTGCTCGCGGATCCCGAGGTGGATCCCATGCCCGGTACGCGAGCCCGGCTCGAAGACGCCGGAGACGTCGGGTGTGAGACCGCTCGAGGCCGAACCGGTGAGGTCGGCCGAGCCGCTCATGAGCCACGGCACGTGGGGGGCGATCGCGTTAAGGGTCTTCTGCGCTGCCTTGCGCGTCGCGATCTGCTCGCCCGCATCGAAGCTCGGAATGTCGGCGTCCCAGCCGTCGGGCAGGTCCCGGGCGTGCATCTGCCCGACTTCCCGGCGTGCCTCCCCGGAGGCGCCGTCGAAGCGCTCACGCCAGGCGGCGCTCAGCTCGGAGCCGCGAGCACCGATCCCGTCGGCGAAGTACTCGTAGACGCCTTCGGGAACGAGGAAGTGTTCGTCATCAGGCCAGCCGTAGGCCCGCTTGGTCAGCTTCGTCTCTTCCGCTCCGAGCGGGCTGCCGTGCACGCCGGCGGTGTCGACCTTGTTCGGAGAGCCGTAGCCGATGTGGCTGTGGACGATGATCATCGTCGGCCTTCCCGTCTCGGCCTTGAACTTCTCGAGCGCGGCCCCGATCGCCTCGAGATCGTTGGCGTCTTCGACCTGGTGCACCGCCCAGCCGTTGGCCCGGAAGCGGCCCTCGGTGTCATCGGTGAAAGTGAGGTCGGTGCTTCCATCGATCGTGATGCGGTTGCTGTCGTAGATCCAGCACAGGTTGTGGAGCTGCTGGTGCCCGGCCAGCGAGGCGGCCTCCTGGGAGACGCCCTCCATCAGGTCGCCGTCGCTGCAGATCGTGTAGACGTCGTAGTCGAAGAGGTGCTCACCGAAGTGGGCCCGTTTCCAGAGGCCGGCCGCGGCGACGCCGACCGAGGTCGCAACACCCTGACCCGAGCGGCCCGGTCGTGATCTCGACGCCGGTGGTCAGGTGGGACTCGGGGTGTCCCGGCGTCGGAGACCCGAGCTGGCGGAAGTTCCTGATGTCCTCGAGGCTGATCGACGGCTCGTCGGTGACCACGCCGTCATGGTCGACTTTCCTGACGCCTGTGAGGTGGATCATCGAGTAAAGCAGCATCGACGCATGGCCGGGAGAGAGGATGAAGCGGTCCCGGTTGGGCCAGAACGGGTCGGCCGGGTCGTACCTGAGGAAGTCCTGCCAGATCTTCAGGGTCAGCGGCGCCAGCGCCATCGCAGTCCCCGGGTGCCCCGAGTTCGCCTTGTCGATCGCATCGATCGACAGCGTCCGGATCGTATTGATGCTCAGTTGGTCAGGGCTCTGGGAATCGATGGAGTCGGTCACGCGCGGCATCCTAACGGCGCGCGACCGTCACTGATTCGCGCTCGGCTCGCCGAGCCCGTGTGATCCCGCCGCATTGGCAGACGTGGCTTTGTCGACCTCGGTGACCACGTATTGCGGATCGCCGACGCCGGCGAAGACGAAGGTGTTCTCGATGTCGGAGGCGGTGTCGAAATCGACGTCGCCGACGTTCAGCATGCGCTGGAAGGCGGTCTGGCTGTAGCTGACGTTCTGGACCCGCTCGAGGCGGGTCTCCTGGATGTCGCGGGCGACGATGCCGCGTTTGATGTTGAGGCGCCGGTTGGTGATCGTGTAGACGGTCGCCACACGCCTGATGAATCCGATCGCGACGGTGAGCGCCAGTGCAACCAGCAGGATGATGAAGACGGTGAAGAAGCCTTCCCCGAGCAGCTTGGCCACGAGGGCGATGACGATCGCTACCAGCAGACCCTTCAGGTAGAAGGCGAGGATCGACTTCCACGAAGGGTGTCCCTGGAAGATGATCTGCTCGCCCGGGCTGGGAGAGAATGACATGGGGATGAGCATATTCGACGATCCGGCGCCCATGCGGATCCGCGTGGCACCTCGTCCGGCCCTCGTCGTACCGTTGCCCGGTGTCCATCGCCAGGGTTGAGCCGCTGACGACGGCCCGCGCCTTGCGGGGGCCGTTCGACTACGTGGTTCCCGGGCGCCTGGGTGAAATCGGCGTCGGAACCGTGCTCGAGGTTCCTTTCGGCAACCGCAAGGTGACGGGAGTCGTGGTCGAGATGTGCGAGACCTCCGAACTGCCGCCCGAGCGCCTCGCAGAGCCAGTGCGCGTACTCGGCGAAACGACCGAGGAACTGGTCGGGCTGGGCCGGTGGATCGCCCGCGAGTACTGCTCGACCCCGGCCCGTGGCCTCGGCCTCGCGATGCCACCGGGCACCGGCACCGGCGGGCGGCGGACGAAGGCGAGGGTCGAGACCCTGAACCGGCTGACCGAGGCCGGGAGGTCGGCTCTCGGCGACGGGAGCCGCCTCGGCCCGAAGCAGCGCCAGGTACTGCGCTCCCTGCTCGAGGGCGAGATGACCGGCGCCGCTCTGCTGGCAGCGGCCGGCGCGGATTCGTCGACGCTCAGGCGGCTCGCAGAACGAGGGCTGATCGAGCGCGAGCAGGTCCGGGTCAGACGCCGCCCGGCCTCCGACGCGGTCGGCTCGGCCAGCGTGGAAGCACCGCCGCTGAACCCGGATCAGGAAAGGGCGGTCGGGCGGCTTTCGCAGGCGCTCGGTTCCGGCGAGGGCCGTGAGTACCTGCTCGCCGGGGTGACCGGCTCGGGCAAGACCGAGGTCTATCTCGCGGCGGTGGAGCGCGTGCTCGAATCGGGGCGCACGGCGATCGTCCTGGTTCCGGAGATCGGCCTCACGCCGCAGGCCGTCGCGCGCTTCGAGGCGAGGCTTGGGGAGAAGGTCGCCGTCCTGCACTCGGCGCTGTCGGCCGGCCAGAGATACGACGAATGGCAGCGGCTCAAGTCCGGTGAGGCGAGCGTATGCGTCGGGCCGCGATCGGCCGTGTTTGCACCGCTGCGGGATCTCGGTCTGATCGTCGTCGACGAAGAACACGATGCCTCCTACAAACAGGAGAGCGACCCGCGCTATGACGCGCGCGAGGTCGCGAGGTACCGGGCGCGGACCGCGGGGGCGCTGCTGGTATTCGGCACCGCCACCCCCCGGCCGGAGACCTGGAGCAGCTTCGAGAGGATCGAGCTGGGCAGCAGGGTGGACGGGCTCGGGATGCCGCCGGTCGAGATCGTCGACATGCGCGAAGCCGATCCGCGCTCAGGGGCGATCCACCAGAAGACGCTCGACGCGCTGAGCGCCGTCCGCAGGTCACGGGGCAAGGCGATAGTGATGATCAATCGGCGTGGTTTCGCTCCGTGGCTGATCTGCCGGACCTGCGGCCACCACTGGGGCTGTGCCAACTGCGACGTGTCGCTGATCGTCCATCGCGAGTCCGGCCAGCTGATCTGTCACCACTGCAGCCACGCCGAGCCCCTGCCGCGCCGCTGCGGGGACTGCGGCGGTACCACACTGGCCCAGTCGGGAGCCGGCACCCAGCGGATCGAGAGGGAGCTGGCCGAGGCGATGTCTCCGATGCCCGTGTTCCGGCTCGATGCCGACACCAGTGCGGGTCCCGGCGGACACGGGCGCGTGCTGGGCGCCTTCGACCAGGCAGAGAGCGCGATACTCGTCGGGACCCAGATGGTCGCGAAAGGGCACGACTTCCCCGAGGTCACGCTCAGCGTCATCCTCGATGCCGATGCGACGCTCAGGTTCCCCGACTTCAGGGCTGAAGAGCGGACCTTCTCACTGGTCACACAGCTCGCCGGCCGAAGCGGCCGCGGCGCAGCCGGCGGCCGGGTCATCGTCCAGACGCTGGCGCCCGAAGCGGCGAGCATCCGCGCAGCGGCCGAACACGACTCGCCGGGCTTCCTCGAGGGAGAGCTCGAACGAAGGCGGCAACTCGACTACCCGCCCTATTCGAACCTGATCCGGATCACGCTCGCCTGTGAGGACGAAACGGCGCTGGAACAGGCTGCGGCGGTGGTGTCAGAGCGCCTGGCCGGCGTCCTGCCACAGGACTCGTCGCTGCTCGGGCCGGCCCCTATGTTCCGCGCCCGCGGCCGGTTCCGCCGGCGGCTGCTGGTCAAGTCGGCCCGTCGCGAGCAGGCGATCGAGGCCGTGCACGCCGAACTCGAGGCGATGCTCTCAGAGCGCCTGCTTCGCGGGATCGTGCTCAGCGTCGACGTCGATCCGCAATAGCCCGGGCCACGGCAGCCGGAAGGTAAACTCCACGGGGATGAGCCAGCAGCACGAAACCGGAACGGAGGCAGTGGCCGTCGAGGAGCAGCCGCCGGTCGAAGCCCTAGACCCGGCGCCCGGGATCGACGAAGAAACCCTGCGCCGGCGCGAGGCGGCCCTCGCCCAGGTGGTCCAGTACGGCGACCCGGTTCTGAAGAGCCGTGCCTCGGAGGTGACCGAGTTCGACGACGCGCTCTCCGAAGAGATCGATCGCATGATCGTGCTGATGCAGGAGAGCCTCGGCGTGGGACTCGCCGCCAATCAGGTCGGCAGGCTGCGCCGCCTGCTCGTATTCCAGACCAACTCCGACGCGGTTCCCCAGGCTCTGGTCAACCCCGAGATCGAGTGGCTGTCAGAGGAGACCGGGCCGATGATCGAAGGCTGCCTGAGCCTGCCGCGCGTGGTCGTCGAGGTCGAGCGACCGCTCTACGCAAGGGTCAGCGGCCGGGACCGGAGCGGAACCCCGATCGTGATCGAGGCCTCGGGCCATGAGGCCCGAGTCCTCCAGCACGAGATCGACCACCTCAACGGCGTGCTGATCCTCGACCGCACCGAGCGCGCCCAGCGGCGCGGCGCATTGAAGGCCCTGCGCCGAGGCGAGAGCTACGCCCCGCCGGACGACGACGAGCAGTGAGCCGCGGCGCCTTCCTCGGGACCTCCGGGTTCGCGGCGGTCGTCCTGAGGCGCCTCGCCGGCTCGGCGCACCGCCCGGCACTCGTGGTCACGCTGCCTGACAGGAAGCGCGGCCGCGGCCGAAGGCTCCAGCCGTCTCCGGTCGCAGAGGCCGCAGCCGAGCTGGGCATCGACGTGCTCAAGAGCGGCAACGTGAACGAGGAAGAAGACCGCGAGAGGATCATCGCCGCCGGGGGCGACTGGGCTTCGATCTGCGCCTTCGGGCAGATCATCAGGGAGCCTCTGCTCACCGAGCGGCCGATGCTGAACGTGCATCCGTCGCTGCTGCCGAGGTGGAGGGGGGCCGCTCCGATAGAGCGGGCGATCATGGCCGGCGACCAGGAGACCGGCGTCTGCGTGATGCGGCTCGTGGCCGGCCTGGACTCGGGACCGGTGGCCCTCAGGCGCACGACGCCGATCGCGGTGGACGAGAACTTCGAACAGCTGTCCGCGCGGCTCGCCGGCCTCGGGGGGGAGCTGCTGGTCGAGGCACTCGACCTGGCCGCGGCAGGGCGTATCGAGTGGGAAGAGCAGGGCGAGGAGGGCGTGACCTACGCCGAGAAGATCGAATCCGGAGAACGCCGCATCGACCCGGCAATGGCGGTCTGTCCGGCCAACGACCTGATCCGGGCGCTGACCCCCCACATCGGCGCCTTCATCGAGCTCGAGGGCGGTGAGAGGCTCGCGGTGCGTTCCGCCCGTCCGGCCGGTGACGGGGCCCCGTCCGGACTCGTCCCGGGCGGGTTCGCCGACGAAGGGGACCGACTCTTCTTCGGCTGTTCTGACGGTGCTCTCGAGCTGCTGCTCGTCCAGCCCGCCGGCGGCAAGGAGATGGACGCCGGTTCGTACCTGCGTGGCCGCGGCGTCCCGACGGCGGCGGCTTGAGCGATGTGACGCCTGAGCGCGCGGCCGCATTCGCGGTCCTGCGCCGGACCTTCGAAGGCGACGAATACACCGAGGCCGCGTTCCGGGCCGAAGTCGGGCAGCGCGGGCTCGCCGGCCGCCGCCGGGCGGCGGCGCAGCAACTGGCCTACGGCGCCGTCCAGCGTCGCGGGACCTCTGACGCGATCGTCGCCGGTTATTCGAAGCACGGCGGCACGCGGCCGGCCCCGGAGGCGATGGCTGCCCTGAGGCTCGGGCTCTTCGAGCTGCTCTTCACCGAAGGCGGGGCCGACTACGCCGCGGTCGACCAGGCAGTCGGCCTGACCCGGGCCGCGGGCGCCGACCATGCCGCCGGTTTCGTCAACGCGCTGCTGAGGCGGGCCCTGCGCGAGAAGAAGACCCTTCGCCGGCGCCTCGCCGACGACTCGACCCCGAAGGCCGCGGCCTTCGCCCATTCGGCCCCGCTGTGGCTCGCCACCATGTGGTGGGAGGAGCTCGGGGCCGAGCGGGCCCGGTCGCTGCTGGCTGCTGCCAACCGCCCGACCGAGCGCGCTTTCCGGGTCAACCCCGACCGGATCGATCGCGCACAGCTGATTGCCCGTCTCGAGACTGACGAGGTCGAGCTTTCGCCGGCAGGGGGAGACTGGCCGATGGCCGCGCGGGAGCTGGTCATCGCCCGCGGCAACCTCGAATCGGCCGAGCAGGCGGCCGACGAGGGCCTGCTCGTCATGCAGTCGAGGGGCTCGGCCGCCGTGGTCGAGGTTCTCGACCCCCAGCCGGGCGAGCGCGTGCTCGACCTCTGTTCCGGCCCGGGGATCAAGACCGGGCAGATCGCATCCAGGGTCGGCAGGCAGGGCAACATGGTGGCGGTCGAGATCGGGGCCGCCCGGGCCGAACAGGTCGCGCGGCAGGTGGAGCGGCTCGGGTACCACAACGTGCTCGTGGTCGAGACGGACGGCCGTCGCGGCGACGTGCTCTCGACATTCGACCGGGCCCTGGTCGATGCGCCCTGTTCCGACCTCGGCGCGCTGGCATCGCGCCCCGATGCGCGGTGGCGCAAGAGCCCGGCGGTGATCGACAGGCTGCTTCAGCTCCAGGCCGACCTCCTCGACGGCGCTGCCGACTCGCTGGGCCAGGGCGGTGTACTGGTCTACTCGACCTGCACGATCTCCAGGCGCGAGAACGCCGACCAGGTCGCGGCCCTGGCCGGACGCAAGGCGCTCACGGTGGACGACCTCGGCGCGCTCGCACCTGCACTCGCCGACGCCGCCGACCCGCGCTGCCTCCAGATCCTGCCCGACCGCGACCGGACCACAGGCTTTTTCATCGCCCGGCTGCGCAGGCCGGAGCCGCCGCACCGGAGTGGATAATTGCGTCAATGTCCCAGGAACCGGAAGAGCCGGCACCCACCGGCGTCCCGCGCCCGGCATGCCCGGGCTGCGGCGAGCCGTGGCTGCGACCCACGCAGCTACCGGGTAGATTCCGCTGCGTCTACTGCCTCAGCCGGTACGAACTGGTCAGCCAGTGTCCCGACTGCGGCGTCCACCAGACGATCGCCAGGATGAGCTCGACAGAAGACATGACCTGCCAGACCTGCGGTGGATCGATGCTGAGGCCGATATGAGCCCGGCAGCCGGTCGCGGCGCCTGGGAAGGCATCCACATCGCCCCTTCGATCCTGTCGGCAGACTTCTCACGGCTCGGTTCGGCGATCTCCGAAGTAATGGACGCGGGCGCGAAGGTGATCCACTTCGACGTGATGGACGGCAGTTTCGTGCCGCCGATCACGATCGGCCCGCTGGTCGCCTCCGCGATTGCCGACCAGGTCCACGATGCGGGCGGCGTGCTCGACGTCCACCTGATGATCAACCAGCCGGACCGCCAGTTCGACGAGTTCGCCAACGCCGGCGCCGACAGCATCACGTTCCACGCCGAGGCCACACCGCACGTCCACCGGGCGCTCGGGGCGATCCGCGAACTCGGCTGCCTGGCCGGTGTCGCGATAAACCCCGGTACCCCGGTCGAAGCGGTGAGCGAGCTGCGTGGCTCGGCCGACCTGATTCTCGCGATGACCGTCAACCCGGGCTGGGGAGGACAGGCCTTCATCGAAGGCTCTGCCGACAAGGTCACGCGACTGAAGTCGATCTCCGGAGACGCACTGATCGAGGTCGACGGTGGCATCGGGACCGCAACGGCCGGCCGCATGGCGGCTGCCGGCGCCAGCCTGCTGGTCGCCGGCTCGGCCGTGTTCGGCGCCGACGACCCGGCCGCGGCCTACTCCGAGATCCTCGCCGCAGCCGAAGCCGGCTAGGGCGTTCCCTCTTCGAGCCCGGCCAGCCGGGCGCCGATCTCGTCCGGGCTGCCCTCAAGGGGCAGTCCTTCCTCGGGCCCGGACGGCCGGCGGTAGATCCAGTACAGGCCGGCGAGCAGGATCAGCGCGGTCAGCGTGAAGCCGACCTCGACCCGCCGGTTGACGTCGTCGATCAGCGGGATCACGGTCCAGGCGATGAAGAACGCGGCGCAGGAGATCCACCGGATCGAGGCGCGGCGCGCCTGGCCCTGGGCGACGGTCGCCTGGTTCACGGTCACGGCGGCCAGATAGAAGCCCATGCCTGCGGTGACGAGCAGCAGGCCGGCACGGTCATAGCTGAACTTGTCGGAGAAGGCCAGCTGCATCAGCTGCGGGCCGGCGATCAGCACGACGAGCGCGGTCACGGCGGTGAAGGCGACGACGCCGAGCAGCACGTTTCGAACCGAGCGGTGGAACTGGACCTCCGAGTCTGCCTCCCCGCTGTGGTGCAGGGAGGTCAGGTGAGGAAGGATGCTGGTCGACACGGCCTGGAACAGCTGCAGCGGGGCACGCGCGATCATCAGCACGTTGAAGATGAACCCGGCGGCGCCGGCTCCCTCGAGGGCGCTGACCAGCAACGGGCCGGCGTTGAGGAAGACCTGTTCGCTGAACATGATCAGGAAGACCGATCCGACGAAACCGGCCCCGTGGGACATCGAGAACTCGGCCCGCTCGGCCTCCATGTCGATCTCGGCCTCATGCCGCTGCGCCCGCTCCTCGGCCTCGCGGCGGGTCCGCCTGGCGATCGCGTACGGGACGACCATCAGCGAGAGCAGCGGCGCCGCGACGATGCCGATCGCGACCATCGTCTGTCCGGACAGCAGGCCGACCGCGACGAGGACCGCGAACAGGGTCCTGAACACCGACTCCGACAGGATCAGCACCGTGAACAGGCCGAACTGCTGATGGCCGGCGAAGTATCCGCGTGCGTAGTAGCTGGCCGCGTAGAACAGCACCGACGAGAAGAAGATCCAGTAGAGCGCGCTGTTTCCGTCGAGCAGGCCGTCCTCGATCGGCCCCTTGAGCAGCAGCGCGATTGCTGCGAACCCGAACCCGAGCACCAGCTGGATGCGGGCCGCGACACGCACCGGGCCGGTGTCCGGGTCGCCGCGCTCGATGTGCTCGGAGATGTGCCGCGAAAGCAACTGGTCGACCGGCCTGTAGAGCGTCGAGACGGTGATGAAGACGGCAGACCACAGCACGGTGATCTCTCCGTATGCATCGCGGTCGAGGTTGTGGGCGGCGATGAAGAAGTAGACGTAGGTGATCAGGCCGGTCAGGCCGACGCCGATGGTCAGGAAGCCCGCGGTCCGGCCGAACCTGCCCGACCGGCGCGCAGCCTCGCTCTCCACCTGCCCAGGTGTCTCAGGCTCGCCGGCCAACTGGGCTCAGACCGTCGTCCGGTCGTGCTTCGGTTCTTCGAGGTGCGTCGGCGGGACGTCGAGTTCGAGCTCGACCCGGCGGACCCGCTCGAAGACGCGCTGGGTCATGACCCGCTGGCCGGCGAGCAGGTCGCCGATGATGCCGAGGGCAAAGAGCTGCATCGAGACGATGAACAGCACGGCGCCGAGAAGCAGCGACTGGATGTTGCCTTCGCGGTCGCCGCGGAAGACCCAGTCGGTGAGGAAGGGCATCCACGAGGCGATGGCCAGGACGAAGGCGATCATGCCGAACGTGAAGAAGACCTTCAGCGGCTCGTAGCGGGCGTAGATGCGCAGGATCGCAAGCCCGTTGCGGCGCACGTAGGTCGACGTCGAGCCGAACAGCCGTGATTCCCTGGTCTTGGGATTGGTCGTGATCTCGACCTCGCTGAGCGCGACGCGCATCTTGCCGGCCTGGATCAGGCTCTCGAGCGTATAGGTGAAGTTGTCGACGACCATGAGCTGGAGCGCCGCCTCCCGGCTGTAGGCGCGGAAGCCGGAGGTCGCGTCGCTGATCTCGGTGTCCGAGAGCTGTCTCACGACCCAGCTTCCGAACTTCTGCAGGCTCTTCTTCGAAGGAGAGAAGTCGTCGATCGCGGCGACGTCGCGATCGCCGACCACCATCTCCGCCGAGCCGTCGAGGATCGGCCGGACTAGCTTGGCGATGTCGCCGCCGTAGTACTGGTTGTCGGCATCGGTGTTGACGACGATGTCGGCGCCGAGCTTCAGGCAGGCGTCGAGCCCGGCCTGGAAGCCTGTCGCCAGGCCCTTGTTGCGAGGCAGCTTCACGATGTGGTCGACTCCGCACTGGCGGGCCACTTCAACCGTGCGGTCGGTGGATCCGTCGTCGATCACGAGCGTCTCGATTTCGTCCACGCCTTCGATCGAAGTGGGCAGGTCTGCGAGCGTCGCGGGGAGGGTTTCCTCCTCGTTCAGACAGGGGATCTGGATCATCACCTTCATCAGTCGTCAAGATTGTCACATGAGTTCAGACCGATCACCGTCCGAGCAGCGCTTCTGGGACAGAGCGATCGAGCTCTCGCTGCGCGGGCGGGGGCTGGTCAGCCCCAACCCGATGGTCGGTGCGGTGCTGGTCAGCGGCGACCGTGTCATCGGCGAGGGATGGCACCGGCGACACGGGGGGCTCCACGCCGAGCGTGAGGCCCTGGCCGACGCCGAAGCCCGGGGAAACACGGTCGCCGGGGCGACGATGTTCGTCACCCTCGAGCCCTGCGCCCACACCGGCAGCCAGCCACCGTGCGCCGACGCGCTGATCGAGGCCGGGGTCTCGGAGGTCGCATACGCCTGCGCGGACCCCACCGCGAAGACGGCCGGCGTCGGCCCGGCGCGGCTCAGGGACGCGGGCGTGTCGGTGCGTGAGGCGGCCAGTGGTGTCGCGCTCGAGGCGCGCAGCCTGATCCAGGATTTCCTCAAGCGCGCCGAGACCGGCCGGCCGCTGCTGGTCCTGAAGCTTGCGATGAGCCTCGACGGAGCCGTGGCCACCCGTACCGGTGACTCCCGCTGGATCTCGGGTCCGGAGAGCCGGCGCATGGTTCATCGCTGGCGTGCCGACCTCGACGCCGTGGCGGTCGGCGCCGGCACCGCAGCGGCCGACCGTCCCAGGCTGACCGCCCGACTCGACGAGGAGGATGGAACCCCCGCCGGGGGCCTGCTTCCGGTTCGCCAGCCGGCCAGGGTGATCTTCGATTCCGGGCCGGCGATCTCGGCAGGTGACCCGCTGTTCGAGGACGTCGAGGCGGCGCCCGTACTCGTGGTCTCCGGACCGGCTGCCGATCGCGCGAAGGTGGCCGGGCTCGAAGAGGCCGGCGCCGAATTCCTGATCACCGGTGACGGCAGCCGCACGGAACGCTTCGTCGAGGGGCTCGACCTGCTGGGGGCCCGGGGCATCGGCTCGGTACTGCTCGAGGGCGGGCCGGCGCTGGCCACGACGGCGATCGCATCGGGTGAAGTCGACCGCTTCGAGGTGTTCGTGGCGCCGATCATCGTCGGCGGCGGACGTGCCGCGACGGACGACGGTGGTCCGGCGAAGATGGCGGACGCGATCCGCGCCAGGGACCTGCGCGTCAGCCGGGTCGGTCAGGATGTGCACATGAGCGCACAGCTGAAAGCCTGGTGAGCGGTGTTCTCGGGGCTCATCGCAGACCTCGGCCGGGTGGTCGCCGTGACTTCGGGACCGGAAGGTGCCCGGATCGAGGTCGAGACCTCGCTCGCCGGCGAGATCGCACCGGGGGACTCGGTTGCGGTCAACGGCACGTGCCTGACTGCCACTTCGGTTGAGGGCGACGGCTTCACCGCCGACGCGATGAGCCAGACGCTCGGCATGACGTCGCTGGGATCGCTCGAACCGGGTGATCCGGTCAACCTCGAACTCGCGCTCAGGGCCGGTGACCGCCTCGGCGGGCACATCGTTCAGGGACACGTCGACGGGGTGGGCGAGGTCGTCTCGGCTGCGGCCGAGGGTTTTTCGACCAGGCTGCGCATCTCGCTGCCCGCGGATCTGCTCAGGTTCATGATCCCGCAGGGCTCGATCACGGTTGAGGGGGTCAGCCTGACCGTCGCCGACGCGTCGGCGGACTGGGTCGAGGTCGCATTGATCCCGGAGACGAAGGAGCGGACGAACCTCGGAGGCCTCGCCCCGGGAAACCCGGTCAACATCGAGTGTGACGTGATCGCAAGATACGTCGAGCGAATGGTGTCACCATATGGTGGAAAGATCGCACCGGCCGCCGGTGGCCGCGAAGGCGACGAAACCGATGAGATTGGCGAGTGAGCACAGATGCCAGGCAGTGAGCGACAGCAGCGCGGCAACGTGACCGAGCAGCGGTCACCGTTCAATACGATCGAAGAGGCGCTCGAGGACATCCGCCGCGGGCGCATGGTGATCGTTACCGACGACGAAGACCGGGAGAACGAAGGCGACCTCGTCATGGCGGCGCAGTTCGTCACCCCTGAAGCGATCAACTTCATGGCGAAGGAGGGCCGTGGCCTGATCTGCCTGGCGCTGACCCCGCAGCGCTGCGACCAGCTCGGGCTCAGCCTGATGACAGCGAAGAACGAGGCTCCGCTGGAGACCGCCTTCACGGTTTCGATCGAGGCGGCCGAAGGCGTGACTACCGGCATATCGGCGGCCGACCGCTCGCAGACGATCCAGGTCGCGATCGACCCCGATGCCGGGCCGCGCGACATCGTCGTGCCCGGACACGTGTTCCCTCTCAAGGCCAAGGAGGGCGGCGTGCTCGAGCGCACCGGACACACCGAGGCCAGCGTGGACCTGGCCCGCCTGGCCGGCCTCAACCCTTCGGGCGTGATCTGCGAGGTCATGAACGAGGACGGCACTATGGCCCGGGTCGATGACCTGACCGGCTACGCCGCCGAGCATGACCTGAAGATGATCACGATCGCCGACCTGATCGGCTACCGGCGCGAGAACGAGAAGCTTGTCGAGCGCGTTGTCTCGACCGCGCTGCCGACGTCGTTCGGCGACTTCAGGGCGGTCGGTTACCGGTCCCTGGTCGACGACAAGCACCACGTCGCGATGGTCAAGGGCGAGGTCGACACCGGCGAGCCGGTCCTGGTCCGGGTCCACAGTGAATGCCTGACCGGTGACGTCTTCCACAGCATGAGGTGCGACTGCGGCGACCAGCTCGCGGCGGCGATGGCGATGATCGAGGAGGAGGGCAAAGGGGTTCTGCTCTACCTGTCGCAGGAGGGTCGCGGAATCGGCCTGCTCAACAAGCTGCGGGCCTACAAGCTCCAGGAAGAGGGCCTCGACACCGTCGACGCCAACCTTCAGCTGGGCCTGCCGGCCGACCTGCGCGACTACGGCATCGGGGCCCAGATCCTGCGCGATCTCGGCCTGCACGACATCCGCATCCTGACCAACAACCCGAAGAAGATCATCGGGCTCGAGGGTCACGGGCTGCGGGTCACCGAACAGATCAAGATCGAGGCGCCTCCGAACCTCCACAACGAGTCCTACCTTCGCGCCAAGCGGGACCGGATGGGCCACATCCTCCACCACCAGGGTCTCGCGCTCGACGAGGAGATGATCCATACCGAGAGGCTGAGCGACCGCAGCCGTCACGAGCAGGACGGCCCTTGACCCCGGGCGGCAGGTACGCGATCTGCGTCGGGAGCTTCTACGAGGACCTCGCGGCCAGGCTGGTTGCCGGGGCCCGTTCCGAATTCGAGGCGGCCGGTGTCGAGGAGGACCGGATCGACGTGCTCGAGGTCCCGGGGGCCTTCGAGCTGCCGATCGCCGCGCACTACTGCGCCACCTCGGGCCGCTACGCCGGCGTGGCCTGCCTCGGGGCGGTGATCCGCGGGGAGACCGACCACTACGACTTCGTCTGCGCGGAGGCCGCGCGCGGCATCCAGGGCGTCCAGCTCTCAACCGGGGTTCCCTGCGGCTTCGGGGTCCTCACGGTCGAGAACATGGAGCAGGCGCTGGCCCGGACCGGCGGCGGCAAGCGCGACCAGGGCGCCGGTGCGGCGCGCGCCGTGCTGCGAATGGACGAGATCCGCGGCGAACTGCTCGGCTGACCGGGCCTGCCGCTCCGGGTCCGAGGCGCATCCTGTCCTGATCGGCTAGGATCTCCCGTCTCATGGCACGCGTATGTCACACCTGCGGCAAGGGCCCCGGCTTCGGTAACTCCCGGAGCCACTCGATGATCGCCACCAAGCGTCGCTTCGACGCGAACCTCCAGAAGGTCCGCATCGTCGAGGGCGGGTCGCGAAAGCGGGTCAACGTCTGTACTCGCTGCCTGAAGGCGAACAAGGTCACCAAGGCCGCCTGATCCCGGGGTCCGCCCCGATCTATAGGCTCGCGGACTGTGGCTGACCCAAGCATCGAACGGTTCAGGCGCGTCGTCGCGTCCGCTTACGGATCCCTCGAGGCACGCCGCCAGGAGGTGAACGACCTCAACGTCTATCCCGTGGCCGACGGCGATACGGGCGAGAACATGGCGCTGACCATGAGGGCCGTCATGGAGGAGCTGGACCGCCTCGACGACGGACGCTCGCTCGACGAGATCGGCCGCACCCAGCTGGTCTCGGCGCTCGCGAGGGCGGCCCTGATGGGAGCGAGGGGCAACTCGGGCGTGATCCTCAGCCAGATCGTGCGTGGGGCGGCCGAGGAACTGGCCTCCCGGCCGGGCGAGCTGGTCGATCCGGTTCTCGTGGCTTCGGCCTTCGGCCGGGCCGCCGATGCCGCCTATGCGTCGGTCAGGGAGCCGGCCGAAGGCACGATGCTCACCGTTTTTCGCGAGATGGCACATTCGATCTCCAGGCAGCTGGCCCACGTCGGCGCCGACCGCCAGAGGCTGAGCCCCGAGGCCACTCCCGAACAGCAGGACGAGTTGCTCGCCGACGTCATCGAGCAGGCGATCGCCGACGGGCAGAAGGCGGTCGAGCGCACGCCGGAGCAGCTCGACGTGCTGGCCGAGGCCGGCGTGGTCGACGCCGGTGGATACGGGCTGGTCCTCATCCTGGCCGGCGTCCTGGCCGCCCTGCGCGGCGACGAGGCGGAGCTGCCGGTGATCGAGCACCACGAGCCGCCGCGTCTGAGCCAGCCCCACCACGAGGACAGTCGCTTCCAGTACTGCACCAACTTCATCGTCTCGGGCGAGGGGCTGGTCGCACGCGACTTCGTCGGCAGCCTCGAGCAGCTCGGTGATTCGGTTCTGGTGGTGGGCGACGAAGCGACGCTCAAGGTCCACGTTCACACCGACGACCCGGAGTCGGCGATGGCGGTCTTCTCCGGGGCAGGCGAGGTGACCAACCTCGACGTCGCCGACATGCGCAAGCAGGTCGCAGAGCGCGAGGCGCGCATGGCCGGCCACGTCACGGGAGCAGTGGTCGTTTGCTGCGGTGAGGGGATGAAGGGCCTTTTCGCCTCGATGGGAGCGCTCGTGGTCGAGGGCGGCGAGACGCTCAACCCCTCGACCGCCGAACTGCTCGCGGGCATCCGCGAGGTACCCACGCCGGAGGTGATCGTGCTGCCGAGTTCTTCGAACGTGATCATGGCGGCCGAGCGGGCCTGCGAGCTCTCCGAGAAGAGGGCGGTGGTGGTTCCCACGCGGACCCAGCAGGAAAGCCTGCTCGCGCTCGTCGAATTCGATCCGGAGCTGGGGGCCGGGCAGAACACGTCGCGCCTCGGCGGGGCGATGGCCGAGATCCGCACCGGCGGCATCGCACCGGCCGGGCGCGACGACGCGGGCGGCCGGTTCCGCCGGGGTGACGCGGTCGGCTTCATCGAGGGCGACATCGTCGCCTGGGGAGGCACGGGCAGCACGCTGGCCTCGACGATCGAGAGGCTCGCCGACGGCGCGGAGATCGTCACCGCAATAGCCGGAGACGGAGCACCGATCCCGCTGGAGGAGATCCCGAGCCACGCACCGGACGGGGTCGAGCTCGAAGTCCACGAAGGTGGGCAGCCGAGTTGGTGGTGGCTGCTGGCCAGCCAGTAGCACCGCAGGCACCGCAGCCCTTCGGCGGTGGCGCGCCGCCGGGTCGCGAGGGGCTGCTCGGGGCACCGGTGCGCTGGCCGCGGGCGCGCGAGTTCGACGCACCGCTCTCGACGCTCGACGGGATCGGGCCGAAGTTCGAGATGCTGGCAGCAGAGGCGGGCGTCGACTCCGTCTTCGACCTCCTCTGGCGCTTCCCGGGCTCGTACACCGAAGCGCCGGATCGCTCCCGCCTGGCGGACCTGGAGCCCGGGGTGCGTTCGTCGCTTGCAGTTGAAGTTCTTTGCTCGCGCCGGGTCCGGGTCAGGAGGCGCGGCCTGAGCGTGGTCGAGGCCATCGTCGCCGACGACTCGGGAAGGATGAAAGCCGTCTGGTTCAACCGCCACTGGGTGCTCGACCAGCTCACGCCCGGGCGGATCCTGGTCCTGGAGGGCCGCCTGGAGAAGAAGGGCTTCGTCGTATCCGAACACCAGCCGCTCGACGGCCGGGCCGATGAACCGGCGGGGCCGCCGGGGCCGGCGGCGGGAGCGCCCCGGCCGCGGCACCGCGCCGGTGGCGAGATCGGACCGGGGCGGTGGCGGAGCTGGGCCTGGCAGGCCTGCAGGGCCGCGGGCGACCTCGCCGACCCGCTGCCCTCGTCGCTGCTGGCGCGACACCGGCTGCCGTCGGCTGCTGCGGCCATCCGCGAGGCCCACTTCCCCGCCAGCGTCGAGCGCTCCGCCGAGGCGAGGCGCCGGCTCGCCTACGAAGAGCTCTTCCTGCATCAGGTCGTGCTGGCCGGACTGCGGGCCGAGCGCCGCCGCGATCGTCGCGAAGCCGTGCCGCTGGAAAGCGCCGCGGGCGTCTCGGAGGCGTGGCTGGAGGGCCTGCCCTTCGAGCTGACCGGCGACCAGCGTGCTGCGATCGAGCAGATCGCGCTCGACCTGGCGCGGCCGCAGCCGATGAGACGCCTGCTGATGGGGGAGGTCGGGTCCGGCAAGACCGTGGTCGCCCTGTGGGCGATGCTGCGCGCCGTGGAATCGGGCGCGCAGGCGGCGATGATGGCGCCGACCGAGGTGCTGGTCGGCCAGCACGTCTCGACGATCGCCAGGTTGCTCCGCGGGACCGGGGTCAGGCTCGGGACGCTGACCGGCTCGAGCACACCGGGGCAGCGGGCCGAGGTACTGTCTTCGCTGGAATCGGGGGAGCCCTCGATCATCGTCGGGACGCAGGCGCTGCTCGAGGACCCGGTCACCTTCGCCTCGCTCGCGGTCTGCGTCATCGACGAGGAGCACCGGTTCGGCGTCCGGCAGCGCGAGCAGTTCGATTCGAAGGCCCCGTCCGGCCACGGAGCGAACGTTCTGCATCTGTCGGCCACACCGATTCCCCGCACGCTCTCGCTCACCTCTTACGGTGACCTCGATGTGACCGCGATCCGCGAGTTGCCCTCGGGGCGGTTGCCGGTCGAGACCGTGCTCGCCGGGGAGTCGGACCGTGCCGGCGTATTCGCGCGCGTCAGGGCAGAGGTGGAACGGGGGCGCCAGGCCTTCGTCGTCTGTCCGCTGGTCGAGGAGTCGGAGACGGTCGAGGCCCGCGCCGCCGAGGCCGAGGCCGAGAGGCTTCGCGCGGGTGAACTGGAAGGGCTCGAAGTCGGCCTGGTCCACGGCCGGATGAGCCCGCAGCGAAGGGAGGTCGCGATGAAGGCATTCGAGCGGGGGCTGACCGACGTGCTCGTGGCGACCACGGTCATCGAGGTCGGTATCGACGTTGCCAACGCGACTGTCATCGTGATCGAAGCAGCGGAGCGCTTCGGCCTCTCCCAGCTCCACCAGCTCAGGGGCAGGGTCGGCCGCGGCGCCCATGGGGGAAGCTGCGTGCTGATGAGCTCCTCGAACACGCCTTCCGCCCGGCGCAGGCTCTCGGCGCTGACGACCGAATCAGACGGATTCCGCCTGGCCGAGATCGACCTCGAGATCAGGGGAGAGGGCGAGTTGACCGGCACGCGCCAGCACGGCCTGCCCCGGTTCCGGGTCGCCCGGCTGCCCGACGACGCCGGCCTGCTCGAAGCATCCCGGGAGGATCTCGAACGGCTGGCCGGCGCCGCCGGTGGGCTCGACTCACCAGTGCTCGGACCGGCCGTCGATCAGGCCCGGCGCCGCTTCGACCGCACGGGAGCGGTCGGTTGAGGGTGATCGCAGGCGAGCTCGGGGGCCGGCAGCTGCTGGCACCGAAGGGTTGGAAGGTGAGGCCGACGCCGGAGCGGGTCCGGGAGGCGCTGTTCTCTGCCCTCGGGGACATCGAAGGTGCCCGCGTGGCCGACCTGTACTGCGGCACCGGGGCACTCGGCATCGAGGCGGTTTCACGCGGCGCGGCCTTTGCCGTGCTCGTGGACCGCGATACGCGGCCGGCCATGGGCAACGTGCACAACCTCGGTCTGGTCGACCGGACCGAACTGGTCCGCGCCGATGCCGCCGACTGGGTTGCGTCCGGGGGCGGCGGCAGCCGATTCGACGTGATCCTGCTCGATCCGCCGTACCGGCGGATCGCCGAAGTCGCGCAGTGCATCGACCCGTGTCTCGGTGCGTTGCTCGCCCCGGGCGGCAGGGTGGTGGTCGAGAGCGAAGCCGGCCGGGAACTCGAACTCCCGTCCCTGGAAAAGGTCCGTGAGCGCCGGTACGGCCGCACACTGGTTACATTCCACGTCAACCCCTCGTCCCCCGAAAGAGAATGAAGCCAGATTCCATGCGCATCGCCATCTGCCCCGGCAGCTACGACCCGGTCACCAACGGCCATCTCGACATCATCGCGCGCTCGTCACGCATGTTCGACCGGATCGTGGTCGGCGTCGTCAATAAGCCGATGCGGAAGAACGCGACTCTGTTCACGGCCGAGGAGCGCAAGGCCTTCATCGAAGATGCGACCGGCGACCTCGGCAACGTCGAGGTGCAGATCTTCTCCGACCTGCTGGTCCGGTTCGCCCGCGAAGTGGGGGCCACGGCCGTGATCAAGGGGCTGAGGGCGATCTCCGACTTCGAGTACGAGTTCGAGATGGCCCAGCTCAACCACAAGCTCGACCCCGAGATCGAGAGCGTCTACGTCTTCGCCCGCTCGCACTTCAGCTTCCTCTCTTCGACCGGGGTCAAGGAGATGGCGATCTTCAACGCCGACATCACCGACCTCGTCCCCGTGCCCGTAGCCGCCGCCCTGGCCGATAGGCTGGGACGCAAGTGAGTCGGTTGAGAGGCTTCAGGCGTGGCGACAAGGAGTGGGCGATTCCATGCAGAATGTTCCAGCAAATGAACGCTTTCAGGCACGAAACCCCCGATACGCATAAGGTTCCCTGAGCAATGGATGTCCTCGTCCTAATAGACAAGCTCGATGACCTCGTCCACAACGCGCGGCCGGTGCCACTGACCGACCAGGTGCGCGTCGATCGCGAGGAGATCTACGACCTGCTCGACCAGATGCGGGCGACGATCCCTGAAGAGATCAAACAGGCGCGGTGGATCGTCAAGGAGCGGCAGGAAATG
Source organism: uncultured Solirubrobacterales bacterium (assembly GCA_963701635.1). GTDB lineage: Bacteria > Actinomycetota > Thermoleophilia > Solirubrobacterales > 70-9 > 67-14. Next base: position 125,977 of record CAVPAU010000002.1, read on the forward strand.
CTCGAGGAAGCCAAGCGCGAGGCCGAGCGGGTCGTGCGCGAGGCGCGCGAGCAGCAGGCCCGCCTGGTTTCCGACGAAGAGGTGACCAAGCAGGCCGAGAGGGCGGCCGACGAGATCGTTGAAGACGCCCGCTCGCGCGAGCGCGAGATCCGGCTCGGGGCGGAGGACTACGCCGACGAGATCCTCAGCACCCTCGAGGTCAACCTCCAGAAGTTCACCGCCGCGGTTCAGCGCGGTCGCGACCGGCTGGCCGGCCGCGACGAAGAACCGATCGACGAACTCGAGGACTAGTCCTCAGCGGTAGTCGGCGGCGACGACCACGAGGTCGTCCCGGCTCCACTTGACTTCGCCGCCGCTCCAGGCGACCAGCTGATCCGCGGTATCCGGGTAGGCCCTGCCGGGTACCTCGGTTTCGCCCTCACCCGACGGCAGCGATACGAAGTCGCCGATCACGAGCGACTTCGACTGCTCGCGAACCCGCCGGAAAAGGGAGCGCTTCTGCCCGTCGGTGAGCCGGTGGAGAGAGAGCACCGAGATCACCAGATCCCATGGCCCGTCGGGCAGCGGGTCCTCCATGCGGGCCAGCTTCACGTCGCTGATCTGCTCGCGGGCGCGGAACACCATGACCGGGTCGCTGTCGAGCCCGGTGATCCTGGCCTCGGGGAAGCGTCGCAGCAGCCTTGCGCTCGTGTGACCGGTGCCGATTCCGAGCTCGAGCACCGATTCGGGTTCGAAAGGGATGGCCTCGACGGCCGCCGCCTGGAGGGCGTCGTAGTGGGGGACCTGGGAGCGCACCGACGCGAGGTAGGTCGAATCGTCGGGTGTCGATTGCGGTCTGCTCATCTCGTTACGCTGGTAGGCGGATCGACATCGTAGACCCATGCCAGTCTGGAGACAGAACCATGCTGATGGAAACAGTGGACCTCGACTCCCTCGGCCTCGCCTACGGAGACGCCAGACAGCTTCAGGGCCAGGTGGCGCTGGACGACGTGAACCTCGGCGGGCAGACATACAGGCCCGAGCCCCCGGAGACCGGCTTCCGCCTCGACGTCTCGAGGACGACTTCCGGCTTCGCGCTCAGGCTGCGATTCGAGGTCGGTCTCGCCGGGCCGTGCTACCGCTGCCTCGAGCCGGCCCTGGCGACCGTGAGCGTCGACGTGCGGGAAGTCGACCAGCCGCCCGAGCCGGTGCCGGTGCGTCCTGGCACCGACGAAGACGACGGTGAAGACGAGGCGAGCGCGGCGGAACTGGAGAGTCCCTACGTCGAGAACGGGATCCTCGACCTCGCATCGTGGACCCACGACGCACTGATCCTCTCGCTGCCGAATCAGATCGTCTGCCGCCCGGACTGCCTCGGGCTGTGCGCCTACTGCGGAGAGAGCCTGAACGGGGCCGATCCGGGGGCGCACGACCACGGCCAGGACACCGATCCGCGGTGGGCGAAGCTGCGCGAGCTGAGCTGACACCGTCCGGGTCGTTCCCGGCAATGCGCAGGCGGCCGCTTTTCTCTAGACTGCGCCGACGCCATGGCCGTACCGAAGAAGAGAACCTCCCGCACCCGGCGCGACAAGCGCCGTGCCACCCACCGGGCCGACAAGGCCCGCGTGAACCACTGCGTGAAGTGCCACTCGCCGAGGCTTCCGCACCGGGTCTGCCCGTCATGCGGTGATTACGCCGGTCGCGAGGTGATCGCGCAGCGCAGGCCCGGCATCGAGGGACTTCCCCCGACGGGGGAGTAGTTGAAGTCCCCTGGCGGGACCACGGTCGCGCTCGACGGATTCGGGGTGGAAAAGGGCTTCGACGTACTCGAAGCCGGTGTTCGCCTGGCGGCCGCGGACGGGATCGGCATAAGGGTCTTCGGGCCGGACGACCGGATCAACCTGACCGACGTGTCGGGCGCCGAGCTGATCGACGTCCGGGAATCGATAAGCAACCTCGACGATCCGGTTCCGGCGGTGAGAAACCGTCCCGGGGCATCGATCGTCCGGGCCGTGGAGGACACGCGTGAAGGGAGGTCCGAGGCCGTGGTCAGCCTCGGCTCGACCGGTGCCGCGATGGCGGCCTCCACCTTCGGTCTGAAACGCCTCAGGGGGGTGAAGCGCCCGGCCCTCGCCGTGGTCATCCCGTTGCCCGGCAAGCCGGTCCTCTTCCTCGACATCGGCGCCAACGTGGAGGTCAGGGCCCAGCACCTGGTCCAGTTTGCCTACCTGGGCGCCGCTTTCTCGTCCGCGGTGATGGGCGTCGAAGCACCGGCGGTGGGCCTGCTGTCGGTCGGCGAGGAGTCCGGCAAGGGAAGGGGGGTCGAGATCGAGGCCCACGACGTCCTGTCCCGGTCCGGGGAGATCGACTTCGTCGGCAACGTCGAGGGCGGGGACATCCCGGGGGCCGGTGCCGACGTGATCGTCACCGACGGCTTCACGGGCAATGTCGTCGTCAAGGCGATGGAAGGGGCGGTCAAGGTGGTCACGTCTTCGATATCCGACGCCGCCCGCAGCAACCCGCTGTCGGCGTTCGGCGGGCTGATGCTGAAGCCGGCCCTGAGCGGGCTGAGGAGCGATCTCCACCCGGACACCACCGGCGGTGCGATCCTGCTCGGGCTGCGCAGCGTAGCTGTCGTCGGCCACGGCAGCTCGGGACCGGACGGGGTGGCGAACGCGATCCGCGTGGCCGCGCGCGGGGCGGCCGTGGACGCTCCCGGCCTGACCGAGGAAATGCTCCACCGGGTGGGGCTCAACCGGGGCGCAATCGGTTCCGGTGAACAGGCGTGATAGGAAGTCAGCGATGAACCGGGACGAAGTCATGAACCTCGTGCGCGAGCACCTGGTCACCGAGCTCGAGCTCGACCGGGACGACGTGACCCCCGAGGCTCGCTTCAAGGAGGATTTCGATGCCGACTCGCTCGACCTCTACGAGCTCGTCATGGAGCTCGAGGACCGTTACGGCATCACGGTCTCCGAGAAGGAGGCGAGTGAACTCATCACGGTCGGAGACGCGGTTGACTTTGTCCTGGCTAAGACGGGCGCGTGAGCGGCGCTCCGGCGGCGACCGCGCCGGCGAAGCACTGCGCGGCCTGATCGACGCGCTGCCCGAGGAGTCGCGGCGCACCGCGCTAACGCACTCGTCGTGGGCCCGCGAAAGGGTCGGCTCCTACGAGCGCCTGGCACTGCTCGGCGACAGCGTGCTCGGCCTGGCGGTCGCGGACGGCCTCTACCGCGACCATCCCGGCCTCGATGCGGGCGAACTGACGAAGATCCTCAACCAGGCCGTCAGCGGCGCTTCGTGTGCTGCGGTCGGCAGGGAGATCGGGATCCCGGAGATGCTGATGGCCGCCGACCCGGGAGGCCCCGAAGGCACGCAGACCCCGGCCCGGCTGCTGCTCGAGGGGGAGCGCCCCCTTCCCGAGGTGACCGAGGCGATGATCGGCGCCTGTTTCCTCGAGTTCGGTTTTGAGCGCACGGCTGCCGCCGTACAGAAGGCTTTCAGGGTCCGGATAGAGACTGTCCAGAGCACGCGCACCGACTTCAAGTCGGCCCTCCAGGAGAGCGTCGCGCGCAACGGTGGCGTGGTCGAGTACGAGGTCGTCGACGCGCGCGGCCCGGCCCATCAAAGGACCTACGAGGTCGTGGTCAGGCTGGAGGGCGACGAGATCGGCAGGGGCGAAGGACGGAGCAAGAAGGCGGCCGGCCAGGCCGCCGCCGAGCGCGCACTGGAGGCTCTCGGTGGCTGACCCGCGGAGCGTCCGACCGGAACGGCAGCCTTAGGTAACCATGTTCCTGCGCTCAGTGACCATGAAGGGCTTCAAGTCCTTCCCCGAGAGGACCGAACTGCGCTTCGCCCCCGGCGTCAGCGTGATCGTGGGGCCCAACGGTTCGGGAAAGTCGAACATCACGGATGCCGTGCTGTGGGCCCTCGGCGAGCAGAGTCCCGGTGCGGTCCGCGGAGCCTCGATGCAGGACGTGATCTCGGTCGGAGGCAAGAACATCGGAGCGCGGTCCTCGGCGGAGGTCGAGGTCGTCATCGACAACTCCGACGCCGGTATCGACTCGGAATTCACAGAGATCGCGATAACGCGGCGGCTCGATCGCCAGGGCGAGGGTGAGTACCGGCTCAACGGCGCCCGGTGCCGGCTCGTCGACATCGTCGAGATCCTCTCCGATGCCAATCTCGGCAAGGAGATGCACTCGGTCATCAGCCAGGGGCGGGTCGATTCGATAGTCCACTCGAAGCCGCGCGAACGGCGCATGCTGATCGAAGAAGCAGCCGGGCTCGGCAAGTTCCGCAAGCGTCGCCGCAGGGCCGAGCTGAAGCTCAAGGCGACGCGCGACAACCTCGACCGGGCGCTGGACGTCGAACGAGAGGCCCGACGCGCGCTGAGACCTCTGAAGCAACAGGCCAACGCAGCGGAGATCGGGGCCCGCATCGAGCGCGAGGAACTGGGCCTCAGGGCGCAGGTCGTTGCCGAAGAACTGAGATTCGGAGAGGCCCGCCTCGAGCAGGCCCGCCTATCTGCCGAGCAGGCCCGCGGCCGGCGTACGGCGCTGGAGGAGAAGCTGGCGGCTGTCTCCAAACGACGCCGCGCCGCCGAGGAGCGCTTCGCCGAACGCGACCGGGAACGGACGGCGATCTGGGGGGTGCTCAACTCGCTGCGCTCGGGCCAGGAACAGATCGCGATCAGTACTTCCGCCATCGCCGAGCGGGGCCGCTCGCTCGACGCCAGGCTGGAGGCGCTCCGGGTCGAGCTCGCCCCGCTGACCTTCGATCTCGGCGCGAGTGGCTCCGCCAGCGAGCGCTCCCGTCGCCTGGTCGAGGAGCTCGCGGAGGTCGACGCGGGGCTGGGATCTGCGGCCGAAGGGCTCCGGCAGGCCCGGGGCGAGAGCCCGGAGGCCGACCGGCTCGAGGCCCTGGCCGAGGTCCACACGGGGGCCGAACGCGCCACGCGCCACGCCCGCCGGGCTGAGGGCCTGCTCGGCGAGCGTCACCGGGAGAGGCTCGGAGAGAAGATGGCCGAGGTCGAAGGCCTGATGTCGGCAATATCCGGCCTGAGCCTGGCAGGCAGGGCTGTGGGGGACGCGGTCAGGGAGCGGGTTTCGCGGGCCGAGCGGACCGTGATCGGGGACCAGGGCGATGCTGACGAGATCGCCGCAGAACTGAAGCTGTGCTCCGACGAGGAGATCGACATCCAGGCGAAGCTGCGTGCGGTTGCCGAAGAGGTCACGGCCGCTGAGGTCGAGGCCGCGCATCTCGGGGACCGCCGCGCCGAGGCCGCCGCCGAGCTCGGACGCATCGCGGAGAAGCTCGACCGGGAGATCCCCGAAGCCGAAGCGCCGCTCGAGGACGAGCAGCGCCAGGAGATCGAACGCCGCCTGACCAACCTCCGGTTGCGCCGGGAGCGGCTCGGGCCCGTCAACCCGCTCGCGCAGCGCGAGTACGAAGAGGCGCTCGAGCACCTCGAGCAGCTGCTCTCCCAGCGCGAGGACACGGAGCGGGCGCTGCGTGAGCTCGAAGGGATCATCCGCGACATCGACTCCGAGATCACTCGTTCCTTCGACGAGACCTTCGCCGCCACCGCAGAGAACTTCGAGGAGATGATCGGACACCTCTTCCCGGGTGGCAGCGGAAGGCTGCGTTCAGTCGATCTCCGGCCGGCGCCGGAGCCCGCCGCAGAGGGTGAAGGTGCCGGGGAGGATGCCGATGCGGCCGAGGCCGACGAGGACGAGATCCAGGCCGACCTCGGGGTCGAACTCGAGGTGACGCCCGCCGGTAAGCGCATGCGGCAGATGAAGCTGCTCTCCGGCGGTGAAAAGGCGCTGACCGCCCTCGCCTTCGTATTCGCGGTCTTCCTCGCGCGGCCGTGTCCGTTCTACATCCTCGACGAGGTCGAAGCGGCGCTCGACGACGCGAACATCACGCGTTTTCTCGAGATGGTCCGGCGCTTCTCCGACCGGACCCAGTTCATCATCGTCACCCACCAGAAGCTCACCATGGACGCAGCCGACGTGCTCTACGGCGTCAGCATGGGCGGGGACGGTGTGACCAAGGTCGTTTCCAGGCGCCTGCCCCGCGAGCTCGCAGCGGTCGGCGACGGTGAAATGGACGAAGCAGCCTGACCGGTCGCGATCCGTCAGGATCCCGGCCCGTGAGTACTACGTGGAACGACATCCTCGACCTCGGTGACCGCGCGCCGCGCGACGTACCGCGGCAGCTCGCTGAAGAAGACGCCCCGAAGCGCAGGGGAGCCTTCAGCCGCCTTCGTGAGAGCCTCTCGAAGAGCCGCCGGGCGCTGACCGAGGAGATCAGCTCGAGCCTGTTCGACAAGATCGACGACGAGACCTGGGAGCGGCTCGAGGAGGCTCTGATCTATGCCGATGCCGGCGCGACGACGACGGCAAAGGTCGTCGAGAAGCTCGAGCACGAAGTCGACGCGGGCGAGGTGCCCGCCGACGGCGAGGCGATAAAGGGCCGGCTGGTCGAGATCCTTGCGGAGATCGCTTCGACCAACCGCGCGCCGATCAACCTGAGCGCCGAGCCTGCGGTGCTGCTGATGACAGGCGTCAACGGAACCGGCAAGACGACGTCGATCGGCAAGATCGCCTGGCACCTGCAGAACGAGTTCGGACTGTCGGTCCTGCTCGGCGCCGCCGACACTTACCGCGCGGCGGCGGCCGAGCAGCTGACCACGTGGGCCGAGCGTTCCGGAGCCGGAATCGTGAGGTCCAACGAAGGGGCCGATCCAGGATCCGTCGCCTTCGACACGATCAACGCGGCGAAGGCCCGGGGGACCGACGTCGTGATCATCGACACTGCGGGTCGCCTGCATACGCAGTCGAACCTCATGGACGAACTCGGAAAGGTCCGCCGCGTGATCGAAAAGCAGCTTCCCGGCGCCCCGCACGAGACCCTGATCTCGATCGATGCGACGACCGGCCAGAACGGCCTGCGTCAGGCCCAGGCCTTCGCCGACGCCACCTCGCTCGACGGCGTCGTCCTGACCAAGCTCGACGGCACGGCGAAGGGCGGCATCACGCTCGCGATCGCAACCGAGCTCGGGATCCCGGTCAAGCTGATCGGCGTGGGGGAGAAGCTCGAGGACCTGCGGCCGTTCGACCCGGACGACTTCGCGCACGCGCTGCTCGACGAGTCCTGAGCCGGGCGTCGATTCCGTGCGCTCGGTACTCCCTCCCGGCTGAGGCCGGACTGCCGGTAAGGTGCCGGGTCCATGTTCGACCAGCTCTCAGACCGGCTCCAGTCGACTCTCTCGGACGTCCGCGGCCGCGGCAGGCTGACCGAGGACGACGTCGACAAGGCGATGCGCGAGATCCGCCTCGCGCTGCTCGAGGCCGACGTCAACTTCAAGGTGGTCAAGGCGTTCACCGCGAAGGTGAAGGAGCGCTGTCTCGGTGCCGACGTGATGGGCAGCCTCAACCCCGGCCAGCAGGTCGTCAAGATCGTCGACGAGGAACTGACCGAGCTGATGGGCGGAGCCGGGCGCGATCTCGTGTTCTCGCAGAAGGGGATCACGGTCATCCTGATGGCCGGGCTCCAGGGCTCGGGCAAGACGACCGCCACGGCGAAGCTCGCGATGCTGCTGAAGAAGGAGGGCAAGAAGGTCGCACTCGCCGCCTGTGACGTCTACCGGCCGGCGGCGATCAAGCAGCTGGAGACGGTCGGCCAGCGGGCAGGTGCCGTGGTCTACCAGCAGGGTGCCGACGCCGATCCGGTCGAGATCGCCGGCTGGGCACTCGACAAGGCCAGGGACGAGGGCCGCGACGTACTGATCATCGACACTGCGGGCCGGCTCCACATCGACGGCGACCTGATGGACGAGCTGGCGCGGATCCGCAAGAAGACGAAGCCGCACAACGTGCTTCTCGTGGTCGACGCGATGACCGGCCAGGACGCGGTCGGAGTGGCAGAGTCGTTCTCGGAGGCGGCCGAATTCGACGGCGTGATCATCTCGAAGCTCGACGGAGACGCCCGCGGCGGCGCCGCACTGTCGGTCAAGGCGGTCACCGGCAAGCCGATCCTCTTCGCATCGACGGGTGAGAAGCTCGAGGACTTCGAGCGCTTCCATCCGGATCGCATGTCGAGCCGGATCCTCGGCATGGGTGACGTGCTGAGCCTGATCGAGAAGGCCGAGGCGCAGGTTTCCGAGGACGAGGCCGAAGAGCTGCAGCGCAAGATGGCGAGCGAGACCTTCACGCTCGAGGACTTCCTGAAGCAGATGCGCCAGGTCCGGAAAATGGGCCCGATCGGCAACCTGATGGGCATGATGCCGGGCATGGGCGCGGTGAAGAAGCAGCTCAAGGACACGGAGGTCGACGAGGGCGAGCTCGACCGGGTCGAGGCGATCATCCTGTCGATGACTCCGGAGGAGAGGGCCTTCCCCGAACTGATCAAGGGATCGCGCCGGCGACGCATCGCCGAGGGCTCGGGAACGAAGATCCAGCAGGTCAACAACCTCGTCAAGCAGTTCGACCAGATGCGCCGCCTGATGAAGCAGATGGCCACCGGAAACATGCCCGATCCCCAGCAGCTGGCAAGGATGACCGGCAAGGTCCAGCGCCCCAAGGTCCGCCGGCGCTGAGAATCTGTAGGATCTCGCGTCCAATGGCAGTCCGAATCAGACTCAGAAGAGTGGGTTCCAAGAAGAACCCGATCTGGCGAATCGTCGTCGCAGACAAGCGCTCCCCCCGTGACGGGCGCAGCATCGAGACGATCGGCCAGTACAACGCGCAGACCGACCCGTCGACCATCGTGCTCGACGAAGAGCGTGCGAAGTACTGGCTCGAGAAGGGCGCCCAGCCCTCGGAGCGGGTGGCCGGCCTGCTGCGCATCAAGGGCATCAAGGCCAGCGGGAGCTGACCGCGTTGCAGGAGATGCTGCTCTTCCTGACGCGTTCCCTGGTCGAGGACCGGGACGCGGTCGAGGTCGTGGAGCTCGAAGAGGACGGTGACCTCGTCTACGAGATCACGGTCAACGAGGACGACCTCGGGCGGGTGATCGGCAAGGGCGGCCGGGTCGCCAACGCGCTTCGCACAGTCGCCAAGGCGGCCGCCGTGCGCGAAGAGCGCCGGGTACTGGTCGACATCCTCGACTGAGCTGCCCGGCGGCAGGTCACCGGCCGTGAACCTCGACATCTTCACCCTCTTCCCGGAGGCCTTCGAATGGTTCCGCGGACAGCGTCCGGTCAGGAAAGCGGTAGAGAGCGGCGCTTCGCTCGAGATCCGCGACTACCGCGACTGGACACCACTGAAGGGCGGCCGCGTCGACGATGCGCCGTATGGCGGCGGGGCCGGCATGGTGATCAGGGTTGACGTCGTGGATGCCGCACTGACCGGCGTATACGGCGATGGCGAGAGGCCGCGCACGGTGGTCCTGAGCCCGGCCGGGCGGCTTCTCGACGAGGCTTTGGTCACCGAACTGGCGACCGAGCCCGCACTCGCCCTGCTCTGCGGCCGCTACGAAGGCTTCGACCACCGGGTCCACGAGCACCTCGCCGACGACGAGGTCTCGATCGGCCGCTACGTGCTGGCCGGTGGCGAGATCCCGGCCATGGTCGTGGCCGACGCGATCATGCGGCGTCTTCCCGGGGCGCTGGGCGACCGCGAGAGTGCGGTCGAGGAGTCCTGGAGCGAGGCGCTCGGCGGAATGCCCGAGTACCCGCACTACACGAGGCCGCCGGAATACCGCGGCTGGGGCATACCCGAGGTGTTGATTTCGGGTGACCACGACAGGGTCCGGCAGTGGCGCCTCGAGAGGAGCAGGGAGAGGGGCGGGTGACTTGAAGCCGCCGATCCCGGCGAGTCGGTAGCATTGCCGCTTCGCGGGCCCCGCCGGCCCGTATTTTTGAGCCATGAGCACAGTCATCCAGGACATCGAGCGCAGCCAGCTGCGCAAAGGACTCCCGCCGTTCGAGCCGGGTGACCGCGTGAGGGTGCATTTCCTCGTCATCGAGGGCAACCGCAAGCGTCCGCAGGTCTTCGAGGGCGTCGTGATCAAGCGCCAGGGTTCCGGCTCCAGAGAGACCTTCACCGTGCGCAAGCAGTCCTTCGGCGTCGGCGTGGAGCGGACCTTCCCGCTGCATTCGCCGAAGATCGAGAAGCTCGAGGTCGCATCGCGCGGCCGCGTGCGCCGGGCCAAGCTCTACTACCTGCGCGGCCGCGTCGGCAAGGCCGCGCGCGTCGCGGAGCGCCGCTGGGGCATCGACGAAGAAATGGTCTCGGTCTCGGAGGAAGGAGCGGTCGACGCCTCCGGCGAGGGGCTGGCTCCGGAAGAAGAGCTGTCCGTAGCCGAGTCCGGCTCCGCCGAAGGCGAGACGTCGGAAGTCGCCGATGTGGCAGAAGGCGAGGAAGCTGACGGGGCTGCCGCCGACGAGGCTCCGGCCGCGGAGGCTGCTGACGAAGCACCAGCGGAAGAAGAGGCCGCTGACGAAGCAGCAGCGGAAGAAGAGCCCGCAGCCGAGACTGAGGCCTCCGGCGAGAGCGACGAAGCCGCCGAGGCCGACGCGGGCGAGCAGACCGCGCAAGAAGGCGAGCAGGACGAGAAGGACGAAGCCTGAGCCCGCGCATCCCCAAGCCGAAGACGGCCGGGGGAAGTTTCGTCGAACTGGTCGTGATCGTTGCGCTGGCCCTGGGCCTCGCGCTGTTGATCCAGGCCTTCCTGATCAAGCCGTACCAGATCCCCTCCGGCTCGATGGAGCCCACTCTCGACATCGGCCAGAGGGTGCTGGTCAACCGCTTCATCTACCACTTCGACGATCCCGCCCCGGGTGACGTCGTCGTCTTCCGTCCGCCGAGCGGCGTCAGCAGCAACGGGCCCGAATGCGGCGTGCGGGCGAAGCCCGGCCAGGCCTGCCCTGAAGCGACCGAGGGGGAGTCGCCCGACACCTTCATCAAGCGCATCGTCGCCGGTCCCGGGGATACCGTCGCGGTCGAGGACGGCATACCCGTCGTCAACGGCAGCCCCCAGCAGCCGGACGGCTACGAGATCATCCCCTGCGGCCCCGGCGGCCAGGGCTGCAACCTGCCCGAGCCGGTCACGGTCCCGGAAGGCCACTACTTCGTGATGGGCGACAACCGCGGCCAGAGCGACGACAGCCGCTTCTGGGGTCCGCTGCCCGAGGAATCGCTGATCGGCAAGGCCTTCGGCACCTACTGGCCGCCGAACCGCATCGGTGGGCTCTAAGCCTTCCGGGCCCGATCCAGCAGGGCTCTTCGCCCACGATCTGGGGATCGGCCGCGGTGCGGTGGCCGGCGCCGACGAAGCGGGCCGCGGCTGCCTGGCCGGCCCGATAGTCGCGGCAGCGGTCGTCTTCGACCGCGACTGCCTGGAGAGCTTCGGGGCGGGCAGGCTGGCGGCGCTGAACGACTCGAAGCGGGTCTCTCCCGCGGCCCGCGAGAGGCTGCTGCCCGAGATCCTGCGCTGTGCGACCGCGGTGGCGATCATCATGCGCTCGGCCCGCCACATCGACCACGCCGGACTGCAGGCGAGCAACATCGAGTGCCTTGCCCGGGCGCTGGAGGGGACCGGGACCGTTTCCGGCGTGACGAGGCTGGTCGACGGTTTCCGGCTGCCCGGCTGCCGGCTCGAACACCGGCAGCTCGTGAAGGGCGACAGCAAGAGCGCGGCGGTCGCGGCCGCTTCGATCGTGGCGAAGGTGAGCCGGGACAGATGCATGGCCCGGGCCGGGCTGCGCTACCCGGAATACGGCTTCGAGAGCCACAAGGGCTACGCCAGCGAGTCTCACCGGGAGGCGATAGCCGCTCATGGCCCCTCCCCGATCCACAGGATGTCGTTCAATTCGGCCGCCTACGCTTCTGCCGGGGCTGCGTGAAGCTCAGAAGGCGTTCTCGATGTGCTGCCAGCAGGCGACGTCTCCGGCCGCGTCGATCGTGATCCCGACCACGTCGAAGCGCACGGTCTCGAACAGCCATCGTCGCTCGCCGGCCTGCAGCCATGCCTCTGCCAGCAGCCTGAGTCGCCGCTGCTTGCTCCGCCCGACCGCGAGCACCGGCCGTACCGGTCCCGACCGGTTCCCGGCCCGCTGGGACTTGACCTCGACCACCACCAGTGCAGGCCCGTCGGCGGCGACAATGTCGAGTTCCCCCATGCGGATGCGCCAGTTGAGATCAAGGATCTGCCAGCCCCGGCGCTCCAGCTCGGAAGCGCACAGTTCTTCGGCCCATGATCCGAGACTACGCCGCGGGTCGGGGGTCGGATCGCGTTCGTCGGTTCGCTCGCGCATGGGCCGACAGTAGACGCCGGCCTCGGGCTTCCCTGGGGTTGTCACCCAACCACGAGCGCGGTGTCACGGAATTGTCGAGCCCGTGCGGTGACGCGTGAGACGGCGGGCCTTAGCTTCGACTGGTGCTTGCGGAAACGACTTCATTCACGCTCGAAGGGATCTCGGCCAGGCCGGTCCGGGTGGAGGTCGACGTCCACCGCGGGCTTCCCAGCTTCCAGATAGTGGGGCTTCCCGACCTCGCGGTGCGCGAGGCGCGGGAGCGGGTCAGGGCAGCGCTCGTCAACACCGGCTTCGAGTTCCCGATGCGCCGGATCACGGCCAACCTCGCCCCGGCCGACCTGCGCAAGGCCGGCCCGGGAATGGACCTGGCCCTGGCCTCCGCACTGCTTGCCGCCGGTGGCGAGATCCCCGGCGCAGAACTGGCCGGCTGGGCCGTTGCCGGAGAGCTGGCGCTGGACGGTTCGGTGAGGCCGGTCCGCGGGGCCCTGGCGATGGCCGAGGCAGCCCGGGGACGTGGGTGCAGAGGCATAATCCTGCCGGAGGCGAACGGGCCCGAAGCGGCGCTGGCTCCCGGTGCCGAGGTCAGGACGATCTCGAACATCGCCGAGCTTCGCAGGCTCGGTCGCGGCCTCGTTCCCGGCGCCCGGGCGGAACCCGCCGATCTCGCCGACACGCCGGTGCTCCCGGACCTGCGGGACCTCAGGGGGCAGCAGGGCCTGCGCAGGGCGATCGAGGTCGCAGCCGCCGGCGGCCATGCGTTGCTGATGGTCGGGCCGCCCGGATCGGGCAAGTCGCTCGCGGCGCGGCGGTTTCCCTCGGTGCTGCCGCCGATGAGCAGCGACGAGATCCTCGAGGTTGCGCGCATCGCCGGAGTCTGCGGTTCGGGGCCGGTCTCGGCCGCGCGCCCGTTCCGGGCGCCCCATCACACCGTCTCGGCGGCCGGGCTGGTCGGTGGCGGCACGCCTCCGCGCCCGGGGGAGATCACGCTCGCCCATCGCGGAGTGCTCTTCCTCGATGAGCTCTGCGAGTTCAGCCGGCCCGCGCTGGAGGCACTGCGCGAGCCGCTCGAGTCCGGTCAGGTCACGATCGCCAGAGCCAGCGGCCGCCGCACGTTGCCGGCCTCGTTCACTCTCGTCGCAGCCGCCAATCCCTGCCCTTGCGGAAGAGGGGAAGAAGACCCCGGCTGCACCTGCACGCCGGCTTCGACCGCCCGCTACCGGGCCACGCTGAGCGGGGCGCTGGCCGACCGTATCGACATGATCGTCGCCGTGGCCCAGCCCGCCCCGGAGGCGATGGCAGGGGAGGAGGGCGAGGCATCCGGACCGGTCAGGGACCGGGTCGTCCGGGCGCGGCGGCTGATGTCGGCGCGGCTTGGCGATGGACGCGTGAACGGCGCTGCGGACCGGGCCGAGATCGCACGTTTCGAGCTCGAGCCGGACGCCCGGCGGCTGCTGGTCGAGGCCGGTCGCAGCCGACGGCTCAGCGGGCGCTCGCATGACCGCGTCCTGAGGCTGGCCCGGACGGTTGCCGATCTCGACGGATGCCCGGTGGTGCTCGAGCAGCATCTGGCCGGTGCGCTCCAGCTCAGGCGAAGGGGTGGATCGTGAGTGCCGCCGCGACCCGTGAGAGGCGCGCCTGCGCCGGATGCCTGAGGCGGAGCTGGCTCATCGCCGGGCTCGCACCGTTCATCCAGGTCGCCTGTGACGACCGGGCCGGGAGGCGCACGGCCGAGCTGCTCCGTCTCGGCGACGGCGACCTCGTGGCCGCCGTCGCGCCTCGCAACGCAGACGAGCTGCTCAGCGAGAACTCCAGGCTGGAGGAGGGCGATCTGTGGCGCAGGATCGATGAGGCCGGCTGCTGGGCGGTGTGCAGGCATGACGACGGCTTCCCGGAGGGGCTGAACGACGGTGCCGATGCGCCCGCATGCGTCATCGGCACCGGCCGGGGGTTCGGGATCGGGGAAGTCACGATGAACGGCTCGGTCACGGTGGTCGGCGCGAGGAGGGCGACCGGCTACGGCCTCGAGGTCGCGCGCGCGCTCGGCTCGGAGCTTGCTTCAGCGGGCCTCACCGTGGTCAGCGGACTTGCGCTGGGGATCGACGGCGCGGTCCACCGCGGGGCGATCGAGCGCGGGCGCACGGTCGCGGTGATGGCCGGAGGCCCGGACCGACCCTATCCCGCGACCCATTCGCGCCTTCACCACCGGGTCCGCGAGCGCGGGCTGGTCATTTCCGAGCTCCCGCCGGGTTCCAGGCCCTGGAGGTGGGGTTTTCCGGCGCGCAACCGGATCATGGCGGCCCTGTCAAGCATGACCGTCGTGGTCGAGGCGGCACGCCGCTCGGGCTCGCTGATCACGGCCGAGATGGCTGCCGACGCGGGGCGGGAGGTCGGCGCCGTGCCTGGACCGGTCACGGCCGGCCCTTCGGTGGGCACGAACGAGCTGATCGCCGGCGGCGCCGCGCTGGTGCGAGACGGCACCGACGTTCTCGACCGGCTGGCCGGGGTCGGCTTCCCCTTTTCGCCGAAGCTGTTCGGCCCGGAGCTGAGAGACGGGGACGCGCCGGTGCTCGAGGCGGTCGAGCGCGGCCTCCGCCTGGTCGATTCGATCGCTCCGGCGGCCGAAAGGACGGTCGCCGAGACGGGCGCCGCCCTCGCCCGTCTCGAGATCGCCGGCTACGTGACGTGTTCTCTGGCCGGCGAATACGGTCGCACCGGCCTGGCCTCTGCCGCCACCTATGATCCGCCGGGTGATTGAGCGACGCATACCCACAGTGCTTTCGATCGCGGGCTCGGACTCCGGCGGCGGGGCCGGCATCCAGGCCGACCTCAAGGCTTTCGCCGCCTGCGGCGTCCACGGAATGACCGCGATCACCGCGATCACGGCACAGAACACCCTCGGCGTAAGCGCGGTCGAGCCGGTGGAGCCATCCGTGATCGTCGCCCAGGTCCGGGCCGTCGTCGACGACATCGGCGTGGATGCGGTGAAGATCGGGATGCTCGGGACCGTCGAGACGATCGGCGCGGTCGACCATTGCCTGGACCTGGTCGGATCGGTCCCGGTCGTCCTGGACCCGGTCATGGTCGCCGAGAGCGGAGCCGACCTGCTCGAAGCGGAAGCGAAGCGGTCACTGGTCGAACTCGTCCTTCCCCGCGCGAGCGTGGTCACGCCGAACATTCCCGAGGCCCGGGCCCTGACCGGCCTCGGGGGTGATGCCTCGCAGCAGGAACTGGCGGCCGCCGTGGTCGGTCTCGGCCCCGGCGTGGCCGTGGTGACCGGTGGCCACAGCGCCGGCCTGGTCGATGTCTTCTGTGACGGATCGCGAACGGTCACGATCGAAGGCCCCCATCACGAAGCGACCTCGGCCCACGGCTCCGGATGCACCCATTCGTCGGCGCTGGCGGCATTCATGGCCGACGGCCTGGACGCCGAAGCCGCGGCCCGGGCGGCCCGGGAAGTGGCGTCGAGGGCAGTCGCCGACGGTCTCGACTCGGTGGGCGCCGGACCCGGGCCCGTGGACGTGTTCGGACTGCGCCGGGCCTCCGGCGGCCGTCGACCCCCCGCGGCCTAAGATACGGGCCATGTCCGCGAACGACCAGCCCGCCGCCAGCCCTTTTCCGCGCCCACGCTCGGCCGCCGTTTTCGACGGGCCGGACAGGGCGGCCGCGCGCGCCTACATGAAGGGGATCGGGCTCAGCGACGAGGACCTGAAGAAGCCGACTGTCGGGATCGCCAACACCTGGACCGACGCGATGCCATGCAATTACGGGCTGCGGGGACTGGCCGCGTACGTGAAGGAGGGCGTGCGGGCGGCCGGTGGCACGCCGATGGAGTTCAACACGGTCGCCGTCTCGGACGGCATCACGATGGGCACCCAGGGCATGAAGTCGTCGCTCGTCAGCCGCGAGGTCGTGGCCGATTCGATCGAGCTGATGGCGCGCGGCTACCAGTTCGACGCGGTAGTGGCGCTCGCCGCCTGCGACAAGACCATCCCCGGCGCGGTGATGGGCGTGACGCGCATCGACATCCCGTCGATCGTGCTCTACGGAGGCTCGGTCAAGCCCGGCACCTACGAAGGCAAGGACGTCACCATCCTCGAGGTCTTCGAGGCGATCGGCGCCCACGCCGCGGGCGACATCTCCGACCAGGAGCTGACCGACATAGAGAACGTGGCAAGTCCCGGCTACGGAGCCTGCGGCGGTCAGTTCACCGCCAATACGATGGCCTGTGCCTTCGAGGCGCTCGGGATCTCCCCGGCCTTCTCGGCCATGGTGCCGGCCGAAGATGCCGACAAGAACGAGGTCGCACGCGGGATCGGCGAACTGATCCTCAAGGTCCTGGCCGACGACCTGCGTCCGAGCAAGGTGATCACACGGCGCTCGCTCGAGAACGCAATCGCCGCGGTGGCGGCCTCTGGGGGGTCCACGAACGGCGTGCTCCACCTGCTGGCGATCGCGCGCGAGGCGGGCATCGAACTCGACATCGACGTTTTCGAGGAAGTATCCGGTCGCACCCCGCTGCTGGCCGACCTCAAGCCCGGAGGCCGCTTCGTCGCAACCGACCTGTACCGGGCCGGCGGCGTGCCGCTGATACTGAAGCGGCTCAAGGACGGCGGCCTCCTGCACGAGGACGAGATCACGGTCACCGGCAATACGATCGGCGAGGAGGCCGACCGGGCCGAGGAGCGGCCCGGCCAGGAGGTGGTACTGCCGGTCGATGCGCCGCTGAAGGCCCAGGGTGGCCTCGCCATCCTCCGCGGCAACCTCTGCCCCGAAGGTGCCGTGGTCAAGGTCGCCGGCACCGAGCGGCGCAGCCATACCGGGCCGGCGCGCGTCTTCGAGCGCGAGGAGGACTGCTTCGCGGCGGTGCGCAAGGGCAGGATCGAGAAGGGCGACGTGATCGTGATCAGGAACGAAGGTCCCGCCGGCGGTCCGGGAATGCGGGAGATGCTCCAGGTCACCGCGGCCCTCGTGGGCGAGGGACTCGGCGAATACGTGGCACTGCTCACCGACGGCCGCTTCTCCGGAGCCACGCGCGGCCTGATGATCGGGCACGTCGCCCCGGAGGCGGTCAAGGGTGGGCCGATCGCGGCTGTCCAGGATGGCGATACGGTCACCGTGGACATCGACAACCGCAGGCTCGACGTCGACCTCTCGGTCGAAGAGATCGACCGGCGGATCGCGGCGTACAAGGCACCGGAGCCGATCTACACACGCGGTGTCATGGCCAAGTACGCGGCCGCCGTCAGTTCGGCATCCCTGGGCGCGATAACCTGAGCCCGACCGCAGCCCTATGGGAACGCCGGTGTTGAAGCGGTGAAGGCAATGAACAGCAATCTTCACGTCCACAAGGGCGTCGGCCCGTCCGGGCGCCGAGGGAAAGAGGATCAATGAAGGATTCGAGCATGAAACGACTGATCACGTTGGCCCTTGCCACGGTTGCCGCGGCATTCGGGCTGGCATTCATCGCCGGACCGGCATCGGCTGAAGAATCCGTATGGCTCTGCAAGCCCGGCCAGGCCGACAACCCCTGTGTCGGCACCCTCGCCGGCGAGAAGTTCCTGCCGCCGGACAACACGGTCAACCCGCCACTCCCGATCCGGACCGAAGCGCTCGATTTCGAAGCTGCGGAAAATTCACCGGTCGACTGTTTCTACCTCTACCCGACGCAGAGCCCCCAGACGACGCCCAACGCCGACCTCTCGAAGGACACGCCGATCCGGGGGGTTGCGGTCAACCAGGCACGGATGTTCTCGAGGGTCTGTGACGTCTACGCCCCGATGTACCGTCAGATCACCGGCGTCGAGCCCTTTGAGAACGCCGAGTACCGCGATATCGCCTACAACAGCGCGCTCGGCGCCTGGAACGATTACATGGACAACTACAACGACGGACGTGGTGTCGTTGTGATCGGCCACTCCCAGGGGGCCGCGCACATGGCCCGTCTGCTGGCGGAAGAGGTCGACGCGAACCCGGCCGTCCGGAGCAAGGTCATCTCGGCGATTCTCCCCGGCGCCAAGGTCTACGTGCCGAAGGGTGAGGTCGTCGGCGGTCAGTTCCAGAACATTCCGGCCTGCGAGGCCGGAGACCAGGTCGGCTGCGTAATCGCCTATTCGATGTACAACCAGCAGCCTGCTCCCGGCGCCGCCTACGGTTGGATCGAAGGCAGCTGGTGGATCAACCCGGCACCGCGCCCCGACAAGGATCTCCACGAAGTGCTCTGCGTGAACCCGGCGCAGCTCTCGGGCGACGACGGCGCACTCGACGCGATCGCCAACCTGCCGGCTTTCGTCGGAGTTCCGGAGGGTTCGGCACCCTGGCAGCAGATGCCCGACTTCTACCAGGGCGAGTGCCGCTCGGTCACCGACGAAACCAACGGCACCGTGAGCTGGCTCAACGTCGAAGACATCCGTCAACCGGGTGACAACCGCCAGGACATCACTCAGCTGGTGGTCGGTGGCGGAGGCAATCTCCATACCGCCGACATCAACCTCGCTCTCGGCAACCTGGTGTCGGTCGCCGCCACCCAGAGCCAGACCTTCGTCGCCGCGCAGCGGTCCGAGGCCGTCAAGAAGCGCCGCGCCCTGCGCAAGCAGATCAAGGCCGCGAAGAAGAAGTCGAAGAAGATCTCGAAGAACGCCCGCAGGGCCAAGAGGCTCTGCGCCAGGAAGTCGAAGTCCTGCTCGAAGGCCAGACAGCTCAGGAAGAAGTCGAAGAAGGCAGAGCGCAGGGTCACTTCACTGAAGAAGCGGGAGCGGGCGCTGACCAGAGATATCGAGTCTCTGGTCGGTCCTTCCGCCTGAGAGACCTCAGCCCGGGTTCGCGAAGGCTGGACGGCCCTCGCGACGACGGCGGTCGATGAACTCCTCGACGTCGTCGTTGAACCGGGCCGGCCGCTCCATCTGGATCATGTGGCCGGTGTCGTCGAGAAGGCTCAATTCGGCGTCAGGGATCTTGCGGCGGTAGGCGAAAGCCGCCGGAACGGGAACGAGCAGATCCCGGTTGCCCCAGATCAGGAGGGTCGGAATGCGGATCTCGGGCAGCCGGTCACGGGTGTCGTAACCGGCGATGGCATAGGCGGCCTGGATCAGGCCCGGCGCGTCCATCGCGTAGCTGCCGAGCTCCCAGAGCATCTCCCGGCTGATCCGGGTCGGGTGTGCGAAGACCCCGGCGAACTGGGCCGAGCGCAGACGACTGCGGGAGAATCCCCGCTCGAGGCTGCCCGAGGCGATCGGCATCATCGCCTTGACGACAACCTTCGCCATGTCCTTCTGTGAGGGCGTCACCCATGCGTAGGTGATGCCCGCAGCCGCGACCAGGACCAGCGAGGAGAAGCGCTCGGGCCTGGCGATCGCCGCCTCTGTAGAGATGAATCCGCCCATCGAGTGGCCGACCAGCGCCGTATCCGGATCGAGCCCGAGCGCGTCAGCAAACTCCACGAGGAAGGCGCCATAGGACGGGATCGTGATCTGATTCGGAGGCAGCGGACTGGTCCCGAAGCCGGGCAGGTCGAGGGCCACCACGCGGTGGCGCCGCGACAGGTAGGGAATGTTCTCGAGCCAGTTGCGCCAGCTCCCTCCGAGGCCGTGGACCATGAGCACGGGCGGGCCTTCTCCGCTCTCCACGTAGTTGACCGGTGTGCTTCCGAGCGCGGATTCGACAGTCACCCTGTGCACGCGGTCGGCCCAGTCGATGCGCAGCCATTCGCCGTCCGAGCGCGCGTAGTCGTCGGCTGCCGGATCACCCCCGGCGGCGGCGTCGTTCTCGGCGCGCGGTTCCACGGGGGCGCACTCTACCCGTGGCCCGGACCGCTTACTGCCACAATGGCGCCATGCCGGAACCAGCCAGAGCAGGCGCCCGCCGCGTCCTCGTGACCGGGCTCTCGACCCACTGGGGAGGGCGTCTGGCAGAGGCGCTCGAAGCCAATCCGACGATCGAAGCGATCATCGGCGTCGACTCCAGCGAGCCGACCCGGGAACTGGAGAGGACCGAGTTCGTCAAGGTCGGCGTCCAGCACTCGCTGATCGAGAAGATCGTGCGTGCGGCGGAGATCGACACCGTGATCGACACGCGGATGATCGTGGACTCGGCCCGCAGCCAGAGTGGGTCGAAGCCGACCTCGATCCACGAGAACAACGTGATCGGCACTCTCAACATCCTCGCCGCCTGTTCGGCGGCCGACTCGCCGGTCGAGCGCTTCGTCTTCAAGAGTTCGGCCCACTGGTACGGCTGCGCCCAGGACGACCCGGCCTTCTTCACCGAAGACATGACCCGCGGTCACCGGCCGAAGACCTCGATAGAACAGGATGTCGTCGAGGCCGAGGCGGCGATCGAGGAGTTCCGCCTGAGGAGGCCCGACGTCTCGGTCACCGTGCTCAGGTTCGCCAACGTGCTCGGTGCGGAAGTCGACACTTCGCACGTGCGTCTGTTCGCGATGCCGATGGTGCCGATGATCGCCGGCTTCGACCCGCGCTATCAGTTCGTCGACGAAGACGACGTCGTACACGCGCTCGAGTACGTGACGATCAACGACCTGCCCGGCATCTACAACGTCGCCGCCGACGGCGTGCTGACCCTGTCCGAGGTCATTTCGCTGCTCGGAAAGAAGCCGCTTCCGGTCATCCCGCCGTGGGGAACCGGGCTGGCCACGTCGGCGCTGAGAAGGCTGGGCATCACCATTTCGGCCGAGATGGTCAACCAGCTGCGCTTCGGACGCGGGCTCGACAACCGACGGCTGAAGGCAGCCGGCTTCCACTACGCGCGCACTTCGAGGGAGGCGGTGCTCCACTTGCGCGAGAGGCTTCGCCTCGATCCCGTGGTCTCCGGCGTGGTGAACCCGTACCGCTACGAACCCGAGGTCGAGGAGTTCCTCCGGCACAGCCCTCACGTGAAGCGGCCCCCGGGCCGGGATCTCGGCCGCGAAGACGCAGCTATGTTCGATCCCTCGCCGCCTGTCGAGAACTGACGGGGAACCGGCTGTTCTGCAGCGGAAACGCTGCATGGGCGCTTGCGCCCGGGAGAAGGTCCCCGGCGACCGGTTGCGGTATCTACAATTGGTTTGGTGCGCAAGACTCAGATCCTGATAGCTGCCGTCGTCGTCTTCCTGATCGGGGGGGCCGTGGCTGCCTACGCCTACGACGGCTCCCAGAAGGATGAGATCGCCGAGGGCGTGACGATCAGCGGCATCGACGTGAGCGGCATGACCGGCGAGCAGGCTACCCGCGCGGTCACGGCCAGGGTCCTGGCGCCGCAGCGCAAGCCGGTCACGGTCAGGTACCAGAAGGAAGAGTTCGTGCTGCCCGCCGATGAGCTGAAGATCAGCGCCGACGTGGAAGGCAGCGTCGAAGCGGCGCTGGAGGAGAGCCGTTCGGGTTCGCTCCCGGAGAGAGTCCTGCGGCAGATAACCGGCGACGAAGTCGACGCCGACATCCCGGTCAGCGTCTCGTATTCGCGCCCGGCCGTCAACCAGTTCGTACGCGATGTCGCGGAAGCCGTCCAGGTCGACCCGGTCGACGCGTCGGTTTCGGCCGGACCCGACTCGCTCAGCGTCCTCAAGGCATCCGACGGCCACAAGCTGCGCGACGTGCTGCTCACCGAACAGCTCACTTCGCTGCTCGACAGCGGCAACGGAGGCCGCACCATCCAGGCGAAGGTCAACGTGCTGAAGCCGGCCGTGACGACAGACGAGGTCGCTGCTCAGTACCCGACCTATCTCACGCTCAACCGAGGTAGCTACGAGCTGAAGCTGTGGCGCAACCTCGAGCTCGAGAAGACCTACACGGTCGCAGTCGGCCAAGTCGGGCTCGAGACGCCGGCCGGCCTCTACACGATCCAGAACAAGCAGGTGGACCCCGCCTGGCATGTGCCTGATTCCGACTGGGCCGGTGACCTCGCCGGCCAGGTGATCCCCGGCGGTGTGCCGGAGAACCCGCTCAAGGCACGCTGGATGGGCATCTTCGACGGCGCCGGCATCCATGGGACCTCGGACGAGGGCTCGCTCGGATCGGCCGCCTCCCACGGATGCGTGCGAATGGCGGTCTCCGACGTGATCGACCTGTACGACCAGGTCGACGTCGGCACCCCGATCTACATCGGGTGAGCGAGTTGTCCTCCCCGGACGGCAGCTGGGCCGGTCTCCTGAAGCTCCACGAGCGCGATCTCGTAGCGTCGGGCGCCGCGGCTAAGACGATCGCCGCCTACCGGCGGGACCTGGCCCAGTTCACGACGTGGTTCGCGGGCGTGGGGCCCGATCCCGCGCTGGCCGGTCACCGCGACGTGCGTCGCTATGCGGCACACCTTTCGGCCTCGGGCTGTGCCGCTTCGACGGTCGCCCGCAAGCTGGCTTCGATCCGGAGCCTCTTCGCCTTCCTGATGAGGACGGGCCGGGTCAGCCAGAATCCCGCCGACCTGGTTTCGGCGCCGAAGACCGCCTCGAGGCTGCCCCGTGTTCTGACCACCGGACAGATCGCCGAGATCCTCGAGACCGCGCCGGCCCGGACGCCGCTCGAAATCCGCGACCGCGCGATGATCGAGCTCTCCTACTCCTGCGGCCTGCGAAGCGAAGAAGTGATCTCGCTGCCGGTCGATGCACTCGACTTCGAGTCCGAGCAGCTGTCGGTGGTCGGCAAGGGCTCGCGTCACCGGCGGCTCCCGGTCGGAGAACCTGCTCAGCGTGCGGTGGAGGACTACCTGAGCCGCGGCAGGCCCGCGCTGGTCGCAGACCCTGCGGAGAAGGCTCTTTTCATCTCCCGTAACGGCCGTCGGCTGTCCCCGTCGGACGTTTCGCGGCGTCTCTCGGCCCGGGTCCGCGACGCTGCCGCCGCCAGCGGCATATCGCCACATGCCCTGCGCCACTCCTTCGCCACCCACCTGCTGGAAGGCGGGGCGGACCTGCGAACGATCCAGGAGCTGCTCGGTCATTCCTCGATCTCGACCACGCAGGTCTACACGCATCTCGATTCGGCCCGGCTGCGCGACGCCTATGCCGGCAGCCACCCCCGGGCCTGACCCCTCTCGCCGCGGTGAGCCGCCCGGAAACGGTCCTGCACGGGACTGAAAGTGCCCGCCGCCGGTCCCGGCCGTCCCCTAGTAGGTTGAAGCGATGAAGCTGACTGTCAACGTCGACGGCGGCGCAAGGGGAAACCCCGGCCCGGCCGCTATCGGGGTCGTGATCCGGAACCCGGACGGGCTGATCCTCGACGAGCACGGCGAGCGCATCGGGGAGGCGACCAACAACGTCGCCGAGTACAAGGCGCTGATCCGCGGGATCCAGAGGGCCGCCGAGCTCGGGGCGACCGAACTCGACCTGGTCGGTGACTCGGAGCTAGTCGTGCGCCAGGTGGAGGGCCGCTACAAAGTCAAGAAGCCGGGCCTGAAGCCACTCCACGCCGAGGTGAAACAGGCCCTCTCGGCCTTCGAGAACTGGTCGATCCGCCACGTGCGCCGGGAGCAGAACGCCGAGGCCGACCGCCTGGTCAACGAGGTCCTCGATGGCTGAGGACGGCAACGGCTCCGGCCGGGCCGGACCTTCACCGCGTGGCCCGATCGACGCCGGGGCCACGATCGGCCACGTCCACCTGAAGGTGGCAGACATAGAGCGGTCCCTGTCGTTCTGGTGCGGCGTGCTCGGATTCGAGCTGACGACACGCTTCGGCGAGCAGGCCGCGTTCGTCTCGGCCGGCGGCTACCACCACCACATCGGGCTGAATACGTGGCACTCGCTCGGAGCCGGGCCCGCCCCGCGCGACACCGCGGGCCTGTTCCACGTCGCCGTGCTGTACCCGACCCGTGCCGGGCTCGCCGATGCACTCGACAGGCTGCTCGAGGCTCGCTGGCCGCTGAGCGGGGCGAGCGACCACGGAGTCTCCGAAGCGCTCTATCTCGACGATCCCGACGGCAACGGCGTCGAGCTCTACCGGGACCGGCCGCGCGAGCAGTGGCCGACGGCTCCGGACGGCTCGCTCGAGATGTACACGGCCCCGCTCGACCTCGAAGGTCTGCTCGGGGAACTGAACCGCTGACCCGGCAGCCCGTTCAGTCCCGTGCGGCGGGACGCCAGGCAGGGTCGCCCGGCCGCCAGGTCCGGTCCGGGTCCTCGCTTTCGTTGGCGACCACGTTCGCCATCAGCCAGTCGCCGTCTTCACCTTTGAGCTCGAAGGCGAAGCCACGCATGTGAGTCGGGGCATCGAGCGTCACGGGTTCCTCGGTCGCCTTGTCGAAGAGCACCACCACCTCGTGTCCCGGGGCCACGATCCGGGGCTCGGTGCCCCAGCCGGCATGCTCCCAGACGATCGAATCCCACAGGTCATCCAGCGCGGCGAGCGTGGTCACGCAGAACTGATGCCACAGAGTCGACCGCGGCAGCCCGGGCGAGGGTTGCGTGGGCTCCATCAGGCATTCCCGGACCGTGGCGTGGTCTTCGCCGGCCAGCGCCTCGCTGCCGCCGAAGCCGGCGAGCCAGGTGTCGATCAGGAACCTGCGGTAGTCGCGGTGGGTCAGCGGCCAGGCGCTCTCGAGGTCGTGGTTGATCTTGACCATGTGGAGCCAGGTGGCGGCTGCGCGCACCGGGCCTCCGGGTCTGAACGGATCCATGTTGACATCATTTCGAACCCGGCCTCCCGGCCCTGACGGCGACGGGCCTGGAACGCTGCGGACGGCCTCTCGCGCAACATGGCACCGCGCCCGGTGGGGCAGCCCCCGGGTATACTCGCCCGAGTCTGCGGCTGTAGCTCAGTTGGCTAGAGCGTCTGCTTGCCATGCAGAAGGTCGAGGGTTCGAATCCCTTCAGCCGCTTGCGAGACCCGTCCCCGAGGGACCGGCGTCTCATTCGGCGCCTTGGCGGAGTGGCTACGCAGCGGCCTGCAAAGCCGTTTACACCGGTTCGACTCCGGTAGGCGCCTCTTCGCTTGGCAGCGCGGAACCCCTATGAGCAGTGGGATTGAGGACATAGGCTGCCGGGAACCTACAACCGCAGGAAACCGCTCAACACCGCCTGAATTGGGGCGCGACTGGCGCAAAAACTGGCGCAAAAACGATCCGCCGCTGATCGTCTTCCACGGTGCCGAGCCGTTCGTCCCCTCGACGGTCCGGAACCGGGCACTGGCCGCCTGGGAGAGCGCCGGGATGGAGCCCATCGGTCTCCATGAGTGCCGCCACAGCTTCGCCTCGATGCTGATAGACGCTGGAGGCAATCCGAAGGCGCTGCGGGAGGCGCTCGGCCACGCGTCGATCCAGATGACCTGGGACAAGTACGGGCACCTGATGCCGGGGGGCCGGGAGGAGCTCCGCGAGCGGATCGACTGCTACCTGCGAGACCGGTTGAACTCGGCGAATGCCGGACTCACCTTGACGTGAAAACCGGGTCCGGCTAGTTTGAACTGCGGGGGTTAACCGGACTGGACCGACCGCTGCCGATCTGGGCCGCTCCACATCTCAGCCGCATCAAGAAACCGAATACGGGGGACGCATGAAGCACCGACCACACTTGGCTCCGCTCGCAGTTGCAGTCGTATGCCTAATCGGAGGGATGAGCGCCGGGACCGCCGGCGCTGCCCCTAAGCCGATAGCGGCCTACTGCTCGCCGACTGGCGACTACTGTCAAGGGGTATTCAGACAGAAGGGTGGTCTCCGGGCCAAGATTTCCTCGTTCGCGTTCTCTGGTCGCTATCAGCTGTGCCTGCGCAACCGAGCATACGGACGGCAATGCAAGCTTTTCCGGCTTCGAAAAGGTCCCTTCGGCGTCCATCAAGGGAGTATCGGCCTGGCAAGACAATTCCGCTTCCGGGCGAAGGGTCGCTACTCAGTCGTTTGGCGACTGGACGGAAGCCGGGTCGGCAAGAAGCTTCGGTTCAGGAAGCGATGAGATGAAGGCTCCGTCCGGCTTGACGTAGGGGGAGGGGCGGTTGAAGCGGTCGGTAGCTCTGTTCCGCGCTGTTCTCGGGCTACTCGTCTCGACATCCGCGGGGGCTGCTGAAGCGAAGGCGGACCGGAACTGCCTTCGCCTGGTTCGGCCCTGAGAGCAGGACCGCGTCCTTCTACTTCTGGACTGGTGGGGCCGAGGACCAGCAGGCTCCCGCGAGACCCTTCAACCCGAACCGGAGGCCGGGATCTCGCCCGGCCCCGGTTGGACCCCCAGGGACAGAACCGGCGAGACCTGAGGTTGTTGATAACCCCTGGACCGCCGATCTGTCCAGATCAGGAAATGACCTCCATCGTGATCGGCACGGACTCGGTGACATCGAGCATGACCTTGGAGTCGAACTCAATCCACTCCGCGTAAGTCTGCACGATCCGATAAAGGCCCGCTACATCTTCGGTATCGGAGATCGTCACGCCGTGGCTGCCGTCGGCGGCCACGTAGTGCGCCGTCGTTCCCGGAGGAGCACCCTTCGCTGCGAAGGTTTCCAGCAAGGCCTTGCGCTGATCCTTGCTCAAGTGCGGCTTGATCTTGTATGTAGTTACCCAGATCATGCCTCTCCTTTCAACTCTCGATTTGCCCTCTTGAACCGAGCCTAGTTCGACCTCTCGGGTGCGTCAACCGGCGGTCGCCGCGACAACTGACGACGGGACCCGCGATCACGAGCCCGGCGAACTGGAGTTCTGCCCTCTAACGGAGCGCAAAGCCGGGGTTGACCTGGACTCCCTCCCGGGGCAGCAGCGGTCGGCCCTTTTCTCCATTCTCTTTCCCATGGCAGTCCCGCAGGGGGCGTCTCTCCCTTCGTAGAGGGGTTCCCCGCCGCCGATCTGGGTTCGCGCATCCCCTACGACAACGGGCGGCCGGTCGGTGTGACGAGCGACGCGAATTCCGAGAACAAGACAGTCTTCGTCAGGTGCCCCGAGAACGGCCAGGCTCCGTTGACCGGTGGGGCCAACATCGACGGTGGAGACGGTTTCGTCGCCCTCACCGAGAGCCGGCAGGCCTTCCCGCCGTCTTACCCCGACGTCGGCTGGCTCGCGTCGGCGATCGAGGTCAACGGCGGCACCTCAGAGGACTGGTCGCTCAACGTGACCCTCGTATGCCAGAAGGCCAAGCCTTAGGGTAAGTCCCAGCCGTGGCGGACCGGGGCCGGGACCGCGAGGGTGCCCGGTTCGGTCCGTTGGTAGGCTGCCGATTCGCGGGCGCATAGCTCAGTTGGTAGAGCGCCACCTCGACACGGTGGAGGTCACTGGTTCGAGCCCAGTTGTGCCCACTCCCCCCGCGACGGTCAGGCGCGCTGCGGCATCCGCTCAGCCGAACCGGGCCGCCGCCGCCATGCCGCTCCTGACCGCGCCCTCCATCAGGCCGTGGAAGGGGCCGGCAGTGTGCTCCCCCGCGAAGGCGATCGGTCCGACCGGCTCGAGCAGGGCGTCGGTCAGCTCGTCGCCCGGTGCTACCGAGTAGGCGGCCTCCACCCACGGATCGTCATCCCACGTCGACAGGATCGCCTGGTCGGCCGGCAGCTCGAGATCGGGCCGCATCGACCTCACGGACTCGAGCCAGCGCTCCGGTCCGGCCGTGACCTCTAGCCCCTCCAGTGCCGCCGGCGAGCCCGCGAAACAGCTGAGCAGCGGCATCGGCTCGTCGCCTTCGCCGGTCTCGGTCCAGCACCAGTAGCGCCCGGGCACGTTCATCATCGCGCTGACCCCGGCCGGCTCGGCAAGCGGCACGAACAGCTTCGCCGCATGGCCGTACTCGACCGAAGACAACGCAGTGCTCTTCGATTCGGGCAGCGGCGGCGAGAATTCGATGCGGTCGACGACCGAGGCGGGGACCGCGACCACGCAGCCGCTGCCAACGGTCACGCGACCGGACTCGCCCACCGCCTCGACCCGGCCGTCACCCCACTGGACTGCCACCACGGGGTCTTCCAGCCGGACCCGGTCGCCGAGGCTGTCGGCCATGGCGAGCGAAAGCGTCTGGTTGCCGCCGGCGAGGCTGGGGGAGGGCTCGTCGTCGACGTGTCCGAGCCTGGCGAGGCTCTGCGCGGGGATGGAACCGGCGGAAGAGGCGGCCGACATCTCCACCCGCGCCAGCAGTGCTTCGCGCGCTCCGGGGGCCACGTCCAGCGAAGCGATCAGCTCGGAGGCCGACAGCGACCTGCCGGCGGGCAGCGAATCGAGCGCGGCATCGACGGCCAGCGCCGCGATCGAGACGTCCTCCTCGCTGACCCCGTCGACGCCGTGCGGCTGCCGCCTGCCGTAGCGCACGCCCTTGCCCCAGAGCCCGACCCCGAACTCTGCCGCCAGCGAACGGATCACGGTGTTGTCGGGCAGGACGAACTCGGCTCCCATCTCGACCACCGCGCCATTGTCCAGCTTGCGTGACCACGTCCGGCCGCCGACCCGGTCGCGTGCCTCGAGCACGGTGACCACGTGGCCGTTTCGCTCCAGCATGACCGCGGCGGTCAGGCCCGCCAGTCCCGCGCCGACGACGACCACCCCCGGATCACCTCGGTTCGCCATCGTCCACCTCCTCAGCGCCTGCGCTTCGCTGCCGTGACAAGAAGCCTGGCCTTGATCTTGTACGAACCGGCGCTGGAACGCACCCGTATCCGGACGGTACCGTTGCCTCGCGCCTTCTTCTTCGTTGCCAACCGGAACCCGAACTTCGCCCGCGAGCCGGCGAGCATCTGGCCCAGCCGCAGACACCGGGGGCGGCGGGCGAGTCTGCCGGGCGGGATCGCGCAGACCTTGACCGAGGTCGCCGGCAGGTCACCGACGTTCCTGACCGGTACCGACAGTCTTGCCGGTCGGCCTGCCCTGGCTGTCGCCCTCCTGATCCGGGGCGAGCTGAGCCTGGCCTTCGACTTGACGCCGTTGAGCTCCCGTGCCGCTCCCACGACATCGCCGGTGCCGAAGAAGTCGACGGCGAGCATGTTGGGAAGGAAGCCGCGCCGCTGCTCGCAGGCGCGGGCCCGGTCGACCAGCGCCTTCCGGGTGTTGGCTACCTCGGCGTCGCTGATCAGGGGTTCAAAGGAACCCGGATTCGAGTTGGTGGCCCAATGGTTCATCAGGAACAGCGAGTCGCTGGTCCCAGCAGCTTCACCACGAAACGGCGCGCAGCTCTCGTTCAGCTGGTCCGGTCTGATGAGCGGGTCCGCGCCGATGAAGGAATACGGAGTCTCGCGGACCGCGCCGTCGTAGGCGAGGTGGTACCACGGAACCTCACCGACCTCGCTCTGGGCCAGCATCACCACGCGCCGCCCGGATTCGACCATTGCTCCGAGCGTCGGCCACGGGCCGGCCGGACCCTTGTGCACGTATCCGAGAAGGCCCGCATCCTCGACCGCCGCGGCGAAGTCGTCCGCGGCAACGTTGTCTTCGTTGATGACGATCAGAACCTCTCCGGGATTCGCCTTGAGAAAAGCGGCAACCTCTTTCAGCTCCGGAACGAGAGGGGAGTTGCCGAAAAGGCAGGATGCGTGGCACAGGTACATCGGGGCGCCGTCTGCCCGTCCTTGCGCCTTCGGAACGTTGACCACCTGACCGTTGCCCTGGGGTTCGCCGTAGAAGGTGTCGATCAGCAGGACCCGGGCTCCGCGGTTCAGCTGGTTCGGAATCGAGTACTCCTGGTTCGGGTTGAACCAGCCGAGCTCGCTCGCCGACATCGAGTTGTGGGAGCCGGGCAGGACCACTTCGTTGAGCTTGCGCTCGCAGAGCGCGCTCGAGCCGTTGCAGGAGATCTGCCCGGGCGTCGTCCTGACGGCGCCTGACGCTCCGGGTGCGAACACGAAGGCTGCTGCAGCCAGCACTCCCGCCACTCTTGCGGTGGTCTTGAACACCGCGCAAGTATCGCAGCACGGCGGTCGGTCAGCGGGGGATGACGTTGCGGCCGAAGGTCGCGATCCAGATCGCGAGCGCGACCACCCAGACCACGAGTCCGGTCAGTTCACGCCCGTCCATCGGGCCGACTCCGAGCAGGGCCGAGATCCAGAGCCAGAATCCGACCGCCGGCACGGCGGCGGCCAGGGCGCGGAAGAAGGCCTTCCTGCGGCCGCGGGCCTCGATCTCGCTCGGCCTGAGCCGCTCCCGCGGGCTGATCTCTGGTTCGTCGTACACAGACCCATTCTGACACGGGTGGCCTGTCGGCCCGGTCGGCTCAGGCTTCCAGGATCGCCACCGCGCGGGCCGGGGCCGCGCTGCCTCCGACCAGCGGAAGCGGCAGGCAGGAGACCGTGAAGCCGTCCGGTGGGAGCCGGTCGAGGTTGACCATTCTCTCGATCTGGCTGTAAGAGAGCCCGGCCTGATGGGCCTCCCAGAACACGCCCGCTTCGCCCGAAGCCTTCGCGTCTTCTGCCTGCATCCACAGCGGGCGGTCCCAGCCCCAGGCGTCGATTCCCATGACGCGTACCCCATGGTCGTACAGCCAGTTCGTGGCTGCGCCGGTCACGCCGGGGCCGTGGGCCATGTACTCGGGCGTGTCGATCCACCTGTCACAGCCGGTCTCGATCAGCACGATCTCCAGCGGCTTCAGTTCGTGGCCGATCTGCCCGAAGGCCGCTTCGAGGTCCTCGACGGTAACCGCGTCGCCGTCGTCGCGACCGGTGAAGTCGAGCTTGACGCCGGGCTGAAAGAACCATTCGAGCGGAAGTTGCTCGATCGTCTTCGCCGGCTCGCCGTCGATCTTCGAGTTGTAGTGCCACGGCGCGTCGACGTGGGTCGAATTGTGCGTGCCGAAGCGGGTGAAAAAGTCGACCGCCCAGCCTTCTCCGTCCCTGAGGAGTTCCGGGCCGATGCCGAACATCTGCTCGATCAGCGCCGCTCCTTCGGCGTGGCCGCTGAACTCGATATCCGTGCGCAGCACCTCGGGAGTCTCGTCGGGGCTGGCGACGATCGGTGCCGAGAGGTCGACGATCTCCATGGCGGGACCATACAGCGGCACCGGGACTACGATGCGTCGGTGTCCAAGCGTGCCCTCACCTGGTTCATGTCGCTGGGCCTCGGCCTCGGCGCGAGGCTGCTCTTCTCTCTGCCCGACGGTCTGCTCAGGTTGCTCTTCGGCCGTGCCCCGGTGGTGGCCCACGGCCTGGCCGCCGATGCCTGGGCGGTGGGACGGGTCGTGGACGTGCTCGATCGCGGACCGAAGGCGACGGGCGTCGAACAGATGAGGTTCGAGACCGACCTGCTCTCTTCGGCCGTCGCCGCACCGCGGCCGCGCGGGCTCGAGATCCGCGACCTCGAACTGGACCCCGCCGGACAGGGCGGACCTTTGCGGGCGCGCCTCTACCGTCCGCTGTCGGCGCCGTCGACCGGGCCGCTGATGCTGTTCTTCCACGGTGGCGGTTGGACGGTCGGCTCGATCGAGAGCCACGACCGGGCGTGTGCGCTTCTGGCCTGCGGGTCCGGGGTCAAGATCCTGTCGGTCGAATACAGGCTCGCGCCGGAACATCGTTTTCCCGCAGCCGTCGACGACGCCCTGCGGGCCTGGAAGGCGGTCATTGGCGACCCGGCCCGCTTCGGAGCGGAAGCCGGCCAGATCGCGGTCGGCGGAGACAGCGCCGGCGGCAACCTCGCGGCGGTGCTGTGTCAGGACCTGAAGCGCAAGGATCTGGCTCAGCCAACCCTCCAACTGCTGATCTATCCGGTCCTCGAGGTCGGTTCGACCCGCCAGTCGACGCAGGCCTTCGCGACCGGCTTCTACCTCACCAGCGAACGCATGGGCAGCTTCTCCGGCTTCTATGTCGATCCGGACCGCTACGGGGACGTCCGCGCTTCTCCGCTGCTGGCCGAAGACCTGTCGGGACTGGCCCCGGCCTGGATCGTCAACTGCCTGGCCGATCCGCTGCGCGATGAAGGAGAGCACTACGCCCGTCGCCTGGCCGAGGCAGGGGTTGAGGTCCGCAGCGACCGGTTGCCGTTGATCCACGCCTGGTTCAACATGACCCGCTCGCGCTCCGCCCGGCGGGCTCACGGCCTGCTCGCGTCGGGCCTGGCTCGCTTCATGCGCGAGGCGAAGCCGCTCTCCATCGGCGACTGACTACCATGGAACGATGCCCGTGAGTTCCAGAAACGTGACTGTGAAGCTGCCCGACGGCACCGCGCTCGAGCTCGAGCCCGGGGCGAGCGGGGCCGACGCGGCGCGCGCGATCGGCGAGGGTCTGGCCCGCGCCGCCCTGGCGATCCGGGTAGGCGACGAGATCCGGGACCTGAGCGCCCCCGTCAACGACGGAGAGCAGATCGCGGTCATAACCTCACGCGACCCCGAAGGCCTCGAGGTGATCAGGCATGACGCGGCCCACGTCATGGCAACCGCGGTACAGGAGCTGTACCCGGGCACGAAGGTGACAATCGGTCCGGCAATCGACAACGGCTTCTACTATGACTTCGAGTTCCCCGAGGGGGTGAAGATCACCGAGGCCGAGCTGCCGGCGATCGAAGATGCGATGCGGCGCCACATCAAGGCCGACGAACAGTTCGAGCGCCGCGACCTCCCGGTGGCCGAGGCGATCGAGCACTTCCGCGAGCAGGGCGAGGACTACAAGGTCGAGCTGATCGAGGACCTGATCACCAACGAAGGCGCTGAAACGGTCTCGCTCTACAGGAACGGGCCCTTTGAAGACCTCTGCCGCGGGCCCCATGGACCCGGGACCAAGAAGATCAAGGCGATCAAGCTCAGCTCGGTTGCCGGCGCCTACTGGCGCGGGGACGAAAACCGGCAGATGCTCACCCGCATCTACGGAACCGCATTCTTTTCCAACGACGACCTGAAGGAGCACCTGGAGCGGATCGAAGAGGCGAAGGCGCGCGACCATCGCCGGCTGGGCCCGCAGATGGACCTGTTCATGCTGCGCGAGGAGGCGCCGGGCATGCCTTTCTGGCTGCCGAACGGCACCGTCCTGCTCGGCCTGATCGAAAAGGAGGTCCGCGAGCAACTCGACCGGCGCGGCTACAAGGAGATAGCTACGCCGCAGGTGATGGACGAATCGCTGTGGCACCGGTCCGGCCACTGGGACAACTACGTCGACGACATGTACTTCATGGAGGTGGATGAGCGCCGCTACGCACTGAGGCCGATGAACTGCCCCGGGGCCTGCCTCGTCTACGGCGCCGAGCGCCATTCCTACCGCGACCTGCCGCTGCGTCTGGCCGAGTTCGGCAAGGTCACCCGCAACGAGCGCGAAGGCGTGCTTCACGGCCTGCTCAGGGTGCGCGCCTTCACCCAGGACGATGCGCACGTCTACTGCACCGAGGACCAGATCGAAGACGAAGTGGCTGACATCTGCGAGGCGATCGACGAGCTCTATGCGCGCTTCGGCTTCGACCAGGTGGAGGTCGAGCTGTCGACCAGGCCCGAAAAGGCAATGGGGTCGGCCGAGCAGTGGGAGACGGCCGAAACCATGCTGAAGAGCGCACTGGACCGGCAGGACCGCCCTTACAGGATCAACCCCGGCGACGGAGCGTTCTACGGACCGAAGATCGATTTCCACGTCACCGACGCTCTCGGCCGCTCGTGGCAGCTCGGCACGTGCCAGCTCGACTTCCAGATGCCCGAGCGCTTCGAGCTGAGCTATACGGACGCGGACGACGAACGCAGCCGGCCGGTGATGATCCACCGTGCCCTGATCGGCTCAATGGAGCGATTCGCGGGCATCCTGATCGAGCACTACGCGGGCCGTTTCCCGGCCTGGCTGGCGCCGGTCCAGGCGATGGTCCTGCCGGTGGCCGACCGCCACAACGAATATGCGCTGAGCGTCGCCGAGAGCCTGCGCGCGGCCGGGGTCCGGGTCGAGGTCGACGAGCGCTCCGAGTCGGTCGGCAGGAAGATCCGCGATGCCGAGCTGGGCCGGTACCCGTTCATGCTCGTGGTCGGCGACCGCGAGCAGGAGGCGGGCGAGGTTTCGGTCCGCTCGCATGAGCAGGGCGAACTCGGCTCTATGGATGCGGACAAGTTCTGTATGCTGCTCGACACTTGATTTTTCGCGCATCAAAGATCCAGCCCAGAGCCGCCGACGCGTGCCTCTCAACAGTCAGTCCGTCCGCTTGAACCTTCCGTTGGCCGTCATCTAGTGCCGGTACCTCGCAGGTTCGACCGCCGTCCCCCCGAGCGGGACACGACTCGTATCAACGAGCGCATCCGCGTGCCCAAGGTCCGCCTGATCGGCGCCGATGGCGAGCAGGTGGGCATCGTTGCGACCGACGATGCCCGCCAGATGGCCCGTGACGCCGATCTCGACCTGGTCGAGGTCGCCGCCGGCGCCAAGCCGCCGGTCGCGCGTCTGCTCGACTACTCGAAGTACAAGTACGAGCAGGAGCAGAAGCTCAAGCAGGCCAAGAAGCACCAGACCCAGGTCAACATCCGCGAGATCAAGCTGCGGCCGAAGATTGCCGACAACGACTACAACACGAAGAAGGGTCACGTCACCCGCTTCCTGAAGCAGGGCGACAAGGTCAAGATCACGATCATGTTCCGCGGCCGCGAGCAGGCCCACCCCGAGCGCGGCCGGGACCTGCTCAACCGCCTCCACGAAGACCTCGACGGCCTCGCGGTGATCGAATCGAAGCCCCTTCAGGAGGGCCGCAACATGAGCATGCTGCTCGGCCCTTCGAAGGAAGCGGCCAAAGAGGCTGCCAAGAACGAGGAAGCCAAGAAGACTCCGAAGAAGGACGGCGACGCATCCGAAGAGAGCGTGCCGGACCATCCGCAGGCCGTCGTACCCGACCATCCCCAGGCGATCGCGACGACTCCCGAGGACCTGGCCGAAGCCGAAGAATCGGCCAGGCAGGACGTCTCCACCAAGTAGCCGGCGCACCGTCGCCGGCTCCGTGACGATTCGCCACGAGCATCTCGTAGTCGCGAACAACTTGCGTTCATGGGGCGAGCGGCAGGGGTCGCTGCGCCTACCCCGCCAACCCATACAGCGACCCCTGCCGCCCACCCCATCGCCGGGGCGCTGCCGGGCCACGTCCGCGATCCCTCGGCGGTGCTGTCGGAAGCGGTGCTCCGCTTCACTGCGGTGGTTCGTCCGGTGGTTGGTTGATGATCTGTCGGATGGATGTCCTGCAGCCTGGCCGGAGGTTCGGCGGCGTTGGCTGACGAACCGGCCGGCCGCGAGAGCGGCTTGAGAATCTGGCTGAGGATCGGCCTGGCCCTGCTGGTCGTGGTCGCGCTCGTGATCGTTTCCGACCCCTGGGCCGAGCCGGACGACGACCTTCTCGGCAGGAACTCGTCTGACCGGGGGGCGGCCGGACCGGAGCGCTGCCCTCCGAAGAAGGCGGGGCAGGTGGCGCGGGCATGGTTCAGGGGCATGAGCAGCGGCGACCCGGATCGCATCGCGGCCGTGACTTCGGGAGGTCGGCCGGTACCGAGGTACGTGATCGAGATCGAGCGGGGCGACGAGCCCCGCACGGTCCGTATGGGCAATCGCGCCACCGCCGCGAGCACGGTGCCGCAACTCGCCGGGACGAGCGGCGACCCGCGTTCGTTCGAAGCCGTCGGCGTGGGTCGCGCTCCGAAGGCAGGAAGCGATACCGATCCGGCAGGCCGACTTGCCGGCGTGAAGTTCAAAGCCGCTGTCGGAAGAGCGAAGTGGTCAGGAAAAGTCGCAGTCCGATGCGGAAACGAAACGGCCTACTTCGCCGATTTCCGGATCGACGTCCTCTGAGAACGGAACCCAGGCTCCCCGTCCGGTCCCCCGCCGTCCCTGCGACCGCGGTGCGGCGATGGAGTGGTCGGAGCGGGGTCGCTATACGGGTTGGCGGGGTAGGCGTAGCGACCCCGCTCCGGCCGCTCCATGACCAGAAGTCAGGCGGCGTCGGTGAACTTTCGGCGATCGTCGGGACTGCGCGGGATCAGCCACCGGCGATCTGGTCGGCGATGCGCTCGGCCGCCTTGCCGTCCCAGAGCGGCGGAGGCTCCGGTAAGGCGGCGCGCGGGTCGGTGACCAGGCCGGGGATCTCGGCGATCCGGGCCGGGTCGAGGCCGAGCAGGGTGTTGGTGCCTTCGTTGACGGTGACCGGTCTCTCGGTGTTGTCACGAAGGGTGAAGCACGGCACGCCGAGGAAGGTCGTCTCCTCCTGGATGCCGCCGGAATCGGTCAGCACCGCTGCCGCATCGGTCTCGAGGGAGAGGAATTCGAGGTATCCGGCCGGGTCGACGAGCTTCAGGTTCGGGCTGATCTCGACCTCGCCGGCGAGCCGGGCGCGGGTGCGGGGGTGGACCGGGAACAGCACCGGCAGGTCGGCCGCGACGAGGTTCAGTGCGGAGATCGCCTCGAAGAGCAGCGGGCCGTCGACCAGCGCAGGGCGGTGGAGTGTGACCAGCAGGTAGGCGTGAGGTTCGAGGCCGTAGTCGCGGCAGGTCGCGAGCGGGCGGAAGCGGTCCTCGAGGGCGACCAGGCTGTCGATCATCGTGTTTCCGACGAAGTGGACCTTTTCGGGGGCGATGCCTTCGATCTCCAGGTTGCGGATCGCCTCCTCGCTGTGAACGTAGAGCCGGTCGGAGATGGCGTCGGTCAGGACGCGGTTGACCTCTTCCGGCATCTCGCGGTCGTAGCTGCGCAGGCCGGACTCGACGTGGGCCACGGGGATACCGAGCTTGACCGCGGTCAGCGCGGCGGCGAGCGTCGAGTTGACGTCCCCGGGTACTACGAGCAGGTCGGGCCGGTCGGCGGTCAGCAGGGGCTCCAGCCGCTCCATGACCTTCGCGGTCTGGACGGCGTGGCTTCCGGAGCCGACCTCGAGCATGTGGTCGGGGTCGGGTACGCCGAGCTGCTCGAAGAAGATGTCCGACATGTTGCGGTCGTAGTGCTGGCCGGTGTGGACGATCTGCTGGTCCAGACCGGGGATCCGGGCTGCCAGGGCGGCGATGACCGGGGCCATCTTGACGAAGTTCGGCCTGGTTCCCAGGACGTGGACGATTCGCATCAGGCCGAAGAGTATGCCTGCAGCCCGGCGCCGCGAGGGTGTCGACCGCCCGGTTTTGATTGAATGCCCGGTTCCATGCCGAAGATGAAGACACATTCGGGCGCCAAGAAGCGCTTCAAGCGGACCGCCTCCGGCAAGCTGCGCGGCCGCAAGGCCTACTCCAGCCACATCCTGGAGAAGAAGTCGCAGAAGCGCAAGCGCAACATGAGGCAGCCGGTCGCGATCAAGAAGGTCGACGAGGCACGCGTCAACAAGCTTCTCGGGGGCAAGTAATGGCTCGCGTCAAGCGTTCGGTGAACGCACGCAAGAAGCGCCGCAAGGTCCTCGAAGAGGCCAAGGGCTACAACGGCCGCAAGAAGTCTTCATACAAGCTGGCCAAGGAACAGGTCATGCGCTCCGGCCAGTACGCCTACCGCGACCGCCGGGTACGCAAGCGCGAGTTCAGGCGCCTGTGGATCACCAGGATCAACGCGGCCGCCCGCATGGAGGGCATGAGCTACTCCGAACTGATGCACGGTCTCAGTGCCGCCGGCGTCGAGGTCAACCGCAAGATGCTCGCCGACATCGCCGTCAACGACCGCGAGGACTTTCGCCGATTCGTGGAGATCGCCCGGGAGGGTGCCGCCGCCTGACGCGCGTCGGCACTTCGGACCTTTCGGGCGGCTTCGCAGATGCGAGCCGCCTTTTTTTGTGAGCAGACATGATCACCAGCCCAGACAACGAAAAACTGAAGACGGTCCGCAAGCTCCGCCAGAAGAAGCACCGGGAGAAGCTGGGCCTGTTCGTGACCGAGGGCGAGGATCTCGCCGGGGCGGGGCTGGCCGCCGGCCACGTTCCGAAGGCGCTGCTGGTCCACCCGGACGCCGGAATCGAGGGCGAAGCGGTCGAGCCGGGACTGCTCGACGGCG
Organism: uncultured Solirubrobacterales bacterium; assembly: GCA_963701635.1. Lineage (GTDB taxonomy): Bacteria > Actinomycetota > Thermoleophilia > Solirubrobacterales > 70-9 > 67-14. Next base: position 163,966 of record CAVPAU010000002.1, read on the forward strand.
TCTCAGCGCTCGGCTCGGGTACAAGGGTGATCGGCATCTGGCCGCTCGAGTGGGCGGCCGGGGCCGGCGAGACCTGCGTCTTCCTCGACGGACTCTCGGACCCCGGCAACGTCGGCACGATCATTCGCACCGTCGACGCGATGCTCGATGCGACCGTGGTGATCGGCCCTGGCAGCGCCGATCCTTTCTCGCCGAATGCGGTTCGGGCCAGCATGGGGTCGGTCTTCACCCAGCCGATGCTCAGGGCAGGCGTCGAGGCCACGCCCGAGCCCCGGATCGCGATGGTCACCGGCGGCGGCACGAACCCCGGCCCTCATGACCCTCCGCTGACCCTGTGCCTGGGTTCGGAGCGCGAAGGGATCTCGGAGGCCGTCTTGAACCATTGTGAGACCAGATGGACCGTGCCGCTGCGCGCAGCGGGGCCCGAGTCGCTCAATGTCGCGGCCGCGGCGGCGATCGCCTGCGAGCGGATATCGTCGCGGCCCTCACCGCAAACGAGTCAGGACCTGAAATGACCGGGAGAATCGAAGAAATCGAAGCCGAAGGGCGGGCGGCGGCCGAGGCCGCCGGCTCGACCGTCGAACTCGAACAGGTGCGCGTCCGCTTTCTCGGCCGCAAGGCCGAGTTGAACTCGATCCTCAAGGGCATCGGCGAGCTCGAGCCGGCAGAGCGCGGCCCCGTGGGTGGCGCGGCCAACCGGGCGCGCCAGGCGCTCGAGGCGCTGATCGCGGAGAAGGCGGCGGCGCTCGAGTCGGCCGAGCTCGAGGCATCGCTGGCCGCCGACCGAATCGACGTCACGCTGCCGGGCTCTCCTGCCCGTGCGGTCGGCCACCTGCATCCGATAACCCGGACCAGGAGGCTGATCGAGGACGTCATGGCGGGCCTCGGCTACCGGGTGATGGAAGGCCCCGAGGTCGAGCACGACTTCTACAACTTCACCGCGCTCAACCACCCTGAGGACCACCCGGCCCGCATGCTTCAGGACACGTTCTACGTCGAGCCCTCGGAAAGGCTCGAGGCTGGCGACGGAGGCCCGCGCGACGTGCTGCTCAGGACCCACACCTCGCCGATGCAGGTGAGGGCGATGGAGGCCGCGCCACCACCCGTCTTCATGATCGTTCCCGGCAAGACCTACCGGCGCGACTCCGACGCCACCCACAGCCCGATGTTCCATCAGGTCGAGGGGCTCGCGGTCGGTGAGGGGATCACGCTGGCCGACCTCAAGGGCACGCTGCTGGCGATGCTGCGCGAGATCTTCGGACCCGAACGGGAGATCCGGATGCGGCCCCACTTCTTCCCGTTCACCGAGCCCTCGGTCGAGTTCGACGTCTCGTGTTTCCGCTGTTCGGGAAGCGGCGAACTCGATGGCGGAGGGCGCTGCGGACTGTGCAAGGGCATCGGCTGGATCGAACTCGGAGGTGCCGGCATGGTCGACCCGAACGTCTTCGGCTTCGTCGCCGAATCCGGGTACGACCCCGATTCGGTGACCGGCTTCGCCTTCGGGTTCGGGATCGAGCGCATCGCGATGCTGCGTCACGGCGTCGGCGACCTGCGCCTGTTCTTCGACAACGACGTGCGGCTGCTGGAGCAGTTCTCATGAAGGTTCCCTACTCGTGGATGGCCGAGTACTGCGACCCGGGGCTCGACCCGCAGGAGCTGGCGGAGCGGCTGGCGATGACCGGCACCGAGGTCGAGCGCGTGGTCCGCACCGGTCCGGAGGACACGGATGGCTTCGTGATCGGCCGGGTGCTCGAGGCAGGGCCGCACCCGGACGCCGACCGGCTCAGCGTCTGCGAGGTGGACACCGGCGACGGGACCCGCACGATCGTCTGCGGCGCCCCCAACGTGGCGGCGGGGCAGACCGTGGTCGTGGCACTTCCCGGAGCGCGCATGCCGGACGGCACGAAGATCCGCAAGGCGAAGCTGCGGGGGGTCGCGTCAGAGGGGATGATCTGCTCCGAGAGCGAACTGGGCCTCGGGATCGAGAGCGACGGCATCCTCGTGCTCGCAGACGGTATCGGCGCCCCCGGCGCCCCGGCCGCCGAAGCGATCGGGCTCGACGAGGTCGTGCTCGAACTCGAGGTGACGCCGAACCGGACCGACTGCTTCAGCGTCTACGGGGTGGCCCGCGAGGCCCACGCGATAACCGGCGCGGAACTCGCCGCGGAACCGTGGGCCGGCGAAACGGTCCCGGCCGGCGGTGCGGTCGACGGTGTGGCTTCGGTGACGGTCGAGGATCCGGCTCTGTGCCCGCGTTTCACGGCCCGCGCCTTCACCGGCGTCAGCGTCGGCCCGTCTCCGGACTGGCTCGCTTCGAGGCTGGTCGCGGCCGGCCAGAGGCCGATCAACAACGTGGTCGACATCACCAACTACGTGATGCTGCTAACCGGGCAGCCGATGCATGCCTTCGACCTCGACCTCGTGCCAGGCGGGGCACTCGAGGTGCGCTCGGCGAAGGAAGGGGAGAAGGTCACGACGCTCGACGGGATCGAAAGGGAGCTCGAGCCGGGGATGGTGCTGGTATGCGACCGCAACGGACCGGCCGCGATCGCCGGGATCATGGGCGGTACGCTCTCCGAGGTCTCGGACTCGACTTCGTCGGTCCTGCTCGAGGCGGCGACCTGGAACGGCCCCAACATCCTCAAGAGCTCGCGCGAGCTGAACCTGCGCTCCGAGGCCTCTTCCCGGTTCGAGAAGCAGCTTCACCCGGCCCTGGCAACGAGGGCCCAGGTGATCGCCTCCAGGCTGTTGGTGGAGCTCTGCGGGGCGCAGGCGGTCGAGGGCATGGTCGACGTGGCTGCGGAATTCCCCGACCTGGGTCCGATCAGGCTGCGCGCCGGCAGGGTCGGACACGTGCTGGGAATGGAGATCGAGCCTGCCGAGCAGGAGGCCGCCCTCGGCCGTCTCGGCTTCGGCGTGGAGCGCGACGAAGACGACCTCCTCGTCAGCGTGCCCCCGGACCGGTACTTCGACGTCACCCGCGAGATCGACCTGGTCGAGGAGGTGGCACGGGTCAGCGACCTCGACCGCAGGCTGCCTGCGACGCTGCCGTCCGGCTCGGCCGGAGTCGGCGGACTGAGCCGCCAGCAGGTACTCCAGCGCCGGGCCGAGGACTCGCTTCGCGAGGCCGGCATGGACGAGATCGTCGGCTGGAGCTTCACCGACCCCGCGGAGGTCTCGCGGCTACGGCTCTCCGCGCCTGACCCACGGGCGCTGCCGGTGGTGCTCTCCAACCCGCTCTCCGAGGAACAGTCGGTGATGCGCACGACGCTGCTCGGTTCGCTGCTCGGTGCCGCCCGGCGCAACCTCTCCAGGGGCGCCGAGCGCGTCGCGCTGTTCGAGTCCGGAAGGGTCTATCTGCCGGCCGGCGAAGTCGGCCCGGGCCCCCTGGGCGGTGACTTCCCCGGACATCGTCGACCTCCCGCGAACGAGCCACAGCAGCTCGGCGTGCTGGTCAGCGGTCCGCTCGATCCGCCGTCGTGGGCGGCCCCGTCGAAGCCGCACGACTTCTTCGCCCTCAAGGGTGTCCTGGAGCACCTGGCCGGCGGTCTCGGTCTGACCGTCGAGGTCCGGCCCGGTGAGCAGCCCTTCCTCCATCCCGGCCGCTCCGGAGAAGTTCTGATCGCAGGGGAAGCCGCAGGCTGGATCGGAGAGCTTCACCCGGCGGTCGCTGCGCAGTGGGATCTCGGACCGTCCGTTGCCTTCGAGCTCTCGCTGGCGGTCCTGGTCGCGAACTCGCCGCTCGGAAACGAGACCTACACCGACTTCACCGCCTACCCGCCGGTGGACCGCGACCTGGCGGTCGTGCTCGGCGAATCCGTCGCCGCGGCTGACGTGCTCGCTGCGGTCAAGGCCGCCGGTGGCGAACTGCTCTCGGGAGTATCGATATTCGACGTCTACCGCGGCGAGGGCATCGGCGAGGACGAGAAATCCATGGCACTGCGCCTCAGATTCAGGGCCGCCGACCGCACGTTGAGCGACGACGAGGTGGAGCCGGTCTGGCAGGCGGTGGTCGCCGCCCTCGAGGACATCGGGGGGAGGCTCCGTGGCTGAGACGCGCCAGGAGATCGGGCCGGAGGGCCCCAGGGCGAGGGTGATCGTGGCCGGCGTCACCGGCTATACGGGTGCACTGGCGGCCTGGCTGGTCTGGCGCCATCCCGGCCTCGAGCTGGTCCGGATCACCGGCCGCTCGGAACAGGGCCGGCGGCTCAGCGAGCTCTACCCGCGCTACGACGTGCCGATGGAGATCACCGAGCTCGACGCCGCGGCCTTCGAGGACGCCGAGGTCGGCATCGTCGCCTATCCACACGGAGCTTCGGCTCCGGTCGTGGCCGAGATGCGCGGCATGGGCCTCAGCGTGGTCGACCTCTCCGCCGACTTCCGGCTCGGAGACCTGGCGACCTACGAGCGCTACTACGGCCCCCACGGGGCCCCGGAGCTGCTCGACGGCGCCGTCTACGGCCTGCCCGAGCTCAACCGCGAGCAGATCCGGGAGGCCGGCCTCGTCGCCGGCCCGGGCTGCTATCCGACCGCAGCGCTGCTTGCGCTCGCACCGCTGGCCGAGGCCGGCCTGATCGAAGACGTCGTGATCGACGCCAAGTCCGGTGTGTCGGGCGCCGGACGCAACGGGGGAGAGGCGACGTCGTTCGTCGGCGTCACCGAGAACGTCACGCCCTACAAGCCTGCCGGGCACCGTCACCGGCCCGAGATAATCGAGAAGCTCGACCGGCTCTCGCCGTCGGGCTCCGGGGCCGACCACCTGACCTTCGTGCCGCACCTGGTACCGGTCGACCAGGGCGAGCTGGTCAGCTGCTATGTGCGCACCTCGTCCGACCTCGACCAGGCCGCGCTCGACCGGCTCTACGCCGCGCGCTATGAGGACGAAGCTTTCGTGAAGGTCGTCTCGAGCCCGCCCGGGATGCGCGACGTGCGCTCCACCAACCGCTGCCACGTGCAGCCCCTGGCCGGGGACGAGCGCGTGGTGGTGTTTTCGGCGATCGACAACCTGTGGAAGGGCTCGGCCGGCCAGGCGATCCAGAGCCTGAACCTGATGCTCGGCATCGAAGAGACGGCGGGTCTTTGAGCGCGCCCGCGCCGGCAGAACCGTTCTTCCGCTCGCGCTGGGTAGACGCGCCGGCCGGCCTCGAGCAGCTCGATCCTGCCCTGCTGCCGCAGGGATTCAGGGCCGGCGCGCTCCACTGCGGCCTGAAGGGCGACGGTGAGACGGATCTCGGCCTGGTCGTCTGCGACGAGCCGGAAGTCACTTCGGCCGTGCTGCTCACCCGGAACGCGGCCGCCGCCGCACCGATCCGCGTCTGCCGCGAGATGCTGGACGGCAGCTCGGTTCGCGCGGCGATCGTCAACTCCGGCAACGCCAACGCGGCGACCGGCGAGCAGGGTTTCGCCGATGCGCTTGCGATGCGCGACGCCGCCGCATCCGAGCTCGGCGTCGAACCGTCCGTCGTCGCGGTGGCCGAGACCGGCGTGATCGGTGTCCCGATGGAGATGGACCGGGTACTGCCGGCGATCGCCGACCTCGCCGGCTCACTCACCGAAAACGGCGCGGTCGAGTTCTCAGAGGCGATCATGACCACCGACAAGTGGCCCAAGCGCTGCACCGTGCGCTGCGGCGGCGTCACCGTCTCTGCCCAGGCCAAGGGCGCGGGGATGATCGAGCCCGGTTTCGCAACGATGCTGTGCTTCGTCCAGACCGACGCCGTGCTGAGCGAGCCGGACGCGGTGCTGCGCCGGGCCGTGGGCGACTCGTTCGAGAGGATCACCGTGGACGGCCAGATGAGCACGAACGACACGGTCCTGCTCCAGGCCAGCGGAAAGTCCGGGGTCGAGATGCCCGAGGGCCTGCTCGACGCGGTGCTGCTCCAGCTCGCGCTGGAGATCGTCACCGACGGCGAGGGGGCGACCAGGGTCGGACGGATCGAGGTGACCGGTGCCGCCGACGGAGCCGAGGCCGAGCACGTCGCCCGGCGCATCGCCAACTCTCCGCTGGTCAAGACCGCGCTGCTGGGCCGCGACCCGAACTGGGGCCGGATCGCCCAGGCCGCCGGGGCGGCGCTGGCCGGAGAAGCCATCGGCGAGCTGGGTCCTGACGTGATCGCCGCCGGCGAGCTGGCCGGCACCGAGCGCGAGGCCGAACTGGGCCTCCGGCTCGAGCGCGGGCAGGGCTCGGCGCACGTCTACTTCAGCGACCTGACCCACGAGTACATCGTCATAAACGCCGAATACACAACCTGAGGCAGAACATGGACAGCGACGCACAGAACGCAGGCAGCACGGACGGCCCGATCAAGAGCCTTTCCGAGGACCCGGAGAACGTCTCGGTACTGCTCGAGGCGCTGCCGTACATCCGCGATTTCCACGGCCGCACCGTGGTCATCAAGTACGGCGGCGCGGCGATGCGAGAGGAATCGCTGCGCGAGGCCTTCGCGACAGACGTCGTATTGCTCAAGTACGTCGGCCTGAACCCGGTCATCGTGCACGGCGGGGGCCCGGAGATCTCGGACTACATGCGCAGGCTCGGCATGGAGGTCAGGTTCCACCACGGCCTGCGCGTCTCCGACAGGGAGACCGTCGAGGTCGCGAAGATGGTCCTGCTCGGCAAGGTCAACGCCGACCTGGTCAGCCGCCTGAACCGTGCCGGCCAGCCCGCGGTCGGGCTGTCCGGAGAAGATGGTTCGCTGTTCGAGGTGGCTCCGGCCGCCAACGCCGAGCAGGTCGGATTCGTCGGGGAGATCGCAAGGGTCGACGTCGACGTGCTCAACCACATCTCGGCCGACTACATCCCGGTCATCGCCGGTGCCGCATCGGACCGCGAGGGCAACTCCTACAACGTCAACGCCGACGAGGCGGCCGGCAAGGTCGCCGCCGCCCTCGGCGCCTACAAGGCGATCTTCCTGACCGACATCGTCGGCTGGCTGAAGGACCCCGAAGACGAATCGACCCGCATTTCGGAGGCCAGCGTCGCCGATGTCGAAGCTGCCCTGCCGGACATCGGCGGCGGCATGAGGCCGAAGCTCGGCGCCTGCCTCGACGCGATCGGAGGCGGCACCCAGCACGCTCACATCATCGACGGCCGGCGGCCGCATTCACTGCTGCTGGAGCTGTTCACCGACGCCGGCATCGGCACGAAGGTCACGCCTTGAAGGCCGAGGTCACGCCTTGAAGGCCGGTCTCAGGGAGCGCGAGCAGCGCTACGTGATGCAGACCTACCGCCGGGCCGGGGTCGAGTTCGTGCGCGGCGAAGGCGCCCTGCTGTTCGACGAAGAAGGCAGGCAGTACGTGGACCTGCTCTCCGGGATCTCGGTCGCCTCGCTGGGGCACTGCGCGCCGGCTGTGGTCGAGGCCGTCGGCGAACAGTCGAAGCGGCTGCTCCACGTCTCCAACCTCTTCTACACCGGGCCGATGGTCGATCTCGCGGAGCGGCTCTCGACCCGTTCGATCGGCGGACCGGTCTTCTTCTGCAACTCCGGCGCAGAGGCCAATGAATGCGCGATCAAGGTGGCCCGAAAGCACGCCTCGCGCCGGGGTATCGCCGAGCCCGAGATCATCGTCTTCGAAGGCGACTTCCACGGACGCACCTACGGCGCCCTGTCGGCCACCCCGGGCCTCGCCGCCAGCCCGGCGCTGGGCCCGATGCTGCCGGGATTCAGGTCGGTTGCCTTCGACGATGCGGCCGGCCTCGAAGCCGCCTTCACCGAGAACACGGCTGCCGTGCTGATGGAGCCGGTCCAGGGCGAGGCAGGGGTGTTCCCCGTGTCGGAGGAGACCTTCGCCGCGGCCCGCCGCCTCTGCGACGAATCCGGCGCGCTGCTGGTCTTTGACGAGGTCCAGACCGGGGTCGGCCGCACCGGCTCGCTGTGGGCCTACGAACAGACCTCGGTGAAGCCCGACGTGCTCACGACGGCCAAGGCGCTGGGCGGAGGAGTGGCGATCGGAGCCTGCGTCAATTCCGGGGACCTCGGCCACGTGCTCGAACCCGGCGACCACGGCTCGACCTTTGCCGCCGGTCCGGTCGCCGCGTCGGCCGCGCTGGCGGTGCTCGACGCGGTCGATGACCCGGCGATGCTGCGGCGCATCCGCGATCTCGGTGGCCGGCTGAGCGAATCGCTGCTCGGCGTCGAGGGAGTTGCCGAGGTCAGGGGGAGGGGGCTGATGCTCGGCATCGGCCTCGAGCCGGGCATCGACTCGCGCGAGCTGAACTCGGGCCTGCTCGAACGCGGGTTCGTCGCCAACGCGCCGCGTCCCGACACGCTGCGGCTGCTGCCGCCTTTCGTCCTCGAAGACGGGCAGGCCGAGGCTGCGACGACAGCGATAGGCGAAGTCATCGCGGCCCTGAGGGGCGGAACGGGAGAGGCATGAGGTTCCGGATACGATCAGCGCCGACCTACTTCGACGGAGGTACAAGCAGATGAGCGACGACCCGACACGGATCATGCGAGACGACGACGGATACAACGGCAACGGCCGGGACCCGATCGGGCCCGAGGACCAGCAGCGCCACCTGCGCTACCTGGTAATCGGCCTGCTGGCAGTCATCGCGGGTCTGATCGTCGCGGTCGTGATCATCTCCGGCTCGGACAGCTCCGACAGCGAGCAGACCGGGACGACCGACACCCCGGCGGTCACCGACACGGCCCCCGACGTGGTCCCGGTCACACCGACCGGCGAGACCGGGACGACCGGTGAGACAGCCACCACCGACACCGACACCGACAGCGGCGGCGTGAGCCCCGAACCGTCACCAGACCCCGGTACCACCCCCGATTCGGGAGGCACGACCCCCGACAACTCGGGCGGAATCAGTCCCGACACCGGCGGCAGCGCCGGCGACCAGAGCGGCGGCATCAGTCCGTGAGAGACCTCTCCCTCGATTCCCTGCCGGCACCGATCGCCTCGTACGAGGCGGTGCCGGAAGAAGTAGGCCGCGTGCTGCTGCTGTATTCGGGCGGGCTCGACACCAGCGTCATGCTGCACTGGATCCAGGAGGCCTATGGGGCCGAGATCGTCACCCTGACGATCAACCTCGGCCAGCCCGGTGAGGACTACACCGAAGTAACCGACAAAGCGAAGAAAATGGGCGCGCTCGAGACGATCGTGATCGACGCCCGTGAGGAATTCGCCGAGGACTTCGTCCTGCCGGCGATCAAGGCGAATGCGCTCTATGGCGGTGGCTACCCGCTGTTCACCTCGCTGGCCCGTCCGCTGATCGCCAAGCTCGGCGTGGAGGAGGCTGCACGTACCGGCTGTGACACGCTGGCCCACGGCTGCACGGGCAAGGGCAACGACCAGGTCCGCCTGGAGTCCACGGTGGCCGCCCTCAACCCGGACCTGAAGATGATCGCGCCGGTCCGCTCGTGGCAGATCGGCCGCGACGAAGAGCTCGAGTACTGCCGGACCCACGGGATCCCGCTCAAGGGCGGCACTTCGGCGCCGCCGTACTCGATCGACGACAACCTGTGGGGTCGCTCGTCGGAGGGCGGCGGCATCGAGTCGCTCGGCACGCCGCCACCCGACGACGTATTCCAGCTGGTCACGCGGCCCGAGCTCGCGCCCGACGAGCCCGAGTACGTGACGGTCGGCTTCGAGGGCGGGCGCCCGGTCAGCCTCAACGGGCAGGCGATGGGCCTGGTCGAGCTGCTCGAGGCGGCTGCCGAAGCCGGTTGCCGCCACGGCTGTGGCATCGTCGACCACGTCGAGGACCGGATCGTCGGGCTCAAGGTGCGCGACATCTACGAGGTTCCGGCCGCAGCGATCGTCCTGACCGCGCACCAGGACCTCGAGAAGGTCGTCTCGACCATCCACCAGAACAACTTCAAGCATTCGCTGGACCGTCACTGGGCCTACCTGGCCTACGCCGGCCTGTGGAACGAACCGCTGCGCTACGACCTCGACGCATACATGGACGCCGCAAACGAGTACGTGACCGGCGAGGTGACGATGAAGCTGTTCAAGGGCTCGGCGACCCCGGTCGCCCGCACGTCGCCGTATGCGCTGTACGACGAAAACCTCGCTTCGTTCGGCGAGTCAGGGGGTAGCTTCTCCCAGAACGCAAGTCCGGGTTTCATCGAGCTCTTCTCGCTCCAGAGCCGGATGGCCCATTCGGTCCGCAAACGAAAGGATGAGAAATGATCTACAACCTGATTGGACGAATGACGGTCTGGGTCGTTCTCAGGATGATCCGCAAGAGGGTCGACCCGCGCACCGCGGCACTCGCCGGAGCCGGAGTGGTCGCCGGGATCGCGGCAGTAGGCGTGGTCGGCTACCTGGCGACGAAAGAAGTCCCCGAGGCCTGACCAGGCGCCTGCGCAAGCGAGATTGCGCCACCCCGCCACCCGGGGGGCGACTCCGCACCGCTTCTCTACGGTGTGGGATGGCTTTGGCTTCGACTCTCACAGATACCGGACCGGGCAGGGCCTGATCCGATGAAATCCCTCCGGCTCGCGGCCGCTTCTGCGGCCGCCATCTGCTTCTGCCTGCCGCTGTCTGGTCCGGCCTCGGGCAGCGTCGATCAGCTGGAGCAGAAGAGTTCGGCCGCAGCGGACCGGATCGAAGACCTCTCCGGCCGCCTGAGCCGGGACCGCGAGGGCTTCGAGCGGGCCGGCGAGCAGGCCGAAGCGGCCGCCGCGGAAGAGGCCGGTCTGAGTTCGGAAATCGAGACCGGTTCGGCCCGCGTCGCCGACCTGCGCCGGAAGCTGGCTTCGGAATCCGAGAGCCTCGAACGGACGCGCGGGCGTCTGCGCCGCGCCCAGCGGCTTCTGGCCGGACGCCTCGCTTCGATCTACATGTCCGGCCAGATAGAGACCGTGGAGATCGTTCTCGGATCGGAGGACTTCGGCGGGCTCAGCACCAGCGCGCAGTACCTGACATCGATCAGGGAGGCCGATCAGCTGCTTGCCGGGCGGGTGCGATCGACGCGCGATTCCCTGGAAGAAAGTGTCGACCGGCTGGCGCAGCTGGAAGCCGAAGCCGCGGCCCAGGTAGCCGCCCTCGACGCGGCCCGCGAACGGATCGCCACCGTGCGCGCCCGTGCCGAGGCCAGCGCCGCCCGATTCTCATCGATGAGCGCATCCCGGCGAGTCGAGATCGACGCGCTCAGGGCGGACATCGACCGCTGGGAGAGGCAGATCCAGAAGGAGGAGGCCAAGACGGCGGCAGAGGCCGAAGCCGAGGTCGCCGCCCAGCTCGGCGGTCCCTATGCGATCCCGACATACATCGTGATGTGCGAGTCGGGAGGCAACTACGCGGCGCTGAATCCGTCGAGCGGCGCCGGGGGCGCTTACCAGATCCTGCCTTCCACCTGGGAGGCATACGGGGGCACCGGCCTGCCGCACGAGGCCTCGAAGGCCGAACAGGACCGGATCGCGGCGCTGATCTGGGCCAACGACGGACCGGGCGCATGGGTCTGCGCGGGCTGACGCCGCACGGTCGCCCGGAGGCGGATCAGGACGCGGCCACGGCCGCGAGTTCGGCCGGCCGCATCAGAACTCTCAGCAGCCTGGGTTCGAGCACGGCGAGGCCGCCCTTCTTCAGCTTGACCCTCGCGCCGGTCAGCCGGGCGATCTCGCCCGACAGGTCGGGTTCGTGGCCGACCAGCAGCGCGTCGCCGAGCCCGGCCACGAGGTCGAGCGTGTCGTAGTAGCCGTCGGCGATCTCCTGCCGCAGCCCGGGTTCGATTCCGAGGTGGGCGCAGGCGAGCTTCGCCGTGTCGAGGGCCCTGACCTTGGGACTGGTCAGACAGCAGTCGGGCTCGAAACCGAGCCTGGCCATGGCGAGCCCGGCGGCATCGGCCTGGGCACGGCCCTTGCCGGTCAGCCTGCGGGCCGCGTCGCCTTCGCCGAAGTCGTCTTCGGCATCGCCATGCCGGAGCAGGTAGATCATCAGCGGCAATGCTAGAGGCTCTGCCGATCGCGCCGGTTTGCTTCCCGCATACTGCGTTTTCGGACCGGTTTCGGCACCCGTTTACGTCGGGTCCAGTTGGCATGATGGTCCGGCATGGTCAGCCCTTCCACAAACCCGGCCCCGGTGGCCCACCTCCACGTCCACAGCGAGCATTCGGTGCTCGACGGCGCCTGCAACATCAAGCAGATGGCGGCTCGTGCCGCGGATCTCGGGATGCCGGCCCTGAGCCTCACCGACCACGGCGTGATGAACGGTGCGCTCGACATGTACAAAGCGTGCCGCGACAACGACGTGAAGCCGATCCTCGGGATCGAGGCCTATTTCGTCGACGACCGCCACGCCGTCAAGGAGATGCCGCGCTACGAGCGCAACCACCTGACGCTGCTGGCCGAGAACGACACCGGTTTCCGCAACCTCGTCGCGATGAGTTCCGAGGGCTTCCTCGAGGGCTACCACCGCGGCAAGGCCAACATAGACCTGGAGCTGCTGGACCGCCACTCCGAGGGGGTGATCTGCCTGACCGGCTGTCTGCAGGCACGCTTCGTGAAGAGGCTGGTCGAGGACCGTCCCGGAGACGCGCGCGCCCACCTCGACGAGCTGATCCGGATCTTCGGGCCCGAGCAGGTGTACCTGGAGGTCCAGAAGAACGGGATCGCCGACCAGGACAAGGCCAATGCTGCGATCGCCCGGATCGCCGGGGAGGTGGGACGGCCGCTCGTCGCCACAGCCGACGTCCACTACCTGCGCCGCGAGGACTACGAAAACCACACGGCGCTGCTCTGCGTCCAGACCAAGTCGACCCTCGACGCGCCGAAGATGACCTTCGACACCAACGAGTTCTACCTGAAGGACGGCGACGAGATGACCGCCGCCTTCGCGGAGTGGCCGGAAGCCGTGCCGATGACGCTGGAGATCGCCGAGCGGTGTGAGGTGGAGATCCCGCTCGGCGAGATCCTGCTGCCCGACTACCCGACGGACGACGGTTCGCCCCCGGAGGAAATGCTGCGCCGCGTGGCCGAGCAGGGCCTGCATGAAAGGTACGGAGACCCGGTGCCGGCCGAGGCCAGGGAGCGGCTCGAATTCGAGCTCGGCGTGATCGCGGAGATGGGTTTCCCGTCCTACTTCCTGATCGTCTGGGACTTCGTCAAGTACGCGAAGGAGAACGGCATCGCGGTCGGCCCCGGTCGCGGATCGGCAGCCGGTTCGATCGTCTCGTACTCGCTCGGCATCACCGACATAGATCCGATCGAACACGACCTCTTCTTCGAGCGCTTCCTCAACCCCGGGAGGAAGTCGATGCCGGACATCGACATCGATTTCTCGGTGCGCGGCCGGGACCGCATGATCCAGTACGTGACCGAGAAGTACGGCAGCGATTCGGTCGCCCAGATCATCACCTTCGGCACCATGGCCCCCAGGGCGGCGATTCGCGACTCGGCCCGCGTGCACGGCTTCGACTACGGCTTCGGCGACCAGCTCGCAAAGCAGATCCCGGAGCCGATAATGGGGCGCTCGCCTTCGTTCGCGGAGTGCCTGAAGCCCGGTGAAGACCTCCAGAAGACGTACGAGGATGACGCCGATGCGCGAAAGGTGATCGATACGGCACGCGGCCTCGAGGGCAAGATCCGCAATACGTCGATCCACGCGGCTGCCGTAGTGATCTCGGGCCGGCCGCTGAAGGAGATCGTGCCACTGCAGCTGGTCGAGGACAAATCGGCTTCGGCCTCGAAAGACGAAAACGGCAGGCCGAAGAAGACGTACAAGACGGTGACCCAGTACGCGATGGGGCCGGTCGAAGAGATGGGCCTTCTGAAGATGGACTTCCTCGGCCTGCGAAACCTCGACGTGATCGACGACGCGATCGACATCATCCGCCGGTCGAGGGGAGAGGAGGTCGACATCGGAGCGATCCCGCTCGACGACGGCAAGACCTACCGCATGCTCGCGGCCGGCGATTCGACCGGTGTCTTCCAGCTCGAGTCCGATGGCATGCGTGAGGCCATGAAGCGCGTCGTCCCGACCGAGTTCGACGACATCATCGCCCTGGTCTCGCTGTACCGCCCCGGTGCGATGGCAGAGATCCCGCGCTACGCGCGTGGCAAGGCCGACCCCGGCACCGTCACGTATGAAGACGAGAGACTGCGGGAGATCACCGAGGCCACCTACGGCTGCCTGGTCTACCAGGAGCAGCTGATGGAGATCTCGAAGAAGCTGGCCGGCTTCTCACCCGCCGAATCCGACGACCTCCGGAAGGCGATCGGCAAGAAGAAGCGGGACCTGATGGCGAAGATGGAGCAGAAGTTCATGGACGGCACTGCCGCATCCGGGACCGACCGGCGGGTTTCGACAAGCCTCTGGAACTCGATGACTGCCGCTGCCGACTACTCGTTCAACAAGTCCCATGCGGCGTGCTATGCGCTGATCGCCTACCGCACTGCCTACCTGAAGGCCAATTACCCGGCCGAGTACATGGCGGCGGTGATCTCGTCGGTCATGGGCACGAAGGACAAGGTCCCGTTCTTCATCAGCCGCTGTGCCGACATGGGGATCAAGGTCCTGCCTCCGGACATCAACGAATCCGACCACGGATTCGTCGTCACCGACGAAGGGATCCGTTTCGGCCTGGACGCTGTGAAGAACGTCGGGTACTCGGCGGTAGAGGCGATCATCGCGGCGCGCGACGAGCGCGAGATCTCGACGATCTGGGACTTCTGCGAGCGGGTCGATTCTCGCGCGGTGAACAAGCGCGCGATCGAATGCCTGATCAAGTGCGGCGCCTTCGATTCGCTTCCTGGCTCGCGCAAGGGGATGCTCGAGGCCCTGCCCGAGGTCCAGGCCGCCGGCAACAAGGCTCAGTCTGACGCCCACCTCGGGCAGGGTTCGATCTTCGACATGGACGACGACGCCGGCGAAGCCGTACGGGGCGGCCAGCACGCACCGATCTCGGAGGCCGAGTTCGAGCAGAAGGAACTGCTGAGTCTCGAGAAGGAGACTCTCGGGACGTACCTGTCATCTCATCCGCTTGACGGACTGCGCGAGGCGATCCTGGCCCGCTCGGACTGCAGCATCGCCGAACTTTCCGCTCGTGGCGACGATTCCTGGGTCAGGGTCGGCGGCATCGTCACCGAGTACCGCAAGATGCGGACCAAGAGGGGCGGCCAGATGGCCTTCGCCACGCTCAGCGACGTCGAAGCCGAGGTCGAGTTGATCGTCTTCAGGGCCGGCGAGTCGGAGAAACTCAGCGCGATACAGCCCGACGCGGTCATTCTGGTCAAGGGCCGCGTCGACCACACGGAGAAGGGCACGAAGGTCATCGCCCAGGAGGCGGTCGTCTTCGATCCCGGGCCGGAGGAGATCGAAAAGGCCATCGAGCAGCAGAAGAAGAAGCGCGAGCCGTTCACGCTGAAGGTCGAGCCGGCCCAGCTGTCGCAGGACACGCTGGAGGAGATGAAGTCGATATTCGAGCACCATCGCGGCGAGTCGGAGGTCCACCTCGTGGTGGTCAACGGCGACCGCGAAAGGCGTCTGAAGCTCGGCTCCGACTACCGGGTGCGCCGCTCGCCGGGCCTGAGCAGCGAGCTCGACGAGATCCTCGGTTCAAGCGCTGCCAAGGCGGCCTGAAAGCTCAGCAGCGACGCGCCGGCTGCAGTTGTCCCGGCGACCCGGCCAACCGGCCCAGGCCGTCCGTGTGACGTCGCTCACAGCACGGGAACCTCGTCATCGATCCATGTAACATTAGGTCATGACTCCGACACAGACACCAGAGGAAGTGGTCGAGGAGCAGGTCGGCGACGGGACCGAGAAGCCCCCGTTCACGCTCGAGCTGAGCCAGGACCAGAAAGACATCCAGGAGTGGGCCCACGGTTTCGCCGAGAACGTGATGCGCCCGGCCGCGCACGAGTGGGACGAGAAGGAAGAGTTCCCGTGGCCCGTGGTCCAGGAGGCCGCGAAGATCGGTCTCTACGGCTTCGAGGGAATCGCCCAGTTCTTCGCTGACGAGAGCGGCCTCTCGATGCCGATCGTCAACGAGGAGATCTTCTGGGGAGACGCCGGTATCGGCATGGCCATATTCGGCACCACGCTGGCCGTCGCTTCGATCTTCGGGCAGGGAACGCCGGAGCAGATGGGCGAATGGATCCCGCAGTGCTTCGGCACCGAGGACGACATCAAGATCGCCGCCTTCTGCTCGTCCGAGCCCGACGCCGGTTCCGACGTCTCGGCTGTGCGGACCACCGCCAAGTACGACGAGGCCAAGGACGAGTGGGTGATCAACGGCCAGAAGGCCTGGGCCACCAACGGCGGCATAGCCAACGTCCACGTGGTGATCGCCTCGGTCGACCGCGAGCTCGGATCGCGCGGTCACGCAGCGTTCATCATCCCGCCGAACACCCCCGGCTGCGAGCAGGGCGCAAAGGTCAAGAAGCACGGCATCCGCGCCTCGCATACGGCAGACGTCCACCTCGACGACTGCCGCGTCCCGGGCAGCTGCCTGCTCGGTGGCAAGGAGAAGCTCGACGAGCGCCTCGCCCGCGTGCGCGAAGGCAAGAAGAGCAAGGGCCAGGCCGCCATGGCGACGTTCGAGGCCAGCCGGCCCACGGTCGGCTCGCAGGCCGTCGGCATCGCCCGCGCTGCCTACGAGTACGCGCTCGAATACGCCAAGGGCCGCGAGCAGTTCGGAAAGCCGATCATCGAGAACCAGGCGATCGCCTTCACCCTCGCCGACATGAAGACCGAGATCGACGCCGCCCGGCTGCTGGTCTGGCGTGCCTCATGGATGGGACGCAACCAGGTCCCGTTCAACAACGCCGAGGGCTCGATGTCGAAGCTGAAGGCCGGCGAGGTCGCCACGTGGGTCACCGAGAGGGCGATCCAGATCCTCGGCGGCAACGGCTATACGCGTGAGTACCCGGTGGAGCGCATGCACCGCGACGCGAAGATCTACGACATCTTCGAAGGCACCGCCGAGATCCAGCGCCTGGTCATCTCCAGGGCGATTTCGGGCCACAAGATCCGCTAGCCGCACGCCGGGCGCAGCCCGGCCAGGCCGAAGCACGAAGGCGAGAGCGCTCCGGACCGGGGCGCTCTCGTCTTTGTTGGCGACTGTTGCCGCGGTCAGGATCGCGGTTTCCGGGGGCGATTGTGACGCTATTTGGACGACAACCGCCCCCGGTTGCCCGTCGCGCCGCGTATCTGAGGCGTTTCCCGACCTGGTCAGTAGCCGTGTCCCGTGTGGACCGGCTGCGAGGGGTCCTTGCCGGCAGAGCGCTTGCGCAGGTACTCGATTGATGCTTCGAAGTCCTCGCTCAGGGCATCGACCAGCTCCCGGGTCTGGTTGTACTTGACCAGCATTCGCATGATGCGGTCGTTCTCGTTGGCGGGCGGCAGCTGGTAGGCCGGCACCATCCAGCCGCGCCGGCGGGCCAGTTCACCCACCAGGTCATTGCTGTCGAAAGGTTCGTCGTCCTTCGTCCTGGCTATCAGCAGGGGCAGTGTGGGGCGGTCACTGTGCTCGAAAACCTCCAGCGCGTCCATCCCCTTCAGTTGATCGGCCAAGGCTCGGCGGTTCTTGGTCATGGATCTGACTACGGAGCCGTATCCGCTGTGACCCAGCCGGAGAAACTGGTAGTACTGGGCCAGGACGAAGGAGGAGCTGCCGGAGAAGTTGAGCGTGAAGGTCGCATCTTTCTCGCCGAGGTAGTCCTCGTAGAAGATCAGGTCCTCGGGCACCTGTTCGTCGGTGCGGGTGACCAGCCAGCCGATTCCCGGGTAGACCAGCCCGAACTTGTGACCTGATGCATTGATCGACACCACCGAGCCGAGGCGGAAGTCCCACTCGTAGTCCGGGTCGGAGAACGGGAAGACGAAACCGCCGGATGCGGCGTCGATGTGCATCGGGACCTCCAGTCCCTTGCCCTTGAGCTCGGTCAGCATCGCATCGATGCCAACGATGTCGTCGCATTCGCCGGTGAAGGTGGTGCCGACCACTCCGACCACGCCGATCGTATTCTCGTCGATCTGGTCACGGAAGTCCTCGGCTTCCATGGTGGTTCTGCCTTTCGGGACCGGAACCTGGCGGGGTTCGACATCGAAGTAGCGGCAGAATTTGTCCCAGACAACGTGCACGTCGGCTCCGTAGACGAGGTTCGGGCTGGTCGTGTCCTGGCCGGCGTCCTCGCGGCGCTTCTTCCAGTTCCACTTCATCGAGAGTGCCCCGAGCATCACGGCCTCAGAGGAGCCGGCGCATGCCGTGCCGGGAGAGTCCTGGCCTTCAGGCCCGTTGAACAGACCGTGGATCATGCGAACACACCGCTTGGAGATCTTCGCGGTGCGCGGGTATTCCGCGTGGTCGATGTAGTTGCGATGGAGGTTGTCAGCGATTACCTGACGCGCCTCGGCCTCCATCAGCGTGGTCACGAAAGTGGCGAGGTTCTTGTCCGGGTCGCCGTCGAGCATCATCTCGCTGCTGACCATGTTGTAGGCGGCCCTGGGTGTCACTCCCTGACTCGGCAACACGTGGGAGGGGGCCGGCCTGGTGAAGAATGTCTCGATGAGCAGCTCTTCGCGCTCCGGATTCAACGGCTGATGGTGGCGTGGGTCGTCGGTTGAGCCGGACATGAATCTCCTGTGATTGCCTCTGTGTGCAGTACGGGGCAGGCTATCCAGATCCGGGTCGGCCTTCTTCGTACGGTTCGGGTGAAGTGACGGCCGCGAGCCTCGTTCTCAGCCGTCGCGGGTCCGCAGCGCCAGGCCCCGCCTGCGAAGCTCGCGCGCGTACTCGACGTCGGCCGCGCTGGCTCCTTTCTTGTCCTCACCAGGAGTCTCCAGCGTTGCGATGAGGCCGTCGAAACGCGGTTCCGACAGAAACAGCGCGAGCGCTTCCTCTCCGATTTCGCCCCGCCCGAGGTCGGCGTGCCGGTCCCGTTTCGACCCGAAAGGGGTCATCGAGTCGTTGACGTGCAGGGCTCTGAGACGGGAGATGCCCAGTTTCGAGTCGATCTCTTCGATCATCTCCGAGATACCGTCCGCCGAGCGGATGTCCACGCCTGCGGCGAACAGATGGCACGAGTCCAGGCAGAGCCCGATACGTTCACCTGCGCCCGCCGCCTCGGTCAGCGCGGCGATCTCGTCGAAGTCGTGTCCGAGGATGCCTTTGAGCCCGGCCATCTGCTCGATCAGGACCGGACAGCGCTCCGAGTCCGCGATCGCCTCTGCGATCACCGATCCGGCCCGGGCTATCGCGGGCGCGAGTTCGGCGCCTTTGCGCGCCCCGGGATGTAGCACGACGCCCGATGCACCGATCGCGTCGCCGATCCGCAGGGCGTGGGTGAGAGAGGTCAGCGACTTGGCCCTCAGTTCCGGTTCCGGTGTGGCGCAGTTGATCAGGTAGACGGCGTGGATGATCACTGCCTCGACTTCGGATTCCCCCATCGCCCTGCGGAAGTCGGCGAAGTCTTCCCCGGTGTATTCGGTCGGCTTCCAGGCGCGCGGGCTCTGGTTGAAGATCTGGATCGAAGAGCAGCCGAGGTCGGAGCCGCGGGAGATCGCCTTCGCCAACCCTCCTGCTGTGGAAACATGGGCACCGATGAGCATCGAGGAAGAAGACCTCCGGGTCAGGTTCGCGCCGTCGCCCACCGGCGCGCTGCATATCGGAGGGGCGAGAACCGCACTCTACAACTGGCTGGTCGCACGCCACGCCGGAGGCAGCCTCGTACTGCGGATCGAAGACACCGACCTCGAGCGGTCTACCGAAGCGAACGTCGACCAGATACTCGACGCCCTGGAGTGGCTCGGAATCGACTGGGACGAAGGGCCGGTGTCCCAGCGCGGCCGGGCGGCCGACCACGGCGCCGCGCTGAGGCGGCTGATCGAGTCTGGGCGGGCCTACCACGACCCGGCCACCGCCCAGGACGTTCGCCGCTGGAAGGAGCTCAACGGATCGGATCGCGGCTACCGCGGCATCCCCGGGCAGCTCGGCGAAGGAGCGGTCAGGCTGCGGGTCCCGGATGAGGGGGACACGGTGGTCCACGACCTGATCCGCGGCGAGGTGCGCTTCGCCAACCGCCATCAGGACGACTTCGTGATCGCCCGCGCCGATGGATCGGTGCTCTACAACTTCGCGGTCGCGGTCGACGACGCCGACATGCGGATAGCCGAGGTGATCCGGGGCGACGACCACCTCTCGAACACCCCGAAGCAGCTGCTCGTGCTCGAGGCGCTCGGAGCCGAGCCACCGCGCTACGCGCACGTGCCGCTGCTGCACGGTCCCGACGGCAAGAAGCTGTCGAAGCGCCACGGCGCCGCCTCGGTCCAGGAACTGCGGGACGCCGGCTATCTCGCCGCCGCCGTGCGCAACTACGTCGCGCTGCTCGGCTGGGGCCCCGGGGACGACGAGACGCTGCTCGATACGGCGGAGCTCGTGACCAGGTTCAGGCCCGAGGACGTCGGCCGCTCTTCGGCGGTCTTCGACGAGAAGAAGCTGCGCTGGATGAACGGCCGCTACATGCGGGAGATGGACCTCGACGATTACACGGCAGCGGTGGCGGCCTTCACCGGTCGCGAGCCCGATGCCGGACTCCGACGCGCCTGCGCGATCGCCCGCGAGAAGGCCCAGACACTGGCCGAGGTCTGGCCGCTGGTCCGATTCCTCTTCGAAGAGCCCGTGGAAGACGAAAAGGCGTGGCGGAAGACGATGAAGGCCCATGCCCCGGCCGCACTGGAGGCGGTCCGCGAGGCTCTGGCCGGACTCGAGCCGTTCGACGCCTCCTCGGTCGAGGCCGCGATGGACCCGATCCCGGCGAGCCTCGACCTGAAGCCCGGCAAGGTCTACCAGCCGGTAAGGGTCGCGTTGACCGGGACCACGGTGTCACCGGGTATCTTCGAATCGGTGGCCGCACTGGGCCGCGAGGCATCGCTCGCCCGCATCGACGAGGCCCTCGTACGGCTTGCCGCCTCTCCGCCCGAGCCGGGCACGCCCGCGGCCGCCGGATAGCGCCCCGGCCGGGGCCGAAGCCGCAGGCCGCCACGTGCTGTAGAAAAGGGGGACCGTGATCTCCATCACTTCGAAATCGCGCTACGCGGTCGTGGCGATGGCCGAGCTCGCCCGCTCGGGCGACAGTCCCGTGCCCGTCAAGGAACTGGCCGAGCGCCGCGAGATTCCCGACCAGTTCCTCGAGCAGCTGTTCTCGACCCTGCGCAGGGCCGGTCTGCTGGCCAGCCACCGAGGAAGCAAGGGTGGTTACACGCTTGCGCGCCCGGCCTCGGAAATCACCGTGCTCGAGGTCGTGCAGGCCCTCGACGGCAAGGTGGGGCAGGAGGCCGACGAAGCGGGCGGGATCTGGGCCGACGGGGTTGCAGCCCTGAGGAGAGTCTTCGGCGAGACCACGATCGCCGACATCGAGGCCCGGGAGTCGGAAGAGGCGGCAGCGAGGATGTACTTCATTTGATCGCCCCCCAGGCTTCGGCCACCGTCGGCGGCACACCGCTGGTCTGGCTGGCCCGGATCGGTGCAGACCTGGAGGCCGAAGTCTGCGGCAAGCTCGAGTACTTCAACCCCGGAGGTTCGGTCAAGGACAGGATCGGTGCCGCGATGATCGGTGCGGCAGAGGCCAAGGGACTGATCGAGAGGGGCCAGTCGACGATCGTCGAGCCGACCAGCGGCAATACCGGCATCGCGCTGGCGATGATCTGCGCGGCCCGCGACTACAGGCTCGTCCTGACCATGCCCGAGGGAATGAGCCGCGAGCGCGGCAAGCTGCTCCGCGCCTATGGGGCCGAGGTCATGGAGACGCCCTCGATGGGAGGGATGGACGAATCGGTGGCGATGGCGAGCCGGATCGCCGATGAGCGTGGTGCATTCATGCCGCAACAGTTCTCGAACCCGGCCAATCCCGAGGCTCATTTCCGGACCACCGGCCCCGAGATCTGGACCGACACCCACGGTGAGGTCTCCGCCTTCGTCTGCGGCGTCGGCACCGGCGGGACGATCACCGGTGTCGCGCGCTACCTGAAGGAACAGGAGTCCGACGCGAAGATCATCGCGGTCGAACCGGCGTCGTCCCCGGTGCTCTCGGGAGGAAAGCCGGGGCCGCACAGGATCCAGGGCATCGGCGCCGGCTTCGTGCCCGACGTGCTCGAGGTCGGCCTGATCGACGAGTACGTGACCGTGAGCGACGACGACGCGATCGACACCGCCCACCGCATGGCGCGAGACGAGGGGATCCTGTGCGGGATCTCGGCCGGCGCCAACGTCCATGCCGCGCTCGAGGTCGCGGCCCGGCCCGAGCACGCCGGTGGCCGAGTGGTGACCGTCGTCTGCGACTCCGGAGACCGCTACATGTCGCTGCCCTTCTTCTCTTCGTGATGGCCGGCTCCGCGCTCAACCGCATCACCTCGCGGCTCTCGGAACAGGTCGAAGCGGCGCGTGGACGCGATCCGGCCACGGCCGGTGTGTCGACCACGGAAATCCTTCTGACCTGGCCCGGCGTGCATGCGGTCCTGGCCTACCGGCTCGCCAACCGGCTCCGGCGCGCCGGCGTGCCGCTGATGCCGCTCGTCGTCTCGTGGCTCGCCCGCGGCCTGACCGGAATCGAGATCCACCCGGGCGCCAGTATCGGGCCCGGCTTTTTCATCGATCACGGTGCCGGCGTCGTGATCGGGGAGACCGCCGAGATCGGGCGCGACGTGACCGTCTACCAGGGCGTGACCCTGGGGGGTACCGGCTTCCAGGCGGGCAAGCGCCATCCGACGGTCGAAGACAACGTGACGATCGGCTCCGGGGCGAAGCTGCTCGGGCCGATCACGGTCGGCCACGGGGCCAAGATCGGGGCCAACTCGGTGGTCGTCGAAGACGTTCCCCCGTGCTCGACGGTGGTCGGAAATCCGGGACATCCGGTCAAGGTCGAGGGCCGCAAGGTCGAGGGACCCGATGCCGACTGGATTCACCTGCCGGATCCCACGCAGGACGCGGTCAAGAAACTCTCGGCCAGGATCAAGGAACTGGAGCGGCAGGTCTCCGAACTCTCCGGCAGCGCCGATCCCGACAACGGCGACCCCGACGGGACCACGAAGAAGGGCCGGTCTTCCGCGGGGGGGTGAGCAGCGGGCCGCCGGCCCTCCGGGCCCGCCGCCCGGCTTTATATCCTCGACGGGTGGAGGCCCTTGCCGATACCGATGAAGGACTGAATCCGCCCCAGCGCGAGGCTGTCGAGTACGGGGACGGCCCGCTGCTGGTCATCGCCGGCGCCGGTTCGGGCAAGACCCGCGTGCTGACCCATCGCATCGCGCACCTGCTGGCGACCGGCCGGGCGAGGCCCGGGGAGATCCTCGCGATCACCTTCACCAACCGGGCGGCGAAAGAGATGCTGGAGCGCGTGGAAGGGCTGGTCGGCAGGCGCTCGAGGGCGATGTGGGTGACCACTTTCCACTCGTCGTGCGCGCGCATGCTGAGGGCCGATGCCGAGAAGCTCGGCTATTCGAAGTCGTTCACGATCTATGACGAGTCCGACTCGCTTCGAATGGTCAAGCGCGTGATGGAGGAGCTCGAGATCGACAGCAAGCGCTTCCCCGCGCGCGCCGTGAGGTCCGCCATATCGGGAGCCAAGAACGAACTGGTCGACTCGATCGCGTATGCCGAGCGCCAGGGCTCGTGGTTCGAGGAACAGGTCTCGCGTGTCTACGAGCTCTACGAGAAGCGCATGCTCGAGAACAACGCGATGGACTTCGACGACCTGCTGGTGCGCACGGTCAACGTGATGGAGCTGTTCGAGGAGGCGCGCGAGCGCTGGCGGCGGGCCTTCAGGCACGTGCTCGTAGACGAGTACCAGGATACGAACCACGCCCAGTACCGGCTGCTGCAGCTGCTGTGCGCCGAGCACCGCAACTTGACCGTGGTCGGCGACGAGGACCAGTCGATCTATGGCTTCCGTCACGCCGACATCCGCAACATCCTCGACTTCGAGAAGGACTTCCCCGACGCGAAGGTGATCAAGCTCGAGCAGAACTACCGGTCGACCCAGACCATCCTCTCGGCGGCCAATGCAGTCGTCGAGAACAACCGCGACCGCCGTCCGAAGGAGCTTTGGACCGAAGCCGGCGACGGCGACGAGATCGAGGTCGTGCGACTGGGCGACGAGCACGAGGAGGCCCGCTGGGTGGCCGGTGAGGTGGAGCGGCTCTGCGACGACGAGGGCATCCCGGCCGACCAGATCGCGGTCTTCTACCGGACCAACTCGATGAGCCGCGTTCTCGAGGACACGCTGGTCCGCTTCGACCGGCCGTACCAGGTGGTCGGCGGCACGAGGTTCTACGACCGGGCAGAGATCAAGGACGCGATCGCTTACCTTCAGTACCTGAACAACCCGGCCGACTCGGTGGCCTTCTCGAGAATCGTCAATACGCCGCGCAGGGGCATCGGCAACACGAGCCAGAGCCGCCTGCTCAGCCACGCCAATACGACCGGCGAGCAGATCTGGGACGTCGCCCAGTCGGCCGAGACGGTCCCCGGGCTCGGCGCGGCGGCGATCCGGGCGGTCACCTCGTTTCAGACCACGATGGCCGACCTGCAGTTCAGGGCCGAGAAGGATCCGGTGGCCGGGACGCTGGAGGCGGTGCTCCAGGACTCCGGCTACATGGAGTCGCTCGAGGCGGAGCGCACGATCGAGGCAGAGGGACGGCTGGAGAACCTGCAGGAACTGATCTCGGTCGCCGCCGAATTCGACGCCAACCGCGCGATCGAGGGGGAAACCGACATTGCGCCGCTGGAGGAGTTCCTCCAGCAGATCTCGCTCTACAGCGAACAGGACAAGCTGACCGGCGAGCAGACGCTGCTCACCCTGATGACGCTCCACAACGCCAAGGGCCTCGAGTTCAGGGTCGTCTTCATCCTCGGCTGCGAGGACGGGGTCTTCCCCCATTCGAGGGCCCTCGACGAAGGCGAAGAAGAGGAAGAGCGCAGGCTCTGTTACGTCGGGATCACCAGGGCCAGGGAGAGGCTCTACATGACCAGTGCGCGAACCCGGCGCATCTTCGGCGGCCAGGCGGAGGCCACCGTGCCATCGAGGTTCCTCGACGAGATCCCGGCCCGGCTCGTCCACCATCAGGGCTCGGCACCGGGGGTTTCGGTGGGCGGCGGCTATTCGGGCGGGCCGCTGCGCAGCTACCGCGCACCGGGCGGCGGAGTGCCGTCGGGCGGGGCGGGCCCGAAGGCCGACCCGATCCGGCCCTCGACCCCGGTCTCGGTCGCGGTCGGCGACGACGTGGTCCATGCGAGCTTCGGCGACGGCGTGGTGATCGGATCCGAACCCGGCGGCCTGATCGTCGTGCGCTTCTCGGCCGACGGCACCGAGCGCAAGCTGATGGCGGAGTACGCCCCGATCAGGAGGAAATGAGCAGATGCCGGCATCGATAATCGACGGAAAGCGGGTCTCGGCGCTGGTCCGCGCAAGAGTGGCGGACCAGGTTGCCGCCTTCGTAGAGTCAGGCGGCCGCAAGCCGGTCCTGGCGACGGTGATAGTCGGTGAAGACCCGGCATCCGAGGTCTATGTCGCCAACAAGCACCGCGCCTGCGCCGAGGCGGGCATGGAGTCGGTCCACCACGGGCTCCCCGGCGCTACGACACAGGACGACCTGCTTGCGCTGGTGGCTGACCTCGGGGGCGACGACGGCGTCGACGGAATCCTTGTCCAGCTTCCCGTTCCCGCCCACATCGACCCCGACGTCGTAGTGGCCGCGATCGACCCGGCCAAAGACGTCGACGGCCTCACACCGGTCAGCGCCGGCCTGCTGGCCGGCGGGACGCCCGCGATGGTCCCCTGCACTCCGGCCGGGGTGATCGAGCTGCTCGACCACCAGGGGACAGAACTCGAAGGGGCAGAGGCCGTCATAGTCGGGCGTTCGAAGCTGGTCGGCAGGCCGCTGGTCAGCCTGCTGCTCGAGCGCAACGCGACGGTTACCGTCTGCCACTCGCGGACGCGCGACCTGGAAGAGGTCTGCCGCCGCGCCGACGTCCTGATCGCGGCGGTCGGCGTGCCGCAACTGATCGGCCGCGAGCACGTCAAACCCGGGGCCGTCGTGATCGACGTCGGCATCAACCGCACCGACGAAGGGCTGGTCGGCGACGTCGACTTCGATGCCGCATGCGAGGTGGCAGCGGCGATCACGCCGGTGCCGGGCGGAGTCGGCCCGATGACGATCGCGATGCTGATGGTCAACACCCTGCGGGCCGCGCGCGACCGTGTCTGAGAGGCGTCCGGCCGAGCGCCTCAGGCCCGACCCGGGGCTGCTGCTGTCGGCCGCCTCGGGTGCATTGCTCGTCCTGCTGCTGTTCCAGGGCTGGTTCGGGCTGCGGGAAGATGCGCCGGTGAGCGAGGGCGCCGTCGGTGTCGGTCTCGGCCGCAGCTTCGATGCGTGGGTCTCGTTCGCCTGGATCGACCTCGGCCTGCTCGCGATCGGCGTCGTCGCCCTGGCCTTCGCCGCGATGGGTTTCGCCGGGCTCCGCCTGAGGTTTCGCCCGGGGCCGGTGCTGGTGGTGTTCGGCCTGCTCGGATTCGTGCTGATCGCGTACCGGCTGATCGTGCCGCCGTGGGACGGGGCTGACCGCGAAGCGGCTCCGTACCTGGCCCTGCTCTGCTGCCTCGGCATCGCCGCCGGCGGCCACCTCTCCTATTCGATCGTCACCGGCCGGGTCGGATTCCGCTCTGCGGGAAGGTAGCCTTGGCCCAGATGGAGCAGGGTCAGACCGCAGACGGCGAAGTGGCGGACGGCACGGGGCCGATCCCGCGGCCCCGTGTCCATGCCTCCGAGTGGCTGGTCGGCGCCGGCGGTCTCGCCGTGCTCGCCGGGTCACTGTTGCCGTGGGCCGGGGGTGAAAGCGCCTTCGAAGCCTTCTCACTGCTGAAACTGCTGGTCCTGCTGGCCGGGCTGGCGGCCGTCGCGGTGCCGGTTCTGGTCGCCTCGAGCTCGAAGACGGATCTTCCCGTGGTCTGGGAGACCTTCCTTTCGACCTTCATGCTGCTGGTCCTGGTCCTGCTTGCCGTGAGGCTCGTCTGGCCGCCCGAAGGGGGGCTCGAGAGTGGATTCTTCACCGTGGCCGGGGGCAGCCTGCTGATCACGGTGGCGGGCTGGGCCGCTGTCTCGCGGGAGTAAGCCGGCCCGGATGAGGCCGCCCGGGGGAGGGTCTCCCGCCTACCCCATCCATCCCGAATCGACCCTCCCCCGGGCGGCGTCATGGCGCCTGATCATCCGCGGGAGCAGCGGCAGTTATCTAGACTGCGGCGGGTGATCGAGCGCGAACAGGTTCTGCATGTGGCGCGGCTTTCGAGGCTGAAGCTCGAGGAGGCCGAGGTCAGCGCGATGCAGCACGACCTTTCTTCGATCCTCGACCACGTGGACCGGCTTTCCGAGGTCGACATCGAGGGCGTGGAGCCGACCTCGCACGTGGTGCCGCTGGAGAACGTGCTGCGCGAAGACGTGCCGCGGCCGAGCCTCGATCGCGAGATCAGCCTGGGCCAGGCGCCCGATCCCGCCGACGGCGCCTTCCGCGTGCCTTCGCCGCAGGCGGAGGCCTGATCGTGGCCGACTCCTCGCTGGACGCCGCCACCGCGGCCGAGACCGCAGGCCTGATCTCCTCCGGGGAGGTGTCGGCCGGGGAATGCCTCGACCATTGGGTCGGGCGCGCCGCGTCAGACGAACTGAACGCCTACCTGTGGAAGGCGTCTCGCGAGCAGGCGGCAGAGACAGGCGCAGGTGACGGTCCCCTGGCCGGGGTGCCGGTAGCGGTCAAGGACATCTTCTGCACCACCGGCGTGCCGACGACTGCGGCCTCGAAGATCCTCGACGGCTACTTGCCGCCCTACGACGCCACGGCGGTCCGGCGCCTGCGCGAGGCCGGCATGCCGATGCTCGGCAAGACCAACATGGACGAGTTCGCGATGGGCTCCTCGAACGAGAACTCCGCCTACGGCCCTTCGCTGAACCCCTGGGACACCGGCCGCGTGCCGGGCGGCTCCTCCGGCGGCTCGGCCGCAGCGGTCGCCGGCGGCCTGGCACCGTGGGCGCTCGGCACCGACACCGGCGGCTCGATTCGCCAGCCCGCGGCGCTCTGCGGCATCGTCGGCCTGAAACCGACCTACGGTTCGATCTCACGCTACGGAATGATCGCCTTCGCCTCCTCACTGGACCAGTGCGGTCCGCTGACGCGTGACGTCACCGACGCCGCGCTGCTGCTCGGCGTGCTCGAAGGCCGCGACGAGATGGATTCGACCTCGGTCGGCATCGAAGGCGGCGTCAGGAAGCCCACGGCCGAAAGCCTCGAAGGACTCGTCTTCGGCGTGCCGTCGGAGCTGATCAATGACGGCGTCGAGCCCGGCGTCAGCGCCGTATTCGAAGCCACGCTGAAGCAGATCGAGGAACTGGGGGGACGGATCGAGCAGGTCGAGCTGCCTCATGCCGGCCACGGCATCTCCGCCTACTACGTGCTCGCGCCGGCCGAGGCCTCGACCAACCTGTCTCGCTACGACGGCGTCCGGTACGGCAACCGCCGCGACGGCACGGACCTGGTCGACATGTACGAGCAGACCAGGGCGGAGGGCTTCGGCCCCGAGGTCAAGCGCCGCATAATGCTCGGGACCTACGCTCTCTCTTCCGGCTACTACGAGGCCTACTACGGCCGCGCCCAGCGGGTCAGGACGATGATCGTCCGCGACTTCGACGCCGCCTTCGAAGGCGTCGATTTCGTCGTCACTCCGACCTCGCCGTCGGTGGCCTTCGGCCTCGGCGAGAAGACCGAAGACCCGTGGACGATGTACCTGAACGACCTCTTCACCGTGCCGATGTCGCTCGCAGGCATCCCCGGGATTTCGATCCCGGCCGGGCTCGCGGAGCCGGAGGGTGGTGGCCCCGCGCTGCCGGTCGGCTTCCAGATCGCTGCGCCGGCCTTCGGCGAGCAGAAGCTGCTCGAGGCCGCTTTCGCCCTCGAGGCCGCGATCGCATTCGACGGCTCTGCCGCGAGGAGGGGCGGATGAGCACGGCCGGGTACGAGGCGGTGATCGGCCTCGAGATCCACGTGCAGCTCTCGACCGAGACCAAGATGTTCTGCGGTTGCCGGCTCTCGTTCGGCGACGAGCCGAACGTGCACACTTGCCCGATCTGCCTCGGCCACCCGGGCGTGCTGCCGGTGCCGAACGCCCGCGCGGTCGAGTACGCGCTGAAGATCGGCGCCGCTCTCGAATGCGAGATCGCCCCGAGCTCGATCTTCCACCGCAAGAATTACTTCTACCCCGACAACCCGAAGGCGTACCAGATAAGCCAGTTCGACATCCCGATTGCCGGCGCCGGCCGGCTCGGCGACGTGCGCATCCACCGGGCCCATCTCGAAGAGGACGCTGCGAAGATGATCCACGTCGGCACGAGCGGCCGGATCCAGGGCTCCGATGCGTCGCTGGTCGACTTCAACCGCGCCGGCACCCCGCTGGTCGAGATAGTCACCGAGCCCGACCTGAGCAGCGGCGCCCAGGTGCGTGAATGGGGGCAGCTGCTCAGGGCGACGATCAAGCAGCTCGGCGTCTCCAACGTGAACATGGAAGAGGGCAGCCTGCGCTGCGACGCCAACGTCTCGATCCGTCCGGTCGGATCGGACGAGCTCGGCACAAAGACCGAGATGAAGAACATGAACTCGTTCCGCTACATCGAGCGCGGGGTGGAGGCGGAGATCGAGCGCCAGAAGCAGCTGGTCGCCTCGGGTGGCCGCGTCGTGCAGGAGACGCTCCACTTCGACCCTTCGAGCGGCGAGCTCCACTCACTGCGCTCCAAGGAGGAGTCCCACGACTACCGATACCTGCCGGAGCCTGACCTGGTCCCGATCGCACCGACGGCAGCGATGCTGGAGGACGCGCTGTCGTCGCTGCCGGAGCTGCCCGCCGCCCGGGCCGAGCGCTACCGGGAGGCTCTCGGAGTCCAGGAGGCCGCAGCGCTGCTGCTGTCGGTCGAGACCGAATGGGCCGACTTCTTCGAGGGCGTGCTGGAACACGACGACTCGATCGAGCCGCGAGTGGCGGCAAACTGGGTGACCGGTGAATTCGCCGCGGAGCTGAGACGCCAGGACGACCAGCAGCTCGCAGACTCCAGGGTCAGCCCCGCCGGCCTCGGCAGCCTCGTGGCCATGGTCTCGGCGAAGCGGATCTCGCACGGCTCGGCCAAGGCGGTGCTCGAGACGATGGTCGCCGAAGGGGCCGACCCGGAAGCCGTCGTGCAGGAACAGGGGCTCGAGCAGATCTCCGACTCGGGCGAGCTCGAGAAGATCGTCGAGGCTGCGATCGAAGCCAACCCCGGACCGGCCGAGCAGGTGCGCTCGGGCAACGAGAAGGCGATCGGGGCCCTGGTCGGCGCGGTGATGAAGGAGACCCGTGGCCGGGCAGACGGCGGCGAGGTCAACCGGCTGCTGAAGAAGTCACTGGGTGTGTGAGCCCCGGAGCGCGCGAGCTCCGGCCGGCGAAGGCGTCAGAGCACCCTGAACTGCTTCTTCGCTGCTTTGCGGCTTGACTTGCCGGTCTGGTCGACAGAGCGCACGCGCAGCACGTGCCTGCCCCTGCCGAGCCGTCTCAGCGTCGTCTTCTTCCCGCACCGGAAGGCCGGTCTGCCGTCCAGCCTGCACCTGAAGGAGACCGGAGTGCTGCCCGAGCCCGAGAACCTGAACTTCGCGCGCCTGACGCCGATCCTGCGCGGCGGGCCCGACTTGATCTTCACGGTCGGCTCGGCCGGGCCACCGACGGCGGGGAACGTGTAGAGGTCCACCGCCTGATCGGAGAAGTAAGGGCCGAAGGTGATGCCGCAGAGCTCGGGCACGTTGCCGCAGTAGCCGTAGCTGACCACGGAGTTCAGCAGGCCGCCGGAGGTAAGCCAGCCGCCACCGCTCGAACCCTCGCCCATCAGGCACGGAGCGGCCGCTACCGGAGCCGGACTGCCCTGGGCCGGGTCGCGTCCTTCGCCCATCGACCGGCAGCCGACCAGCGATCCACCGTCGTAGGCAGGCTGGGGCTCTTCCGGGTAGCCGTAGATCGTGTAGGAGCGGCCTCTCGGATCAAGGCCGAAGGCGATCTTGCGCGCACCGAGATCACGCTGGATCTTCTGCTCGAGCACCACCGCGCCGATGTCGTGACTGAGGTCGCCCCTTTCCACGAAACGGCTCGTGGTGAATACGGCAGAGGCCGGCCAGATCCCGAGCGGCGCGGACCCGTCTTTGTAGGCGGGTACGAAAACGAGTTCCTCGGCGTAGAGCCTCGAGGTTTCGTCGAAGACGCAATGGCCGGCCGTGAACACCACGTTCCTGCCCTTCGAGTGGACGACGGTCCCTGAGCAGACGTAATCCTGCCCGTCGACCCGGAAGAAGACCTTCCCGTGTACGCGCAGGGGAAACGCCTCGGTGTCGGAGGGCAGGAAATCACCGTCGGCGGCAGCGGAGGCCGTCGCGGACCGGGTTGTCGCGAGCGGCGAGTCGAGGTCGAATGAAGACGCGGGCTCCGAGGGCGGTTCGACGGGTACCGCACCGAGCATGCGCCGCATGGTCCAGTACCCGGGTTCCACATCGACGTCGGCACCGGCGACGGGCCCGCCCGGGCCAGGACCCGGTGGCGCGGCGAGGGACGCCGAAGGTGAGGCCGCAAGTGCCGCTGCTGTGATCACCACCGCTGCCGCCAGCGACTTCACCGGCAGGCTGCCGGTCGCCGAGCCCCTGCCGAAGAGTTCCATCGGGAGATCGTAAGGAATCGGTCCTACGGGCCGGGGGGCGGCCCCGTCGTAGCCACTGTCGGCCGCCGTGATGCCCCTGCGGCTGGGCATATACTCGGCTGATGGCCTGGAACATCGTGATCGCAGGAGGGGGCTTCGCCGGGGCCACCGTCGCCCGGGAGCTCGAACGCATGCTGCCGCAGCAGTCCGCCCGGCTGGTGCTGGTCAACGACGTCAACTTCATGCTGTACACGCCGTTCCTGCCCGAGGCCGCCGCGGGAACGCTCGAGCCGCGCCACGTGGTCACACCGCTCAGGGACATCATCCACCGCGCCAATCTCAAGCTCGGAGCCGTCGACTCGCATGATCCCGAATCGAAGACCGTCGGCATCCGAAACCACAGCGGAGAAACCGAGACCGTCGCATACGACCAGCTCGTGCTGGCCCCGGGATCCATCTCCCGCTTCCTTCCGGTTCCGGGCCTCAGCGAACACGCGGTCGGTTTCAAGAGCCTCGCCGACGCGATCTACCTGAGGAACCACGTGATCGAGTCGCTGGAGATGGCCAATGCGACCGAGGACGACGGACTGCGCGACCAGATGCTGACCTTTGTCTTCGTCGGAGGCGGCTACGCCGGACTCGAGGCGCTGGCCGAGCTTCAGGACTTCGCCGCCGACGCGATGAGCGACTATCCGCGGGCGCGCCTCCACGGCATGCGCTGGGTTCTCGTTGAGGCCGCGGACCGGGTCATGCCCGAGATCGACGCCGACCTCGCCGACTACGCGCTGCGCGAACTGCGCGGCAGGGGAATCGACGCGAAGCTGAATACGACGCTGGCGAACGTGACCGCTGAGTTCTGCGAGCTTTCGACCGGAGAAGTCCTGCCTACGCGCACCGTGGTCTGGACCGCCGGCGTCGCGCCTCATCCGAGCCTCGCGCGGCTGGCCGTGCCGCTCGACGACCGCGGCCGGGTACGGGTTGATTCGTCGCTCAGGGTCGCGGGCATGGACGGGGTGTGGGCGCTCGGCGATGCCGCCGCGGTTCCCGACCCGAACGGCGGCCTCTGCCCGCCAACTGCACAGCACGCGGTGCGCCAGGCGCCGGTCGTCGCCGCGAACATCGCCGCCGAGTTCGGGATCGGCAGCCCGCGGACCTTCGACTACGAAGGCAGCGCCTCCTTCGTCAACCTCGGCCGGTACAAGGCGGTCGGCAAGGTAGGCGACCGGACCTTCCGCGGTTTCCCCGCCTGGTGGATGGCACGGACCTACCACATGAGCCAGATCCCGGGCCTGCCGCGCAAGGTGCGGGCGGTCATCGACTGGACCGCCAGCCTTCCGTTCCGGCGAGACCTGTCGGAGGTCGGATCGATCGGGAAGCCCGGTGTGCTGAGCCCCGAGAAGTACGAGCAGGGCGGCTCCCACCGACCGGTGGAGTAGCCGGTGGGCTACGAATTCGTAGCCGTGGCGGTCCTGTTCGGACTCGTCACCGGAATTGTCGGCAAGAGCAAGGGCGGGTCTTTCCTGCTCTGGTTCGTGATCGGCACCGTCCTTCCCGGTTTCGGACTCGCGGCCGCGATCCTGACCCGCAACGAGCGCAGCGAGCCGGAGCGACAGTGCCCGGAGTGCGGCAACACGGTCAAGCTGTACGTCCAGATCTGTCCACGCTGCGGGGCCGAGCTGTACCTGCCCGATCCGTCAGAGGTCAGGATGCCTCCGACGAAGAGGAGACGGCTCGACGCCGAATGACCCTCAGCGCAGCCACGTGCGCATGATCGCGTTGGCGAAACCGACGCCGTAGCGGAACACCGCGGGCTTCTTCGAGCTTCCGTGGAGCCGTTGCTCGACCGTCACCGGAACCTCCTTGGCCGGCACGCCGCGCTTGATCGCTTCGATCATGAACTCGGAGGTGTGGAACTGCTCCTGCTTGAGCACGAGCTGCGGCAGGACCGTGGTCCTCACCGCGCGGTAGCCGTTGGAGCAGTCGGTCACGTGGGTCCTGGTGATCAGCGAGACCATGCGGTTGAAGAAGACGATTCCCATCTCTCGTGCGAAGTGGTTCTTGTCGGCATGCCCGAGCACCCGGGACCCGTGGGCGACGTCCACTTCGCCGTCCAGCACCGGCCTGACCAGCGCCTCCATCTCGGACGGCAGGTGCTGGCCATCTGCGTCGAGGGTCACGACGATTGCCGCCTCCGAATCGACCATCAGCCGGTAGCCGGTACGGAGCGCGGCCCCGCCGCCGCGGTTGACCACGTGACGGGCGACCGCTGCGCCATGCGCTTCAGCAATCTCTTCGGTGCCGTCTCTCGAGCCGTCGTCGACCACGAGCACAGCGGTTTCGATGCCGCATACCTCGCCCGGTATGCGTTCGAGCACGTATCCGATGTTGTCGGCCTCGTTGTAGGCGGGAATCACCACGGCGATCCGGTTGCGGAACAGCTTTCTGCGCCCCTCGAGACGGAACTGCTCGGATGCGATCCCTTCCAGTACTGCTGCGATCTGACGCGTATTGCGTCCGCTGACCGACAGTGCCCTGATCGACATCAGGAAGAGGAAGACGATCGCGAAGACGGCGAGGCCGAGGATGCGTCCGCCGTTGCCGCGCTCGAAAGAAAGGGCCGAGAGCACGCGGTCGGTCAGCTCGGTCCCGGAGACGATCGCAAGCCCGAGGCCCGTGACCAGCAGGATCAGCACGTCGACGTTTCTGAGCTCGCGCCGGCGGATCAGGGCGAACGCGACGATCACCACGGCCAGTACGAGTCCGCTCGCCCTCAGAGCCGTCAGCTGCGCGGGAAAGATCGAAGCGGTCGTCATCGGCGCGGTTCCGGTGCAGGGCTGGGGGTCTGTGCTGGTTTCATTCTCAGGCGTTGGGGGCCGGGGTGGCCTCAGGCGCGCTCCGCCGGTGCTTGGACAGCAGCGAGAAGGCTTCGGCGAAGGCTAGTGCGGCGAGCGGCAGAACCAGGGTCATCAGGATCTCGTTGCGACGCGGCGGCGCCAGCGTCGCCGCGCCGATCACGGTGACGGTGATGATCGGCAGGGCCAGCGCGATCGCCTCCCAGCGCCTGCGCCGGGCCAGCAGGAGCAGCCCCGCCAGTCCGGCCAGCACGAGGGTCACCTGGACGATGCGCCCCGCAGTGCCCGACATGGTCTCGCCGACGCCTGAGCTCCACATTCGCCACACCTTGCGCACGGTCATCGCGGCGTAGCCGACCGGGTCTTCGCCGAGGTACTTGCTGAGGTTCTCGCGCCCGACGCGCCCGAGGGCGTTGTCGCGGGAGAGATCCGGGTACTGCTCGGCGACACGGTCGAACAGCGGTACCGGGTCGACGGCGTCGAGCGCATCGGAATCGGGCTCCAGCCGCTCGCCGGTGAAGCGCTCGTGGAGGCTGGCCTTGACGCGCTGGTACTCGCCGTCAGCCGGAAGGTACGTGCCGACATAGAGCGCTTTGCCGCTGCCGGTCGAGATCGGCACGACGCGGTCGAGCTGCACGTAGTTATGGACGGTCCAGGGGATGATCGGGACCAGTACCGCGGCGAAGAAGACGGCGGTCGAGATCAGCGCGCGGCCGGCGTCCGCCCTGAGCCGGCGCCTGATCAGGAGGAAGACCGTGAAGGCGAGCGCGACGAACAGGTACTCGGGCCGGATCAGGGCGGTCAGGCCGAACAGCAGGCCCGGCAGGACCCAGGCCCAGCCAGAATCTCTGGAGTCCGCCCAGAGGAAAGCGAGAATCGCTGCGGGCAGGGTGAATATGGCAGGGGGTTCGCTCATCAGCGCACCGGTCGAGTGGATGAAGGGCGGGTATACGGCGATCATCGCGGCCGCTCCGAGAGCTGCGCCGCGGCTGGGGGAGAGCCTGAGGCTGAGCAGGTAGACGACGAGGATGGCCGCGGTGCCGAGCAGTGCCTGTACACCGCGCCCGACACCGTCGCGCACGCCGCCGGTCACGTAGTAGGCGCCGGCGTAGAGAAGCGGTGCCCCGGGGGACCAGTCGCTGGGCGTGTCGAACCCGGGCCCGCCGAACGTGCCGTCCTCATAGAGCGACTCGGCGAGGGCGCGATAGGCGAAGGCATCGTCGCCGGGATCGGCAAGCGGGTTGATGACCTGGTCCATCCTCAGGCCGAATCCGACCGCGACGATCAGCAACAGCAGCAGTACGGATTTGCGTCCGTGACGGTCGATCATGGCGACGGTCCGGTCGCGAACGGATGTCGCGGGCTTATCCATGGGAACCGGTCAGGGTACGGCAACCGTCCGGTCCCGGGCCTCGGGACGCCGCACGAGCATCGAGGCTGCCACGGCGATGCCGACGCCGCTGAGGCTCGACACCACGGGCCACAGAGCCAGGGCGCGTCTCGGTGACGCGACGAGGAGCACCCCCACTGCCGTCGCCCCGACCAGCAACAGGCCCAGCAGGCAGAATTCCCACGGTCGGCGCCGGGCCAGTGCCGCCAGGCCGGTCAGGGACAGCGCCGCGATCAGCCAGTGAAGCAGCTTGCCCGGAGTGTGGTCGGTCAGCTGGGATCTGCCGCGCCACCAGATCCGGTGGGCCTTGCCGGCGAGGAACCCGGCGAAGGAGAGCGGGTCGGCGACCAGGGCGTCCAAGTACTGCTTCCTGCCCATCTTGCCCAGCGCTTCGTCGGTCGGGATCCCGGGATGGTTGCGGGCCGCGATCAGCCGGAAGACGAAGTCGGGCGGGGCCGCCTCCGGATCGGCGCCGGTCGCGAGCCGCACCTGCCGGGCGAGTGCCGGGTCGGCTTCGAGCAGGCCGGGCGTGACCTTCTGGGGGTCGCCGCCGGACGGTACGTAGCTGCCCGCGAACACGGTCTGCCCTCCGCCGGTGGATATCGGGACCAGCCGTCCCATTTCGGCGTAGTTGCGTGCGGTCCAGGGGGCGATCACGACGAGCGCGGAGATCATCAGGACGGCTGCCGGCAGCAGTGGACGCAGTCCTCCCCGGCGGGCGGACGCCAGCCACATGGCGACAGCCAGCAACGCGGTTATCGCCAGGTACTCCGGCCTCACCATCGCGGTCATTCCGAGCACCAGGCCGGGAGGGGCCCAGGCGGTGAGACGGCCCGACTCCCTTGCCCTGAGCAGCAGCAGAACGGCCCCGACGATCAGCGTGCCGGCCAGCGGTTCGGTGAGCAGCATTCCGGCGTCGGCGATCAGCGTCGGGTAGAAGGCAAGAAGGGCCGCTCCCGCGAGCCCGGCCGCGGTGCCGCCGATGCGCAGTCCGAGCAGGTAGGTCAGAGGGATCGCCGCAGCGCTGATCAGGGCGAGCAGGATGCGGGCCAGCCTGACGTCGTCTCCGGCGACCGCGAATACGCCGCCCACGAGCAGGGGCAGGCCCGGGGAGTAGTTGCTGGCCGCCTGCGGGCGGACCGGCGTGCCGGGGCCGACCTGCTCGAACTCGCCGCGTTGCTCGATGCCACGGGCGATGCGCTCGTAGGCCGCCGAATCGGGCAGGTTCGATTCGGCGCCGTGCCAGGCTGCTTCGAGCCGGAGGCCGAGGCCGGCGATGACGATCAGCACGAGGACGATCAGGCGCACGAAGGCGATCCTAGAAGCCCGGCGGTTCCGGTATCCTCACCGGTCTCATGCGAATACTCATCCTCGGTGGCGACGGCTACCTCGGTTGGCCCACGGCGATGCGTTTCTCGGCCCGGGGCCACGAGGTGGCGGTGGTCGACAACTTTGCCCGGCGGCGCTGGCACCTCGAGCAGTCAACTGACTCGCTGACGCCGATCCTCCCCCTCGGAGACCGGATCGAGGCGTGGCACGAGATCTCCGGCAAGACGATCGAGTCGCGTATCGGGTCGGTCGAGGACGGCGAGTTCCTCGATGAGGTGGTGGCCGAGTTCCTGCCTGAGGTCATCGTTCACTACGGACAGCAGCCATCGGCGCCGTACTCGATGCGCTCGCGCCAGACCGCCGTCGAGACACAGCGCACCAACGTGATCGGCACGCTCAACCTGCTGTTCTCGATGCAGGCCTACGTGCCCGACGCCCACCTGATCAAGCTC
This sequence comes from uncultured Solirubrobacterales bacterium, assembly GCA_963701635.1. Taxonomy (GTDB): domain Bacteria; phylum Actinomycetota; class Thermoleophilia; order Solirubrobacterales; family 70-9; genus 67-14. Next base: position 201,624 of record CAVPAU010000002.1, read on the forward strand.
GGGACAATGGGGGAGTACGGAACCCCGAACATCGACATCGAAGAGGGCTACATCGAGATCGAGCACAACGGACGCAGCGACACGCTGCCATTCCCGAAGCTGCCCGGCTCCCTCTACCACTGCTCCAAGGTCCACGACTCGACCAACATCCACTTCGCTACCCGGATCTGGGGCCTGCGGGCAACCGACCTGAACCAGGGTGTCGTCTACGGGATCGAGACCGATGAGACCGCCCTCGACCCGCGCCTTGCGACGCGCTTCGACTACGACGAGACCTTCGGGACAGTGCTGAACCGATTCTGCGTGCAGGCAGTCGTCGGGCACCCTCTGACCGTCTACGGCGGTGGCGGCCAGACCCGCGGCTACCTGAACATCAAGGACACGCTGCGCTGCGTGGAGCTTGCGGCGCTGACTCCGGCCGACCGAGGGGAGTTCCGTGTCTTCAACCAGTTCACCGAGCAGTTCTCGGTTTCGCAGCTCGCCGACCTGGTCAAGCGCTGCGGCGCCGAACTCGGATACGACGTCGAGATCGAGGCCTTCCCGAACCCCCGCGTGGAACTGGAACAGCACTACTACAACGCCAGCAACCAGAAGCTGATCGACCTCGGCCTGGAGCCGCATCCGCTCGGCGAGGAGCTGGTGCATTCGGTGATCAACCAGGTCAACGAGCACCGCGACCGTGTGATCTTCAAGGCGATCACGCCACGGACCAAGTGGAACCCGGGCGAGCTCGAGGGCGGCGTGCTTTCAGCCGGTCAGAAAACCTGACCTCGCTGCTAGGGTTAATGCTTCGATGAGAGCCGCAGACGCAATGATGAGAGCCCTCGAGGCCGAGGGCGTAGATCACATCTTCGGGATCCCCGGCGGTGCAAACCTGCCCACGTACGACGCCCTGGTCGGAGCCGACCTCAGGCACGTCCAGGCCCGCCACGAGCAGGCCGCCGGTCATGCCGCGGAGGGCTATGCCTGGGCATCCGGCCGTACCGGCGTCGCCTTCGGCACCTCCGGACCGGGCGCGACCAACCTCGTCACCGCGATCGCAGACGCGATGATGGACTCGGTTCCTGTGGTCTTCGTCACCGGCCAGGTCCGCACCGACCTGATCGGGACCGACGGCTTCCAGGAAGCCGACATCGTCGGTATCACGCTGCCGATCGTCAAGCATTCGGTGATGGTCAGCGATGCCTCGCTGATACCTGAATACATCCACGAGGCCTTCCACATCGCGTCTTCAGGCAGGCCCGGCCCCGTGCTCGTCGACGTGCCCCAGGACCTCTCCAAGGAGGAGATCGCCTACGAGCGCCCGGAAGGGCCGGTGGAGCTTCCCGGCTACAGGCCCAATACCGAGGGCAACCTCAAGCAGATCCGGATCGCGGCCAAGGCGATGGCGAACTCGAGGCGTCCCGTCATCTACACCGGCGGAGGCGTGATCAAGGCCAACGCGTCGGCCGAGCTGCGCGAGCTGTGCGCCACCGACCGCTTCCCGGTCACGTCGACGCTGATGGGCCTCGGCGCATTCCGCTCGGATGACCCGAACTGGCTCGGCATGCTCGGCATGCACGGGACGCGCGCCGCCAACTACTCGATGGATGAAGCGGACCTGATCATCGCGATCGGCGCCCGGTTCGACGACCGCATCACCGGCAAGCTGTCGGAATTCGCGCCCAACGCCAAGTTCATCCACATCGACATCGATCCTGCCGAGATCTCGAAGAACGTGCCGGCCCACATCCCGATCGTCGGTGACGTCGCCAAGGTGCTGCCGAAGCTGACGCGTGAGTACCGCTCGCTACAGACAGACAGCTCGCGCCTTGACGGCTGGTGGAGCCGGATCAAGGCATGGCAGGACGAATACCCGCTGACCTACGAGCCCGGCACCGAGGGCGAGATAAAGCCCCAGTACATGATCGAGGCGATGCACAAGGTCACCGGCGGCGAGGCGATCGTGACCTCGGACGTCGGCCAGCACCAGATGTGGACCGCTCAGTACTACGGCTTCAACGAGCCTCGCAAGTGGATCAACTCCGGCGGTCTCGGCACGATGGGCTACGGCCTTCCGGCAGCGATCGGGGCGAAGGTCGCGTGTCCTGACGAACAGGTCGTCTGTCTCTCCGGCGACGGCAGCCTGATCATGAACATCCAGGAGCTGGCCACCGCGGTGAACGAGGACGTGCCGGTCAAGGTCTTCCTGATGAACAACGGCTTCATGGGCATGGTGCGCCAGTGGCAGGAGCTGTTCTGGTCGGAGAACTACAGCGGCGTCGACAACGGCCCCAGTCCCGACTGGGTGAAGCTCTCGGAAGCATTCGGTGCCAAGGGTCTGCGCTGTGAGGACAGCGCCGACCTCGAGGAGATGATGCAGGCGACGCTCGACCACGACGGCCCGGCGCTGCTCGACGTGAGGGTCAGCCCGCGGGAGAACTGCTACCCGATGATCCCGGCCGGCAGCGCCGCGAGGGACATGGTGGGCTGATGGGCTCGTCCGAACTGGTCAGGCTGGAGGACCTCCAGGCGGCGCGGACACTGTCCGGCCGCAAGCACGTGCTCTCCATCCTGGTCGAGAACCGGCCCGGAGTGCTCGCTCGCGTAGCCGGACTCTTCTCGCGGCGGGGTTTCAACATCGACACCCTCGCGGTCGGGCCGACCGATGACCCCAACATCTCCCGGATCACGCTGACCCTCGACGGCGCGGTCCATCCGATCGACCAGGTCACGAAACAGCTGCACAAGCTGATCAACGTCCTGAAGATCCGCGACATGGAGCCGGACGAGACGGTCGCGCGCGAGATGGCCTTGTTCAAGGTTTCGGCCGCGGTCGAGAACCGCGCCGAGATCGTCCAGTTCGCCGAGATCTTCCGGGCGAAGGTCGTCGACGTCTCCCGCCGGGCGCTGATCGTCGAGGTAACCGGATCGCATGACAAGATCGAGGCCTTCGAGAGCATGCTGAGACCGCACGGTCTGCTCGAGATGGTGCGCACCGGCGAAGTAGCCCTCGCTCGCGGCGCCGATTGACGCCGCTCACCCTCGACTCGAGCCTGCTCGCCCGCCTGCTGGGCGAGGCGCTCGAACGCGCAGGACGACGCCGGGGCAGGACGGTCGCGTCGGTCACCGTCCCGGTTCAGTGCGAGGACCCGTCCGCGGTCGTATTCGCATCGCGCCGGGCAAGTGAGCCGTGGTTCTGCTGGGAGCAGCCGGATCGAGGGGTCGTTATCGCCTCTCTGGGCCGGGTCGAGACAGTGGCGTCACGGGGCGGCGACAGGTTTCGTGAAGTAGCTGCCGAATGCGCCCACCTCTCGGGTGAGGCCAGCGTGCTCAGCCTGGCGGACTACGCCGCGACGACCGGCCCGACCTGGGTCGGGGGATTTTCGTTCGCAGGCGAAGGTGCCACGAGCCCCCAGTGGTCTTCCTTCGAGCCGGCCGCGATGACGCTGCCCGAGATCTCCTTCAGCTCGGACCCATCCGGCACGACGATGACGCTGAACGCCATGGTCGATCGCGGAAGCGACGCCGACGCCATCGCCGCCCGGCTGATCGCAAGGGTCGCGGGCCTGTCCTGCTCCGACCTGCCGATGATCGATCCTCATCCGGCGCACCGGCCGCGAATCGAGAGCGGGCGCAGTCCGGGGGAGTTCGAGGCATCGGTTGCTGCCGCGGTCGAACGGATCCGGCGTGGCGAGATCGAGAAGGTGGTGCTGGCCCGCGAGGTAGTGGTCCACGCGGGCTCTGCGCACGACCCGGCGGCGATCTTCGCGGCGATCCGGGAAGGCTTTCCATCGTGCTTCAACTTCTGCGTCGGCACGCCGGAGGCGGCCTTCATCGGCGCGAGTCCGGAATTGCTGGTCAGGGTCGCCGGCCGCAGCGTCTCGACCGTCGGGCTGGCCGGCTCGACCCGTCGCAGCTCCGATCCGGCTGTGGATGACCACCTGGCGCAGAAGCTGCTCACAAGCCCGAAGGACCGGGGTGAACAGGGACTCGTGGTCGAGGGAATCGTCAAGGCATTGAGTCGCCTGAGCGTCTGGGTAGAGGCGGCCGAGGAGCCGGACATCGTCAAAGTGGCGAACATCCAGCACCTGGCGACGCCTGTCGTGGCGCAGCTCGCGCAGCCGCGCACCGCGATCGAGCTCGCCGGCACGCTGCATCCGACTCCCGCCGTCGGCGGCGAACCGTGGAAGAAGGCCAGCGCGGTCATGGACGAGGTCGAGGACCTCGATCGCGGGTGGTATGCGGGGCCGGTCGGCTGGATGGACGGATCCGGGGACGGCGAGTTCTGCGTCGCGCTGCGCAGCGCGCTGCTCAGGGACCGGGAGGCCCACCTCTATGCCGGCGTCGGTGTGGTCGCCGACTCGGATCCCGCGGCGGAACTCGCGGAGACCGAGATCAAGCTCGGTGCGCTGCTGCCGCTGATCGGCGGCTGAGTCAGGCGTCGATCGGGACTTCGATCACGGCCGAGTCGCCGGTGAAGGCCTCCGGCAGCTGTGAAGGGTCGGCGACCCGCCGGTAGGCGGTGCCGAAAGTGCCCGCTGCAGACCGGACGTCGAGGCCGCCCGGCGTGCGCATCAGAGAATCGAACTCCTCACGGTCCATCGCCTCGTGCTGGGGGAGGCGGGTGAATATCCGGCCGCCACCGTCGTTGACCACGATCACGCGCACCGGTGCCTTCGACGAAGCCATGAGTGCCAGGCTGCCGACATCGTGCTGAAATCCGAGATCCCCGGTGATGATCGTGGTCGCCCGTCCAGTGGCCACCGCCGAGCCGATACCGGCGGCGAGCAGCCCGTCGATGCCGTTGGCCCCCCGGTTGGCGAGGTAGAGCAAGTCGGTGTCCGAACCGGTGAGAAAGTACTCCTGGTCACGGATCGCCATGCTCGATGCTGTGTAGACCACGTCCCCGTCGGACAGGAGGCCCGCAAGTACGCGGTGGACGGCTCCGGCCTGTGCCCGCCCGGATTCGACCTCGTGCGAGATCTCGTCCGCGGCCCTCTCGTCCGCCTCGAGCCACGCGTCGAGAAACTCCCGGGCGGGTGCTCCGGCGCGCATGGCACTCATCGCGTCCAGCGTCGCCGCCGGGTCGGCCCTGAGGATCAGGTCCGCTGTTCGCAGCGGTTCGTTCCACCCGTAGCCGGGGTCGATCACGACCTGATGCAGGTCTTCGATCGAGGCGAGCCATGTTCGGAGGTTCTTCGAGGTCGGCATCTCGCCGATCCTGACGATCAGGTCAGGGGCCAGTTCCGGCTTCGGATCCCCGGCGATGCGGTCGTAGGCCGACACCACCCTTGAACGGTCGTACGGACCGCATCTGAGCTGGGATGTCGGCTCGGCCAGAACCGCGGCCTGCGCCGCCGCCGCGAAGGCAGCGACGGGGGCGCGGCTCTCGACCGACGCCTGACGGCCTGCGAGGACCAGGATCCGCTGCGACCGGGACAGCAGGTCGGCCAGCGCGCGCGACGACGCATCGGAAAGGCCCGCTTCGGCACGGACCACTCCGGTCAGGGGTCCGTCCTGCCGGCCCTCGAGCGCGAGCCGGCTGCGCGCGGTGACCGCGCCTTCGACCGGCACCGGAGCCAGAGGGTCGCGCAACGGCACGTTCAGGTGGACGGGACCGGGGCGGGGATCCCCCGATGACGCGGCGAAGGCCCGGCAGGCGGTGGCGCGGAAGTGGAGCAGCCCGTTGTCGTCGGCGGCCTGGGTCCCGACCTCGCAGAACCATCTGACAGCGGGCCCGTACAGCTTGATCTGGTCGATCGTCTGGCCGGCGCCGATGCCACGCAGCTCGGGGGGACGGTCCGCGGTCAGCACGATCATCGGCACGGCCGACAGGTCGGCCTCGGCGACGGCGGGGTGGTAGTTGGCGGCCGCGGTTCCCGACGTGCAGAGCAGGACCACGGGCCTGCCCGTGGACTGGGCTGCACCGAGGGCGAAGAAGCCTGCCGAGCGCTCGTCGACCGCGATCGTGACGTCGATTCCGGACTGCCGCCACAGCGCGACGGCCAGCGGCGTCGAGCGCGATCCCGGGGATACGACCGCGTGCCGAACGCCGCAGCGGGCCAGTTCTTCGATCATGGCCGAGGCCAGGGCCGTGTTGGTATTGGTCGGGTCCACGCGGGAAAGCCTAGAGCCGGTGCGCGTCGAGGGCGCGTTGGTCGATATCGACGCCGAGGCCGGGGCCCTCGGGCACGCGGATGCGCGCGCCGTCCAACAGGTCTCCCGAACTGCTCACGGTCGCGGCGAAAAGCCGCTCGGTAGCGAGACCGTGGGCCACTCGCGACCACTTGCCACGGTCGGGCAGGGCGAGCGCGGCGTGTGCGGCGGCGGCGATTCCGACCGGCCCGTCGAGGGCGCTCGAGAGGTAAGTGGGCAGGTGGCCTCCGAGCGAGGCGTCCAGCGTCCCGACCTTGCTCAGCTTCACCGTCACTGCGTCGCAGGCGCCGATGCGCGCCGCTTCGGCCGCCTCGTCGCTGTTCGTCACCGCCTCGTCAGCGACGAGCGGAACCTGACTGGAAGCCCGCAGTTCAGCCATTGCGGCGAGACCGCCCACCGGTTGCTCGACCAGTTCGATCCCGAACGGCTCGAGGGCCGCGAGCCTCGCTTCGGCTTCACCGGCCGGCCAGCACTCGTTCGCGTCGACCCTGATCGCGACCGCATCACCGAGCCCCTGCCTCACGGCTCGCACCTGGGCGACGTCGTCGCCGGCGCCCAGTTTCAGCTTGAACACGGTGAAGCCGGCGGCCGCCCACTGCTCTGCCTGGCGCAGCACTTCGACCGGCTCGCCGGCAGTGAGCGTCGCGTTGCATTCGATGCAGCCGGGTCCCGAGCCGCTGCGCAGCAATTCATGAAGGGGAAGCCCGAGCCGACGGGCGCGGGCATCGGCCAGCGCGGTCTCGGCCGCCACGCGTGCGGGAGGGCTCATACCACCGATACCCTGCTCGCCCTCGAGGGCCCGCCGACCCCAAGCTTCGAGGTCGGTGACCACGGTGCCGAGCGAATCGCCTCCGCGCAGGGACATCGGCACGCCTTCGCCGAGACCGGCTACGTCGTCGACGCCGCGGATCCGGAGCAGCACCATCTCCCGTCGCTCCAGGCTTCCCCGGGCCGTAACGTATGGCTCCCGGAACGGCAGCGCGTACGGGATCACCTCGACTGCGGCGATCCGGCTCAGCTCGCGATCACCAGCCCGGTCGAGGCCACCACGGCGAAGACCCCGAGGATGAGCCCGGTGTCGGCGAGGGCCTGGTTGAGGCTCGGCCCGTCGGTCCGGGTCCGGACCGCCCTCAGCGGCCGGACGGCGAAAGGCGCGGCGAGGACGCCGGCCGCGGCCCCGATGAAGTCGGGATCGACGGCCAGGGTCGCGGCCAGGGCCACGGCGGCGAAGGCGAGGCAGCTGGTGTAGACGAAACGGGTCCGGCCGCGACCGATCCTGACCGCGAGCGTGTTCTTTCCGGCCCGGCGGTCGCTGTCAATGTCGCGGATATTGTTGACGACGAGGATGGCGGTCGAGAGGAAGCCGACCGCCACCGAGAGCCCGAAGGCGCCGGCGTCGAGCGTCTCGAGCTGAACGTAGAAGGCGCCGTTGACGGCGACCAGGCCGAAGAAGAGGAAGACGAAGACCTCGCCGAGCCCTGCGTAGCCGTAAGGCCTCGGTCCGCCCGTGTACAGCGCACCTGCGGCGATCGAGACCGCTCCGACGACGAGGATCACGGGTCCGGCCAGCCAGGCGAGGTAGACGCCGATCAGGCCGGCCAGTCCGAATGCCAGCCACGTCGCATGGAGTACGCGCCTCGGTGTTACGAGGCCGGCTGATGTCACCCTGACCGGGCCGAGGCGGTCGGCGGAATCGGCGCCGCGCTTGGCGTCGGAGTAGTCGTTTGCGAGGTTGGTACCGATCTGGATCAGCACCGACGCGATCAGCGCCGCGATGAAACCGCCCCAGCGCGGCAGTTCGCCGGCCACGGCGAAGGCAGCGGCCGATCCGACCAGGACCGGGGCCACCGCGGCAGGCAGCGTGCGCGGTCGCGCCGCGTTGAACCAGATCCTCATCGTGAGCCTACCGGCCCCGTAGTCCGTCGCCCACGGTTCAGGGCCGGTTCGGGAACTTGTCGAAGTCGGGTGCGCGGCCTTCGCGGAAGGCGTTCCTGCCTTCCTGGCCCTCTTCCGACATGTAGAACAGCAGCGTCGCGTCGTGGGAGAGCTGCTGCAGGCCGGTCAGGCCGTCTTCTTCGGCGTTGAAGCTCGACTTGAGCAGGCGGAGCGAAAGGGGGGAGAGGTGGCCCATTTCCCGGCACCAGGCGACCGTCTCGCGCTCCAGCTCGGCGACCGGGACGACGGCGTTGACCAACCCCATGTCGAGCGCTTCTTCGGCTGTGTAGTGGCGGCAGAGGAACCAGACCTCCTTGGCCCGTTTGACGCCGATGTTGCGGGCCAGCAGGCTGGCCCCGAAGCCCCCGTCGAAGCTGCCGACCCGGGGACCCGTCTGGCCAAAGCGCGCGTTGTCACCGGCCACGGTCATGTCGCAGACGAGGTGGAGGATGTGACCGCCACCGATCGCGTAGCCTGCGACCATCGCGACCACGGGCTTCGGCAGGCGGCGGATCTGGACGTGCAGGTCGCCGACGTCGAGGCGCCCGACGCCCTCGCGGGCCACGTCGTCGTCGCCGATGTAGCCGTCGTCGCCCCGGATGCTCTGGTCGCCGCCGGAGCAGAAGGCTTCGGTCCCGGCTCCGGTGAAGATGATCGATCCGACTTCGAGGTCGTCACGGGCGCGGTTGAAGGCGTCCCTCAGTTCAGCCAGCGTCTGGGGCCGGAACGCGTTGCGGACCTCCGGGCGGTTGATCGAGATCTTGGCGATCCCGTCGGCCTTCTCGTACAGGATGTCGGAGAACTCGCCGGCCGTCTGCCATTCGATCGGCTCGTAGAGCGATTCCTCGGGTGGTGCGTTTCGGTGGCGTTCGGGCAATTCGGTGGCTCCGTTTCGGGATGGCGACCGCAAACCCCGCGGATCGCAACAATGTCCGGGCAACGATAACCGGGGAAGAGCGGAAGGGTCACTTGAAACTCGACAACTGGCTGGAGCAGAGGGCACGGACCTGTCCCGAGCGCATCGCTCTGATCAGCGGCGGCGAGAGCGTCTCTTTCGCCGAGCTCGAGGAGGAGGCACAGCACTCTGCCCGCCGTCTCGTCGCACACGGTGTGCGTCGCGGAACCACGGCGGCCGTGACCATGGGTGGCGGCCGCCGCCAGATCGTGCTGATCCACGCTCTCATGAAAACCGGTGCGGTGCTGCTGCCGCTGAGCCCGAGGCTCTCGCCCGCGGAGAGGGCCGAAGCGATCCGCGTCTGTGGCGCTACCGTCGACCTCGACGATCCGAGCCGGCTGACCCAGACCGAAGCCGACATGCCGCTGCTGGGCGAACACGACATGGACGACATCCACTGCCGGATCCTGACCAGCGGTTCAACCGGCACCCCGCAGGGAGTCCCGCTGACCTACGGCAACCACCTTTTCTCGGCCATGGGCTCGGCCTTCAACATCGGCGTGGAGCCCGCCGACCGCTGGCTGTGCGCGCTGCCGACGAGCCACATCTCGGGGCTGTCGATCGCGATGCGCTCGGTGATCTACGGGACCGCGACGATCCTCCAGGACGAATTCGATACCGGCGGCGTGGATCACGGGATCCGCGAGGATGGTGCGACCGTGATCTCGCTCGTCTCAACGATGCTGATCCGGTTGCTCGAGGACGACATCGACCTGTCGGCCCCGAGGGCGATCCTGGTCGGTGGCGGGCCGGTTCCAACCGACGTGCTGGAGGAGGCGCTGGCGCGGGGCGCATCTGTCATCCAGACATACGGCCTGACCGAGACCTGTTCCCAGGTCACCACGCTCGAGGTCGCCGAAGCCAGGCGCAGGGTGGGCTCGGTCGGGCGGCCGCTGCTGACTTCGCACCTGAGGATCCACGAGGGCGAAATCCTCGTTCAGGGGCCGACCGTATCCCCCGACGCCCTCGATCCCGACGGCTGGCTTCACACCGGCGACGTCGGGCGCATCGACGAAGAAGGCTTCCTCTACGTCGAAGGACGCACCGACGAAATGATCATCACCGGCGGCGAAAACGTCTCCCCGGTCGAGGTCGAAGAGGTCCTCGGCCGGCATCCGGACGTGCTCGAGGCCGCGGTTGTCGGGCGCAGCGACCCCGAGTGGCAAACCGCGGTGACGGCCGTCGTCGTCGCCCGCAACGGCGCCAACCCGTCGGCGGACGAGATCCGCGGCTTCTGTGCGGAGAGCCTCGCCGGCTACAAGGTCCCGAAACGGGTCGAGTTCGTCGATGAACTGCCAAAGACGGCCTCGGGCAAGGTCCGACGCTCCGACCTCGGTTAGGCGGGCCACACGGAATGCGGCTCGCCGCGTAGCATCCGGCCCATGAGCGAACAAGACATCTTCTACGACAGGGACGGGGACCTCTCGCTGCTCGAGGGCAAGACCGTCGCCATCCTCGGCTTCGGCTCCCAGGGCCACGCGCATGCGCTGAACCTCAGGGATTCCGGCGTCGACGTCGTGGTCGGCCTGCGCGAGGGCTCGGCCGGCCGCGGGCAGGCCGAGGCCGCAGGCCTCGAGGTACTCTCGATCGCGGAGGCGGCCAGCCGCGGCGACATCGTGATGGTCCTGCTGCCGGACGAGAAGCAGGCCGAGATCTGGGAAAGCGAAATCGCCGACGGTATCGCCGAGGGCAACCTGCTCATGTTCGCCCACGGTTTCGCGATCCGCTTCGATCAGATCACCCCTCCGCCGGGTGTCGACGTAGGCATGGTCGCCCCGAAGGGGCCTGGCCACATGGTCCGCCGACAGTTCGAGGAGGGCAGCGGCGTGCCTTGCCTGATGGCGATCGAGCAGGACGCGACCGGACACGCGCACGAACTCGTCCTCGCTTATGCCATCGGCATCGGAGGCGGAAGGGCCGGGATCATCGAGACCACTTTCAAGGATGAATGCGAAACTGACCTCTTCGGCGAACAGGCCGTGCTCTGCGGCGGCGCGACCGAACTGGTCCGGGCCGGGTTCGACACGCTGGTCGAGGCCGGCTATGACCCGCGCCTCGCCTACTTCGAGTGCCTGCACGAACTGAAGCTGATAGTCGACCTGATGTACGAGAAGGGCATCCAGGGAATGCGCTACTCGATCTCCAACACGGCCGAGTACGGCGACGTCACCCGCGGCTCGAGGGTCATCGGGGAGGACTCGCGTGCCGCGATGAAGAAGATCCTCGAGGAGATCCAGTCGGGCGACTTCGCCCGCGAGTGGATCGCCGAGAACCAGTCGGGGGGCGAGAACTTCCAGAGGTTGCGCGAAGAGGGCAAGGATCACGAGGTCGAGAAGGTCGGCAAGGACCTGCGTTCGATGATGCCCTGGATCGACACCGAGTTCTAGACACGGCCGGGGGCTCCGGGCCGCCTGCAGGAATGCGACCGCGGGCAGGTGTCAAGTCGGTCGCGCGGTAACCTGAGGGCGGATCGTCCCGACAGCAGCACCGACACCCAGGAGAGAGCGATGAACGAAGCCTCGGAGCCAGTCCCCGTCACGCCCGAACAGGCCGGCGCCGCGTATCCGGTATCGGCTACCGCCGAGCTTCAACAGAGCTACGTGCGCTTCCTGCCTCTGGTCAAGTGGCTGCTGCTGCTGCCGCACTACTTCGCCCTGTTCTTCCTGGCGATCGGGGCCGCCGTGGTCGCCTTCATCGCGCTGTTTGCCGTGCTGTTCACGGGTGCGTATCCGCGCGGGATGTGGGACTACATGTTCGGCTTCTATCGATGGACGCTGCGCGTAACCGCCTACCTGCTGCTGATGACGGATCGCTACCCGCCGTTCACTCTCGGCGAGACGGAGGACGACAACGTCTTCCTCAGCGCCGAGTATCCGACGAGCGTCGAGAGGTGGCGGCCGTTCGTGGCCTGGCTGCTGATCCTTCCGTACCTGATAGTGGCTTCGCTGATCCTGGCTGTGGCCCAGGTCTGCTCGTTCCTGGCCTTCTTCACGATCATCTTCACCAAGCGCATCCCGGAGGGGATCTTCGACATCATGCGCGTCGCCCTGAACTGGCAGATGCGCGCCAACTTCTATTCGTACTGGCTCTCGACGCGCTACCCGCCGTTCAACTGGGACGACGAGTAGGAGCCCGAACTTCTGCCGGGGGTCGGGCAGTTCAGGCCGGCCCCCGCTGAAGCCTCACGTGTCGCCGGCCCCCGGCGGCGCATCCGGAGCCTGGCGGGGCTGTGCGCCGCCCGCGGTCTCGGGCGAGCCTTCTGCGGGCGGTGTGCCGGCGACCGTCGTGCCCGCGGGGGCAGGCAGCTGGGCGGGTGGATCGACCTCGACCGGGACCTCGTCGCCGACCGGCGGGTACTCGTCGCGCATAAGGTACATGTAGGAGTTGGCCCGCGTGATCCAGCCGTTTGTGAAGGCGAGGGCGTTGTGAATCCCGGCCGGCTGGTAACCACGGAAGACGATCGTGAACCAGGCCGCTATCGCGACGTACTGGATCAGGTAGCTGAAGATCATTGACATGACCAGCAGCGGCACGGCGAGGACCAGCCGGAACAGTGCCTTCAGGCGGCTCTGACGCGCCGCCGGGGGAGCGATGTTCACGCGTACGGGATAGGCCGGTTCGTCGCTGAGACCGAACGGGGGCCACTCATCGGTCTGCAGCGTCACGAAAGCGTTTACGCGCATCGAGAACCGCAGGACGCCGCCCACGAAGTCGTACATTCCCCGCGGGTAGCGTCCGAGGATTATCAGGGCGAACCAGGCGAGAATGATCACGACGAGGGCCGCGATTCCGTAGAAGATGGCGACGATCAGCCACGGTATGGCGACGATCAGCCTGAAGAACGTGGTCAGCCGGTTGCGCTGCTTGACGTAATCGGCCTCGTATGAGACTGGGTACACGGGTTCTCCTCCTATGTGCTGGCCTGTCGGGACTCCCCGGTCAGGTTATCCGCCCGGCCGGATCCGGCACCGGCCGATGCGAGTCTCCCGCGCCCACTAACCTAGACCCGCCCTGCACCTCCCCAACGAAACGAAGACCAGCGCGATGACCAACGAAGCCAGGATCCCGGAAGACCTCAAGCCCGCCGACGGGCGCTTCGGCTGCGGGCCCTCGAAGGTGCGACCGGAGGCACTGCGCTCGCTGGCCGAACGCTCCGACCTTATGGGCACGTCACACCGGCAGAAGCCGGTCAGGGACCTGGTCGGTCGCGTGCTCGACGGCCTCGGCGGGCTCTTCACCCTTCCCGACGGATACGAGATCGCCCTCGGCAACGGGGGCGCCACGGCGTTCTGGGATGCCGCGGCAGCATGGCTGGTCCGCGACCGGGCCCTCCACCTGGTCTACGGCGAGTTCTCCCGCAAGTTCGCAAGCGTCACCGCCGGAGCCCCGTTCCTGTCCGACCCGGTCCTGGTCGAATCCGAACCCGGTGGAGCCCCGACGCCAGAGGGCCGTGAGGGAGCCGACGTGATCGCCTGGGCGCACAACGAGACCTCGACCGGGGTCATGGTTCCGGTCGAACGTCCCGGAACTGCCGGCGACGCCCTCGTCGTGGTCGATGCGACATCGGGCGCCGGCGGCCTGCCGGTGGAAATAGGGGAATCAGACGCCTACTACTTCGCTCCGCAGAAGGCCTTCGGTGCCGATGGCGGCATCTGGCTGGCCGTGCTCAGCCCTGCCGCGGTGGCGCGGATAGAGGAGCTCGATGGTTCGTCCGACAGGTGGCAGCCGCCCTTCCTCTCCCTGAAGACGGCCCTCGACAACTCGCGCAAGCAGCAGACCTACAACACTCCGGCGCTCGCGACGCTGATCCTGCTGGCCGATCAGCTCGAGTGGATGTTGGCCGGGGGCGGACTCGACTTCTGCGTGGGCCGGACGAAGGCTTCTTCCGGGCACCTGTACGGGTGGGCCGAGGCCAGCCGGTTCGCCACCCCCTTCGTGACCGATCCGGGCCGGCGCTCGCTGGTCGTCGGAACGATCGATTTCGACGATTCGATCGACGCCGCAGCCGTCGCGGCGACGCTCAGGGCCAATGGCATCGTCGACGTCGAGCCCTACCGCAAGCTGGGCCGCAACCAGCTGAGGGTCGGGATGTTCCCGGCGGTCGAACCCTCCGACGTCGAAGCGCTCACCGCCTGCATCGACTGGGTGATCGAGAACGCCGGGGTCACCGCATGAAAGTCCTGCCAGCCACAGTCGGAAGGGTTCAGCAATGAAGGTCCTCGTCAAAGAGCAGATCGCCGAGTCGGGAATCGACCAGCTGCGCGAGCAGTTCGAGGTCGAACTGGGCTTCGACATGGATGACACGGAGCTGGCCGAGCGAATCGGTGAGTTCGACGCCATCCTGATCCGCTCCGCCACCAAGCTGACTCCAGAGCTGATCGACCGGGCCGACCGGATGAAGGTGATCGGCCGGGCCGGAACCGGCGTCGACAACGTCGACATCCCGGCCGCCACCAAGCGCGGCATCATCGTCGCCAACGCGCCCGAGTCGAACTCGGTCGCCGCGGCCGAGCACACGCTGGCTCTCGCGCTGGCCCTCTTCAGGAACGTGCCCCAGGCTCACGGATCGCTGGTCGCCGGCCGCTGGGACCGTGCCCTCTACAAGGGATCCGAGCTGTACGGCAAGACGCTCGGCGTCATCGGCTTCGGGCGCATCGGGCAGTTGGTCGCAAGCCGCGCGCAGGCGTTCGAGATGGAAGTGCTGGCTTTCGACAAGTTCGTCTCGGCCGAGCGCTTCAAGGATCTCGGGGTCGAGGGGGTGGGAACGGTCGAGGAACTGTACGAGCGGGCCGACCTGCTCACCATCCACCTGCCGAAGACCTCGGAGACGGTCAACTGGATCGACGCCGGTGCGATCGCCGCGATGAAGCCGGGGATGCGCGTAGTCAACTGCGCACGCGGCGAGCTGATCGACCTCGACGCGCTGATCGCCGGACTCGACTCGGGCCGGGTGAAGGGAGCGGCGCTCGACGTCTTTCCCGAAGAACCATTCACCGAACACCCGATTTTCGCCCGCGATGACGTCGTCGTCACGCCTCACCTCGGTGCCTCGACTTCCGAGGCCCAGGACCGTGCCGGCACCGACACCGCCGAACAGGTGGCCGCAGCACTGACCGGCGGAGTCGTCACCAACGCGGTCAACATCGCCTCGGTCAGCCCTGCGGTCATGGAGGCGCTCGCACCGTTCGTCCCGCTGTGCCAGACCCTCGGGCAGGTCGCCGCCGGACTGATCCCCGGCGTGATCGACCGGGTCGAGGCCGACTTCCGCGGTGGGGTCGCCGGGTACGATACGCGGCTGCTGGTCGTCGCCGTCCAGGCCGGACTGCTCTCGGGTCACACGGCCGAGGCGGTCAACCTGGTCAATGCTCCACAGATGGCCGAAGAGCGAGGGATCGAGGTCAACGTCAGCAAGGAGCCGGGCGCCGAAGACTTCACCGACCTGATCCGGGTGTCGATCACCTCGGGCGACGAGACAGTCACCGTCGGCGGCACGACCGTCGGGCCGAAGAACGTGCCTTACCTCGTCTCGATCTGGGACCAGAGCTTCTACCTGCCGTTCGCCGATCACATGGCCGTATTCCGATACTCGGACCAGCCGGGCATGATCGGGCGCGTCGGGTCCGTTTTCGGCGAGCAGGGAGTCAACATCGGCTCTGCCGCGGTCGGAGCCGAGTCTGACAGCGACCAGGCAGTCATGGTCGTCACGAGCGATGCGCCGGTCTCCTCGGGGACGATCGGCGCGATCACCGATCTCGAAGGCTTCGCCGCCGGCTACGCGATCGAGCTCTGACCGGCCCAGGGGCATCGCCGCTTTCGAGAAGGTAGGTTGGCGCGATGAGAGCGGTAGTCCTCAGTGGCACCGGCGAACCGGAGAAGCTGATCGTCGAAGAGCGACCCGACCCTGAACCGGGGCCCGGCGATGTGAGGGTTGCCGTCCGGGCAGCGGGCGTCAACTTCGCCGATCTGCTTGCCAGGCGGGGGCTGTATCCTGACGCCCCGGCAACACCGTGCGTGCTCGGTTACGAGTTCGCAGGGGAGGTGGAGTCGCTGGGGGAGGGGGTCGACGACATCGAGGTCGGGGCTGCCGTGTTCGGCCCCGTGATGTTCGGCGGCCAGGCGGAGTTGGTCGTGGTTCCCCGGGACCAGGTGATGCCGGTCCCGGATGGCTTCGGGTACTCCGCCGCCGCGGCGCTGCCGGTCAATTACTGCACGGCCATCGCAGCCCTGGTGGTGATGGGAGGGCTGCGCGAAGGGCAGCGAGTCCTAATACACGCGGCTGCCGGTGGCGTGGGGATCGCAGCTACCCAGATCGCTCGCGACGCAGGAGCGGAGATCTTCGGTACAGCCTCGGCGGCGAAGCACGAGGCGATCCGCGCCCAGGGGATACACCACGCCATCGACTACCGATCCTCCGACTTCGAGGACGTAGTGAGGGAGCTGACCGGTGGCGAAGGCGTGGACCTGATCATCGACGCGACCGGACCGACGGCCTTCCGCAAGGACTACCGCCTGCTGAGGGACGGCGGCCGGCTGATCATGTTCGGGGTTTCCGAGCTGGAAGGCTCGCGCGGCTTTCTCAGTCCTTCCGGCATCGGGGCCTTGCTGAAGATGCCGCTCGCCACCGCTCCCTGGTGGAAGAGCCTGGCGATGATCGGCGAGAACAAGGCGGTCGGCGGACTCAATCTGCTCGACTGGTGGAAGCGCGAGGGGCTCGAGCGCCTCTCCGGTCTGTTGGGTGGTTATCTCGAGCGCGGCGTGATCGCTCCGGTTGTGTCGGACGAGTTCAGCTTCGAGCAGGCACCGGCGGCGCACCGCTACATAGAGCAGCGCCGGAACATCGGCAAAGTGCTGCTCACGCCTTGATCTGGCGACAGGGAGTGCGCTAAGCTGACGCCAGTCATGGATCGCACAACGATCAGCCCGGCACTGCTTCTCCTCCTGCTCCCCCTCCGGGGGGAATGATCGCCGGGCGGCGCGTAGCCGCGAGAAGACCTTGACTCACCCTTAGATTCAGAAGGAGAAGCGACATGGCCAACGACACGGTCAAAGACGACGCAAACCGCGTCCACATATTCGACACGACACTGAGAGACGGCGAGCAGTCCCCGGGCATCTCCCTCAACACCTCGGAGAAGGTGGAGATAGCCCAGCAGCTCGCGAGGCTCGGCGTCGACGTGATCGAGGCCGGCTTCCCGATCACGTCACCAGGCGACTTCGAGGCCGTCAACGAGATCGCCCGCAAGGTGGAGGGCCCGACGATCTGCGGCCTCGCCCGCGCCCAGAAGGGCGACATCGACGCGGCGTGGAATGCGGTGCGGGACTCCGAGCGCCCCCGCATCCACACGTTCATATCGACCTCGGACATCCACATCGAGCACCAGATGCGCAATACCCGCGACGATGTCAAGGCCGGGGCGAGGGCAGCGGTCGCCCATTCGAAGTCCTATTGCGATGACGTCGAGTTCTCACCAATGGACGCGACGAGGGCCGACGTCGAGTTCACGGCAGAGGTCTGCGCGATCGCCGTCGAGGAGGGCGCGACCGTCGTGAACATCCCCGATACCGTCGGCTATACGACGCCCGAGGAGTACACGCGCTATTTCGAGAAGCTCTACGAGTTCGCCCCTTCGCTGCGCGACGTCGAGCTCTCGGTCCACTGTCACGACGACCTGGGGCTCGCCGTCGCCAACTCCTATGCCGGACTGCTGGCGGGCGCCCGGCAGGTCGAGTGCGCGGTGAACGGCATCGGAGAAAGGGCCGGCAACTGCTCCCTCGAGGAGATCGCCATGCTGATCCGCGTACGCGAGGATGCGCATGGCCTCACCACGGCCGTCAATACCCGTGAGATCGCGCGGACGAGCCGCATGGTTTCCCGGCTCACCGGCTATGTCGTCCAGCCGAACAAGGCAGTGGTCGGACGCAACGCATTCGCCCACGAGTCCGGCATCCACCAGGACGGCGTGCTGAAGGAACGCTCGACGTTCGAGATCATGGATGCGACCGAGGTGGGACTGGACTCGAACCAGATCGTGCTGGGCAAGCATTCGGGCCGCCACGCCCTGAAGGACGCGCTCGAGCAGCTCGGCTTCGTCGTCGACGGGGCCGCGCTCAACCAGGCGTTCAAGCGCTTCAAGGAGATCGCCGACAAGAAGAAGCAGGTCACCGCGCTCGACCTCGAAGCGATCGTCTCCGAAGAGATGCGCGACCGCGCCGAGACCCACGAGCTCGACTCTTTCCACGTCGAAGCAGGCTCGGACCGCGAGCCCCGGGCCGAGGTCGGAGTCACGCTGCCTTCCGGGGACGTCGTTTCCGGCGCGTCCTCCGGCGACGGCCCGGTCGAGGCTATCTTCGGTGCGATTCAGGAGGCCACAGGTACCGAGGCCGAGCTGCGCGAGTACCACGTAGCGGCGGTTACCGGAGGCGACGACGCCCTGGGACAGGTCACCGTGGTGCTCCGGGCCGACAGCCGTACCGCCTCGGGGCAGGGGGTCTCGACCGACATACTCGAGGCGTCGGGACGAGCCTACGTCAGAGCTCTCTCGAACCTGCTCGACGGGACCGCGATCAAGCAGGCCGAAGCCGCGACATCGGACGCCGCCGCCGAACTCACCGGTCCCTGAACCGGCCGAACGACCCCGACGCAGACGCGAATCCGGGGTGGATCCCGGCTTCCGCGTGAAGTGGCAGTGATCGGCGGTCCCCGACGCCGTCGATCACTGCCACTTTCGAATAGGGCGACAACTCCCTTCGGTGGGCAGCTGACCGCGCCCGGGAGGGCGAGTGACGCTCCTCACTCTTCCGGGACCGGGCGATCCCTAGTGTCTTACTCGGAGTAATCCCATAAACGCACGAACACTGAATCGAGACGTGAGAATCATGATGGGCAGAATCATGTTCAGCCTTGTCAATACACAAACCCCGGCAGTGCAGCCCAGGCCAGCCAAGCGGCCCGGCAACGGTTCCTGACCCGGAGCGAAGCACCAGCAGCTTGAGACGCCCCGCCCAGCGCGGGGCGTTTTCTTTGCAGTAGGGCGGTCCGGGACGAAACCTCCGAATTGCTGTGCGAGAGCCCGAAGTTGCGAGACACAAACGTGCGTGATAACGTACGCAGCGATGTCGAGCGCGACCACAACAACGAAACAGGCGGATCTTGCGCCGGGTGCTGCGGCTTCCGGGGATGAACCGGCGACGGATGTAGCCGTCGTCGGATCCCGAGTCAAGGCCCTGCGCGAGGCGACGGGATATTCGCTGCGGGACCTGTCGGAGCGCAGCGGTGTCAGCCCGACCATGCTGTCCCAAGTCGAGCGTGGGGCGACGAGCCCGACCCTGGCGGTGGCGTCGAAGATCGCCGCCGGCCTGGACCTGAGCCTCTCCCAGCTGCTCAGGCTGGACGAGACTCCGCATGTCGTGGTCGGACGGGCCGGCGAGCACAGGTTGCACGAACGAGGCGGACACCGCATCGAAGAGCTGACTCCGCCGCTTCCCGGGCTGCGGGCCGAGGTCTCCACGCACGAACTCGACCCGGGGTCGATGACCGGGACGCCCGGGGACGCACCCATGCACGAACCCGGCAGCCGCGAGACCGCGGTCGTGCTCGAGGGAGCCATCGTGCTCGTCTTCGGTCCGGAGCAGTACGTGCTCGGACCCGGGGACAGCGTCACGTTCGATGCCGACCTGCCGCATCACTTCGAGAACCAGAGCGACGAGCCGACCCGGTTCGTCGCCGTTATCGCCGCCGGCCTGCGTCGGGGCTAGGAAGGACAGCGATGCCGAAAACGATGTTCGAGAAGATCTGGGAGGCCCACGAGGTCGGCGACGAGTTGATCTACATCGACCTCCACCTCGTTCACGAGGTCACCTCGCCGCAGGCCTTCGAAGGCCTGCGGATGAAGGGCCGCAGGCTCCGTCGCCCGGACAAGACCGTCGCCACTGCTGACCACAACGTGCCCACCGACGGCACGCCGACCGCGAAGCTGATCGCCGACACCCTCTCGCGAAAGCAGGTCGAGACGCTCGAGAAGAACGCCGAGGACTTCGGGGTGCCGGTCTTCAGCCTCGGATCGGACACCCAGGGAATCGTCCATGTGATCGGCCCCGAACTGGGCCTGACGCAGCCGGGCATGACCATCGTTTGTGGCGACTCCCACACCTCGACGCATGGCGCCTTCGGTGCCCTCGCCTTCGGCATCGGCACCTCCGAGGTCGAGCACGTGATGGCCACGCAGACGCTGGTCCAGCGCAGGCCGAAGACGATGCGGATCAGCTACACCGGCAGGCTCGGGCCCGGCGTGACCTCCAAGGACCTGATCCTGGCGACGATCGGCCGGCTCGGCACGGGCGGGATGTCGGGCTACGTTGTCGAGTACGCGGGCGAAGCGATCCGTGAGCTGACCATGGAGCAGCGCCTGACGGTCTGCAACATGACGATCGAGGGTGGCGGTCGAGCGGGGATGATCGCCCCCGACGAGACGACCTACGAGTACATGCGCGGCAAGCCGGGCGTGCCCGGGGACTTCGATGCCGCGGTAGAGAGGTGGAAACAGCTGCCGACCGACGACGGCGCCGTCTTCGACCACGAGGTCGAAATCGACGCTTCGGAGGTCTCGCCGATGGTGACGTGGGGGACCACGCCCGGCATGGTCGTCCAGGTCAGCGACCACGTGCCCGATCCGGCCGGGATGGACAGCCCGGCCGAGCGGGAATCGGCCGAGCGCGCGCTCCAGTACATGGGCCTCGAAGCCGGCACGCCGATCGAGGAGATCAGACCCGAGCGCGTCTTCATCGGCTCCTGCACGAACTCGCGGATCTCCGACCTGCGCGAGGCGGCCGGGGCCATCAAGGGCCGCAAGGTCGCCGACTCGGTCCGCGCCATGGTCGTACCGGGCTCGGCCCTGGTCAAGTCCCAGGCCGAGGAGGAAGGCCTCGACCGGCTGTTCGAGGAGGCTGGTTTCGAGTGGCGCGGCGCCGGTTGCTCGATGTGCCTCGGGATGAACCCGGACATCCTGATCGAAGGTGAGCGCTGTGCCTCAACATCGAATCGTAACTTCGAAGGGCGCCAGGGCAAGGGCGGAAGAACCCATCTGGTGAGTCCGAAGATGGCCACAGCCGCGGCGATAGAAGGCCATTTTGTCGACATAAGGAACTGGGACTGACCGGGCACTTCGGGCCTGTCTCAGAACGGAACCAGAGAAGAGGAAGCGGATATGGAAGCGATTGAAGTCATCGAAGGGCCGGTTACCCACCTCGATCGAAGCGATGTCGATACGGACCAGATCATCCCGAAGCAGTTCCTGAAGCGGGTCGAGCGGACGGGCTTCGGCGAGTTCCTCTTCTATGACTGGATTCGCGACGGCGAAATCGAACTCGAGCCGAATCCGATCCTGGTCTCTGGCCACAACTTCGGCTCCGGTTCCTCGCGCGAGCATGCCGTCTGGGCGCTCGACCAGTTCGGATTCAAGGCGGTCGTCGCACCCTCGTTCTCGGACATCTTCTTCTCGAACTGCACGAAGAACGGCTTCCTGCCGGTGGTGATCGAGAAGCACCATTGCGATGCTCTGGCGCAGGCCGGTCACGGGCGGATCCACCTCGATTCCCAGACGGTGTCCTGGGAAGGGGGAGAGGCATCCTTCGAGATCGACCCGGAGATCAAGCGCAGGCTGCTCGGCGGGCTGGACGACATCGCCCTGACCCTCCAGTCGGAAAAGGACATCGCCGCTTTCGAGGCCGGACCGGGAGGCAGCTACGGCCCGGTGACGACGGACCTGAGATGACGCCAGAGGAGTCCGGTCCGACCGACTGGGACGCCTCACAGTATTCGAGGGTCTCTTCGCCCCAGCGAGCCTGGTCCGGAGACGTGATTCCGAGGCTTCGCCTGAACGGCGACGAGACGGTGCTCGACGCCGGCTGTGGCAGTGGTGAGGTCACTCTCGCGCTGCTCGAGCAATTGCCGCGCGGACGTGTGATCGCGGTCGACGGCTCCGAATCGATGGTCGAGTCGGCCCGGGAGAGGCTGCCGTCCGACCGGACCGACGTACGCCGGCGGGACCTGACCGCGCTCGGAATGGACTCCGAGGTGGACCACGCCTTCTCGAACGCCGTCTTCCACTGGATCGCCGATCACGATCTGCTGTTCCGGGAGCTGCACCGCGCGATCCGGCCCGGAGGCCGGCTGGTCGCCCAGTGTGGCGGCCGCGGAAACGTGGCCGCGGTGGAGCGGGCCCTGGCCATCGTCTGCCGCGAAGAGCCGTTCGAGGCCGAGCTCGCGGGCTTTGCGGACCCGTGGAACTTCGCCGGTCCGGAGCAGACCACCGAGCGCCTGAGGGCCGCCGGGTTCATCAGGGTCGAGTGCTGGCTGGAGCGTCGCACTGCGCGCCCCGAGGAGCCCCAGGCCTTCCTGGAGGCCTCGGGGCTCGCCCCGATCAGGCAGGCGCTGGACGCCGGCCTGTTCGCCTCGTTCAGCGACCGCATGATGGAGGTGATGGGACATCCGGATGCCTTCGACTACGTTCGCCTTAACATCGTCGCCGAACGGAAATGATCGGCCCGTCCCGGCGGAAGCCACGCCGGACCCGCCTCGGGCAAACCGAACCCAGAAGGAGCAAACGAATTTGAACCACGCACCGAGGATCGTCGTACTGGCCGGAGACGGCATCGGCCCGGAGATCGTCGCCGCCACGCGCAGGGTGCTCGACCGGGTAGCCGGTTTCGAGTACGAAGAACACCTGATCGGCGGCATCTCGATCGACGAGACCGGCACTGCGCTGACCGACGGGGTGACCGAGGCCTGCCGGGCGGCGGACGCGGTGCTGCTCGGCGCCGTGGGCGGGCCGAAATGGGACGAGGCGGTCGCTGCGGACCCTTCGGCGCCTCGACCCGAACAGGGCCTGCTCGCTATCCGCAAGGCACTCGGGCTGTATGCGAACCTGCGCCCGGTGAAGCCGTCGCCGGCTCTGATCGGCTCGAGTCCCCTGAAGGAGGAACGCATCGCCGGGACCGACCTGCTCGTCGTCAGGGAACTGACCGGAGGGATCTACTTCGGTGAGAGCGGGCGCAACGGAGACACCGCCCATGACGACTGCTGCTACTCGGTGGCGGAGATCACGAGGATCACCAGGACCGCCTTCGAGGCGGCGAGACAGCGTTCGATCGGACGCGATACGGGGCCGAGGGTGACCTCGGTCGACAAGGCCAACGTCATGGAGACCTCGAGGCTGTGGCGCGAGACGGTCAAGCTGGTCGCAGGCGACTACCCCGACGTCGAACTCGAGCACATGCTCGTCGACAATACGGCCATGCAGCTGGTCTCGAGGCCAGCCGACTTCGACGTCATCGTCACCGAAAACCTCTTCGGGGACATCCTCAGCGACGAGGCGGCGATGTTGACCGGGTCGCTGGGGATGCTGCCCTCGGCAAGCATCGGCGCCGAGGGCGAGCCGGGCCTCTTCGAGCCGGTCCACGGGTCCGCTCCCGACATCGCCGGGCAGGGTGTCGCCAATCCGCTGGCGACCATGCTCTCGGCGGCGATGATGTTGCGCTACGGCCTCTCCATGCCCGAAGAAGCAATACGAATCGAGGCTGCCGTGGACGCCGTGCTCGCATCAGGTCTGCGTACGCCCGACCTGTTCTCGGGCGGCGAAGGCGAGGTCGAGGCGGGTACCGCGCAGATCACCGATGCCGTACTGGCACAACTCGACCGGCAGGTGGCCTGAAGGCCGGCGCGAAGGGTAGCGGCCGGCCCCGGAGCCGGCAGGAAAGGCTGCGCGGATAGGGTTGTGTGGTGCTTCGGCCCCCGGCCGCGTACCATTCCGAAACCCGGAACCGAAAGAGGAGCAGTAAGTGGAAAAGGCCGAGTACATATGGCAGAGCGGCAACTTCGTCCGTTGGGACGAGGCCCAGGTCCATGTGCTGAGCCACGGTCTCCACTACGGGACCGGCGTATTCGAAGGGATCCGCTGCTACGACGGCGACCGGGGCCCTGCGATCTTCCGTCACGCCGAGCACATCGAGCGCTTCTACGACTCGGCCCGCATGTACTTCCTCGACATGCCCTTCAGCCAGGAGCTGGTGGGCGAGGCGACCCGGGAACTGATCCGCCGCAACGGCCTTCGCGACTGCTACATCCGCCCGCTCGCCTTCCGCGGCTACGGCGAGATGGGCCTGTATGCGAAGTCGGCGCCGGTCGAGGTCGTGATCGCGGTCTGGCCGTGGGGCGCCTATCTCGGTGAGGCCGGCAAGCAGCACGGAATCAGGGCCAAGGTATCGTCGTGGAGGCGAATCTCCTCGTCGGGGCTGATCCCTCACGCCAAGGCTTCGGGCCAGTACCTCAACTCGATCCTCGCCAAGACCGAGTCCGCGAACGCCGGATACGAGGAGGCGATCCTGCTCGACGAGCGCGGATTCGTCTGCGAAGGCTCGGGCGAGAACATCTTCGTCGTCAAGAACGGCAACGTGGCCACGCCGCCGCAGGTCGCTTCGATCCTCGACGGGATAACGCGCAGGTCGGTCATGCAGATCCTCGAAGACAGCGGCTATGACGTTGACGAGCGCGACATCGCGCGCTCCGAGCTCTACAACGCCGACGAGGTCTTCATGTGCGGGACCGCGGCGGAAGTCGTGCCGGTGCGCGAGATCGACGACCACCCTCTCGGTGAACCCGGCGAGGTCACGAAGCTGGTTCAGACCCGCTACGAAGACGCGATCTACGGTCGCCTGCCCGAGTACAGCGAGTGGCTCGACCCGGTCGGCGAGCCGGAACCGGCGAGCGAACCGAGTAAAGTCAAGGGCTGATGCTTCGCTGCGTTACGAAAGTCAGGCCGGTCGCCCGAATTACGGGTGCTGTGGGCTGAGCGCCCACGGCAACGCGGCACTGCCGCGTCCGGCTCTGCCGGAGCCCCCACAGGCTTCCGGAACTGATTTTCTGAAAGGACCGCAGTAATGGAAAAGGTGAAGCTCTACGACACGACCCTCAGGGACGGGATGCAGGGACAGGGCATGTCGCTCTCGGCATCGGAAAAAGTCCGGGTGGCGCATGCCCTGGACCGGCTGGGCGTCCACTACATCGAAGCCGGATTTCCCGCGTCGAACCCCAAGGAGGCCGAGTTGTTCGGCCTGCTTTCCGACGAGCGCTTCGAACAGGCGGAGATATGCGCGTTCGGCATGACGAGGCGCCGGGGCGTGGAGGCCGACCAGGACGAAGCCCTGTCCACACTCGCGGACAGCTTCGCCCCCGTGGTGACGCTGGTCGGCAAGACCTGGTCGCTACACCTCGAGAAGGTGACCCGGGTCTCACCGGAGGAGAACCTCGCCATGATCGAGGATTCGGTCGCGCTGCTCACCGGTCGGGGAAAGCGCGTGATCTACGACGCCGAACACTTCTTCGATGCCTGGCGCGAGGACCCCGACTACTCGATGCAGTGCCTGAAGGCGGCCGTTCGCGCCGGGGCCGTCAACCTCAGCCTCTGTGACACGAACGGCTCGAGCCTGCCCGATCAGGTCGCATCCGCGACGGCGGCGGTCGCGGCCGAGTTCGGCGCCGGGGTCGAGCTCGGGATCCACGCCCACAACGACGCCGAATGCGGCGTGGCGAATTCGCTGGCCGCCGTCAGTGAAGGGGCGAGGCTCGTCCAGGGGACGATCAACGGTTACGGCGAGCGGTGCGGCAACGCTAACCTCGTCTCGATCCTTCCCGCACTGGAGCTGAAGATGGGCCTCGACGTGGTCGGGTCAGAGCGGCTGGCCGAGCTTTCGGGGACGTCGCACTACGTGGCCGAACTGCTCAACGTTCCCGTGGACCAGGACCAGCCCTACGTGGGTCGCAACGCCTTCGCCCACAAGGGCGGCATGCACGTGGCCGGGATTGCCAGCGATGCCCGTACCTTCGAGCACCTCGACCCCGAGCAGGTCGGGAACAGCCGCATGGTGCTTCCGTCGGAGCTCTCGGGCAAGGCCACGGTCCTGGCGAGGGCCAGGGAGATCGGCCTCGAACTCGACGACGACGCGGCCCGGATGGCCATCTCCGAGCTGAAGAAGCGCGAGCACGAGGGCTACCATTACGAAGCCGCCGAGGCCTCGTTCGACCTGCTGCTGCGCCGCTGCGCCGGCCAGTACGAACCGCTCTTCAGGCTCGAGGGCTTCAGGGTCCTGACCGAGATGCGCGAGGACGGAAGCGTGGCCACCGAGGCGACGCTCCGGATCTGGGTCGACGGGGAAAGGCACCTGTGCGTGGCCGAGGGCAACGGTCCCGTGAACGCCCTCGACCGGGCACTGCGCTCCGCGATCACCAGCCACTACCCGCACCTGGCCGATATCGAACTGACCGGGTACCGGGTCCGCATCCTCGACTCCGACCACGGCACCGGCGCCGGGACGCGGGTGCTGCTCGACTCCTCGGACAGCGAGGGGTCGTGGGGTTCGATCGGCGTCTCCGAGAACATCATCGAAGCCTCGTGGGAGGCCCTGGTCGACTCCCTCGAATACGCGTTCCCGCGGGAGAACGGCAAGGCCGGGTCGTGAACGGGGACCCGGGCGGGCCACTCTCACTTGCCAGGCCGGACATTGGCGAGCAAGAAGAGCGGCTCGTGCTCGAGGTCCTGCGTTCCGGCCGTCTTTCGCTGGGACCGATGCTCGACCGCTTCGAGCGTTCCTTCGCCGAATGGCTCGGTGTCGATGATGCGATCGCGACGAACAGCGGCACCACGGCCCTGCACCTCGGGGTCCGGTCGCTGGGGTGGGGTCCGGGCGACGAGGTGGTGCTTTCGCCCTTCACCTTCGTCGCCAGCGCGAACTGCCTGCTCTACGAGGGGGTCCGGCCGGTCTTCGCCGACATCGACCCGGTCACCCTGAACCTGACCCCCGATACTGCCTCGGAGCACGTGGGCCCGCGTACGGCGGGTCTGCTGCCGATCGACATCTTCGGCTACCCGTGCGACATGCCGGGCTTCGAGCAGCTGGCGGCCTCGAAGGGACTTTCGATGCTCGAGGACGCCGCCCAGGCACTCGGAGCCGTGGACCGTGAGGGCCGCAAGGTCGGCAGCCGCGGCTCGCTCGCAGCGTTCGCCTTCTACGCCAACAAGCAGATGACCACGGGGGAGGGTGGCATGATCGTGCCGCGCGACCCCGGCGAGGCGGAGGGGATCCGCTCGGAGCGGAACCAGGGCCGGGCCGTCGACATGGACTGGCTCGATCATGACCGCCTCGGCTTCAACTACCGGCTCTCGGACGTGGCGGCTGCCATCGGGGTCGCGCAGGTCGAACGGCTCGACCGGCTGCTCGCCGACCGGACCCGGGTAGCCGGTCACTACGAACGGGCACTGGATGCCGTCAGCGGCGTCGAGGTGCCTGTCGCGGGACGCGGAGAGGAGCGGCGGAGCTGGTTCGTCTACCCGGTCCGTCTCGACCCGGGGGTGGACCGGGACCGGGTGATCGAAGCCCTGGCGAGGTCCGGAATACCTTCCAAGGCATACCTGCCATGCGTCCACCTCTTCCCCCACATGCGCGCGCTCGGCTACGAGCCCGGCCAGTTCCCCGTTGCGGAGGCGGCCTCGGCGCACTCTCTCGCGCTGCCCTTCCATTCCGGCCTGGGTGAAGCTGACGTCGAACGCGTCGCCGAAGCCCTCGGACGGGCGCTGGAGGCATAATCGTCGGCGTGTCCCGGTTCCGAGAAGACCCCGACCCGCGCTTCTGGCGCCTCAACCGCTCTGTCGACTTCGACCGGCGACTGGCTCCGTACGACATCGCCCAGTCACGCGCGCACGCGGCCGCGCTGAACCGCATCGGCGTGATCTCCGACGCCGAGTTGCCGGACCTGGACCGGGCCCTGGCCGGAATCCTGGCCGAAGTCGAGTCGGGGACGTTCGAGTTCCTCTCCTCGGACGAGGACGTGCACATGGCGGTCGAGCGGCGCCTCGGGGACCTCGTCGGCCCGCTGGCGGGCAAGCTCCACACCGGGCGCTCGAGGAACGACCAGGTCGCGACCGACATCGCGATGGCGGCGCTCGTCCACTCACGGCGCGCCGGCGCGCTGATCACCGAGGCCATGGGCGGGCTGCTCGATCTCGCCCGACGGCACAGGGACTGGGCGATGCCCGGCTATACGCATCTACAGCGGGCGCAGCCGGTATTCCTCGGCCACCACCTGCTGGCTTACTTCTGGATGCTTCACCGCGATGCAACCCGCTTCCGAGCCGCAGCCGAAGCGGCGTCGGTGATGCCGCTCGGCTCGGGGGCGCTGGCCGGGGTGAACTGGGAGCTCGACCGCCACGCGGTCGCTGCCGAGCTCGGCTTCAGCTCGATCACGAGCAACTCGCTGGACGGAACCTCGAACCGCGACTTCCTGCTCGACTACCTGTCGGCCGCATCCGTGCTGTCGATGCACCTGTCCAGGCTCGGGTCGGAGCTGGTGATCTGGTCGAGCTCGGAGTTCGGCTTCTGCCGCATCGCGGAGCCGTTCACTTCCGGCTCGAGCATCATGCCGCAGAAGCAGAACCCCGATTCGGCGGAGCTGCTGAGAGCCAAGTCACCGCGCGTCGTGGCCGATTTCACCACGCTTCTCGGCGTACTGCATGCGCTGCCGCTCACCTATGGCAAGGACATGCAGGAGGACAAGGAGCCGTTCTTCGATGCCGTCGACACGGTCGAGGCCAGCCTCGAGATGACGATCGGCATGCTGGCCGGGATCTCGTTCGACCGCGACAGGCTTCTCGAGGCCTCGGGCGACGAGATGCTCGCCGCAACCGAGATCGCCGACCTGCTGGTTCGGCGTGGGATGCCGTTCCGCGAGGCCCACGGAATCGTAGGTGGACTTGTCAGGCAGTGCGTCGACGAGGGACGGCCGCTGTCCGACCTCTCGACCGACGAACTGAAGTCGCGGTCCGAGCTGCTCGACGACGAGTTCTACGAGGTGCTCAGGCAGTCGAGCTGGCTCGAGTCCAAGCGCATCGAGGGCGGGACCTCGAGCGAGAGCCTCGCCAGGCAGATCGATCTCGCAGCGAGAGCCCTGGGCGAGCCGGACTGAATCCCGTTGCGCCTGCCGCCGGTGTGGCATGCGTGCCGGCCGCCGACCGGATCAGCCGGGTGATGCCCCTCCGGAGCCGGGAGTGACACCACCGCCGGCGGGCGGTGCGGGAGTCGTCGGTGCCGGAGCGGCGGGGGCGGGTTCGGGAGCGGGCGCCGGTGCCGGCTCGGGCGCAGGAGCCACGGTTTCCGGCACAGGCTCGGGAGCGGGCTCCGGGGCGGGGGCCGGTGCCACGTCCCCGGTTCCCGAATCGACGGGGGTGTCGACGGCCGGCTCTTCGGACCCCGAGTCTTCCTCGGCGGCTTCGGCCTCGCGTTCGGCGGCCCTCGCGGCCTCGATGTTCTGCCACGCGGCGATGACGTCCGCCCAGATGAGCGCCGGGTAGGTGCCACCGTCGACCGGGCTGCCTCCGTATTCGGTCAGCATCTTCTGGTAGCCCTCGGGGTAGCCGACCCACACACATGCGGTCACTTCGGTTATCGCCCCGCAGAACCAGGCGTTCGTATTGTCCTCGGTCGTGCCGGTCTTGCCCCACTGCGACTCATCGCCGACGCTGGCATTGGTGCCGGTTCCGCTGGTCACCACGGTGCCGAGGATGCTCTTGGCGGTCTGGGCGACGGCCGGGTCCATGACGCCGGTGCTGATCACTTCGTTGTCCCCTCCGCGGATCGTCTTGCCGTCGCTGTCGCGCACGCGCGTATACGCGACCGGCGTCTTTCCGGGATCCGGGGCGAGCGTGCCACTGACGCGCCGGCCGTCGTTGGCGAGGGTCGTGAACGCGTAGGTCCACGACAGCGGCGTCACCTCCGAGGTACCGAGGACCATGGCGGGGTTGGTCTTGATCTTGTCCGAGACGCCCATCTTGTGGATGGTCCGCGCGATGGCCTTCGTGTTTCCCCTGATGCTCTCGAGGCCCACCTGCGCGTAGACCGAGTTGTCCGAGTTCGTGGTCGCCGACGAAAGGGTCGAGGAGCCGGCGTAGCTGTCGCCGTAGTTCTTGACCTCGAAGAGTTCCTTGTCCCGCTTTCCGAAAGTGAACAGCTGGGGCGCCGACTCGTACACCGCGTCCGGCGAGATCCCCTGCTGCAGTGCGGTGGCGAGGATGAACGGCTTGACGGTCGAGCCCGGCTGCCGGTATCCCTGGGTGGCGAGGTTGAACGGAGCGGTCTCGAAGTCGGGCCCCGCGACCATCGCGTCGACGGTCGCGTCCTTGTTGTTGATCACGACTACTGAAGCGGTGGGCCCGATCCCGCCGAGGGTGCTGCTGACCACGTCTTCAGCGGCGGCCTGCACCTCGAGGTCGAGCGAAGTCTTGACCTCGAGCCCGCCGAAGAAGGTTCGGCCGGCTCCGAACCGGTCGACCAGCTGCTGGCGGACCCACTCGGTGAAGTACGGGGCTTCGGAGTCAATCTTCGGCGGCTCGATAGCCGTGCTCGGCGGCAGTGCCTCCGATGCGGCTTCGTCCAGCTGTTCGCTGGTGATGTAGCCCTGCTCGTACATCTTCTGAAGCACCGCGTTGCGCCGCAGCAGCGACGACTCGGGGTTCAGCTGCGGGTCGTAGCCGTAGGGGTTCTGGATGATTCCGGCCAGCAGGGCAGACTCGGACGGGGTGAGCAGTTCGGCGCAGGGCGTCTCTTCGGTTCCGCAGGTCGGGTGGGCCTCACCGAAGTAGGTCCGTGCGGCCGATTCGATTCCGTAGGCACCGGAGCCGAAGTAGACGGTGTTGAGGTACTCGGTGAGGATCTTGTCTTTCGTCCACTGCTGCTCGAGGTGGTACGCGGCGGCGATCTCGCGTGCTTTCTGGAACACCGTCCGGTCGTTCTGGGCCTCCAGGGCCT
>CAVPAU010000002.1:237500-479325 GCA_963701635.1 uncultured Solirubrobacterales bacterium
TAGGTATAGCGTCGAGTGATATGTGTTGTGGCCGTAGAGCACTGCTTGGACTAGGGGCCCTACCAGGTTACCGACTTCAGGCAAACTCCGAAGACCACTACATTTAGCTCGGCAGTCAGCGCATGGGGGATAAACTTCATGTGCGAGAGGGGAACAACCCAGACCGTCAGTTAAGGTCCCAAAGTACTAGCTAAGTGGTAAACGATGTCCGAATGCACAGACAACCAAGAGGTTGGCTTAGAAGCAGCCACCCTTGAAAGAGTGCGTAACAGCTCACTGGTCAAGTGTTCGGGCGCGGATAATGTAACGGGGCTAAAGCTAGTCACCGAAACTACGGGTGTACAGGCCTGCGGGTTCTGTACGCGGTAGGAGAGCGTTCTCAGTGTGTAAGCGTTGGCGAAAGCCTTCGTGCGGTGCTGAGAAGTGAGAATGCCGGCATGAGTAACGAAAGAGGGGTGAGAATCCCCTCCACTGATTGTCCGAGGTTTCCTGAGTAAAGTTCGTCTGCTCAGGGTTAGTCGGGACCTAAGGCGAGGCCGAAAGGCGTAGTCGATGGATAACAGGTTGATATTCCTGTACCACGTTGGATCCGTTATGACCGATGGGGGGACGGGGAAGGGTAAGAGAACCCAGGCGATGGTCGTCCTGGGGCAAGCACGTAGCCAGTCGCTGTAGGTAAATCCGCAGTGGCGTTTTTACGCGAGGTGCGATGCCAGCTGGATTGAGTTCCGGCCAGTCTCCGAGCCCATGCCTCCAAGAAAATCCTCTAGGCAGGATCCATGTGCCCGTACCGATAACCGACACAGGTGGACACGTAGAAGATACTAAGGTGAGCGAGATAACCTTCGTTAAGGAACTCGGCAAAATCGCCCCGTAACTTCGGGAGAAGGGGCGCCCCGGTAGGGTGAAGTCCGTACGGACGGAGCTCGAGGGGGCCGCAGTGAATTGGTCCAACCGACTGTTTACCAAAAACACAGGCCTCTGCTAAGTCGCAAGACGACGTATAGGGGCTGACGCCTGCCCGGTGCTGGAAGGTTACGCGGACCTGTTAGCTCTTCGGAGCGAAGCAGTGAAGCTAAGCCCCAGTAAACGGCGGCCGTAACTATAACGGTCCTAAGGTAGCGAAATTCCTTGTCGGGTAAGTTCCGACCTGCACGAATGGCGTAACGAGTTGGACGCTGTCTCAACGAAGGACTCGGTGAAATTGGAGTCTCGGTGAAGATACCGAGTACCCGCATCAAGACGGAAAGACCCCGTGAACCTTTACTGCAACTTGATATTGGAGTTTGGTGTGTTCTGTTCAGGATAGGTGGGAGACAGTGAACCGACGGCTGCGGCTGTCGGGGAGTCAACCTTGAGATACCACCCTTGACATACCGGGCTTCTAACACTGTGCCGTAATCCGGGCAGTGAACAGTGTCAGGCGGGCAGTTTGACTGGGGCGGTCGCCTCCTAAAATGTAACGGAGGCGCCCAAAGGTTCCCTCAGTACGGTTGGAAATCGTACGTAGAGTGTAAAGGCAATAAGGGAGCTTGACTGCGACACCGACGGGTGGAGCAGGAACGAAAGTTGGGCTTAGTGATCCGGCGGTTGCAAGTGGAAGCGCCGTCGCTCAACGGATAAAAGGTACTCCGGGGATAACAGGCTTATCGCTTCCAAGAGTCCATATCGACGAAGCGGTTTGGCACCTCGATGTCGGCTCGTCGCATCCTGGGGCGGGAGTACGTCCCAAGGGTTGGGCTGTTCGCCCATTAAAGCGGCACGCGAGCTGGGTTCAGAACGTCGTGAGACAGTTCGGTCCCTATCTGATGTGGGCGTTGGAGAATTGAGAGGATTTGTCCCTAGTACGAGAGGACCGGGATGAACGTACCTCTGGTGTAGCTGTTGTCCTGCCAAGGGCACCGCAGCTTAGCTACGTACGGAACGGATAACCGCTGAAGGCATCTAAGCGGGAAGCCGTCCTCGAGATGAATTCTCCCATCCTCTAGAAGGAGTAAGACCCCTGGTAGACCACCAGGTTGATAGGCCGGCGGTGGAAGGGTGGCAACATCCGTAGCTGACCGGTACTAATGGGTCGAGGGCTTGACGGATATTTATTTCAGTCTTCAACTGGTCGTTGTGCAGTTTTGAGGCTCCATCGGGGTGTCGTCTCGACATATTTCCG
Organism: uncultured Solirubrobacterales bacterium; assembly: GCA_963701635.1. Lineage (GTDB taxonomy): Bacteria > Actinomycetota > Thermoleophilia > Solirubrobacterales > 70-9 > 67-14. The sequence continues at coordinate 239,665 of CAVPAU010000002.1, forward strand.
GTGGTGCAATAGCGCGGTGGAAACACCTCTTCCCATTCCGAACAGAGCAGTTAAGCACCGCAGCGCCGATGGTACTTGGGGGGCAACCCCCTGGGAGAGTAGGTCGCCGCCGGTTTTTCATTGAAAGGGCCATCCGCGAGGGTGGCCCTTTTTCTTTCCAGGGGCCCCGTGGAGGCCGTGCCCTGCGTTTCGGCCGCCCGGTGCTTCAGTAGTCGTCCCGGGAGCGGCCGGTCAGTGTGATTGATCGGGGAGGCATGACACCGGTGCGGAGGCGGCGCCCTATTTCATTCGGTGAAGCTCAGCCTGATCCGGGGAGGGCGCAGGGCCGAGGCGAAGTCGGTTGCCTGCGAGGAGCAGGGAACGTCCCGGTCCGCGGGCCGGCGTCCGGTTCTGGCTCCGGTCGTGATCTGCCGACGGCGCTGCTCGCAGCGGTTTGCGTTTTCGCTGTCGGCGGGGTATTCGAGGCCGTACTCGCCGAGCGTCGAGAACTCGATGATCAGGTCGATTGCGTCTGCGGTCTTTGCGGGAAGTGTCTTCATATGCACGAACATAGGTTCGTACTGTACGAAGCCGGTCGGACACGAACACGTGTTTGCAGGACCTCGTGCAGGAACTCGCCGAAAGTCAATGCCAGAGCCGGATGAGACCCGCCGAATCGCGCCCGTGGAAATCGCGGTTCATCTGCCTCGGCGGCCGAAGGAGTGCTTCGGCGGCGCCACGGCCTTCACTGCCGGATCCCGCGGCTGGAGTTCGGCGAGCGAGGCGACGACCAGGTTGAGGACTCCCTGGCTGGTCTCGATCCGTCCGCGTGCCCGGATCATGGTCGCCGTCCTGATCACCAGGCGGTGGCGGGCGGCGACCGGAGGCGGCACCACGAGGTTCAGGGTTCCGGTTTCGTCTTCGATCAGCACGAAATGGACGCCCCTCGCCGTTTCCGGCCTCTGCCTGGCCACCATCAGGCCGGCGACCTCCGCCGTCGAGCGGTCGGGCAGGCTCATCGCCTCGGCCGCGCTCAGGACCTTGCGCGGCAGTTCCCTGCGGGCCAGTGCCATCGGATGCCCTTCGAGGGTCATACCGATGCTGCCGTATTCGGCCGCGACCCGGGCCCATTGCTCCGGTTCCTGCAGCTCCGGTGTCTGCTGCTGTCCGAAGGCGAGCGAAAGCTGCCTGCCTTCGGCCGTGGCGGGATGGTGCGGAACCAGGCCGACGTTCCACAGCCCCGAGGCGCGATCGCCGCGGGGCATGGAGCGCAGGGCGCCTGCCCAGGCCAGCTGTTCCAGTTCCTGCCTCCGCAGCGGCATGCGGGAGACCAGGTCACCGAGGTCGCGAAAGCCGCCGCCGCGGTCCCGCTCGGCGACCAGGCGTTCCATCTCGGCCCGTTCGGCCCCCTTGACGTAGCCGAGCCCGATCCTCACCGCCGGTGTCTCGGGGTCCTCGTCCCATTCGGCGGTGCATTCGACCCGGCTCGAGTTGATGTCGGGCGGCAGGATCCCGATGCCCGACCTCCTCGCCTCCTGGACCAGCGAGTCGGGAGGGTAGAAGCCCATCGGCTGCTCGTTCAGCAGCGAGGCGAGGTATTCCGGCCCGTAGTGGACCTTGAGCCAGGCCGACTGGTACGCCAGCAGTCCGAATGCCGCCGAATGGGCCTTGGGAAAGCCGAATCCGGAGAAGCCGACGATCTGTTCGAAGATGCTGTGCGCGGTCTTCTCCGGCACGCCGTTCGCGATCGCGCCTTCGATGAAGCGCCGGTGGTGGGATTCGAGCGCCTGGCGCGATCGCTTGCGGCTCATCGCGCGGCGCAGGCTCTCGGCCTCGGAAGAACTGAATCCGGCGACGCTCATCGCCACCTCGATCACCTGCTCCTGGAAGATGATCACGCCGAGCGTCTCCTCGAGGACGGGTTTCAGCAGCGGGTGCTGGTACGGCACGTCATACGAGGGGTCCTCGCGCAGCCGGCGCCGGCGCTCGATGTACGGGTGCACCGCGCCACCCTGGATCGGACCGGGGCGGATCAGTGCCACCTCGATCGTGATGTCGTCGAGGTTCATCGGCCGCATGCGCGGCAGCATCTGCATCTGGGCCCGGCTTTCGATCTGGAATACACCGGTGGTTTCTGCCCGGCGGATCGCCTCGAAGGTCGGCTCGTCCTGAAGGTCGATCCGGCTCAGGTCGATCGTCTCACCGCGGATCCGGCCGATCTCGTCGATGCAGCGCTCGACCGCCGAGAGCATGCCGAGCCCGAGCAGGTCCACCTTGAGGAATCCCGCGTCCTGACAGGAATCCTTGTCCCACTGGACGATCTGCCGGCCCTCCATCGCGGCCGGCACCACCGGGCAGATATCGACCAGCGGACCGGTCGATATCACCATGCCACCCGAGTGCTGGGAAGGGTTGCGAGGATTACCGCGGGCCTCGCCGCAGAGCCAGACCAGGTTGCTCCAGCCGGCCGAACGCGCACGCTCGCTCCCGATCGCGGCGGCCAGGTCGCGCTCGAGATCGTCGCTGCCGTGGAAGTCGATAGAGCGCGCGGCCCGTTCGATCTCGGTCTGGGGAATGCCCAGCGCCTTGCCGAAATCCCGGATCGCACCACGGGTCCGGTAGGTGGGGAAGGCGGCGACCAGGGCCGAGCGTTCGGCGCCGTAGCGCTGGTGGATCCTCGGGATCAGCTCGGCGCGGATGTCGCGGGGGAAGTCGAGGTCGATGTCGGGCACCGCGGTCACCTCGTCGTTGAGGAAACGTCCGGGGAAGAGCTCGGCCTTGACCGGGTCGACATGGGAGAGGCCGGTCAGGTAGCAGACGATCGAGCTGACGCTGGAGCCCCTTCCGCGACCGGGTGGCAGCACCGAACGGGCCGAGTCCGGTCCCCTTACCTCGACCGCCACCTCGCGGGCCAGCTCGAGCAGGTCGTGGTGGAGCAGGAAGAAGCCGGAGAGCCCGAGGCCGCGGATGATCCTCAGTTCCTCCCGCAGGCGGCGTCCGGCTTCGGGAGCCTGTGGAGTGCCTTCGTACCGGCCGTCCAGCTTCGACAGGCACAGCTCGCTGAGCGCACGGTCTGCGGTCGGGTCGTCGGCCTGCGGGTATCTGTACCCGAGCTCCTTCTCGAGGTCGAAATCGAGCCTGGAAGCTATTTCCGCGGTCTCGGCCACAGCCTCGGGATAATCGGCGAAGCGGGCGGCCATCTGGGCGGGAGAAGCCAGTGCCGAGGAGGAGTTGCCCCTCCTGTCCGGCTCGCAGGCGTCGATCGTGGTCCCGAGCCTGACCGCCACCAGCGCGTCCTGCAGCCGGGCCCGGGCCGGCTCGTGGCTGTGCACGTTGCCGGTCGCGACCGTGGCCAGCCCGAGCCGGCCGGCCAGGGAATTGAGCCAGCGGTTACGGGCCCGGTCATGGCGCCAGTAGGGCCTCTGGAGCTCGATCCGGAAGCTCTCCCGTCCGAACCATGCGGCGAGGCTCCGGGCGAGTCCTTCAGCCCGGGCGAGGTCGCCGTCACGCCAGGCCGAGGCGAGCGGGCCACGGGCGGCGCATCCGCTGAGACAGATCAGCCCGGTGGTCCTGCCGGCCAGCGATTCGACCGGTATCGACGGCTGTGCCGCGCGCCGCTCCCGGCCGTCACGGGTATGGGAGTGCGCTTCGGTCAGCAGCCGGCAGAGGTTGGCGTAGCCGGATTGATTCTCGACCAGCAGGGTGAGGTGGAACAGCCGTCCGCTGATCGAGACGGTCAGCTCGGCACCGGTGATCGGCTTGATCCCGGCGCCCTTGCAGGCCACAGCGAACTCCATCGAGCCCCAGACGCCGTCGTGGTCGGTCAAAGCCAGGGCCGGATAACCGAGATCGGCGGCGCGGGCGGCCAGGTCGAGCGGGGAGGAGGCTCCGTCGAGGAAGGAGAACGAGGAGTGGCAGTGGAGCTCGACGTATGACGCCATCGCGAGCCCTCAGGCCCGCTGGGCGAACCACTGGCCCGAAGGAAAGGCCTGGAATACGGTCAGGTCGCGTCCGTCGATCAGGACCAGTTCGAAGTACCAGCGCCGGATCGGGGCCGAGGTCCACCAGCCGTCCTCGACGATCCACTCCTCGCGGACCGCGACCACGTCGACGTCGTCGACCTGGGTCGGGGTCCGCCTCGAGTCACTGGCCACCTCGACCGGCCTCGGTTCATAAAGCCGCGACGGCCGGCTTGACGGATGGAGCCCCCCGCCGATCATGAGAGGTAGGGGGTCAGCAGCATCCGTCGCTCGGGCAGGTGGGAGTCGACCTCGGCGTCCAGCACGCGCATGAGCCCGCGTTCGCCGACCACGGCCCGGACCTGATGTGCGGCTTCGTCGAGCCGGAGCAGGCGGGTTTCCTCCGGTCGGCGGGAAAGCTCGGTCTGCTCCGGTGCCGCGGCGGCCATGCCGGTAATCCGCAGGCCGAGGTGTTCTGCCGGGCGCGGAAGCTGTTCGAGGCCGGGGGAGAGGATCATCCGCAACAGGTCGGCCCGTCCGGTCGGCTCACGCGGCGCCGTCTCCCTGGCCCAGCTGCCGCCTCCGCTGAGCCGGGCTTCCATCGCCACGGTACGCGCGCTCATGCCGACGCCGGCCAGCCTGGCGGCGATGCGGTCGCAGAGGATGGTCAGTGCGCTCTCAAGGTGCATCCCGGAGTCGGCCTCGGGCACCTCGAGCGATTCGGCGAGCTCTTCACGTGGCCTGCGGGGGCGCAGCCCGGCTTCGACCCCCAGGGCCAGGTCCAGGGCTTCGATGCCGGGATCACCGAAGCGGTCTGCGATCGCATCGCGGGAGATCTCCCTCAGCTGCCCGAGGCGGTGGATGCCCAGGCGGGAGAGCGAGACGGTCATGCGCCTGCAGGCTGCCCCCGGGCCGCCGAGCCGGCCGTCGAGCATCGCCAGCGGCAGGGAGTCGAGGTTTTCCTGCAGCCGGGCGGGGGAGATGACCGCTGCCTGCTCGCGGGCCCGGCAGGCTGCGGCGAAGGCGGCCAGCCGGGTCGGGGCTGCCGCGATCCTCACCGCCGGCCCGAGCCGCTCACGGACCTTCCCGATGACGCCTTCCAGACCGCCATGAAGCCTTTCGATGCCGTCGGAGAGGAAGAAGGCCTCGCCGGGCCTCTCCGATTCGACCCCGGCCCCGATCGACTCGATCCGGTCGAGGAAGTCCCCCCAGACGGATTCTGCGCGGCTGGGGTCGGGGTTCAGCAGGGAGAGTTCCGGGCAGATGTCGATCGCCTCCCCCAGGGCCATGCCGGCGCGCACTCCCAGCCTGTGGGCCGCCGTAGAGACCTCCCCGATGACCTGTGCGCCATCGTGTTGAGGGGCGAGCGCAACCGGTTCCTGGAGCCGGTTCTGCGCATCGCCGAGGGCTGCGCGGAGGGATAGCAGGGGCAGGATCACGCAGACGAGCATATACGAACATATGTTCGCACACCGTCACGAAGTCGTCAACCGGGCCACACCTGTGGCGTCGGCGCCGCGACCCAACGGCGCAGTGGTTCGAGTATCTCTCGGCATGCGGTGGTTATTCGAACCGGAGTCGCAGGCGACGGACCGGGGCAATGGGTGGGTGGCGGGGGTAGAGTCGGTCGGGCACAATGGACGCATGGCGAGATCTCAGAAGTGCGACTGGTGCGGAGTGGGGCTGGAGGCAGACGACGGGCTGCGGCTGATCCAGCCGAAGCGAAACCTCGGCGCTTCGTTCTGCCGTCTCGAGCACATGGTTCCGTGGCTGATGAAAAAGAACGACTGGCACATCTGGCCGAAGGTCGAAGTCCCCGTGTCGGCCGGTCCGGATTGTGCCCAGACCGGCAAGGAACTCGAGGACGATGCCTGGTACGTAGTCCGCCATCCGGGCGGGGTCGAGGTGGCCGATGGCTTTGTCGGCCACGATGCCGTCCTCGAGTGGGCCAGGGCCGGCGGGCGCTACGCCCCGGGCTGAATTCGCGCGAGGCTGAACGTCCGGGTGCCCTGCCGCGCGCCGGGCACTACTCCTGGCCTGAGTTGCCACCGCCGTTTGCGTTCTGCCCCCGGTTGCCGTTCCCGCCCTGGGACGGCTTCGCTGAACCCTGTCCCTGCTGCGGGCCGTCGCCGTTCCCGCCCTGCCCCTGCCCGGCACTGCCGCCATCGCCCCGGCCGCCGCTGACCGCGGGACCGGGACGGGATTCGGGGGCGAGGGAGTTGACGAAGCGACCGAGGATCGCCGCGGTCTTCGCGGGGGTCTCGACATTCGGAGAGTGGCCTGCTTCCGGAATCAGAACGGTTTCCACGCCGGGGATCGCAGCGTAGGCACTGATCGCTTCCCTCGCGTCGTAGAGCCGGTCCTGCTCGCCGAAGACCACCAGCAGCGGCAGGCCGAGTTCCTCGAGCCGCTGATCTAGGGGCTGTTCGTCCGCGTAGGCCTCGGACTCTTCGGCCGAGTCGCTGTAGGCCGGATAGGTCATCGCGCGCACGTCGTCGACGAACCTGTCGGGGACCTCGAACCCCGGGGCAAAGGCAGTCTCGAGGTTGCGCCGGACCATGAAGTCCGGCGCGATCCGCCACAGCGCCTGACCCAGCACGGGGAGCTGCGCGGCCCGGGCCGTCCCACTCAGGCCGCCGTACGAAGAATCCGGTGCCGTATCGATGATCACCAGGCCCGCAACCAGCGCGGGGGAGCCCTCGGCCAGCGCGGTCGCCACGCGACCGCCGAGCGAGTGGCCGACCACCGCCGCCCTCTCCACATCGAGTTTGGCCAGAACCTGGGCGACGAGGCCGGCCTGCGACTCGATCGAGTAGCCGGAGGCCGGCTTGTCCGAGCCTCCGTAGCCGAGCATGTCGATCGCGATCACGCGGCGGCCCTGTTCGGCCAGCAGCGGGGTCAGGTCGTCCCACCAGTCGATCGCACCGCCGGAGCCGTGGATCAGGACGACCGGGGGGGCCGCCGGGACCGCGGGGCTGGCGACACCGGGCCGCGGTCCGACCGTTCCGCCACCGACCGAGGGATCGGGCGGGACCGGCGGGGTGTCGACGACCTGGATCTGACCCGAAGTCGTATTGACAAGCTGGCCGTTCGTGACGTTCACCGAGGCTGAATCCGTCTCCCGGTCGAGCACGAAAGCGTTGAGGGCGAGCAGGGCGCCGACGCCTGCGAGGATCGCCGCCGCCAGCTTCAGCGCACGGTTCCTGCGGGAGGCCCTGCCCCGAATCTGCCGTGAGGAAGTTCTTGCCATCTGCGCTGTTACCCTAGTCCGGCTTTTCGGTCGGGTCAGTCTCGTCTCCGATCCGGTCCAGATAATCCCTCTACCTGCGGGAAGAGCAAATGCAGAAGTTCGTCATACAGGGCGGTGTTCCGCTCTCCGGTGAGATCACCGCCGCGGGCAACAAGAACGCCGCGTTGCCGATCCTCGCCGCCTGCCTGCTCACCGAGGAAGACGTCGTGATCGCGAACGTGCCGCGGATCAGGGATACGGAAGCCCAGATTGCGCTGCTCGCGAAGCTCGGGGTCGAAGTCGAATGGGCCGAAGCCAACACGGTCAGGCTCTGCGCGAAGAACGTCACCGATACGACGCTCGACGAAGACCTGTCCGCGGCGATCCGCGCCTCGTTCCTCATGGCCGGCCCGCTGCTCGCACGGTTCGGCGAGGTCCACATGCCCCCGCCGGGAGGCGACTTCATCGGCCGCCGGCGCCTCGATGCCCACCTCGACGCCTTTCGCGAGCTCGGCGCAAGGGTCGGCGGCCAGCGCTGGATCGAGCTGACCGCACCGCCAGGGGGCTTGAGGGCGACGGAGATCTTCATGGACGAACCGTCGGTGATGGGCACCGAGAACGCGCTGATGGCGGCCGCGCTGACCCCCGGTGAGACGACGATCTACAACGCCGCCTCGGAGCCGCATGTGCAGGACCTCGCCAGGCTGCTCGTCAAGATGGGCGCGCCGGTCTCCGGAATCGGCTCGAACGTGATGGTGATCAGCGGCCGGGACCGGCTCGGTGGTGCCGATCACACCGTCACCCCCGACCACATCGAGATCGCGAGCTTCATGGCACTGGCGGCGGCGACCGGTGGCGAGCTGAGGATCCATGACGTCGAACCGGTCGACCTGCTGATGATCCGGCGCCAGTTCCGGCGGCTCGGCTTCCAGTCGGTGATCGAGGGCCGGGACGTGATCGTCCCGCCCGAGCAGAACCTGCGCGTCCAGGCCGATGCCGGCGGCGCCATTCCGAAGATCGAAGACGGCCCGTGGCCGGCCTTTCCCGCCGATCTGACATCGATCGCACTCGCGCTCGCGACCCAGGCCGAGGGCGAGATACTGATCTTCGAGAAGATGTTCGAGAACCGCCTCTTCTTCGTCGACAAGCTGGTGGCTATGGGCGCGCGGATAACCCTGTGCGATCCGCACCGGGCGATCGTCAGCGGTCCGGCCCGGCTCCACGGCGAGCGTGTGGACAGCCCGGACATCCGAGCCGGCATGGCGATGCTGATCGCGGCGCTGGCAGCCGAGGGTACGTCCCACATCGGCAACATCCGCCAGATCGACCGCGGCTACGAGGACATCGACACCCGTCTCAAGGCTCTCGGCGCGCACATCGAGCGCGTCGACGACTGATCGGCGCTCCGATGATCCACCCGATCCCACCCGGAACCAGGGATGTACTGCCCGACGAGATGCGCGAACTGCGCCGTCTTCAGGACTCGCTGCTGGGCGTCTTCGACGACTACGCCTACGGCGAGGTCCGGACGCCGACGATCGAGTACGCCGACGTGGTCAGCCGTGGCGACGAGGCCTCGGCCGACGAGGCCTACCGTTTCTTCGACGACCGGGGAGAACTGCTCGCGCTCAGGACGGACATGACGATCCCGATCGCCCGCCTGGTCGCGACGCGCTTCGGCCAGGTTGAGCCCCCGTGGCGCCTCAGCTACGTCGCCAACTCCTACCGCGCGGTGACGCCACAGAGGGCGCGGCTGCGCGAGTTCGGACAGGCGGGAATCGAGCTGATCGGCGTCGGCGGTGCCGATGGCGTCGCCGAGGTGGTCGAGGTACTCGACCGCGCGCTCGACGCAGTCGGGCTGAAGAACGCGGTGATCGGGCTCGGGGACGCCGGCCTCTGGGCAGCCGTCGTCCGCGACGCCGGAGGCAGCGAACGGATCGTCGCCGACTCCTCGCACAGGCTCGCCCGCCACGACATCGTCGGTCTCGGTGCCGAGCTCGAGAGCTGCGGGGAATTCTCGCCATCGCAGGTGGAAGACATGCTCGACCTCGTCCAGCGCCGCGGCGGACCGGACACACTGGCTTCAGCCCGCGGAGCGGCCGGACCAGAGTTCGAACTCGTGCTGGATCGTCTCGAAGCAACCTGTGAGGCGGTCTCGGGCCGCTCGGTCACGGCCAGTATCCAGCTCGATCTCGGCATGCTTCGCGACCTCGGCTACTACACCGGGCCGATCCTCGAGGTGTACGACCCGTCGGTCGGCGAGGCGATCGGCGGCGGGGGCCGCTACGACGGCCTGATGGAACGGTTCGGTGTGGCGCAGCCCGCCGCGGGGTTCAGCCTCTACCTCGAGGGGATCCACAAGGCGCAGCTGGAGCAGAACCGCGGCGGCGGGAGCCGCGAAGGGAAAGCCGGTGCTTGACTCGCTCACAGAACCCGGCGGGCCGCTGAAGCTGGCCGTCCCCAGGGGCGCGCTGATGGATGAGGTACTCGCACTGCTCGACCGGATCGGGGTCGACACCTCGGGAGTCAGGGGTGACTCGCGCTCTCTCGTATTCGACGGCGGTGAGGTGATCCTCGTGACGATGCGTCCGTATGACGTGCCGACGTACGTCGAGGCGGGTGCCGCCGACCTCGGCATCACCGGCAAGGATGTCCTGCTCGAACAGGACGACCGCCAGGTTTTCGAGCTTCTTGATCTCAACGCAGGGCTGTGCCGGATGGTGCTGGCCACGCGCCGGGGTGACACGGGTCCCAGCGAACACCAGCGCCGGCTGGGCATGATGAGGATCGCGACGAAGTATCCGCGAATAGCCGAGGAGTACTTCGAGGGGCGCGGACGTCAGGTCGAGGTCGTCGAGGTCAAGGGATCGATCGAGCTGGCTCCGCTGGTCGGGCTGGCCGACGGAATCGTGGATCTCGTGGCGACGGGCCGCACCCTGGCCGAGAACGACCTCGAAGAACGCGAGCAGATCGTGACCTGCACCGCCCGGCTGGTCGCAAACCAGGTCTCATACCGCCTCAGGTCGGAGGAGATCGCATCGCTCACTTCACGGCTGCGGGAGGCGGCACGGTGAGAAGCCGCCGTCTCGAGTGGGCGGCGCCGGAACGGGTCGCCGCGCGGATACGCGAGTGGTTCGAGGCTGAGGCACCGCAGGTTGACCTCGCCGCGATCGAGCGCGACGTCGCCGCGCGCGGGGACGAGGCGCTGCTCGAGCTGACCGCGAAATTCGACGCCACCGAAGCCACGGGGATCAGCCTGTCCGTTGCTTCCAGCGAGGCCACGGAAGCCCTCGAGGGTCTGGATCCGGAACTGCGGGATGCCCTCGAGGTGTCGATCGAGAACGTCCGGCTCGTCGCCGAGGCCCAGCTCGACGAGCAGGTGACCGTAGAGCTGCCGCAGGGCCACACGGTGACGGTCGGACAGGCCGCGCTGGAATCGGCGGGCATCTACGCGCCGGGCGGACGCGCCTCTTATCCGTCTTCGCTGATCATGGCCTGCGTGCCTGCCCGCGTCGCGGGGGTCGAGAGGATCGTCGTCGTCTCGCCACCGGGAGTGGACGGGCGTATCGACCCGGTCACGCTGGCGGCGGCGAAGCTCTGCGAAGTCGACGAGATCTACGCGATCGGCGGCGCCCAGGCGATCTTCGCGCTGGCCCGGGGGACCGAGACGATCCGCCCCGTAGACGTGATCGCCGGTCCGGGCAACGCGTGGGTCCAGGCGGCGAAGAAGGCGGTCTTCGGCGAGGTCGCGATCGATTCGCTGGCCGGCCCGTCGGACCTGACGGTGGTATTCGACCGCGACACCGACCTCGAGCTGGCGGCACTCGACCTCTGCGCGCAGGCCGAGCACGGCGAGGAGAGCCCGCTGGTCGCAGTCGCCGTGAACGGGGGAGACCTCGCCGCACTGGAGCACGAGGTGGAGGACATCGCCCGGACGCGACCGTCGGTCAACGACTGCAGGCTCGCCCTCGTCGATGCGCCGTCGGCCGAATCCGCGATCGAGCTTGTCAACGAACTGGCGCCCGAGCACCTTCAGCTGATGGATCCTTCCAGCGCGTCCCTCGCCGGCGCCGTGCGCGCCGCGGGCTGCGTCTTCGTCGGTCCGGAGTCCGCTACGGCATTCGGCGACTACGTGGCCGGATCGAACCACATCCTGCCCACGGACGGGACGGGTAAAAGTTTCGGCCCGGTATCTCCGGCGACGTTCCGGCGCGGCACGTCGCGGGTAAGCTTGACCGCGAAGTCGGCGGGCCTGCTCGCGCAGCCGCTCGACGCGCTGGCGAGGGCCGAGGGCCTGCCCGTGCACGGTCTTTCGGCGATGGCGAGAAGGAAAGATGAGCAGAACGGCGACAGTTGAGAGGAATACCGGCGAGACCCGGATCGAAGTAACCGTCGACCTCGACGGCGGCGACTCGCTGATCACGACCGGCGTCGGTTTCTTCGACCACATGCTCGACCTGCTTTCGCGCCACGCAAACATCGGGCTCGCGGTCAAGGCCGACGGCGATCTCGAGACGGGCTCGCACCACACGGTCGAAGACGTCGGCATCGTGATCGGCCAGGCGATCGACCGGGCGCTGGCGGACCGGTCCGGCATCCGTCGCTACGGTTCGGCCGTCGTGCCGATGGACGAGGCTGCGGCGAGCTGCGCGATCGACATATCGGGGCGCCCGCTGCTGGTTTTCCGGGGCGCGATACCGGTCACGGCGATCTCCAACTACGAAACCGAGCTGACCGAAGAGTTCTTCCGAGCGGTGGCCGGTGGCGCGAAGATGACGCTGCACGTGGAAGTCATGTACGGCAGCAACGCGCATCACCTGATCGAAGCGTGCTTCAAGGCCTTCGCGAGGGCGCTGCGCGTCGCGGTGTCGATCGATCCTGACGAGAAGGGCGTGCCCAGTACCAAGGGAACGCTGAACAGTTGAGCCCGGGGGTCTCGCTCGCCGTTCTCGACTACGGCATGGGGAACCTTCGCTCGGTCGAGAAGGGGTTCGAACGGGTCGGGGCCGGCTGCGAAGTCACGGCCGACCACGACCGCATCGCGCAGGCCGACGGAGTGGTGCTTCCCGGGGTCGGAGCTTTCCCGAAGGCGATGGGGCGGATCGGTGAGCTCGGCCTCGACGATGCCCTGAGCGATGCGGCCGCGCGCGGCAGGCCCGTCCTCGGGATCTGCCTCGGCCTGCAGTTGCTTTTCGAGTCCAGCACCGAACTCGGCGGGGCACAGGGCCTGGGTCTGCTCGAGGGCGACGTGGTCGAGATCCCGGCCGGAGGACGCAAGGTTCCCCACATCGGCTGGGCCGCCGTGACCTGGACCCGGCCGTCGCCGTTGACTGCGGGACTGCGGCCGGGCGAGCCCTTCTATTTCGTCCATTCGTACGTCGTCGAACCGACCGGCGACGAACTGATCGGGACCGCGTCGTACGGCGGCGAGTTCGCCTGCGTCGCCGCCCGCGACCACATCTACGGCGTCCAGTTCCATCCCGAAAAATCGAGTTCGGCCGGACTCCGGCTGCTCGGCAACTTCGTCGAGATATGCAGGGAGAAGCAACGGTGATCCTGTATCCCGCGATCGACATCCGGGGCGGAAAGGCCGTGCGCCTGCTTCGCGGTGACTACGACCGCGAGACCGTCTACGACGACTCGCCTGCAGACGCCGCGAGACGATGGGCCGATGGCGGAGCCACGTGGCTCCACGTCGTCGACCTCGACGGAGCTAAGGCAGGCAGCCCGGTGAACGTCTCGGCCATCGAGGCGATCTGTGCGGCCGTCGACTGTAGCGTCGAGGTCGGCGGGGGGCTCAGGGACTACACGGCGGTCGAGGAGGTGCTCGAGGCGGGGGCGGCGCGCGTGGTGCTCGGCACCGCGGCACTGCGCGATCCCGATCTGCTCGCCGACGTCCTGGCGGGCCGCGGTGCCGACGAGGTCGTCGTATCGGTCGACGCACGCGGCGGCAACGTCTCGCTCGCCGGCTGGACCGAGAGCAGCGGGGTCGACGCGGCCGAGGCCGTGTCCGACCTGACCAGAAGAGGAGTGGCGCGTTTCCTGTTCACGCCGATCGAGGTCGACGGCACGATGGACGGCCCTAACCTGGCCGAGCTCGAACGCGTGGCGGCCGCGACCGATTCGGCCGTGATCGCCTCGGGCGGTGTCGGCAACCTCGAACACCTGCACCAGATCGCGCGATCCCCGTCGGTCAACGTCGAGGGCGTGATCGTCGGGCGCGCCCTCTACGAAGGCAGGTTCACCGTTGCCGAGGCCCTCGAGGCCCTGGGCGAGAGCGATCCGGCATGAGCGATCTCAAGCGCGTAATCCCGTGCCTGGACGTCGAGAACGGCCGCGTCGTCAAGGGCACGAACTTCATCGACATCCGTGATGCCGGCGACCCGGTCGAGCTCGCCGCACGCTACGACGAGGGTGGCGCGGACGAGCTGGTATTCCTCGACATCACGGCGTCCCACGAAGGACGCGAAACGATCGTCGACCTTGCCCGGCGCACGGCGGACAAAGTATTCATCCCGTTCACCATCGGTGGCGGCATCCGATCGGTCGAGGATGCGCAGGCCGTGCTCGATGCCGGCGCGGACAAGGTCGCCGTGAACTCTGCCGCCCTGCAGAGGCCCGAGCTGATCAGCGAGATGGCCGAAGTCTTCGGTTCGCAGTGCGTGGTGATCGCCATCGACGCCAAGAAGATCGGCGACCGCTACGAAGTCTTCCTCAACGGGGGCCGAAAGCCGACCGGCCGCGATGCGATCGAGTGGGCGATCGAGGCAACCCGGCTCGGTGCGGGGGAGGTGCTGCTGACCAGCATGGACCGGGACGGGACCAACATCGGCTACGAGCTCGAACTGACCGCCGCCGTGGCAGACGCGACGGCCGTGCCGGTGATCGCCTCGGGTGGGGCGGGCGAACTCCGCCACCTGGTCGACGCGATAGTCGAAGGCCGGGCGGACGCCGTGCTCTGCGCATCGATCTTCCACTACGGAGCCCACACCGTCGAAGAGGCGAAGCAGTTCATGGCCGGCAACGGCATCCCGGTCCGGGTCTGACCTGTCTCGCCGGAAGTCAGGAGTTGCCGGCGTTGCCCTGCTTCTTCTGCTTCTTCGCCTGTTTCTGCTTCTTCTTCTGCGCCCGCTGCTGCTTCTTCGAAATCGGTTTCAGCGCGTGGATGCTCGAGTAGCCCACGAGGTAAAGGTTCACTCCGTCCGAAAGCGCCGGCATGTAGGCACCTGTGTGGTAGCTGAACGTCTCCCTTCCGGATCTGGCGCTGATGCCGTAAGTATTGGTCCCGTCGAATGTCGCCGCGTAGACCGTGCGGCCGATGACCGACAGCGAGCCGATCACCCGGCCACCCATGTCGAAGGTCCAGCGGTCCTCGCCGCTGCGCGCGTCGAGCGCGTAGACGTTGCCGTCGAAGGAACCGATGTACACGGTCGGCGGGGTTCCCGGGACCTTGGCCACGGTCGGGCCCGAATAGGCCCAGTCGCCGGTGGAGAAGGTCCAGGCAAGCTCGCCCGTGTCGGCGTCGAAGCTGTAGACGCGGCTGTCGTTGTTGCCGACGTATACGCGGCCGAAGGCGACGGCCGGTGTCGAGTAGAACGCGCCGGGCTGGCCGAGGCCCGGTCCGAGGGCCTGCGTCTGCCAGCGGATCTCCCCGTTCTTCGCCCGGACCGCGGTCATCGCGCCACCGTAGTCGCCGACGTAGAGCGTGCCGTTGTCATACGCGGGCGCGCCCTTGATCGCGCCGGCGACGGACGTTGCCCAAACCTCCCGGCCGTTCTTGGTCCGCAGGGCGTAGAGCACGCCGTTCTCACAGCCGAAGTACATGCGGCCGCGCACGACCACCGGAGAAGACTCCGACCGGCAGGGCAGGGACTTCTTCCAGATCGTCTTGCCGTTCTTCGCGTTCAGCGACATGACCTGGCCCGGCTCCAGGTTCACCAGGTACAGCGAGCCACGTGCGTAGGTCGGCGTCGCCGCATTGAGCTTGGCGATACGCCGGTTCCACCTCGTCTTGCCGGTCTTCGTATCGAGGGCATGCGCATAGCCGTCGTTGTCGACGAAGTACATCGTGCCGTCGACGATCGACGGCGGGAACTCGAGAAGCGGCTGATCCCCGTACTTCCAGAGCCTCTTGAACGGCGGTTTGATGCCGTCGACCGGCAGGTAGCCGGTGCGCTGGCGGTCGTAGCGGAAGGTGGGCCAGTCGACGGTCTTGTCCTTCGGCTTCGGAGCGGGCTTCGCGGCCACGGGTGCCTCGAACGGCACGCCGGGATTGCTCACGTCGTCGGGTCGCTTCAGCTGGCTGTAAGCGAGCGCGGCGGCGCCGGCCAACACCACGACGGCCGTCGCTGCGACGGCGAGCAGACGCCGGCGGTTCTGCCACCAGCGCAGAGATCCGCCTTCCGTCACGGAGGGGCTTTCTGGTTCAGTATTCATCCGGGGGGTAGATCATGGTACGGGAGTGAGATGACGGGCCCAGCGAATACGACGATCGATCGAGACGCGGCGGCGAGGCTGGTCGAGGATGACGGAGCGCTCGAGACCCTGCGCGAACGGGCCGGCGACAGCCGCGTCTACCTCGTCGGCGGCAGCGTCCGGGATGCCCTGCTCGGCGGCCATCCGGTCGATCTCGACGTCGTGGTCGAAGGGCCGGTCGCGGCGCTCGCAACGGAGCTGGACCCGGACGCGGTGCTGCACGAGCGGTTCGACACGGCCGAGGTATCGATCGGCGGCCGCCGGATGGACATGGCCCGGGCCCGCTCGGAGACCTACCGGCGGCCCGGGGCGCTGCCCGAGGTGGAGCCCGCCTCGATCGAGACCGACCTGGCCCGGCGCGACTTCACGATCAACGCCATCGCGATCCCGCTCGATGAGCCGGAGAGGCTCATCGACCCGTACGGGGGCGCGGAAGACCTCGAGCGCAGGGCGTTGAGGGTCATCCACCCGCGATCCTTCCGAGACGACCCCACGCGGGCGCTCAGGGCCGCCAGGTATGCCGCGCGACTCGGATTCGATGTGGACCACCGGACCGCCGACCTGCTCCCCGGCGTGGACCTGAAGACCGTCTCACCGCAGAGGCGGCGGGCTGAGCTCGAACTGATGGCCAACGAAGCGAATGCGGTGGAGGCGGTCCGGCTGGCCTCTGCCTGGGACCTGATCGACGTCTCCGATGACGACCTGCTGCTGATTGCGGCCGCGTTCGAGATCCTCGGGACGCCTGAGTGGCGGGGCTGGTGCGACCGGTCCGAGGTGCTCGAGGCCGTCGCCGGCGGAGCAGGGGACGACTGGCGCGGGCTGGTCGAATACCCCGGGTCTGCGAGCAGGGCCAGCGATCTCGCCTCGCGGCGAAACCCGGTCGAGATCCTGCTGGCCCGTGCCGGGGGCGCCGAATGGCTCGACACGTGGGTCTCCGAGTGGCGTGGCCTCAGGCTGGCCGTGACCGGCGACGACCTGGTCGAAGCCGGCGTGCCGAAGGGGGAGCTCGTCGGCGAGGGACTGCGCGCCGCACGCGTGGCGGCACTCGACCGCGGGGTGAGCGACCGCGAAGGCCAGCTCGCGGCCGCCCTCGACGCGGCACGGCCGGTGGGCGGGCAACGGCCGCCGGGCTGAAGCAGGTCGGGACTTGAGGAGACGCCGGCATAACGGAGTCGAATGGCTGGAAGCCAGGTTGCCGGGCGCGACGGTCTGCTTCACCACGCGCCGGGGCGGCTTCAGCGCGCCGCCGTGGGACGGCCTGAACCTCGGCATCCTCACCGGCGACGAGCGCGAGACCGTGCTTCGGAACAGGGCGCTGACCGCATCCTCACTCGGCCTCGACGGAGACCGGGTGCGCATGGGCCTCCAGGTCCACGGAGCCACGATCCTCGACCACGACGGCATCGGTGACGGGCACTTCCTGGCGCCGGTGGAGGACCCCCCGGAGGCCGACGGCCACGTGACCGCCCGGCCCGGACTGCCGCTGCTCGTGCTCGCCGCCGACTGCCTGCCCGTAGCCGTCAGCGGACCGCGCGGGCTGGCGATGCTCCACTGCGGCTGGCGCGGACTCGCCGGCCCGCTAGTCCCGGATGCGGCCGAGAGGGTGCAGGGACGGGCCGCGGTCATCGGTCCCGGCATCGGACCATGCTGCTTCGAGGTGGGGCAGGAGGTGCGGGACGCGTTCTGCCGGCACGGGGAGGACGTCTTCCCGGGAAGCCACTGCGACCTGCCCGCAGTCGCGACGAGGGTGCTCGAGGACGCGGGTGTCGGGAGGATCGAGCTCTCTGGGATCTGCACCCACTGCGATGCGGGTGACTTCTTCTCCCACCGGCGCGACGGGGGCGTCACGGGCAGGCAGGCAGGCATCGCGTGGATCGACTGAGGCGGATCCGGGCCCCCGCGGCCGGTGACCGGATCGGTGCACGAAGCCGTGCCGTCCCCACGAAGTCCCCGGAATTCAGCATAATCCGGGAGGATTCGTTCCGGATGGCACGAAACACCGATTACTTATGGCACTAAGAGACTCCTGGCACCGCACTCTCGTCTACTTCGGCCTCGCCGAGGAAAGCGACCACCACTCGGACTACGACGAGTACGACGACGAGTACGTCGAAGACGACGACTACGAACCCCGGCGCGAGCGGGGACGCGGTCGCGAGGCCAACGTCAGGCGGCTGCCGACCAGCCGCAGGCGCAGCCATGACGAGATCGACGACATCTTCGCCGACGACGACGCGCTCGCCCCGCGGTCCCGGACCAGGACGCTGCGGCCGGTCGACGACGATGACGACGATGTACAGGTACACCTCGTGATCCCGCGCAACTTCAACGACGCCCAGCAGGTGGCCGACCAGTTCAAGCGCAAGGTCCCCGTCATCCTCAACCTCCAGACGACCGACCACGAGCTGTCGAAGCGGCTGATCGACTTCGCCTCCGGCCTTACCTACGCGCTCGACGGCGGCATGCAGCGCATCGCCGAGAAGGTCTTCCTGCTGACTCCGCGCAACGTGGAGGTCTCTGCCGAGGAAAAGGCCCGCCTTATCGACAAGGGCTTCTTCAACCAGTCCTGATCCGCCTTGCCCCGGGCGCGGCAGTCGCCCGGGTAAGCTCCGCGGCATGATCGTAGGCTTCATCGGTTCCGGGAACATGGCCGCCGCAATGGCCCGCGGCTGGGCATCGGGGTCCGGTGGACCGGACGGCATGCTGTTCACCGACTCCGGTTCGGGGCGCGCCACGGCGCTCGCGCAGGAGGTCGGCGGGACCGCGATCAAGTCGAATGCGGACCTGGTCACCGAGAGCGACTTCGTCGTGCTCGCGATGAAGCCCGGTTCGCTGGTCGAGGTGGCCGAAGTCCTGCCGGAGCCGAGGGCAGTGCTCTCCCTGCTCGGGGCGACAAGGCTGCCGGAGCTCACCGCAGAATTCCCCGATTCGGCGGTCTTGCGCCTGATGCCCAACCTCGCGGTCGAGGTGAACCGGGGCGTGGTCTGCGTGGCTCACGACGAGGCGACCGACCGCGCGATCGTGGCCGAGGCCCAGTCGCTGCTGGCGCCGCTCGGCAAGGTCGTCGAACTCGAGGACGACCTGATGGATGCCGCCACCGCGATGATGGGCTGTACACCGGCCTACTTCGCCGCGGCCGCAGCAGCCATCGCGGGGACCGGAACCAGCGAGGGCCTGCATGCGGACGTCTCCAACTCGATGGTGGCGGAAGCGATGGCCGGCACGGCAGCGCTGCTGGCCCACCGCACACCGTTCGAGATCCAGGTGGCGGTGGCGTCACCCGGCGGCAGCACCGAGGCAGGCCTCGAAGCCCTCGAGAAGAGCGGCGGAGCCGAGGCTTTCCGCGAGGCCGCGGAGGCGTCGCTTCGCAGGATGCGCGGCCAGTGATCGCCGAGACAGGCGTCACCGCGATCTCGAGGGGCGACGTCGCCAGCTACGTCAGCGCGCTGTTCACCGTCTACATCGTGCTGATCTTCATCCGTATCCTTTCGTCCTGGATACCCCGGATGCCACAGAATCCCGCCCTGCTGGCCGTGGTCAACTTCAGCCATCAGACCACCGATCCGTACCTGAACATCTTCAGGCGCATGCTGCCACCGGTCGGCGGCAGCGGGCTGAGGCTCGACCTCAGCCCGATGATCGGCCTGTTTCTCCTGCTCATCGCCCAGGCGATCGTGGTCGGGGCGATAAGCGGTTGATCTCCGGGAGAACGGCCCGCGCCGTGGCGCTCGTCGCCGCCGGCGTGATCCTGGTCGACCAGGTCACGAAGGCAATCGTGACCGCGTCGATCTCGCGAGGTGAACAGATCCAGGTCATCGGCCCGCTCGAGTTCACCCTTGCCTACAACGACGGGGTCGCTTTCGGCCTCGCCGGAGGAGGCGGAGTGCTGGTCATCGCCCTCAGCATGGTGGCGCTCGTGGCGCTCGGCGCCTTCATCGCCTCGGCTCCCGATCGGCCCGCCACGTGGCTGGCCGGGGGGCTGATCCTCGGCGGGGCGCTCGGAAACCTGCTCGACCGGATACGACTCGGACACGTGACCGACTTCATCCTGCTCCCCAACTGGCCGGCCTTCAACATTGCCGACGCCTCGATCACGGTCGGGGTCGTGCTGCTGGCCTGGACCGTGATCAGGCACGACGATTCCGGACCGAAAATGAAGACCGGACCGGACGGCGCGCAGCGCGGCCGGAGTGGCAGTGCACCGGGCACGGCGGGCGATGGCAACTGAAGGCGACCCGCCGTTCCGGATCGTCTACGAAGACGAGCACCTCGCGGTGATCGACAAGTCGGCCGACCTCGTCATCCATCCGGCTCCGTCGTACGAAGGGGTGACGCTGGTTGAAATGCTCGGTGACGAGCTCGCCGGTGGAGACGATCCGGAAAGGCCGGGCATCGTCCACAGGCTCGACCGCGGTACGAGCGGCCTGCTGGTCGTCGCCAAGGAAGCAGGGGCCCATGCCGCTCTCCAGCGGATGATCCGTGAGCGCAGCTTCGAGCGCGTCTACACCGGCCTCGCTGACGGCCGCTTCCGCTCGCGCACCGGGACGATAGATGCGCCGATCGGCCGGGCATCGAGAAAACGCCACCGGATGGCTGTCAACGGGGCCGGTCCCCGCGAGGCCCGGACGCACTTCGTGGTCACTGAGACGCTGCGGCGCGAGAGCCTGCTGGAACTTCGCCTCGAGACCGGACGGACCCACCAGATCCGCGTGCATCTGGAGGCGGTCGGCCATCCACTGGTCGGAGACACGACCTACGGAGGACCGGCCCGGTACGGCCTGGAGAGACAGTTCCTGCACTCGTCGCGCATCGCGTTCCGGCATCCGGTATCCGGCGAACGGCTCGACCTGGACTCGAGACTGCCCGGGGACCTCAGCCGCGCACTCGCTGCCGCGCGCGGAGTGGCCGGCTGAGGGACGGTCGCGATCGCAAAGGCTCCCGGCGCCCGTTCGCGCGGTGGCGCGGATCTCTCTACAATGCCGGGCCGACCGTAATCCCGACCCCCCGAAGTTCCGAGAACGGCTCCTGCCCTCGCAGAGGGTTTCCATTCAACGACGCGGGCGGATCCACAGACACATCCACTCAAGGAGAAGCATGGCCCAGGTAGGAATCCAGGAATTGCTGGAGGCCGGAGTTCATTTCGGCCACCAGACCAGCCGTTGGAACCCGAACATGCGGCGCCACATCGCCGGCGAGATCGACGGGATCCACATCATCGACCTGCTGCAGACCGAGGAGATGCTCGAAGACGCGAGGCGCTTCGTCGGCGAACTGACCAGCGGCGGCGGCAAGGTGCTTTTCGTCGGCACGAAGAAGCAGGCGTCGGGAGTCATCGAAGAATGGGCCGGACGATCCGGAATGCCATACGTGACCCGGCGCTGGCTTCCCGGGCTGCTGACCAACTACAACATCGCCTCCGCACGGATCAAGCGGCTCCACGAGCTCACCGAACTGACGGATTCGGGCCAGATCGAGCTGCTGCCGACCAAGGAGCGCATGAACATGCAGGCGGAGCTCGCCAAGCTCGAATTCGCCCTCGGCGGTGTTCGCGACATGGACCGCGTCCCTGACGCCGTCTTCATAGTCGACCTGAAAGCTGAGGAGATCGCCCTGCGCGAAGCGACCCGCCTGCGCCTGCCGGTGATCGCACTGGTCGACAGCAACTGCGATCCGGGCAATATCGACTACGTCATCCCAGGCAACGACGACGCGATCCGCTCCTGCGAGCTCGTGATCTCGACAGTCGGCGAGGCGATCGAACAGGGTGCCGGAGCCTGGGCAGTTGTCGAGGAGAAGCGCCGCGCCGAAGAAGCCGCCCGACGGGAGAAGGAAGAAGAGGAACGCCGCAAGCGCGAAGAGGAAGAGAAGGCCCGCCGCGAGGCGATCGAGAAGGAGCAGGCTGAAGAGAAGGCCCGGGCCAGGGCGGAAGAACGCGCCAAAGCCGAGGCCGAGGCCGCCAAGCCCGCCGAGAAACCGGAGGACAAGCCTGAGGAGAAGCCCCATCCCCAGGCGGTTCCGGACCATCCCCAGGCGGTAGTGCCGGACCACCCGCAGGCTGTCGTCCCGGACCATCCCCAGGCGGTCACGCCCGACCACCCGCAGGCGGTCGGTGCCGACGCCGAGCCGGAGGCAGCCGCGGAAGAGCCGGCGACGGACGAAGAGCAGGCCGCTCCGGTCGAAGCCGGGACCACCGAGGAGGAATCCAAGTGAGCAAAGTGACAGCAGCCGACGTCAAGGCGCTTCGAGACAAGACGGGCGCCGGCATGATGGACAGCAAGGCCGCGCTGACCGAGGCCGAGGGCGACATGGACCGGGCGGTGGAACTGCTCCGGGTGAAGGGCCAGGCCTCCGCTGCCAAACGCTCCGACCGCGGAACCTCCGAAGGAGTCATCGCCGCCTACATCCATGCCAACAAGAAGGTCGGCGCGATGGTCGAGGTCCAGTGCGAGACCGACTTCGTGGCGCGTAACGAGGACTTCTCGGACTTCGCATACGAAGTCGCGATGCACGTCGCCGCAGCTTCTCCGACCTACGTCTCCGGTGACGAGATACCCGAGGACGAAGTAGCGGCAGAGCGGCGGATCTTCGAAGAGAAAGCGCGCGAAGAAGGCAAGCCCGACAACGTGATCGAGCGCATCGTCGACGGCCAGATAGCGAAGTGGAAGAAGGACGTCGCGCTGCTCGAACAGCAGCACATCAACGTCGACAAGCACGACTCCCGGACGATCGAAGAGATGCGCGAGGCACTGGCCGCGAAGGTCGGCGAGAACGTCGTCATCTCGAGGTTCTCGGTCTTCCGGATCGGCGAGTAGGGGAGACCGGAACGGTGGGCGACGGGCCGGAACCCCGCTTCAGGCGAATCCTGCTGAAGCTCTCTGGCGAGGCGCTCATGGGCGACCTCGACTTCGGTACGGATCCCGCCCAGGTCGAGCGCATCGCCCGCCAGATCGGCGTGGTCAGGGATCGCGGCGTAGAGGTTGCGATCGTCGTCGGTGCCGGCAACATCTACCGTGGCATCGACGGTGCCGCCCAGGGCATGGACCGCGCCACCGGCGACTACATGGGAATGATGGCGACCGTGCTCAACGCGCTGACGCTGCAGGACGCCCTCGAGAAGCACGGTCAGTTCACCCGGGTGATGTCGGCGATCGACGTGCGCGAAGTGGCCGAGCCCTACATCCGCCGTCGTGCGATGCGGCACCTGGAAAAGGGCCGCGTGGTGATCTTCGCCGCGGGCACGGGGAACCCGTTCTTCACCACCGATACCGCGGCCGCCCTGCGCTCGCTCGAGATCCACGCCGAAGCGATCCTGATGGCCAAGAACGGGGTCGAAGGGGTCTACGACGCCGATCCGTCGGTCGACGCAGGCGCCGAATTCATTCCGGAGATCACCCATCTCGAGGCGATCGAGAGGGGCCTGAAGGTCATGGACTCGACCGCGCTCAGCCTCTGCATGGACAACGACCTTCCAATCCACGTCTTCAACATGGCGGACGAGCGCAATATAGATAGGATCGTCTCCGGCGAGAAGGTCGGGACGCTGGTGAGTTCACAGGCGTCGGGACCGACGGCGCCGGACACCCGATCATGATCGACGACCTCCTCTCAGACGCACGGGAACGGATGGACAAGTCCGTCGCCTCGACCAAGGGCGAGTTCGCCACGGTGCGGACCGGACGCGCGACACCGCACCTGCTCGACCGGGTCCACGTCGACTACTACGGCACGCAGACGCCGCTGGCGCAGATGGCCAACATCGCCGCCACGGAGGCGAGGATGCTGACCGTCACGCCCTACGACAAGTCAGTGATCGGGGCGATCGAAAAGGCCATCCTCGAGTCCGACGTCGGTTTGACCCCGTCGAATGACGGCAGCGTCATCCGCCTGAACATCCCGGACCTGACCGAAGAGCGCCGGCGGGAGATGGTCAGGGTCGTGCACGGGGTCGCCGAGGAAGGGCGCATCGCGGTGCGCAACGTGCGCCGCGACGTGATGGCCGACCTGCGCGAGCTGAAGAAGGAGGGCGAAGCCGGCGCTGACGACGAGCATCGCGCCGAGACCGCGCTGCAGAAGCTGACCGACGAAGCGATCGGAGAGATTGACTCCCTGCTGAAAGGCAAGGAAGAGGAAATCCTCGAGGTGTGAGTACCCCCCGGTACGTCGCCATCATCACCGACGGAAACGGCCGTTGGGCCAAGGAACGCGGCCTGCCGGTCCAGGAGGGACACCGGGCCGGGGCCGACACCGTCAAAGCCAGGCTGCGTGACGCCGCGGAGTTCGGTGTCGAGGAGCTGACCGTGTTCTCTTTCTCGACCGAGAACTGGTCACGGTCGCCCGAGGAGGTCGACGGTCTGATGCGGATGTTCTCGGAGCGGATCGAGCGCGAGACTCCCGAGCTCCACGACGAGGGCGTGAAGATGCGCTTCATCGGCCGCCGCGACGGGGTGCCGGCCGGGCTGGTCGAGCAGATGGAGGGAGCAGAGGCCCTGACCGCTGCGAATGCCCGCATCACGCTGTACATCGCGTTCAACTACGGGGGAAGGGCCGAGATCGTCGACGCAGCGGCACGGTTCGACGGCGGCAGCGAAGAGGATTTCGCCGGGCTGCTCTACGCGCCCGAGATGCATGAACCCGAGCTGCTGATCCGGACCAGCGGCGAGCAGCGGATCTCGAACTACCTGCTCTGGCAGTGCGCGTATTCCGAATTCGTCTTCCGGGACGAACTTTGGCCTGACTACGACCGCGATGCCTTTGCCGACTCCCTGGCCGAGTACGGCCGTCGCGAGCGGCGTTTCGGGACGCGGAGCACCTGATGGGAGAAACGGCGAAGAGGATTCTCGTCGCCCTGCCGCTGATCGCCCTGGCGATCGTCATCGTGGTGGCCGGGGGCCCGTGGTTCGCCGCCGCCGTGACGGTTCTCGGGCTGATCGGCCTGCGCGAGTTCTTCTCGATGGCCGACGGCTACTCGCCCCTGAGGCTGGCCGCCTACGTCGGCCTGCCGGCGATGGTCGCGGCCGCCTACCTGGGCACTTCGTTCAACGTCCTGATGTTCCTCGCGGTCCCGTACCTGCTCGTCTTCATCGCGGCGATCCGGCGATCGAGGATCGAAGGCGTCACCGAGTCGATGGCGATCACGATTTTCGGCCTGTTCTGGATCGGGATCCCGCTCGTGCACGCCGTCCTGCTGCGCGAACTCCCCGACCACGGCGCTGCGCTGGTCGTGAACGTGCTCGTGGGTACTTTCGTCGCAGACACCGGTGCCTACGCCGTGGGGCGAATGTTCGGCTCCCACCAGCTGGCGCCGTCGCTCTCGCCGAACAAGACGGTCGAGGGCCTGATCGGCGGGATCCTCATCGGCACGCTCGGCGTTTGGTGCGCAGGGCTCTACCAGGACTGGCTTTCGGGGGTTGACGCACTGATCCTCGGTTTCGCCGTGGCCACGATCGCCGTGGTCGGCGACCTGTTCGAGTCGATGATCAAGCGGGATCTCGGAAAGAAGGACACCGGTACGCTGTTTGGACCACACGGTGGGCTGCTCGACCGTCTCGATGCAGTCCTCTTCACGGTGGTGGTCGGCTATTACGTGTCGATCGCCCTCGTCTACTGAACCGGCCCCTCGACGCCGCAGACCCGGAGTCCCATTGAAGAAAGTCGCGATACTCGGATCGACAGGTTCCATCGGCCGTCAGGCCATGGAGATCGTCGCAGCGAACGAAGGGCTGTCGGTGGTCGGCCTTTCCGTCGGCTCGAACTGGCGTGAGGCCGTGATCCAGGCCCGAGAATCGGGCGCGCGGCACATCGCGGTCGCCGACGTCGGTGCCGCCGCGGAGGCGAGGGCCGGGTTCGACGGCACCGTGCTCGAGGGCGAGGCGGCCGCCAGGACCCTGATCGCGGCCTGCGAGCCCGACATCGTGCTCAACGGAATCGTCGGGGCGGCCGGTCTCGGGCCGACGATCGCGACGCTCAACGCCGGCCTTGACCTGGCCCTTGCGAACAAGGAGAGCCTCGTGGTCGGCGGCGAGCTGGTCACCGAGCTTGCCCGCGGCACCGGCAGTCGCATCCTGCCCGTCGACTCCGAGCACTCGGCGATTTTCCAGCTGCTCGACGGGCAATCCCGCGAGGCGGTGTCGCGGATCGTGCTGACCGCATCCGGAGGCCCGTTCAGGGGCAGGACGGACCTCGGATCGGTGAGCGTCGAAGAAGCGCTCGACCACCCGACCTGGAAGATGGGCGGGAGGATCACGATCGACTCCGCCACGCTGATGAACAAAGGCTTCGAGATGATCGAGGCCCACCACCTCTTCGACATCGGCTACGACGAGATCGAGATGGTCATCCATCCCCAGTCGATCGTGCATTCCATGGTCGACCTGGTCGACGGGGCGACGCTGGCACACCTCGGCCAGCCCGACATGAGGGTGCCGATCGCCTTCGCCCTGACGTGGCCGGAAAGGGTGGCGACACCGGTCGGGCGGCTCGACCTGGCGACGGTCGGCAGCCTCGATTTCGAGGCCCCGGATCCGGACACCTTCCGCTGCCTCGAGCTGGCCCGGCAGGCAGGCCTGGCCGGAGGCATTTCGCCATGCGTCCTCAACGCGGCCGACGAGGTCGCAGTCGGGGCTTTTCTCGACGGCCGGATCTCCTTTCCCGACATCGCCGCGCTCATCGAACGGGTCCTCGACGACGTCGGAACCGGACCGGCTCGCGACTTCCGCGAGCTGTTCGCGGTCGACGAGGCTGCGCGCGAGCGCACCGAAGAGCTGGTCGGAGGGTTGAAGAAGAGATGAGCTTCCTCCTCGCATTCCTCGCCTTCGTTGTACTGATCGTGCTCCACGAGCTCGGCCACTTCGTGGCGGCGAAGGCCACCGGCATGCGCGTCGAGCGCTTCTTCCTGTTCTTCCCGCCGAAACTGTTCTCGGTCAGGCGCGGTGAGACCGAGTACGGCGTGGGCGCGGTGCCGCTCGGCGGCTTCGTGAAGATCACCGGGATGAACCCGGACGAAGAGCTCCCCCCGGAGGTCGCCGAGCGCGGTTACTACCACCAGCCGGTCTGGAAGCGCATCGTGGTCATCGGGGCCGGACCGGCCGTCAACATCGCGATCGCGTTCATCATCCTGTTCTTCCTCGCCTTCGGCATCCAGGAGACCAGCGAGACGATCGACGAGGTCGCAGCGAACTCCCCGGCCGAGTCGAAGCTGATCGCCGGGGACCGGATCATCTCGGTCGACGGCGTGAGCGGCGACCAGGTCGCGATCGCCGACCAGATCAACTCCCACGGCTGTGAAGGCGAGCCGGTCGACGGCTGCGTCGCCGAGACCCCGGCGACCGTCGTCGTGGAGCGCGCCGGCGAGACGCGCACGATCGAGATCAGGCCGGAATTCGACGCCGAGAACGACCGCAACCGCCTCGGCTTCATCTTCGGATCCGAGCCGCTCAACCCGGGTCCGGCCGAGGCCGCGGGGATCGCGGCCGACTTCATGTGGATGGTGACTTCGCGCACTGTCTCGACGCTGTCGCAGATCTACCAGACCGAACGACGCGAAGAGCTCTCAGGAGTGGCAGGCAGCTACGAGGTGACCCGCCAGGCGATCGATATCGGAGCCCGCCAGGCGCTGACGCTCGTTGCGCTGATCAGCCTGTCGCTCGGCATCATCAACCTGTTCCCGTTCCTGCCGCTCGACGGCGGGCACATCTTCTGGAGCCTGGTCGAGAAGGTCCGGGGAAAGCCGGTGCCTTTCGCGGTCATGGAGCGCGCCGGGCTGATCGGCTTCGCACTCGTGATCGGGCTGTTCCTGATCGGCCTCAACAACGATATCGGCCGCTTCATGGGCGAGGGATTCGATCTCAGGTAGATTTCGTCCTGCTGTTGCCAGTCGAGAGGGATGAACGAAGGAGGAAGGGTGCCGACGACCGAGGCGGTCACAGAATTTTCCGGGGGTCAGGGCTATGAGCCCGATTCCAAGAACCTGTACGAAGCTTTCCTGAAGACCACGGCCCGGCAGGGTGACGCACCGGCCGTGATCTCGGAAGACGAGGGCATCAGCTACTCGTGGAACGACCTCGCCCAGCGGGTCCGGGCGATCGCCGGAGGGTTCAATGCGCTCGGTCTCGCCCGCGGCGACACGGTGAGCCTGCTCACCAACAACCGCGCCGACTTCATCCCGACCGACCTCGCTGCGGTGTCCCTCGGCGCCGTGCCTTTTTCGATCTACCAGACGTCGTCGCCAGAGCAGATCGAATACCTGCTCAAGGACTCGGCGGCGAAGATCATCGTCGTCGAGCCGGACTTCCTTCCCCGGGTCGAACAGGTCAAGGATCGGCTGCCGGACCTCGAGCACGTGATCGTGATCGGCGGCGAAGGCGGCACGATGAGCTACGACGAGCTGATGAAGCTCGATCCGGACTTCGACCCGCTTCCGATCGCGTCCGAAGTCGGCCTCGAGGACCCGCTGACGCTCATCTACACATCGGGCACGACCGGTCCGCCCAAAGGCGTGACGCTGACCCACGGCAACCTTCTGCGCATGCAGTCGGCCGTGATGCAGGGAGTGATCGACCTGCCGGACACCGATGCCCGGGTGATCTCGTGGCTGCCGACGGCCCACATCGCCGAAAGGGGCGCGAACTACTACTCGGCCGTGATGAAGGGCTTCGAGGTCCACATCTGCTCGGACCCGAAGCGCATCATCGAGTACCTGCCGAAGGTGAGGCCGACCTGGTTCTTCGCCGTCCCGCGGATCTGGGAAAAGCTGAAGGCCGGCCTCGAGAGCATGCTCGCGGGACTGCCCGACGAGCAGCGGGAGAAGGCGCAGGCCGGGCTCGACGCAGCGATCCAGAAGGTCCGGCTCGAACAGGCCGGAGAAGAGGTACCGGAGGAGGTCGCGGCTGCCGCGGCAGCCGCCGACGAAGCGCTCTTCGCGGCTCTGCGCACCAACCTCGGCTTTGACAAGGCGGTGGCCGTCAGCGTAGGGGCCGCGCCGACCCCGGTCGAGGTCCTCGAGTTCTTCCACGCGATCGGGATTCCGGTCGGTGAGCTCTGGGGCATGTCGGAGACCTGCGGAGTGATCACGATCAACCCTCCCGACAGGATCCGCCTCGGGACCGTCGGCCCACCGGTCCCCGGCACCGACGTCAAGGTGGCCGAGGACGGCGAGCTGCTCTGTCGCAGCCCCTACGTCATGCCCGAGTACCGCAACCAGCCCGAGAAGACCGCCGAGACCGTCGTCGACGGCTGGCTGCACACCGGTGACATCGGCACGATCGACGAGGACGGCTACGTCAGGATCCTCGACCGCAAGAAGGAGCTGATCATCAACGCGGCCGGGAAGAACATGTCGCCCGCGAACATCGAGGCCCACGTCAAGAGCGCGTCGCCGCTTGTCAACCAGTGCGTCGCGATAGGCGACGGCCGGCCCTACAACGTCGCGCTCATCGTGCTCGACCCTGACTTCACGCCTGTATGGGCCGCGCAGAACGGGCTCGAGGGACTCTCGCTCGAAGAACTGGCCGGAAACGAGAAGGTGATCGCCGCCATCCAGGAGGGGATCGACCGGGCCGGCGAGAAGATGGCCAGGGTGGAGCAGATCAAGAAGTTCAGCATCATCCCCGGCGAATGGCTGCCCGGTGGCGACGAGCTCACGCCGACGATGAAGCTCAAGCGCAAGCCGATCTCGGACAAGTACGAGAGCGAGATCGAAGCGCTCTACGCCAACTGAAGCCGTCCGTACGATGTCAGCCGAAGCCGCGGTCTTCGAGCACATAGCGGTAACCCGCCTGCCGCAACTGCAGACGGCGGGCGGGTTGTTCAGGGCAACCCCACGGGTCGAACCGGCCGGAGACGGGAGTGAACAGGCAGGATCGGAAGCGAGCACGCTGCGCGCGGGCGCGATCGTGCTGCTCGGGCTGCTGCGGGCCGACGAGGTCGGCCTGGTGCATCCGTTCTCGACCGGGGCGCTGAGGACCAGGATTCTCGGGGACCTCGGTGGTCCGGCCGCCGGGCCCGGCGAGCTGGGGCTGGCGCTATGGGCGGAGTCCCGGGCCGATGGCGGCGCGATCGGCGAGATCACGAACCTGATCGCCGTCCGGGTGGACCGGGGCTTCGACCGAATCCCCCTCGAACAGCTCGCCTGGCTGGTGTCGGGTCTGACCGCGTCCTCGGAGCGTGCCGGCGGCGAGAGGACAGCTGACCTGCTCGACCGGGCCGAGGAGGAACTGCTGTCGCGGGCGGCATCCGGGACCGGACTGATGCATGATCCTCATCACCGCATCGGTGGCGGCTTCACGCCGATAGCAGGCCAGTTCCACTCGCTGATTGCGCTCGAACAACTGGTCCAGTCCGAGCGCGGAGAGGACGACCGGGAGCCGGCCCGCAGGCTCGCGACCGCGCTGCTGGAGCTTCAGCGCGACGACGGATCGTGGCCGGGCATCGTCGACTCGATCAGGGGGGAGGCCGCGGCGCTTTACCCCGTGCTCACGATCACCCAGGTAGCGCTTGCTCCGCTATCGCTGCGAAGCGCCGACCGGCTGGGCCTCGAGGGCGATTTCGCGGCAGCGGTGGAACGCTCGCTCGCCTGGGCGAACGGGGGCAACCGGCTCGGCTTCGACCTGATCCACGAACAGGAAGCCCGGCTGGACCGGGGGATCCTGCCACGCCGGGAGCCGGGTGCCTTCTCGAGGGGCCTCAGCACCGCGGCCCGCAGGCTGCGCGGCCACCTGGCCGAACCGGAGCCGGAAAGGCTGATCCTCGATCCCGATGTCTCCAGCGAGGACCTGGGCTGGCTGCTGGAGGCCTGGGCGGGGCGCTGAACCACGGGTGGGGAGGGGGCGCTCCGGTACCCTGCAGGGGTGGCATCGAAAAGACAGATCTTCGTAGGCCGGGTCCCGGTCGGCGGCGGGGCGCCGGTCGTGGTGCAGACGATGACCAAGACCGAGACCGCCAACCTCGAGGCGACGATGGAGCAGATCGAGAAGGTCGCCGAGGCCGGCGCCGACGTGGTCCGCGTCGCGGTACCCCGGGACAAGGACGTCGAGGCGCTGAAGACGATCGTCAGGCGCTCGCCGATCCCGGTGATCGCCGACATTCACTTCAACCACACACTTGCGCTCAAGGCGATCGACGCCGGCGCCGACTGCATCCGACTGAACCCGGGCAACATCGGCGGCCGGGACAAGGTCGCCGAGGTCGCCGAGCTGGCCAACCTGAAGAACGTGCCGATGCGCATCGGCGTCAACTCGGGATCGCTGCCGAAGCACCTCCATGCGCTGGAGGAAGAGAACCCGACCGAAGCCCTGGTCACCGCGGCGGTCGAGTTCGTGACCCTGATGGAGAACCTCGACTTCACCAACTTCAAGGTCTCGATCAAGTCGACCAACGTGCCGAATACGATCGCCGCCAACCGGCTGCTCTCCGAGAAGATCCCGTACCCGATCCACCTCGGCATCACAGAAGCCGGCACCAAGTGGTCGGGCTCGCTGAAGTCCGCGGTAGGCCTCGGGGCGCTGCTGGCCGACGGCATCGGCGACACGATCCGGATCAGCCTCTCGACCTTCCACGCAGAAGAAGAAGTCAAGGTCGCCTGGGAGATCCTCAAGGCGCTTCAGCTGCGCGAGCGCGGACCGGTCCTGATCGCCTGCCCGACCTGCGGCCGCCTGCAGTTCGACATGGACGCGGTCGTCGCCGAAGTCGAGCAGCGGCTGGAGTCCTACGAAGAGCCGATCGAAGTCGCCGTTCTCGGCTGCGCTGTCAACGGCATCGGCGAGGCCAAGAACGCCGACTTCGGCATCGCCGGGGCCAAGGACGAGGGCGTCGTCTTCGCCCACGGCAAGGCGCTGAAGAAGGTCTCCACGTCGAAGCTCGTCGACACGCTGTTCGAACAGATCGACCTCTCGCTCGACCGCGGTGGCGAGGTGCGCTTCGACGAGAAGGAGTCGGCCGAGGGCCAGGCCTGGGTCCGGAAGATCGAAGAGGAGAATGCGGGCGACCTGACCCCCGAGAAGATCGCGGCGATGGAGAAGGAGGCGGCTCTCAGCGACGAAGCGGACAAGCTGCTCGTCGACGAGCAGGTCTCACCGACCGCCGGGCGGCGCTTCACCAGGGCCTGAAGGGGAGGGGCTCGGGGGTCCTGCCTCCTCGGCCCGAAACGTCGTCGGCAGGACCCCCGAGCCCCTCGGTCGGAAGCCGGCTGGTTCACCGACCCGGACCCCATCCTCATCGGCGGCATACCCGACCAAGCCAAGGGAAGGCGTGATCGTCCCGACGGTCACTCGGCTACCCGACCCCTGACTCTCGGCACTTCGACCTTCGGACCGAACGGCAACCGGGGGTGGAGCTTCACCGCTGCTGTTTCAGCTTCTCGACCTCGGCGTTCACTTCCTGCTCGGTCGGCGGCATGTCCCAGTAGGTCGCGTACGCGTCCATGGCCAAACCTATGCCCCAGCCGCCCGTGACGAATATCGGCCAGGGGAAGCCGACCCCGGTGAAGGCCCAGATGCCCCACAGGAACGCGTTGACGAGCAGGTAGACGGCGACATGGGTGCGGAAGTCTCGCCGCTTCTTGAGCCGTTTCAGGGCGATCTCGCGAAGGTCCTCCTGGTTCTCTGCCATCTCTGCCTCGTTCTCGGTAGAAGGAAACTCCGCAAAGCATGCCAGATCACCCGACGGATGGCGGCGATTCCGGGACAGGCCCGGTCTTCTGCCCGCGGACGCCTCGCGGCCGTTTCCATCCAACCGTGCAATGGTCACGCACGACCGCCTCCGACGACGATCGCCACGGGACCAGAGGAGCCGACCGCTGAATCCCTCCCTATTGTGCGCTTCACGTCGATCGAATCCGGGATCAACTTCGGCCTCAGCCTGACAAACACTGCCGCAGCGGGTTGGGCCCCAGGAAGAAGGCGAGGGTCACGATGAAGCGGAAATCCACTGTCCTGGCCTACCGAACCTTCGTGCCGCGGACTGGGGCCCGGGCCTGTCGGGATAAGAATGGTGCACCATGAAAGCCCGCTCAGCCATCCGTGCCTGCCACAGCCATCCACGTTGGGCGAACCGGGGGACGTGAAATCGATGGCAGGCTCACTTTCGGCGCACGGGCCTTCGGAGCCGGCTGTCCACGAGCTACCGGTGCACGAGGCGATCCTGCTCCTGGAGAGCGACTCGGAGCGGGGCCTCGCTGAGGCTGAGGCAAGGGAGCGGCTCCTCCGGTTCGGAGCCAACACGCTGCCGCCAGTGCATCGCCACGGAGCGTTGATCCGATTTCTGATCCAGTTTCACAACCCCCTGATCTACGTCCTCCTGGTCGCCGGCGGCGTGACGCTGGCGCTCGGAAAGACCGTGGACGCCAGCGTCATTCTCGGGGTCGCTCTGGTCAACGCCGTGATCGGCTACATCCAGGAATCGAGGGCAGAGAGGGCTATCGAAGCGCTGACGGTGATGCTGAAAACCAAGGCGACCGTTATCCGCGACGGCGAGCGACGCGATGTGAACTCCGAAGAGATCGTGCCCGGAGATGTTGTCATGCTCGGCGCAGGCAACAGGGTCCCTGCAGACCTCCGCCTGATGGAGACTGACGAGCTGCATGTCGATGAGTCCGCGCTAACCGGAGAATCCGCTCCGGTCGCGAAGTATTCGACACCGGTACATGCCGAAACGACGGTCGCCGATCGCCTGAACATGGCGCACTCCGGGACCCTCGTCACACGCGGCTCGGGACGCGGAGTCGTGGTCGCGACAGGCGGCGCCACTGAAGTGGGCTTGATCCATCGCCTGCTAGATGAGACTGGCACCGTTGACACCCCGCTCACCCGCAGAATTTCGCGTTTCAGCAAGCAGCTGACGGGCGGAATCCTGATCCTTGCCGTACTCGCCTTCGCCATAGGCGTTGTCCGCGGGGAGCCTGCCTCCGATGTGTTCATCGCCGCGGTGGCCCTCGCCGTCGGAGCGATCCCCGAGGGGTTGCCGGCGGCTTTGACGATCACTCTCGCCATCGGGGTGACGCGGATGGCTCGCGGCCACGCCGTCGTCCGGCGGCTCCCGGCTGTTGAGACGCTGGGTTCGACAACTGTGATCTGCACCGACAAGACCGGCACTCTGACTGAAAACCAGATGACGGTCCGCGAGATATGGGCCGCAGGAAGACACATCGAAGTAGCCGGAACCGGCTACTCGCCCAAAGGGGGTCTGCTCGAGGGCGGCGTCCCGGTTGACGTGGAGGAGGGTTCGGCGCTGGCTGAGTGCCTGACTGCCGGGGCCCTCTGCAACGATGCCCGTCTCGAACACCGCGACGGACGCTGGAGGGCGGTCGGCGACCCCACCGAGGCAGCGCTGCTGGTCTCGGCGCGCAAAGCGAATACCGCCACTGATTGGCCGCGAATCGAAGCCATTCCGTTCGAGTCGGCCCGGCAATACATGGTGACGCTGCATCAACCGGCGGAGATCGGGAGCGGTCCCCGCGCCTATGCAAAAGGGAGCGTTGAACGGGTCGTGGACATCTGCACGAGCATGCTCACCGACGACGGCGTCGAGGCACCATTGGACCCGGAGGCAATCCACGCCGAAGCGCAGCGCCTCGCAGCGCGGGGGCTGCGCGTCCTGGCCTTCGCCTCTGCCGATCTTCCGACCGAAGCTTCTGAACTGAATGGCTCGCCGCCCTCAGAGCTTCGATTCCTCGGGCTCCAGGCGATGCAGGATCCGCCCCGCGCGGAGGCTATCGACGCGGTTGCCCGCTGTCAGGAGGCAGGCATCGAGGTCAAGATGGTGACGGGAGATCATGCTGCCACGGCCAGTGCGGTCGCCGCTGAGTTCGGGTTGGAGGGAGGAGCCACAGGACGGCCAGGGAATGTCGTCACGGGCCCCGAGTTGGCCGCGACCCCGCCTGAACGCCTTCCCGCTCTCGGCAAAGAGACGGCGGTCTTCGCGCGTGTCTCTCCCGAGCAGAAACTCCGACTGGTCGAGGCCCTGCAGGGTCAGGGTGAAATCGTGGCGATGACCGGCGACGGGGTGAACGACGCACCGGCCCTGCGGCAGGCCGACATCGGCGTTGCGATGGGCCACGTCGGCACCGAAGTGGCCAAGGAAGCCGGTGACATCGTCCTGACCGACGACAACTTCGCCTCGATCGAGGCCGCAGTCGAGGAGGGACGCCGTATCTTCGACAACGTCACGAAATTCATCGTCTGGACGCTGCCCACCAATATCGGCGAGGGCCTGCTGATCCTCACCGCCCTGGTCGCGGGCGCGACCCTGCCGATCCTTCCCGCGCAGATCCTCTGGATCAACATGACCACTGCCGTCGCACTGGGACTGATGCTGGCCTTCGAAGCCCGGGAGCCCGGCCTGATGTCGCGCCCGCCGAGGACCCCGGGAATGCCGTTGCTGAGCCGGGCCCTTCTCGGCCGGATGCTGCTGGTCTCTGCCCTGCTGCTTGCAGGTTCCTTCTGGCTCTTCTCGTGGGAGCTGGACAGGGGAGCATCGACCGCCGAGGCGCGCACAGTCGCGGTCAACGTGTTCGTCATGGTCGAGATCTTCTATCTGTTCAATTGTCGTTCGCTCGAGCGCTCTCTGCTCCACATCGGACTCTTCACCAATCCCTGGGCACTCTTCGGTGTCGGGGTCACGGTCCTGCTTCAGATCGCCTTCACCTACTCGCCGATAATGCACTCGCTCTTCGACAGCGCTGCGATCGGTCCGGAATCCTGGCTGCGCATTCTCGCCGTAGGCATCATCGCCTGGCTTGCGGTCGGAACCGAGAAGTGGATCCGGCGGCGGGGCACCTTCGCGTCGTCATCGCGTACGTACGCATGACGCCGCACCACCCCGTACAGGCCGGGCACGCGCCACGGCCCGGTCTCGGCGCAGAGGCGGTGGCGACCCCGTGGCCCGGACGGGTAGATTAGGGCGCCGATGACCCGTGTCTCGCAGACCCTGCTGCCTACCCTGAAGGATCCGCCTGCCGACGCCGAGGCGATCAGCCACCAGTTGCTGGTCAGGGCGGGCATGATCAGGCAGATGGGGGCCGGGCTGTGGACGTGGCTGCCGGCCGGACTGAGGGTCCATCGCAAGGTTGAGCGGATCCTGAGGGAGGAGATGGACCGGGCCGGAGCCCACGAAGTCTCGATGCCGGTGCTGCAGCCGGCGGAGCCGTGGCAGAAGACCGGCCGCTACGACATCGACGAGCTGTTCAAGCTGGAGGACCGCAAGGGCTCGCCGATGGTGCTGGCGATGACGCACGAGGAGTGCATCACCGGGCACGTCGCCGGTGAGGTCCGTTCCTACCGCGACCTTCCGAAGATCCTCTACCAGGTGCAGGTCAAGGAGCGGGACGAGCCGCGGCCCCGGGCGGGAGTGCTGCGAACCCGCGAGTTCGTGATGAAGGACGCCTACAGCTTCGACCGTGACACGGAGGGGCTCGAGGAGAGCTACGGCGCGATGTCAGATGCCTACGAGCGCATTTTCAACCGGACCGGGCTGCGCTGGTACCGGGTCGAGAGCGACGTCGGCATGATGGGCGGCCTCGGCGCCCACGAGTACATGGCTCCGTGCGAGGCCGGCGAAGACACGGTGGTCCTCGCTCCGGGCTATGCGGCCAACCTCGAGGTGGCTTCGGCGAAGCCGCCGCAGGTCGAACTGCCGCCGGCCCTGGACGCCCCCGAGGAAGTGGAGACGCCCGGCCTGAAGACCGTAGCCGAGGTGTCCGCGAGCCTCGACGTCGCTCCCGGGGCGCTGATCAAGTCGGTTCCCGTTGTCGGAGACGACGGCGAGATGGTCCTGGTGCTGGTCCGCGGCGACGACCAGGTGAACCCTGTGAAGCTTGCCAACGCACTCGGGACCGCGTCGAGGCCCGCGCGTGAGGACGAGATCGCCGAGAAGATCGGCCCGCCCGGGTACATCGGCCCGGTCGGCGCCTCGGTCCGGATCATCAAGGACACGGCGGTTTCGGGCTCCGGGCTCGTATCCGGGGCCAACCGCGAGGGCTTCCATCTGCGCGGTGTCGAGCCGGAACGGGACTTCGGGTACGAGCAGGCTGACGTCCGCCTCGTCCGCCCGGGCGACCTGACCCCGGACCGGGACGGGGTGACCCTCGAGCCGGCGATCGAGGTGGGCAACATCTTCAAGCTCGGAACCCGCTACAGCGAGCCGCTCGGTGCGAAGTACCTCGACGAGGACGGCAACGAGAACGCCATCGTCATGGGCAGCTACGGCATCGGCCCGGCGAGGATCGTGGCCGCCGCGGCAGAACAGCTCGGCGACGGCAAGGGGCTGTGCTGGCCGAAGGCGATCGCCCCGTGGACCGTCCATCTGGTCTCGCTCTCGAAGGCCGGCGAACCAGAGCGTGAGAATGCCGACCGGCTGTACGGAGAGCTGCTCGAGGCCGGCGTCGAGGTCCTCTACGACGATCGTGATGCCGGGCCCGGCCAGAAACTGACCGACGCGGAACTGATCGGCTGCCCGCTCCGGGTCGTGGTCGGCCGTCGCGGACTGGCCGACGGCATATACGAAGCTTCGGAACGGCGCAGCGGTGCCGAGCACCGGATTCCGGTCGAAGACGGGGCCGACGAGATCCTCCGCATCTGCGGCACGCTCGACTGATGGGGGAGGCCGCACCGTTCGGCAGGGGCCGGGTCCGCAAGCTCTTCGGACTCGACCGCAGCGGTCCGGAACCGACCGCCACACGCAGCGGCCAGCCGCTCAGGCCGTTCACGCTGCCGAACCTCGTCGGCTTCGTCCGGTTGCTGCTGATCCCGGTATTCCTTCTCGTCGCCTTCGACAGCGGCGACGGGACCTCGTGGCTGGCGGCCGGGATCTACTGGGCGATCTCGGCCGGCGACTACCTCGACGGCCTGCTCGCGCGCGTCACCGGCCAGTACAGCCGGCTCGGTGCCCTGCTCGACCCGGTCGTCGACCGCCTGACGATCCTCTCCGGCGTCGTCGTCTGCTGGCATTTCGAACTGCTGCCGCGCTGGCTGCTCGTCGTGCTCGCTCTGCGTGAGCTGGTCACGCTCCTGCTGGCCAGGTGGGGCCTCAGCCACGGCGTCGACATCGAGGTCAACTGGATCGGCCGCATGGCCGTCTTCCCTGTCATGTCGGCGATCTTCTTCGCGATGATCTGGCCCGGGTGGTTCCCGACGACGCTGCTGGTGATCGGGGTCGTCATGGCGATCATGGCCACGGTGCTCTACGCGCGGGTGGGCCGCGACCGCATCAGGGAAGCGCGCGAAGCGGCAGATGCCGCCCAACCGTAAAGCATTGGTTGAAGGTTAGCCTTCGCGCGTATAATAGCGCCCATGTCGACGTCTCACTGCCCCGAATGCGGGCACGTAAACCCGGATACCGCCAACTACTGCCAGAAGTGCGGCACGTTCATCGGCATGCGCGAGGGCGGCGAAGAACCGACCACGACGACCTACCGGGTCGGCGAGACCGGGGAGATCGAGGCGATCGACATCGACGCCGAGGTCGAGCTTGCGGGTGCGGCGCTGGTCATCCGCAGTGGCGGCGGCCGGGCGGGGGAGACCTTCCCGATGAGCGAGGACCGGCTGGCGATAGGCCGCAGCCCCGAAGCCGGCGTCTTCCTCGACGACGTGACCGTTTCGAGAAACCACGCACTGCTAGTCAGCCGGCCGGACGGCACCTACATCGATGACCTCGGATCGCTCAACGGAACCTACGTCAACCGGAGCCGGATCGAGTCCCAGAAGCTGGAAGACGGCGACGAGATCCAGGTCGGCAAGTACAAGCTGAGCTACCTGGAGAAATGATGGCTGTCTCGGATCGCAAGGAGGCCGCGCCGGTCGCCGAAAGCCCGCCGGCCCGGCCTCGCAAGGCGCTGACGATAGGCGCGGTAGCGACGGTGCTGAGCAAGGAATTCGACGATGTATCGATCTCGAAGATCCGCTATCTCGAGGACCAGAAGCTGGTTTCCCCACGACGCACAGCGGGCGGGTACCGCCTGTACAGCCAGGCCGACGTCGACCGCCTGCGAACGATCCTGCGCCTTCAGCGAGACGAATTCCTGCCGCTCAGGGTGATCCGTCAGGAACTCTCGGGTGGTCCGTCGGTGAGCGGCCTGTCGGGAGGCGCGGGCAGTTCGAACTCCTCCCGCCGCGCCAAGCTGATCGGCGCGACGAGCTCGAAGTTCGGCGTCGAGGACGTCGTCGAAGAGACCGGAGCCAGCCCCGACTTCGTACGCGAGCTCGCCGAATTCGGGCTGGTCGAGCCGCGGAGCGATTCAGGGTCGATGGTCTACGACGAGACCGACGTCGAAATCGTGCGCGCCGCGAACGAGCTCGCGAAGTCCGGTGTCGGCGCACGCAACCTGCGGCTCTTCAAGACCTCCGCAGACCGCGAGGTCCAGCTGATCGAAGCCCTGCTTGCGCCGAAGCTTGCGTCTCGCAACCCCCAGCGCCGCAAGGAGGCGGTCGAGACTCTAGAACGCATGGCCTCGGTGCTGAGCGAGCTCAAGCACGCGCTGCTGGTGCGCGACCTGCGACGCCTCTCCGGCAACTGAGGCGCCCGCAGTGCCTTCGGTGAGCCGAAAGCGAGTGGTCCCCGCAACCCCCGAGCAGGTTTTCGAGGTGGTGTCGGATCCCAGGAGGCTGACCGAATGGTGGCCGAGGGTGGTCAGGGTCGAGGACATCGCGGGAAGGCCGGGAGCGGAGAGGACCAGGTGGACGAACGTGCTCGCCGCCGATTCGGGTCGCAAGCTCCGGCTCGACTACTGCTGCCTGGCCTCCGAGCCTCCGGCGCGCTACGAATGGGAGCACGAGCTCGAGGGGACGCCTTTCGCCGACCACATGACCAGCCAGACGACCGAGATACTGCTTGATCCGGCCCCCGGAGGCACGGCGATGAAGATCACGTCCACCCACACCCTCAAGGGAACGGCGAAGCTCGCAGGCTTCGCGATGAAGAGGAGCCAGAAGGACATGCTCGAAGCCGCGCTGAACGGACTCGAATCGCTGCTGTCGGACGACGCCGGCTGATGCCGGGTCTGCGCCGGGACACCCGGTGGTGGGGATGGGGGGACCCCGGCCACGACACGTCGCTGCCGGCCGGCGCCGAGCGCATGCTGTCCGGACTGGGTATCGCCACGGAGCCGGCCGCGACGATCCCGGACATCGCGTCGGTTGAACTGCCGGACCCGGTCCCGATCCCCGACGCAGTCCTCGACGCCGCCGGCCGGGAGAACGTGTCTGCCTCGCATGAGGACAGGCTGCGGCATTCGGGAGGACAGAGCCTCGCCGACCTGCTCGAACGCCGGTCCGGCCGGATCGCGGAGGCACCCGATGCCGTGGTGAGCATCGACTCGGCCGCCCGGCTGAGGCCGTTGCTGGAGGCCTGCTCGAAGGCCTCGGTGGCCGTCGTGCCGTTCGGCGGCGGCACGAGCGTGGTCGGCGGAGTCAAGCCGGCACGGGAGGGCCTGCGCGCAGTCATCAGCCTCGATACGGCGAACCTGCTCGGCACCGAGGTCGACGCGGTCTCGATGACCGCGCGGCTCGGGGCCGGCCTGCGAGGGCCCGAGGCCGAAGCGTCGCTGGCCAGGTCCGGGTTCACGCTCGGCCACTTCCCGCAGTCCTTCGAGTACGCGACGATCGGCGGTTTTGCGGCGACGCGTTCGGCCGGCCAGTCTTCGAGCGGATACGGCAGGTTCGACTCCCTGGTCAGCTCGGTGAAGATGGTCTCGCCGGCCGGTCCGCTCTCGACGCTTCAGACCCCGCATACGTCGATCGGGCCCTCGCTCCGGGAGCTAATCGTCGGCTCGGAAGGTGCCTTGGGCGTGATTCCCGAGGTCGAGGTGAGGGTCCGGCCGCTCCCACGGGCCCGGCGGTACGAGGCGTGGCTGGTCGACAGCTTCGAGGCGGGCAACGCGATCGTCCGCGGCCTCGCCCAGCGCGACGGCCTGCCGACCATAGCGAGGGTCTCCGACCCGGACGAGACCTCTGTGTCGATGGGCATCTCCGGGCCATCCGGTGCTGCGGCCGGGCTGCTCTCGCGGTACCTCAGACTGCGCGGAAAGTCACGTGGCTGCCTGATGATCGTGGGGCTGGAAGGCAGCGCGGCCGAGGTCAGGCGCCGGCGCCCCGGACTCTCCCGCGCCCTGCGTGCCGGCGGAGCGATGAGCCTCGGCAGCCCGGCCGGAGAGGGCTGGTCCCGCAGCCGCTTTCACGGGCCCTACCTGCGCGAGGCGCTACTCGACCGGGGGCTCGTCGTCGACACCCTCGAGACCGCCCAGCAGTGGAGCCGCCACGCCGAGCTTTACGAGAAGGTCGGTACGGCGATCCGCAGCGAGCTCGCGGCGCTCGGCGCACCCGGGGTGGTCATGTGCCACCTGTCCCACGCATACCGGGACGGAGCCTCGCTGTACTTCACCGTGATCGCATATCCCGGACCCGACGGTCAGCTCGGGACCTGGCGGAAGATCAAG
The DNA here is from genome assembly GCA_963701635.1 of uncultured Solirubrobacterales bacterium. Taxonomy (GTDB): domain Bacteria; phylum Actinomycetota; class Thermoleophilia; order Solirubrobacterales; family 70-9; genus 67-14. The sequence continues at coordinate 280,724 of CAVPAU010000002.1, forward strand.
GAGGCGGCGAGTGGAGCGATCCGTTCGGCCGGCGGCACGATTTCCCACCACCACGCGACCGGCCGTGACCATGGCCCGTATCTCGAGGGCGAGATCGGCCGGCTCGGGGTCGAGACGCTCCGGTCCGTCAAGGCCACGCTCGACCCGAAGGGGATCATGAATCCGGGCTGCCTGGTACCGGCCCGGGGCTGATCCGGTCAGCCGTTGCAGATCCTCAGGATCTCGTCCTTGGCTTCCTGCGGCATCGAGATCGGGCCGTCGAGAACGGTGTCACCGACGAACTCGGGCAGGCTGTCGGGATTCGCCTGCTGTCCGCCGCCCTGGACCGCCTGGTTGATGCTGCGGCGCATCTCGTCGTCGTCCACGCGCGAGAGACGCATCTCGGTGAAGAAGTCGCCGGCGATCAGGCAGAGGATCGCCTGGTTGATCACCACCTGGCCGGTTATCGCGCCTGAATTGTTGACGCGGGCCTGGTTTATCGGAAAGGCGCCGCCGGAACCGAAAAGCCACAGCGTGTAGCTCTGGCCGGAGACCGAGGGCTCGAGGCCGTTGAACTGGAGATCGGCCGCGAAATCGGTGCCGCTGAAACCGAACTGGACCACGCCGCGGCCTTCAGCGCCCTCGACCGGGCGCAGGACCGCGGTGGTCGGGGCCGGCTCCTCGGTCGTCGTATCGTCGTCGCCACCGGAGCCGGTCAACAGGACGACCGCGACGACCGCCGCGACGAGTATGGCTGCCAGCACGAGAATCGCCAGCAGGCGACGCTGCGGCATGCTGAGGTCGGAGAAGAAGCCGGAGGAGCCCTTCCTGTCACCTCCGCCCGACCGGCTCCGCGCTTTCCCGCCGGCCGGGCGGGCCTTGCCGGAACCGAGCGACCCGGCGGTTGCGTCGAGCTTCGGCAGGTCGGCTCCGGGGACCAGCAGCCGAAGCTGCGCCACGAGGTCGGTCGCGGTTTCGCGTGCCTCGGCATTGTCCCGCAGGGTTTTCGCGGTCTCGGCCCTCGAGATCGGGTCCGCCTGCCCGAGCAGGTAGTCGGTCAGGTCGGCGTCCCGGTCCGGGTCCGAGCCGCAGATCTCGGTCAGGGCGGACCGGGCACGCCGGCGCACCTCGGATTCGCGGACGCCCAGAAGGTCGGCGATGTCTGTGTAGCTCTTGCCGCGGGCGAGCAGCAGCTGCAGCAGGGACCGGCTGTCCTCACTCAGGGCCATGACGGCGAAGCCTATGGGTTTATGATCGTCGGCATATGCCCGAGGCCAACCTCCCCGAATCCCCTTTCGATCTGCTGATCAAGACCGAATTCATCTCCTACGACCCCGACGGGGCAAGGGCCAGGATCCGGATGGGGGACGAGCACCGGCAGCCGATGGCGATCATGCACGGCGGGGTGATGGCGAGCCTGATCGAGAGCCTGTGCTCGGACTCGACCGCGCGCGCGGTGGTGCCCGAGAACCGGATCGCCATGGGCCAGCACATCTCGGTCAACTTCCTGCGCCCCGTTTCGAAGGGCGGAATCGAGGTCGAGGCGTACACCGTCCACCGCGGCCGCATGACCTGGGTCTGGAGGGCGATGGTGCGCGACGACGACGGACGCGACTGCGCCGCCGCCCAGATGACGATCGCGGTCCGCGACGCACCCGAAGGCATGGATCTCGGTTTCCTCGTCAAGGAGCAGGAAGCAGGGCCCGAGGCCTGAACCGGAGGCCCCGGCCCGGTGCCTCAGGCCTTCCAGGGGCGGTAACGGTTGGTGATCGGCATGCGCCGGTCCCGGCCGAAGCCCTTCGAAGTGATTCGCAGGCCGGGCGGAGACTGGCGGCGCTTGTATTCGGCGCGGTCGACCAGTGCCACGACGTCCGACGTGAGGTCGGGGTCTTCTCCGAGCCCGACGATCTCCGCCGGGCCGAGATCCTCCTCGACATAGAGCCTGAGGATGCGGTCCAGCGTGTCGTAGTCGGGCAGTGAGTCGGTGTCCTTCTGACCAGGGCGCAACTCGGCCGAAGGTGGCCTCGTGATTATGTCCTCGGGGATAACCGGCGAAGCGCGGTTGCGGTACCGGCAGAGCTCGTAGACGAGCGTCTTCGGAGCGTCCTTGATCGGTGCGAGACCGCCTGCCATGTCGCCGTAGATTGTCGAGTAGCCGACCGAGGTCTCGCTCTTGTTCGCGGTTGTCAGCACCAGCCAGCCGCGGCTGTTCGACAGCGCCATCATCAGGTTGCCCCTGATGCGCGCCTGCAGATTCTCGGCAGTCAGCCCCGTGTTCTCGTCCCCGAGCAGCGTGGCGAAGGCCTCCATCGGGCCTTCGATCGGGAACTCGAGCATCTCGACTCCGAGCCGCGAGGCCATGTCCCGCGCATCGGACTGTGTCTCTCCGCTGGAATGTGGGGAAGGCATGACGACGCATGTGACCCTTTCCGGTCCGAGGGCGTCGGCCGCCAGTGCCGCGACGAGCGCCGAGTCGATGCCACCCGACAGACCGAGGCCGACGTGCGTGAAGCCGTTCTTGACCACGTAGTCGCGCAGGCCCGTGACCAGCGCCGCATAGACCTCGTCGAGATCGCCGAGCCACGGCGAGACCCTCGGCTCACCCTCGAAGATCAGCAGGTCCTCGGTGAACTGCCCTGCTCTGGCAACGACCGTTCCGTCGGGGGCGATAACTGCGCTGGCGCCGTCGAATATGAGCTCGTCCTGGCCACCGACGAGGTTGACGAGCGCCACCGGCCGATTCTCACGCATCGCGACGCGCCGGAATATCTGCTCGCGCTCGCGGGCCTTTCCGCGGTGGTAGGGCGAAGCCGACAGGTTCAGGATCAGCTCGGCCCCGGGCGCCAGGTCGCGGGCGACGTCGGATTCAGGTTCCCAGCAGTCCTCGCATACGGTGAGTCCGAGCGCAGTCCCGGCGGCGTCGGCGACCAGTGGCCCCGATCCGTTCCGGAAAGTGCGGTACTCGTCGAAGACGCCGTAGTTCGGCAACAGCCGCTTCCTGTAGACCTGCCGGACCTGTCCATCGGCGATCACTGCCGCGGCATTGGCCGCGATGGCCCGGCCCACGGGATGGCCGACGGGCTCTGCATAGCCCACGACGGCGACGATGCCGTCGACCCCGGCTGCCAGTTCTTCGAGCACCTTGGCGTTGGCCGTGATGAAGTCCTGCCGCAGGTACAGGTCTTCGGCCGGGTAGCCGGTCAGCGCGAGTTCGGGGAAGACCACCAGCTCGACCCCGGCCTGGTGTGCCTTGGCGATCCAGTCGGCGATCAGCGCCGCGTTGCCATCGAGGTCTCCGACCGTCGGGTTGATCTGGGCAAGCGCGATGCGGGGAAGACTCTTCACACAGGAGTTTTAGCTGGAAAGGGCCGGCGGGCGGCCCTGGACCACGCCTTGCGTATGTGATCTCACCCACACACAGCCAGGCCGGCCTTGTCTTTACTAACGTTCTACTTACACAACGCTCACAATGCCCAATCGCCGCGAGCGCGTGGCGAACGGGGGGCCCAGCGTCGCCGGCATTCGGCGGCAGGGGCGAATCCGGCGGTGATCCGCCGGCAGCCGGCAAAGACCGGCGAGCCCGACAGCTAACCCCGTCGGCGACAAGGAGACGACATCGTGAATTTCAAACGGATCTCGCGGTCCATTCCAGCCCTGTGCCTGCTCATCTTCGCAACGGCAGCCGCACCCGCCACCGCAGCCGAAACCACTGGTTCGGGCTCCGAACCGCCGTCGCCGGCAACAGTGAAGCCGGCCACCGGCAAGAAGGCCGAACACAGGCCCGTGGCCGCCGTCTCCCGCGTCAGCCTCGCCGCCACCCGTGTACGCCACGGCAGCCGCGTCAAGGTGCGCGGAATCGTTGAGCGCAGGAGCCGCAGCGTCAGGCTGCTGTTCCGTCCTTCGGACTCGAAGCGCTGGCAGCGCCTGAAGAAAGTCAGTCCGGACAGCGCCGGGCGCTACCGGACCTCGGTCACGGCCCGGCGCAACGGGCAGATCAGGGCGATCTCCTCGGCCGGCACCGCTTCGAAGCCGACGAAGATCAGGGTCCGCAGCAGACTCTCGGTCAAGCCGGTGAAGAAGTACACGCCGGTCGGATCGCGAGTCCTGATCCGCGGTGCGGTCAAGCCTGCCGGCCGGAGGGCCGTCAAGGTCGTGATCGGCGGTTCCGGCGGGAAGGTGCTGCGAACGCGCACCAGCGCCAAGGGCGGCTTCCGGCTCAACTGGCGGCCGCGCGGAACCGGCGCCTACCGCGTCCGGGTGTTCGCCGGAGGCAACGGGCAGGCTGCGTCGGACGCGAGCCGGCGGATCAGGGTCACCGGCCTGCGGCAGACCCATGCGTCGTATTTCGGCCCCGGGCTTTACGGCGGAGCACTGGCCTGTGGCGGCCGGCTGTACCCGGGAACCCGTGGTGTGGCGCACAAGTCGCTGCCCTGCGGCTCGAAGGTGACGCTGCGCTACCGAGGGCGCACCGTGGTCACCAGGGTCGTCGACCGCGGTCCGTTCGTGGCCGGCAGGGAGTTCGACCTGACCGCGGCGACGCGCAACGACCTCGGCTTCGGCGATCTCGGGTACGTCTGGACCGATCGCTGAGCAGATCGTCCCGCGGCTGCTAATACTTCGAGGGTGGGCAGCGCCGAAGTCAAGAACCTCGAAGCGATCTCGAAGGCGATCGACCAGCACAACTCGAGCTGCCCTTACCCGGCGGCCGAGGTGCGCATGAACCCGTTCGAGATCGAGCGGCTGGGCTGGGAAGAGATCCGCGGCCTTCCGATCGTCGGCGACCCGGACCTCGGAACCGGACGCTTCAGGATCGTCTGCTCGAGAGACATGGACGGTGAAGACCTCGAAGAGGTCGAGGCGGTCGGACGCGACTACGTCGCGGTGACGCCGACCGGTCCTGAACAAGAGCCTGCCGAACCTGCGCCGGACCTTCCCGAACCCTCCCGGAACTGACTCAGACGTCGCTCCAGAAGTCGATCCCGAGGTCGGTCATCCACCGCTGGATCTCGATGTTCAGCCGGAAGAGCTCGCCGGTCCAGATCAGCACCCCCATCGCGATCAGGATCACGCCGCCGATCGCGATCAGCGCCGCGTAGTGGCGCTTCACGACTGCGAACGCCGTGGTCATCCGGTTGAAGGCGAAAGCCGTGGCGAGGAAGGGGATCGCCAGCCCGGCCGAGTAGACGGCGAGCAGCAGGGCGCCCCTGGCAGCCGAATCGCTCAGCGACGCGGCGGCGAGGATCGCGCCGAGGGTCGGTCCGATGCAGGGCGTCCACGCGATCGCGAACGCGGCTCCCGCGACCACCGGGCCACCTTTGCCGGCACGGTTGATCAGGGCGTCCGGATGCCATTCCTTGTTCAGCTTCACCACGAAGAACGAGGCGACGAACAGGACGCCCATGACGATGATCACGACGGCGGCGATCTTCTCGAGCAGTTCCATGTTGTCGTTGAGGGCCGACCCGATCCGCGTCGCGCTCAGGCCGAGCAGGATGAAGATCACCGAGAAGCTCGCCACGAAGACGAGGCTGGGGACCATGACCCGCCGCCAGCCCGCGTCGTCGAGCTCGTCGACGGTGACCCCGGAGACCGCCGAGAGGTAGCCGGGGACCAGCGGCAGCACGCAGGGAGACAGGAAGGAGACCATTCCGGCCAGCAGGGCTGCAAGCAGGCCGATTCCGGCCGCCGGGTCGGTAGAGGCCAGGACGGTTTCCATCCGTGCAAGCGTAATGACCACCGACGCCGGGGTGCCTGCCACCGAAGTCTCTGTAGATTGACCACTTCGATTTCGACCCGACGGAGGTAGGCAGGAATGACAGAACTCGAACGTCCGCTCAACGGCTCGGTGGTGGCCATCACCGGAGGAACCGGAGGCATCGGCCTGGCCACCGCGCGATCGCTCGTCACAGCCGGGGCCAAAGTGGCACTTGGCGACCTCGACGGCGAGCAGGCGGCTTCCGAGGCCGCATCGCTCGGTGAGGACAACTTCGGCGGCAGGCTCGACGTGACCGACTTCGAATCGTTCGAAGCCTTCGTCGATGCCGCCGAGGCAGAGCTGGGGCCGCTCGATGCCCTGGTCAACAATGCCGGCGTGATGATCCTCGGCCCGTTCGAGGAGGAGCCGGTCGAAGTGACCGAGAAGTCGGTCGGCGTGAACCTCTTCGGGGTCATCAACGGAACGAAGATCGCGATGAAGAGGATGAAGCCCAGAGGCCGCGGACAGATCGTCAACATCGCCTCGCAGGCCGGAAAGACCGGGTTCCCGGGCGGGGCCACCTACTGCGCGACGAAGTTCGCGGTCGTCGGCCTCTGCGAGTCGGTCCGCAACGAGCTCGCGGGCACCGGCGTCGGCGTGACCTGCGTCATGCCCGGTCCGGTCAAGACCGAGCTCGCGGCCGGCATCGGCAACGCGCGTGGCGTGCGATGGCTGCTCCCTTCCGAGGTCGGGGACGGAATCACGAAGGCGATCGCCACCGGGCAGGCCGAAGTCTGGCTGCCGGCTTCGACCCGCTTCCTCCAGCCGCCGACGAGCATCCTGCCCGCGGGGGCACGCGACTGGCTGATGAGGGCGTTCAACGCCGATACGGTGCTCGCCCACCGCGAAGCGGATCCGGGTCGCGTTGCCTACGAGAAGAAGGCCCTGAGCGGAGACTGAAGACGCTGCGGACCGGTGCAAACCGGGGCGCGCAGCTTTGGCCCGCGGGACAAGGCCCTGCGGGGGTGCTCCGGTATCCTTCCGGGACCGGCCGGAGTCCGCGGAGGATGCTCACGGCGAACCTTTCCCGTCAACGAAATCAACCCTTGATAGCCGCGCCAGGCTCGGAAAGCGCGACAGAATGAGCGAATTCACCCCGTCGGCACGGTCCCGAAGCGGACTGTACGACTCGACATTTGAACACGATGCATGTGGTGTCGCGATGGTCGCGAGGCTCGACAACGTGGCGCGCCACGAAGTCGTGTCGGAGGGGATCCTCGCGCTCGAGAACCTCGAGCATCGCGGTGCAGCGGGGGCCGACGCATCGACCGGCGACGGTGCCGGGATCCTGATCCAGGTGCCGGATCTCTTCTTCCGGGAGCAGGCTGACTGTGAGCTGCCGCCTGCCGGTGAATACGGCGTGGCGATGTGCTTCCTGCCGCGGGACGAAACGGCACGCGAGCGCCTCAGGCAGACCGTCAGCGAGATCGCAGAAGCCGAAGGACAGCGCGTGCTCGGCTGGAGGGACGTACCCGTGGACACGGGACACGTGGGGGAGACCGCTGACCAGGGCCGCCCGCACGTGGCCCAGCTCTTCGTCGCGGCCGGCGAGACGCTCGAGGGCGATCAGGACGCATTCGAGAGGAAGCTCTACGTGATCCGCAGGGTCTGCGAGCGCGAAGCCGGAGACGAGCTCTACATCGCTTCGTTTTCCTCACGCACGATCGTCTACAAGGGCATGCTGACCTCGTACCAGGTGCCGGGTTTCTATCCGGAACTGCGTGACGAGCGCGTGCGTTCGGCGATGGCGCTCGTACATTCGCGCTTCTCGACCAACACCTTCCCCAGCTGGGACCTCGCCCACCCGTTTCGCCTGATCGCCCACAACGGGGAGATAAACACGCTGCGCGGCAACATCAACTGGATGCGGGCCCGGGAGTCACAGCTGGCCTCGGACCTGTTCGGTGACGACCTCGACAAGGTCACCCCGGTGGTGCGGCCCGACGGCTCCGATTCGGCGACCTTCGACAACGTGCTCGAACTGCTGATGCTGGCCGGCCGCTCACTGCCGCATGCGGCGATGATGATGATCCCCGAGGCATACCGGGACCGGACCGACCTTTCCGAGGAGCTGCTCGGCTTCTACGCCTTCCATTCGTGCCTGATCGAGCCGTGGGACGGCCCGGCCGCGGTCTGCTTCACCGACGGCAGGGTGATCGGCGCGACGCTCGACCGCAACGGCCTGCGGCCGGGGCGCTGGGTCGAAACGACCGACGGCATGGTCGTGCTCGGGTCGGAGATCGGGCTGCTCGACATCCCGCCCGAGAGGATCAAGCGGCTGGGCCGGCTCCAGCCGGGCAAGCTCTTCCTCGTCGACCTCGAGAAGCACCGCATCGTCGAAGACGACGAGGTCAAGCACGAGATCGCGAGCGCCCAGCCGTACGGCGAGTGGTTCAACAACGCCTCGGTCCACTTCGACGACCTGCCGACCGCATACGTGACGATGACCGGCGTGCAGCCGACTCCGCGCCGCCAGAAGGCCTTCGGCTACACCCAGGAGGACCTGCGCACGCTGATCGCTCCGATGGCCGCAACCGGGGCCGAACCGATCGGCTCGATGGGTAACGATGCGGCCCTGCCCGTGCTCTCCGACAGCCGGCCTCCGCTCTACAGCTACTTCAAGCAGCTCTTCGCGCAGGTGACCAACCCGCCCGTGGACCCGATCCGCGAAGAGGTGGTGATGAGCCTCGCAGTCGGGGTCGGATCCGAACAGAACCTGCTCTCCGAGAGCGAACAGCACGCCCACCAGCTCTGCCTCGACCAGCCGATCCTGCTCAACCAGGAGCTGGAGACGATCCGCCACGTCAACCACGACATCTTCAGGGCCGACACGATCGACATCACCTGGGACGTGGCCGAGGGCCCCGAGGGCCTGGGGGCCAGGCTCGAGGACCTCTGCCAGGAGGCGGAGGAGGCGATCGAAGCCGGCTTCAACATCCTGATCCTCTCCGACCGCCGAACGGGTCCGCGACGCGTGCCGATCCCGGCACTGCTCGCGGTCGGTGCCGTCCATCACCACCTCGTCAGGGCCGGTACGCGCCTGCGCGCCGGATTGGTGCTGGAGTCCGGTGAGCCGCGCGAAGTGCACCACATGGCGACGCTGATCGGCTACGGCGTCAGCGCGATCAACCCCTACCTGATGCTCGATACGGTCGACGAGCTCGTGCTCGAGGGACGGGTGCCCGACATGGACTCGCCCGAAAGGGCCCAGCGCAACGTCGTCAAGGCGATCGGCAAGGGACTGCTGAAGACGATTTCGAAAATGGGTATCTCGACGACCCAGTCCTATTGCGGCGCCCAGATCTTCGAGGCCGTCGGCCTCGAGCGCGACCTGATCGACCGCTACTTCACCGGAACCGCCTCCCGAATCGGCGGAATCGGCCTCGACGTGATCGCCCGCGAGACGCTCGAGCGGCATGCCACGGCGTTCCCCGGCCGGCACGAAGACCTGCTGCCGGTCGGTGGCCTCTATTACTGGCGCCGCGACGGCGAATTCCACCAGTGGAACCCCGAGACCATCGCCCTGGTGCAGCATGCGGTCCGGGGCGAGGGCGGCGACGCCCAGGGCAAGTACGACGAATTCGCCGAACAGGTCAACGAAACGGCCGTCAAGAGGGCCACGCTGCGCGGACTGTTCAGATTGCGCGAGGCGGACGAACCGATCCCGCTCGAGGACGTCGAACCGGCATCGGAGATCGTGAAGCGTTTCGCCACCGGCGCGATGTCGCTGGGCTCGATCTCGCGCGAGTCGCACGAGAACCTCGCCATCGCCATGAACCGCCTCGGCGGCAAGTCGAATACCGGCGAGGGCGGGGAGGACCCCGTGCGCTTCGAGCGCGACGACAACGGCGACCTGCGCCGTTCTGCGATCAAGCAGGTCGCCTCAGGCCGCTTCGGGGTGACGATTCACTACCTGTCGAATGCCGACCAGCTACAGATCAAGATGGCCCAGGGCGCCAAGCCCGGCGAGGGCGGTCAGCTCCCGGGCCACAAGGTCGACAAGTACATCGGCTCGGTGCGCCACACGACGCCCGGGGTCAGCCTGATCTCGCCGCCGCCGCACCACGACATCTACTCGATCGAGGACCTGAAGCAGTTGATCTACGACCTCCGCTGCTCGAACCCGCAAGCGTCGGTTTCGGTGAAGCTCGTGGCCGAAGTGGGCGTGGGCACGGTCGCCGCCGGCGTGGCGAAGGCCAACGCCGATCACGTCCTGATCGCCGGCCACGACGGCGGGACCGGCGCCTCGCCGCTGTCTTCGATCCAGTCGGCCGGAATCCCGTGGGAGATCGGCCTCGCCGAGACCCAGCAGACACTGATCAGGAACGACCTGCGCTCGCGCATCACCGTCCAGACGGACGGCCAGCTGAAGACCGGTCGCGACGTCGTTGTCGCGGCCATCCTCGGGGCCGACGAATACGGCTTCTCGACGGCGCCGCTGATCGCCTCCGGCTGCATCATGATGCGGGCCTGCCACCTGAACACGTGCCCGGTCGGGATCGCCACGCAGGACCCGGAGCTGCGCAAGCGCTTCGAAGGCCAGCCCGAGCACGTCGTCAACTACTTCTTCTTCGTCGCGGAAGAGGCGAGGAAGATCATGGCCCGCCTCGGCGTGAGGACCATGGACGAACTGATCGGACGCAGCGAGCTGATCGAGGCCGACGACGCGGTGGAACACTGGAAGGCGAAGGGAATCGACCTCAGCGGCGTGCTGGCCTTTCCCGAGGGAGTGCCGGAGGACGCGCCCAGGCACCGCACCCGGCCGCAGGAACCGGTGCTCGACGACAACCTCGACTGGAAGATCATCGATCGCGCGGGCGATTCGATCGAGAGCGGCGACCCGGTCGAGCTCGACATGGAGGTCCGCAACGTGGACCGTTGCGTGGGCGGCATCATGTCGAATGCGATCGCCGTGAGGCACGGCGCGGCCGGATTGCCCGAGGATACGATCAAGGTCAACTTCCGCGGCTCGGCGGGCCAGTCGTTCGGAGGCTGGCTGGCCCCGGGGGTCAGCTTCTCCCTGCGCGGCGAGGTCAACGACTACGTCGGCAAGGGCCTGTCGGGCGGAGTGCTCGCCGTATCCCCGCCGGAAGGCGCGGCCTACGAAGCGTCGGAGAACGTGATCGTGGGCAATACGGCGCTGTACGGCGCGACACGCGGGCGGGCTTTCTTCCGCGGCATCGGAGGCGAGCGCTTCGCCGTGCGCAACTCGGGCGCCGAAGCGGTGATCGAAGGCGTCGGCGACCACGGCTGCGAATACATGACCGGCGGTACCGTCGTCGTGCTCGGACCGACCGGCAGGAACTTCGCCGCGGGAATGAGCGGCGGCCTCGCCTACGTCTACGACCCCGGGGGCGACTTCACGGGCCGCATCAACCCGACCATGGTCAACCAGATCGAGCAGCTCGAGGACACCGACCGCTTCGAGCTGCGCCGCCTGGTCGAAGAGCACGCGCGCCGGACCGGCTCGACATTGGCCGCCGGCATCCTCGACCGGTGGGCGGAAGAGGCAGGCCGCTTCGTCAAGGTGTTCCCGACCGACTACAAGCGCGTGCTGGCGGAACTCGAAGCCGACGCGACGGGTGCCGGGCTGGCCGGAGCACCGGCCGATGGCGCGTCGCGACCGGTTGCGACCTCGCGCAAGGGAGGCTGAGCGTGGGCAAGCTCGGAGGATTCCTGGAGATTGAAAGGGTCGGCATCCCGTACCGCGACCCCTCGCGGCGCGTCGGCGACTACAGCGAGTTCGTGCTCCACAGGAGCGACGAGGAGCTGGCCGAACAGGGCGCGCGATGCATGGACTGCGGCGTGCCGTTCTGCCACAACGGCTGCCCGCTCGGCAACCTGATCCCCGACTGGAACGACCTCGTCTATCGCGGCCGGTGGCAGGACGCGATCCGCCAGCTCCACGCGACCAACAACTTCCCCGAGTTCACCGGCCGGCTCTGCCCGGCCCCGTGCGAAGCGGCCTGCGTGCTGGAGATCCGCGAGAACGAGGCGGTGACGATCAAGCAGATCGAGCAGAACATCATCGACCGGGCCTGGGACGAAGGCTGGGTCAGGCCCGAACCACCGCGCCGGGAGACGGGTCACCGGGTCGCGGTCGTCGGCTCGGGACCGGCCGGCATGGCCGCGGCCCAGCAGCTGCGCCGTTCGGGCCACACCGTGACTCTGTTCGAACGCGACGAAGCAGCCGGAGGCCTGGTCCGCTTCGGCGTGCCCGACTTCAAGATCGAGAAGACCGTCGTCGAGCGACGGGTCGGTCAGATGCTCGAAGAGGGCGTCGAGATCAGGTGCGGCGTCGATGTCGGCATCGACGTGACCGTCGAGGAGCTCAGGCGCGACTTCGAAGCGGTGGTGCTCGCGACCGGCTCCAGGGTTCCGCGCGACCTTCCGGTGCCGGGACGCGAGCTGGACGGTGTCCACTTCGCGATGGATTACCTGTATACGCGCAACCGCTGGCTGGCCGGGGTCGCGGGTCCGGAACCGATGGCTCCGGCCCCCGATCTGCCGCCGATTTCCGCCAAGGGCAAGAGCGTTGTGGTGATCGGTGGCGGCGATACGGGCGCCGACTGCGTCGCCAACTCGATCCGCGAGGGGGCCCGGCAGGTCGTCCAGCTCGAACTCCTGCCCGAGCCACCGGCGTCGAGGCCCGACGACCGCACGCCGTGGCCGCTCTGGCCACAGAAATACCGCCTCTCGTACGCGATGGAGGAGGCCAGGGAACTCGATCGCGGAGAACAGGACTTCTCGGTGACCACCACCCACCTGTCGGGCGAAGACGGGCGCGTCACGACCCTCCACGCGGCCAGAGCCGAAGCCGACCCGCCTTTCGGCCCGGTCGAGGGGACCGGCTTCGAGATCGAGGCCGACATGGTCCTGCTGGCGATGGGATTCCTCCACCCGGAGCAGGAACTGCTCGACTCGATCGGCTGCGATAAGGACGGCCGCGGCAACATCAAGGCCGGCACCTATGCCACCTCGGTCGACGGCGTATTCGCCGCCGGCGACGCCAGGCGCGGCCAGTCGCTGATCGTCTGGGCGATCAACGAAGGCAGGCAGTGCGCGCGCATGGTCGACCGGTACCTCGGCGACCTGCCGTCACCGGTCGTGCGCACCGGTAACGTCGAGCCAGAGGATGAGGGCCCCGAAGGCCCGCCGCTCCACGTGTCTCCGGGGCTCGGCCCGGATCCCGGCGTCTCCGCGGGCCGTGCGCAGGAAACCTGAGCAGCAGGAAGTCAGGAATCCGCGGGTCCGGGCGCCTCGCCGCCGCGACCCTTCACCGACCGCCGGGTCAGCAGGAACACCCCCAGAAGTGCGCTGACGATCGAGCCGGTGAAGATGCCGATCTTCGCGTATTCGAGCAACTGCTCGGCTTCGAATGACAGCTCGGCGATGAACAGGGATACGGTGAAACCGATCCCGCCCAGTGCGGCGACGCCCCAGACGTGGGATGACAGCACGCCGCTGGGCAGGGTACCCCAACGCATACGCTGGGCGATCAGGATCCCGGTACCGATACCGAGAACCTTGCCGACGACCAGACCGATCGCCACTCCCCAGAAGATCGTATTGGCCGTAGCGTCGGTCAGGATGGGGCCGGAGATCACGATCCCCGCGTTCGCCAGCGCGAAAAGCGGCACGATCAGCAGGGACGTATAGGGGTGGAGGCGGTGCTCGAGTTCCTCGATGATGTGGCGCCCCTTGATCGGGTGCGCCGGTGTCATCAGGCCGAGGATCACGCCGGCGATCGTCGCGTGCACGCCTGAAGACAGCACGGCGACCCAGGCGACGATGCCGATCAGCCAATAAGGGGAGATGCGGCTCACGTTGAGCCGCTGCATCGCCACCACCACGAGGAAGCTCAGCACACTGGCCAGAATCCAGATCGTGCTGATGTCCTTCGAATAGAAGACTGCGATGATCAGGATCGCGATGACGTCGTCAATGATCGCGATGCTGAGAAGCAGCAGCCTGACGCCTGACGGGATGCGCTTGCCGAGCAGGGCAAGCACGGCCACGGCGAAAGCGATGTCGGTCGCCATCGGGATCGCCCAGCCTTCGGCACCTTCGCCGCCGGCGTTCAGCGAGAAGAAGATCAGGCCCGGGAGCAGCACGCCGCCGAGGGCCGCGATAAGCGGCAGCATGGCCTTGCTGCGGTCGTTCAGCTCGCCGACCACGAGCTCCCGCTTGATCTCCAGCCCGACCACGAAGAAGAACAGCACCATGAAGCCGTCGTTCACCCAGTACTGGAGATCCTCGGTCTTCGAGAATTCGCCGAAGCCAAGGGTCAGCTTGGTTTCCCAGAAGGACTGGTAGGTCTCACCGAAGGGTGCGTTTGCCCAGAGCATCGCCGCGATCGCGGCGACCAGCAGCACGGCGCCGCCCGAGACCTCGCTCTTGACGAAGTCAGTGCCGGCGTCGCGCCAGCTCGTATCGGAGTCTTTGAACGGATTTGCCATTCGGGGGGACTCAGGCTATTTCAACCGGCCCGCCGGTCGACGGGCGGTCCGGCGACCGCATGCCGCCCCGGCTCCGTCTCCTTCGCGGCTCCTAGACTGGGACCGGATGGGTCCTCACGGCAACAGCGAATCACACGGGCACGGGCCGGGCGCGTACCGCGGGGCAGACCGGAAGGCCCTGATGGTGGCCGCGCTCCTCACCGCCGGCTTCATGGTCGCCGAGGCGGTCGGCGGACTGCTGACCGGAAGCCTCGCACTGCTCGCCGATGCAGGCCACATGCTGTCCGACAGCTTTTCCCTGTTCCTCGCCCTGGCCGCGGTGACGCTCGCCGCCAGGCCGGCGACGGCCCACCGCACCTTCGGGTACAAGCGCGCCGAGATCCTCGCCGCGCTGGTCAACGGCGTGCTGCTCGTGGTCGTCTCGATCTGGGTGATCGTCGAAGCGGTCAGGAGACTCGAAGACCCGGTCGAGATCCTCGGTCTCGGCATGCTGCTGGTCGCGATCGCCGGACTGGCGGTCAACCTGCTGGCCGCTTGGGTCCTGGTCCGTTCGGGCGGCGAGAGCCTCAACGTGCGCGCCGCCCTGCGCCACGTGCTCGGCGATCTCGCCGGATCGGTCGGCGTGATCGTGGCTGCCGGCGTGATCATCCTCACCGGCTGGGAACCGATCGATGCGATCGTCTCGATCCTGATCTCGCTGCTGATCGCCGCCAGCGCGTGGTCGGTACTGAGGGAGGCCGTCGACGTGCTGCTCGAATCGGCACCTGAAGGACTCGACACCGAGGAGATCGGCATGGCGATGGCCTCCCACACCGGCGTGGACGAGGTCCACGACCTGCATGTCTGGCAGATCACCTCGGGCTTCCCGACGCTCTCGGCGCACGTGCTCGTGGCAGCCGGGGCCGACTGCCACGGAATCCGCCTGGAGCTGGAGAAGCTCCTGCGCGAGCGCTTCGAGATCGAGCATACGACGCTGCAGGTCGACCACAGCGCCGACCGGTCGCCGCTCCGCATCGAGCCTTCTCCCGGCTGAATGTGTCCGGACCCGGCTGTAGCGTTTCTGTCGTGAACTGGTTCGAAGGCCGACTGGCCGCATACGACATCGAGACAACCGGTACCGATACGGAGAACGACCGGATTGTCACCGCTGCCGTCAGCATGGTCGGCGGGGGGGAAGAGAGCGAGAGCCGGACATGGCTGGTCGATCCGGGGATCGAGATTCCGGCCGAGGCCACCGCGGTGCACGGGATCACGACGGAAAAGGCACGCTCCGAGGGACAGGATGCCGCGAGCGCGGTCGCCGAGATCACGTCGGTGCTGGCCTCGGTCGTCGCCGAGGACATCCCGATCGTCGCCTTCAACGCGCGCTTCGACCTGACCATCCTCGACCGTGAGGCGCGCCGTCACGGAGTCGAACCGCTTATCGAGGCCGTCGGCGGCCCCGAAGGCCTGCTCGTGATCGATCCCTACGTGCTGGAGAAGCGCATCAACAAGTTCCGCAAGGGCAGCCGCACACTGAGCATCCTCTGCAACGACTACGGGATCCCGCTGACCGACGCCCACGACGCCGACGCCGACGCCCTGGCCGCCGCCCGTCTCGCCTGGAAGCTCGGCCGGATCAACGCCGAACTCGGCGCCTACGACCTGCCGACGCTCCACGAGGACCAGATCATCTGGGCCGACGAACAGGGCCGGTCCCTGCAGGAGTTCTTCGACAGGCAGGGCAAAGACGAAAGGGTCCAGACCGTCTGGCCCGTCGTCCCCTACGCGGCCTGAGACGGACGCCGATCTTCCGGAGGCCGGTGCCCGGGCGCCCGATATCCCTTTGCGGGACAATCCACGGGTGAGCGAATCCGAGAGACCAGACGGGCGGCACGACGGTCTGCCCGAAGCCGAGATCGAGCCCGAACTCGATCGCAAGCAGGAACTGAACCTGATCGACGAGATGGGCGGGCCGCAGGGCATCGCCGACTCGAGCCTCCCGGGGCTGCTGTTCGTCGCGGTCTATTCGGTCTCCGGCCAGGACCTCCAGCTCTCGGCCATTGCGGCGGTCGCCCTCGGTGCGGCCATCGCCCTGGTCAGGCTGGTTCGCGGCGAATCGCTGAGGTTCGCCGCCGCCGGCTTCGTCGGGGTTGCCATCGCCGGCTTCATCGCGACGCGGACCGGCAGGGCCGAGGACTTCTTCCTGCCCGGCCTGCTCTTCAACGCCGGCTACGCCGTCGCCTACGCCGTTTCTATCGCGGTCGGCTGGCCGTTGATGGGGGTGCTGATCGGGCCGATCATCGGCGACGGCATGAAGTGGCGCCAGGATCCATCGCGAGTCAGGCTGTTCAATCGCATGAGCTGGATCTGGGTCGCGCTCTTCACGACCAGGCTCGCGGTCCAGCTGCCGTTCTACCTGACCGGCTCGCTGGTCGCGCTGGGAATCGCGCGGACCGCGATGGGGCTGCCTCTGTTCGCGCTCGGGATCTGGCTCTGTTACCTGCTGCTGCGGCGCGAGGGGATCGACCTCACGGCCCTGAACCCGAAGCGCGCGGGAGCCGGCGACGGCTGAGCAGGCCGCGGGTGCCCAAAGGGGCCGACCGCGACGAGCGGGTACAATCACCGGTCCCCTTTGTCTTCGACTCCGACCCCATCCAGACCTCGCAGAAAGGCCTCGCCGGGACCCGGCTCCGACAACGGCTCGAGGTCGAAAAAGCGCCCCGATCCTTCGATCCGGCTAAACGTGGCCGTGCCCGGCGGCGATTACGGACAGGGCTTCTTCGAGATCGCCGTGCAGGCCCACCGGCCGGGACGTCCCGGGGAGTTCGAGAACGTTGAGGATCTCTGGGACCGGGACAGCGGCGAATTCGGCTCCCGCGGCCGCATCGACACCACGCTCGGCGTGGGCATGGCGGCGGCGGCGTGGCCTCCGCTCAGGCGGCTGCTCGACGCCGACGTGCCGGACCGCCTGAGGCTCTCGGATCCCGAGGTCGCCGACCTGCTGGACGGATCCGCAGAACGTCTCGAAGGATCGGGCGTGGCGTTACGCTGGGATCCCGTCCTGAACGACTCGCTCGAAGCCCGGGTCGTCGTCGGGACGAGCGGCTCCCTCGGCCAGAGCGTCCCCGAGGTCTTCGACGAATCCTCGCGGCAGGGCTTCACCTGGAAGATCTACCTGGACGGGACGCCGCTGTCGGAGGCAGAACGCGAGGCGCTGGCCCGCACCAACCGGCCGGTGACGATGCTGCGAGACCAGTGGGTCCTCGTGCCACCGGTGCAGGCCGAGCGCGCGCGCAACCCCGAGCTGCGGCCGCTGACCGCCATCGACGCGCTCAGCGTGGCACTGACGGGAAGCACGGTGATCGACGGCCGCACCGTCGAGGTGGAGGCGACCGGATGGCTGGCGGAGCTTCGCGAGCAGATCACCGGTTCGGATGACAGCCCTGACCCCGTCCGGCAGCCCGAGACCCTCAACGCGACGCTGCGCGAGTACCAGCTCGAGGGACTGCGCTGGCTGCACCGCATGACTTCGCTCGGCCTCGGTGGCTGTCTGGCCGACGACATGGGGCTCGGCAAGACCGTCATGCTGATCGCACTGCATCTGCACAGGAAGGCGAACACCAGGACCGACGGGCCGACGCTCGTCGTCTGCCCGGCTTCGCTGCTCGGCAACTGGGAACGCGAGATCAGGAGGTTCGCCCCCGGTGAGGAGGTTCGCCGCTACCACGGCGGCGGCCGGACGCTCGACGGAGTCGACAGGGGTTTCGTCCTGACGACCTACGGCACGATGCGCCTCGACGCGATGGCCTTCGGGTCGGTCAAGTGGGGCCTGCTGGTAGCCGACGAGGCCCAGCACGTGAAGAACCCCAGGTCGGCCGGGGCCAAGGCGCTGCGCACGATCCCCGCGCGCTCGCGCGTCGCGCTCACCGGAACGCCGGTGGAGAACAACCTCTCGGAGCTGTGGGCGATCCTCGACTGGACGACGCCCGGACTGCTCGGCACCCATGGGGCATTCCGGCGGAACTGGGCCGACCCGATCGAGAACGAGCGCGTCGAGTCGACCACGAGGCTGCTGGCGAAGCTGATCCGTCCGTTCGTACTCCGCCGCAGGAAGTCCGACCCCGGCATAGCGCCAGAGTTGCCGCCGAAGGAGATCACGGACCAGCCGGTCGGGCTGAGCCAGGAGCAGGTCGCGCTCTACGAGAAGGCCGTACGGGAAAACATGCTCGAAATACGCAGCAGCGAAGGAATGGGGAGGAGGGGTCTCGTGCTGAAGCTGCTGACTTCGCTGAAGCAGATCTGCAACCACCCGGCCCAGTACCTGAAGGAGGAAAAGCCGTTGCTGGCCGGGAGATCGGGCAAGCTCGAGCTGCTCGACGAACTGCTCGACACGATCCTCGCCGAAGAAGGCGCCGTGCTCGTCTTCACCCAGTACGTGGCGATGGCCCACCTGCTCAAACGGCACCTCGACCAGCGCGAGATCGGTAACCAGCTGCTGCACGGCGGCACACCGGTCCCCAGGCGGGAACACATGGTCGACCGCTTCCAGGAAGGCGACGTGTCGGTCTTCCTGCTCTCGCTGAAGGCGGCCGGCACCGGCCTCAACCTGACCCGGGCCGATCACGTGATCCACTACGACCGGTGGTGGAACCCTGCGGTAGAGGAGCAGGCCACGGACCGTGCACACCGCATCGGCCAGAGCAAGTCGGTGCAGGTCCACCGCCTGATAGCCGAGGGCACGATAGAGGACCGGATCGCGTCGATCCACGAGAGCAAGCGCGAGCTGGCCGACGCGATCGTGAGCTCGGGCGAGGCCGCGCTGACCGAGCTGAGCAATGAAGAGCTGGCCGACCTGGTCGAGCTCAGAAACGCGGGCTAGGCTGCGCTCCTGCATGCCTCGGAGGACTCCGGGCGCGTCGCGAGGCAGGGCACCGGGGGCTGCGCCCGGCCGTCACCCACTCACCTAGACTTGCCCGCATGGACCTGACCTTCTCTTCCGAAGAAACCGAATTCCGCGACGAACTGAGGGGGTGGCTCGAGGACAATCTGCCCGGTCAGGAGCCGCGCGGGGACGAAGACGCCCAGTACGCATTCCGCAAGGAGTGGCAGCGGACCCTGTACGACGCGGGGTGGGCCGCGGTGCATTGGCCGCAGGAATACGGAGGACGCGACGCGACGCTGATGCAGTCGGCGATCTTCTTCGAGGAGATGGGAAGGATCGGAGCCCCGCTTCCGGCAAACGTGCTCGGGCTGCTGCTGGCCGGACCGACGATCATGGCCTGGGGGACGGAGCAGCAGAAGGAGCGCTACCTGACACCGATCCTCTCAGCCGAAGAGATCTGGTGCCAGGGATTCAGCGAACCGGAGGCGGGCTCCGACCTCGCCGCGGTCAAGACGAAGGCCGTGCGTGACGGGGATGACTGGATCGTCACCGGGCAGAAGGTCTGGACCAGCGGCGCCCAGTACTCGAAGTGGTGCATGCTCGTTGCGCGCACCGACCCCGATGCGTCGAAGCACAAGGGCCTCTCGTACTTCCTCATGGACATGGAGCAGGAAGCCGTCCAGGTCAGACCGCTCGTCCAGATCACGGGCGAGGCGGAGTTCAACGAGCTGTTCATCGAGGAGGCCCGTATCCCGAACGAGAACATGCTCGGCGGAGAGGGGGACGGCTGGAACGTCGCCCTGACGACGCTGATGAACGAGCGTTCGGGCCTCGGATTCTTCCTCCAGGTGCGGCTGAGGCAGCTGCTCGACAGGCTGGTCCGCGAGGCGAATGAGAACGGCCGGATCGAAGACCCGGTCGTCGCCGAGGGGCTCGGTGACATGCACGTGCGGACGGAGACGCTGCGGCTGCTGGCCTACCGCGGGCTGAGCTCGATCGAGCAGTACGGACAGCCCGGGCCCGAGGGCTCGCTGACCAAGTGGCTCTGGTCGGAGACCAACCAGATGCTCGCCCAGCTCGCGGTGAGCATACGCGGCGCCGACTCACTGACCGAAGGCGATCCGTGGGCCTACGAGTTGCTGCGCTCCCGCGGCAACTCGATCGAGGGCGGGACGACAGAAATCCTCAAGAACATCGTCGCCGAGCGCGTGCTCGGGCTGCCGAGGAAGTGAGAGCACGATGAGATTCGACTTCACAGAAGACCAGCACGAGATCAAGCGCACAGCGAAGGA
Organism: uncultured Solirubrobacterales bacterium; assembly: GCA_963701635.1. Taxonomy (GTDB): domain Bacteria; phylum Actinomycetota; class Thermoleophilia; order Solirubrobacterales; family 70-9; genus 67-14. Next base: position 301,073 of record CAVPAU010000002.1, read on the forward strand.
CCTGCTGGCAACCCGTTCGACGCCGGAGAAACAGCGCGAGGCCGCCGAATCCGGTCAGTACGACCTGTCGCTGTGGAAGGAACTCGGCGAGCTCGGCTGGCCCGGCGTGGCGATCGGCGAGCAGCACGGGGGAGGAGGCCTCGGCTACGTCGAGTTGGCCGGTCTGCTCGAAGAATCCGGCTACGCGCTGCTCAACGGGCCCTTCCTCGGCTCGGTCATGTGTGCGGCCGCGATATCGGAGGCTGGGAGCGACGATCAGAAGGAGTCGTGGCTCGGCCGTCTCGCATCGGGCGAAGCCGCCGGAGCGTTCGGAATCGAAGGCGAGATCACACCGGATGCGGCGAGCGCCGATGTACTCGTGGTCGCCGATCGCGACTCGGGCGCGGCGCGGCTTCTCGGAGAAGGCCAGGCGTCGTCGCTGAAAACCATCGACCCGACCCGTCGCTACGGCATCGCGTCCCCTTCGGCAAACGGTGAGGAGATGCCGGGGGATGCCGCTACTGCGCTCGACCTGTCCGCCGTGCTCGTCTCGGCCGAGCTCGTCGGCATCTGCCGCCGGGCGCTCGACATGACCGTCGAATACGTCAAGGACCGGAAGCAGTTCGGGCGGCCGGTCGGATCGTTCCAGGCCGTCCAGCACCGCTGCGCGCAGATGCTGCTGCTGACCGAGGGGGCGAGGGCCGATACGTACTTCGCCGCGTGGGCTGCGGATTCCGATCGTGAGCGGCTTGCCGAAGCCTCCTCTCTGGCCAAGTCGGCAGCGTCGAAGGCCGGCCTCGAGGTGACCGCCTCGGCGATCCAGGCGCACGGCGGGATCGGCTTCACGTGGGAGGCCGACGTCCACTGGTTCTACAAGAGGGCACAGCTGGACGCGGCACTGTTGGGCGGCGCCGGTTTCCACAACCAGAGGCTGACCGCGCTCACCGGCGCCCGTCTCTGAGAGCCTTCAGGCCGTCACGGGCATGCGGGCCGGCCTGCGAGGCAGGCCGAGCGACAGCATCCCGGCGGCCAGCAGGAAGAAGCACGAGACCCACAGGCAGCCGGTGAGCCCGTACAGCTGGTAGACCAGGCCCGAGAGAAGCGTTCCGATCAGCCTGCCACCGGCGTTGGCCATGTAATAGAAGCCGACGTCCATCGAGACCCTCGCCGCGGTCGAGTAGGAGAGGACCAGATACGAATGCACGGCCGAGTTCATAGCGAAGACGAGGCCGAAGACGATCAGCCCGGAGACCAGGACCACGGTCGCGTCGAAGTCGGCGGCCAGCGAGGCCGCGATTGCCGCGGGGAAGAGGGCAAGCACGAAGGCCAGTCTCGTCGCCACGCGTCCATCGGGTGGGCCGGCTCCGGCGGCCGCGCGCCGGTCCAGGAATGCCGGGGCAGAAGCCTGGACGATGCCGTAGCCGATGACCCAGATCGCCAGGAAGGTGCCGACCTCCCAGAAGCCCCAGCCGAGCTCCGAGCGGAGGAAGACCGGCAGCCCCACCACGAACCAGACGTCCCGGGAGGCGAACAGGAACACCCGCGCCGCGGCGAGGATGTTGATCGACCTGCTGCCCGAGAACATGTGACGGAAGCGCGCCTTGGCGTCGACGGTTCCGAGACCGCCGTGCATCAGCGCCGCCGTACCGAGAAGTGCAGTGAGCACCATGGCCATCAGCAGCAGCATCGCGGCCTGGAAGCCGACCAGCGTGAGCAGCAGGCCGCCGACGAAGAAGCCCACACCCTTCAAGGCGTTCTTCGAACCTGTGAGCACGGCCACCCAGCGAAACAGCGAGGACTCCGAGTCCTCGGGTGCGACGAGCTTCACCGCGCTCTTCGAGCTCATCTTGGTCAGGTCTTTGGCAATGCCTGACAGGGCCTGGGAAACCATCACCCACGGGACGACGAGCCAGGTTTCGGAAGGGAGGCCGAGCATGCCGAGGGCGAAGACCTGGACCCCCAGGCCGGCGAACAGGGTGGCCTTCAGGCCGAGCCTGGCCGCGACGTAGCCGCCGACCAGGTTCGTTACCAGGCCGAAGAACTCGTAGAACAGGAAGAGCGTGGCCAGCTCGAACGGCGAATACCCGAGCTGGAAGAAGAAGAACAGGACGAGGATCCGGGAGGCCCCGTCCGCGACCGTGTCGGCCCAGTACGCCGCGGTGACCAGGATGTAGTTCCTGAGGTCACCGCCCCGGGCCGTCGCCGACTTCCCGCCGGCCACCGTCAGGCCCTTCTTTCGGCCACCATCTCGAGCAGGTCGACCAGCCGGTTCGCATAGCCCCATTCGTTGTCGTACCACGCGTAGACCTTGACCTGGCTGCCATCGATGACGCGGGTCGAGGGCGCGTCGACGATCGATGACCGGGGGTCCCCCCGGTAGTCCACCGATACGAGTGGCCTGCGCTCCAGTCCGAGTATCCCGTTGAGCTCACCGGTCGCCGCGTCCTCGAACATCGCGTTCACCTCCTCCGCGCTGGTCATGCGATCCATCTCGAAGACACAGTCGGTCAGCGACGCATTCAGCAGCGGGACCCGGACGGCGAGCCCGTCCAGCCTGCCCTCGAGTTCGGGAAAGATCATCCCGATCGCCTTCGCCGAACCGGTCGAGGTCGGGATCAGTGAGAGGCCGGCCGCCCTTGCCCGGCGCAGGTCCCGGTGCGAGGCGTCGATGATGGTCTGGGTGTTCGTCACGTCGTGAATCGTCGTGATCGATCCGTGCGCGATGCCGATCTGCTCGTGGAGAACCTTGACCACCGGCGCAAGGCAGTTGGTCGTGCAGGACGCCGCCGTGATGATGTCGTGACGCGAAGGTTCGTACAGGCCGTCGTTGACGCCGAGCACGACGTTGAGGGCTTCGGCGGCGACCGGTGCCGAGACGAGGACGGTCCCGGCTCCGGCCTCCAGGAACGGCTCCAGCTTCGGCCTGGTCCTGAACTGTCCCGAGCACTCGAGCACCGCATCGACCTCGAGGTCCTGCCAGAGATCCGACGGCCGGGTCAGCGAGCTGTAGGCGAGCTCGCCGGACCCCAGGGTCAACGAACGGTCCGAAAAGCCGGGGCTCTCGTCGAGGCGTCCGTGGATCGAGTCGAACTCGAGCAGGTGGGCGGCGGTCTCCGGCTCGGCATTGGGCTCGTTGACGGCCACGAAATCGAGCGTGGGGGAGTTCCGGCCGATGCGCAGGGCGAGCCTTCCCATGCGGCCAAATCCGTTGATGGCGACTTTCACCGCAGTGCCCCCAGCTCCCGAAACCCGTTCATCGGCGCGAAAGTATCAATTGACAGACGTCAATCAAACTGATTCGATGAAATTCGATGAACCCCGACCTGACACTGACACCGAAGACCAAACGCCCGCCGGGGGAGCCGTGTTGCGAGCCCGTCGTCTACCCGGACGTCGAGCGCGCGGAGGCCGAGAGGATGGCGGTGATCGCCAAGGCCCTGGGCGACCCGGTCCGCCTGACCCTGGTCGACGTGCTGCGAAAGCATGCGGGCAGAGTCTGCGTATACGAACTGCTGCCGCTGTTCGAACTCAGCCAGCCGACCCTGTCTCACCACCTGAAGAAACTGCGAGACGCCGGCATCGTGGACAGCGAGCGGCGCGGGCTGTGGGCCTACTACTACGTGGAGCCCGAAGCGCTCGAAGAGCTCTCGGCGTGGCTGGGCTGACCGCCCTCAGCTGTCGAGGATGATGACCAGCACCGTGCCGATGCCGAGCACGATGCCGAGGATCCCGAGCAGGTTCGTACTCAGGGTTCCGGGCGAGGCTTCTTCGCCCCGGCTGACCGCACGCTCGACGTGTGAGCCGCGCCTGAGGCCGAACTGGATCAGCAGGATTCCGTAGACGACGAAACCGACCCCGAGCAGCATGTACGGCCACACTGTGAGGCTGGGGTCGAGCATCGGCACGACCCGGCCGACGCCGATGCCCACGGCGAAGGCCGCCAGACCGGTTCGCCACCAGGCGAGCTGCGTCCTCTCGCCGGCCAGCCTGGTCCTCCGGGGTGCGTCTCCGTTACTCATGGTTCACGGACAACAGCTTACGACGCGCAGGCGGGTCAACAAACGGCGACGGCGGCCAGGGCCGCCGTCGCCGCAACTGCCGGTGCTTCAGCCCGCTATTTGCCGCCGGGCAGCCAGCCCTCGATGATCGGGTCGATCTCGGCCTCGCTGGCGTCGAGGATCGAACCGTGGTCGACGCCGGGGTAGGTGAGGTACGTGACGTCGTTACCCGGAATCTTCTCGAGCTCGAGGCTGAGGTTGCTGGTCAGGAACGGGAACGTTGTCGTGTCGGCCAGGCCCTGGGTCAGAACGATCGGGGCTGAACTCTCGGCGATCGGGTTCTGCTCACCGAGGGCCCCGAGCAAAGCTGCCGTGTCGGCACCGGGCCGGACCAGCTCGCTCGGTGCGATGCCGGCCAAGCTGGTCGGCTGGCTCAGCTGGGCCAGGCATTCGGTCAGCGTGTCCGGGTACAGAGCCAGGACCGGATCCGAGATCAGCGCAGGAGCGTCGACCTGGGGATAGACCGTGCTGACCCCGCGCACGATCATCGTCGCCAGCGCCGTCAGCCCATTCGGCGCTTCGGTGAAGCTGGAAAGCAGTGGCAGCTGCTCCTCGAGCTGGGACGCAGGTGCGTAGGAAACGGTTCCCCTGAGTTTCAGGTCAGGTGTCCAGGTTGAAGCCTGGTCGGCTGCGAACAGCGCCGCGTGACCGCCCTGGGAGTGCCCGGTGATCACGAACTTCTTCGAGATCCTCGGGTTGAGCTGATGAGCGGCACGGACTATGTCGAGGATGCCGCGACCGGAGGACTTGCCGACCAGGAAGGGGTGGATGCCCGGTGTACCGAGGCCCTCGTAGTCAGACCGGGCAATCGCGTATCCGGCGTCTAGCCACGAGTTGAGGATGTCGTCGGTGTAGCTGATGTAGCTCTCGGCGGGTCCACCGGCCCTGTTTCGCGAGGGGGCGCACTTGTCGGCGATACCGGTGGTGCCGTGGCCGTAGGAGATCACCGGCCAGCCGCCCTTGGGGGCCTTGCCCTTGGGAACACTGACCGTTCCCGATACGGCGGTCTTCTTGCCGTTGACCGTCCGCGAGCTGTAGAGAACGAGCTTGGTCGAGGCGGCTGACTCGAGCGGCACCACGCCACCGGCGTTGCGTGCCCAGATCAGCTTGCCGTGCTGCTTCGGGATGGCCCGCTTCTTGCTTGCCGGGTCGTAGAACCTGAGTCCGGCCGGCCCTTTCAGGCGCTTCGCCTTGGCCCGTGCCTTTCGCTTGGCCTTGGCCTTCTTCTTCGCTTTCGCCTTGGCCTTCTTCTTCGCCTTCTGCTTCTTGGTCAGCGAGGTCTGGGCTCCGGCGGCGAAGGCACCGGCCGGCAGGGTTGCGGCGACCATGAACATCGCGGCGATCGTGAGGACGGCAATCGCGAAGACATGGGACATGCGGCTCGAGCGAGCGTTCAAGGTTCTCTCCTGGGTAGGGATCCGTGGCCTGACCGGGCAACTCTACAGCCCGTCATGGCTCCATAACCCTCCTGTGGGTTGAAAGTTGCCCTGCGGGCGGGCACCAGAAGGAGAGGGCTGAAAGGATCACTGCCCGGACGGCAAGCCTCAGAGCGGAGACACGATGGAATTCGACAACTCGGTAGCCGCGAGATGGAACGGCGCCGAGATCGCCAGGAGCGACGACACTGTGATCGACGGCGAGCACTACTACTTTCCCGAGGAGTCGGTCAACCACGAGTACCTCGCTGACAGCGACGAGACCTCGCGCTGCTGGTGGAAGGGCAGGGCCGTCCACTACGACGTGGTGGTCGACGGAAAGAGCAATCCGGGGGCAGCGTTCCGTTACCCGCGGCCGAAGAAGAGGGCGGCGGTGCTCGCCGGCCGGATCGCCTTCGGCCGGGGGGTCGAAGTCAGCTGAACCAGCTGCCCGCACCTCCGCGGATCACCCTGATCGACGGCCTGCGCGGCTTCGCGCTGTTCGGAATCATCGTGGTCAACGTCGGCTTCTTCGCCTCGACGTGGGCCGGGATCAGCGATCCGGCGTTCGACGGACCTACCTCGGTCGCCGCGCAGTCCCTGGTCAAGTTCCTGTTCGAATCGAAGTTCTACCTGTTGTTCTCGTTCCTGTTCGGCTACAGCTTCACGATCCAGATCGACAGCGCGGCGCGAAGGGGGGTGCCGTTCGGTCGCCGCTTCGGGCGCCGGCTGCTGGGGCTGTTCGTGCTCGGCCTGGCCCACGGCCTGCTGTTCTTCAGCGGAGACATCCTGATGATCTACGCGATCGCCGGCTGCGTCCTTTTCCTCGTCCGAAACTGGAGTCCGCGGCGCGCGCTGATCGTGGCCGGCGGCCTGTTGGTCCTCGCATCGCTGGTCTGGGCGCTGCTCGCCTTCGCCGCCGCCGATGACCCTGAGCCCTTCCGCTCGGACCCGGTCGAGCTGGCCGCGGACGCGGAGCAGCTCGAGGCGGGCTACACGGGAGACGCCTCGACCGTTGTCTCTACGCGTTCGGACGAACTCGGCGACGTCTTCTTCCTGCTGCTGCTGGTCCAGGGCCCGAGCGCGCTGGCGATGTTCCTCGTGGGCCTTGCGGGCGGCAGGGCCCGGGCGCTTCATGAACCCGAGCGTTTCCGAACGCTCTGGAAACGGATGCTGGGAGGGGGGTTGCTGCTCGGCCTGCCCGCTGCGGGCTTCTACGCCTTCGCCGGGCACGAACCCGCCCTGAACGACCCGGCGCGCGAGCTGGCCGCCCTCAGCCTCGACATCCTGCTCGCGCCGGCACTCGCGGGCGCCTACGTGGCCGCGTTCGTGCTGGCCAGAACGACTCGCCCCGGCGCGTGGCTGATTGCTGCCCTGGCGCCGGCAGGAAGGATCGCGCTGAGCAACTATCTGTTCCAGTCGATCGCGCTCTCGCTGATCTTCACCGGCTACGGACTCGGCCTCGTCGGAGAGGTCTCGCCGGCGGTGGCCGTGCTGATCGCGACCGGCGTATTCGTCTTCGAGACGTGGCTGAGCGCGTCGTGGCTCAGGCGCCACCGCTACGGGCCCGCCGAGTGGGTCCTGCGGGCCTTCACCAACTGGTCGTGGCCTTCGTGGCGCGGCTCGACGCAGGGCTGAGTGCCGGCTCGTGGATCAAGCGCCTGCGCCGGGCGAGATGACATCCAGTCCGGCCTCACGAGACGCATCGATCAAACGGTTGTCATAACTGACCATTGCCTCGAGATCAGGTTGAATCTCGAGAGCAGTAGCGAGATGGATCGCATCGAGAGTGCGGAGCTGCGCAGGCGGCAGGCCTTGGGCCCTGAGCTTTGTCGATGTGTTTACCGGGAGGGATATGAGCGCTGCGAGCACCTGAAGGCTGTCATCCAGGAACTCGGGCGCTCGTCTTCGAATCGTCCGGACGAACTCGACTTCCGCAATCTCGCTCGATGCCGGCTGGGATTCCGTGCCGGCAATGAACTCCTCCAGGGATCTGCTCTCAGGCTCGTTGACAGCAAGCTTGACGAGGGCCGAAGTGTCGAAGTAGAGCGCCCGCGCGAGTGCCACGGTCAAAGACGCTCCTCGCGCTGCTCCTGAAGCGCCTTGGAGACCGCGTAGGGATCGTCCCTGTCAACTGGCTCCGGCATCTCGCGGCTTCGCAGGTAGCTACGGATGTCTCCCTGTGCGGGCCGGGCTCCGGTGCGCTCGATCATTCGGGCGAGGCGCTCCTGACCGGGGTCGAACGGAAGCGTCTTCGACCCACGCAGAGCCAGTTCCCTTACCAGCGCCGCCGCGCTCATGCCGGGGAGTTCGGCCGAAGCGAGCCGCAGGGCCCTGGCCAGCTCGGGATCCTCGGTGACGGCGATACGGCGGTATTTGGTCGGCATGTCCAAAGTGTAACACTACAGGTGTCACAATCCTGTTATGCGCGATAATGTCGGTTATGTCAACTCGGAAGGACCGGGCGACCCACGAGCACTTCAGTCCTCTTCGGGCAAAGGACCGAAGAAGCCCAGTACGCGCGTGACCCTGCCCTCTTCGTCGATCGACGTCACGTCGAAGCCCGGCAGCAGGGCTTCACCGTCCCTGCTGATCTGCCACGAATAGCGGAACAGGCCGTGATGGCTGTCGACGCCGCTCGTTCGCGAGTATTCGGCGCCGGGAAGCGCTGCCTGCACGTTTCGAACATTGGCCTCGAACTCGTCGATGCCGCGGGTCACGACGCTCGGGTCGATGAACTCGATCTCTTCTGCCAGAGCCCGCTCGAGGTGGCCGCGGATCTTCGATGGATCCGCCTCGTTCCAGGCGGCCAGCATGTGATCGAGCGACTCGGGATACGCCAACGGTTGCCTCCTCGTCTCGAGCGGTACGAATGCTTCGATTTCGATGCTACATCCACACGGGTCCGGGGTCGCGCTATCGCCACCTGTGCCGGACTGGTTCCCTCACCAGCAGGGCGACCGTCAGCTACCGGTGCGCTCGCGGTGGCTGCAGCCCGGCCAGCAGCATGGACGGCGCTGGCCCTCCTCGAGTTCCTCCCGGGTCCGGCGTATGCGGCGCTCGCGGGTCTTCTGCTGCTTGGCGTCCTCGACCCAGCAGATGAACTCGTTGCGCGCCAGCGGCGTGATGTCCTGCCAGGCCGCCAGCGCTTCGGGGCTCGCGGTCAGGCCCTGTCGCAGGTCTGACGGCAACTCGTGAACGACACCGCCGGGAAGTTGTCGCTCGGCCACGGCTCAATCGTATCGGCGACGGGCGTGTGGTCCGCCGCTGGATGCCGCTGGAGGCGCGGCCGGCCGGGCAGCCTATGATGGTCGAGAGAAAAGGTTGGTGAAACTCAATTGACACCCGACTCTTCCAGGCCGGCAAAGGTGGCCATCATCGGTGGCGGCGTCGCAGCCCTCGAAGCGATGCTCGCTCTCGACGCCGCCTCGTACAAGGGAGCGGAGGTCCACCTCTTCTCACCGCAGCCCAAGTTCGTGCTCAAACCGCTCGCCGTATCGAGCGGGTTCGGCCGCGGCGGCGTGCTCAATTTCGACCTGCCGAAGCTGACGGCCACGGCCGGGGCCGCCTTCCACGAGAACGGCGTCTCCGAGGTCGACACCTCCAGCCGGAAGATGAGTCTCTCGGACGGATCCGAGTTCGAATACGACTTCCTGATCGCGTCTCCGGGGGCAGATTCGCGCGACTCAGTGCCCGGCGCGATGACTTACAACTGGCAGGCCGGCAACACGGCCGTCACCGAAGCACTCTCCCCGCTGCGCGCACGGGAGAAGCCGAAGGTCGTCGTAGCCATGGCGGAAGGCGGCACGTGGCCGTTGCCGCTCTACGAACTCGCCCTGCTGATCGCGGCTGAACTCGGCCCCGAAGCATCAGTCACCGTCGTATCGCCGGAGCAGGCGCCGCTCGACCTGTTCGGAAAGGCAGACGCAGAGAAGGTCGCGGCCCTGCTTCACGACCGGGGCATCGAGACGATGCTCGAAACAGCTCCCGCCGAGCACCGCGACGCCACGCTGGTTACCACAGACGGGCGCGAGGTCGGGTCGGACCTGACGATCGCCCTGCCCCTGCTCACCGGTCGCAGGATCAACGGCCTGCCTTGCGACGAGCATGGCTTCATCCCGGTCGACGATTACGGTCGGATCGATGGACACGATCGCGAGTTCGCGGCCGGCGACGTCATCTCGTTCCCGGTGAAGTTCGGCGGACTCGCGACCGAGCAGGCTGATGTCGCGGCCGCCGCGATCGCCGCCGAGGCATTGGGCTCCCCCGCTCCGGAGCCCTTCAGACCCGTCTACCGCGGCGTCCTGGTCACCGATGACGGGCTGGTCGGGCTCGGCCCCGGGTCCGAGAGCTCCGGGGCATACGGCTGGGATCCCGCGGAGAAGATCCACGGAAAGTTCCTGATGCCGTTCCTGAAGGCGGCGGACCCGGCGTCGCTCGGGCTGCAGGAGTAGTACGCGGCGAACAACGCCGACCCGGTACGTGTGCGAGCAGGCAGAGTACGGCCGGTAGTCTGCATCGAAATCTGGAGACCGGCGTCCACTTCGAACGGAGGGCAGTTCCTTGAGTCACTACAAGAGCAACGTCCGCGACATCGAGTTCAACCTGTTCGAGGTTCTGGACACCGATGAAGTGCTGAAGACCGGCGCCTTCGGAGACCTCGACTCGGAGACGGTTCGGATGATGCTCGGTGAAGCTTCGCGGCTGGCCGAGGGCCCGGTGGCGGAATCCTTCGCGGAGACCGACCGCACCCCGCCGACCTATGACCCCGAGACCTTCGTGGTGACCTTGCCGGAGGCGCTCAAGGAGTCCGTGCATGCCTGGACCGACGCCGACTGGCTGAGGCTCGGCCTCGGCGAGGAGATCGGCGGCGTGCCGGCCCCGTCGACCGTGTCGTGGGCGATCGCCGAGTTCATGGTCGGCGCGATGCCCGCCGGCTTCTTCTACCTCGCCGGACCCGCGTTCGCCCAGTTGCTGTACGAAAACGGCAACGACGGACAGAAGCACTGGGCCAAGCTCGCGGTGGAGCGCAATTGGGGTGCGACCATGGTCCTGACCGAGCCCGACGCCGGATCCGACGTCGGTGCCGGCCGCACCAAGGCGATCGAGCAGCCCGACGGCTCGTGGCACATCGAGGGCGACAAGCGCTTCATCACCTCGGGCGACTCTGACGACCTGTTCGAGAACATCCTCCACTACACCCTCGCCCGGCCCGAGGGTGCCGGCCCGGGAACCAAGGGGCTGAGCCTCTTCATCGTGCCGAAGTTCCTTTTCGACCCCGAGACCGGTGAGCCGGGCGAGAGGAACGGCGTCTTCGTCACCAACCTCGAGCACAAGATGGGGCTGAAGGCCTCGGCCACGTGCGACCTGACCTTCGGCGCGCATGGCACGCCGGCCAAGGGATGGCTGGTCGGCGACGTCCACCAGGGCATCCGGCAGATGTTCGACGTGATCGAGTTCGCGCGAATGATGGTCGGAACGAAGGCGATCGCGACGCTGTCGACCGGCTACCTGAACGCGCTCGAGTACGCGAAAGATCGCGTCCAGGGAGCCGACCTGACCCAGATCATGGACAAGACCGCGCCCAGGGTCTCGATCATGCACCACCCCGACGTGCGGCGTTCGCTGATGACCCAGAAGGCCTACGCCGAAGGCCTGCGCGCGCTCTACCTGTTCACCGCGGTCCATCAGGACGAGGTCGCGGCCGAGGTCGTCGAGGGAGTCGATCCGCAGCTGGCAATGAGGATCAACGACTTCCTCCTACCCATCGTCAAGGGAGTCGGATCCGAGCGCTCCTACGAGATCCTGACCGAATCCCTGCAGACCTATGGTGGCTCGGGCTTCCTCCAGGACTATCCGATCGAGCAGTACATCCGCGACGCGAAGATCGACAGCCTTTACGAAGGCACGACGGCGATCCAGGCCCAGGACTTCTTCTTCCGCAAGATCGTGCGTGACGAGGCCAGGTCGATGAACCACCTGTTCGAGAAGATGCAGGTCCAGATCGACGGCGAAGGCGGCGGCCTCGAAAAGGAGCGTGAGTACCTCGCCGAAGCGGTCGAGGACACGAGAGCGATGAGCGCGGCGCTGACCGGCTACATGATGGGCTCGCAGGAGGACCCCAAGAACATCTACAAGGTCGGGCTCGGGTCGGTCCAGTTCCTCAAGGCCTTCGGTGACCTGATGATCGGCTGGCTGCTGATCCGCCACGCTGAAGTGGCGGCAGCCGCCCTCGAGGATGGCGCCTCCGACATCGACCGCCCGTTCTACGAAGGGAAAGTCGTCGCGGCGAAGTTCTTCGCGAGGAACATGCTGCCCAACCTCAGGGCGACCAGAGAGGCGATCGACAACATCGATAACGACGTGATGGAGCTCAGCGAAGAAGCCTTCTGAGCGGCCGGATCAGGACCGGCGCCCGAACAGGATCATTCGGGTCCGGCGGTCGCGGCGGCCCCGGTAGAACTTGTCGAGGACCGCGACGAAAGAGCCGTCGTCTCCGGCCACCTCGGCGAACAGCGTCATCGAGGAACGAAGCTTCTTCGAGTCGACGCCGCCGAGTACGGCTCTGGCGTCCGAACCCGGGACCTCGAGCAGCGCCTGCACGCATTCGTGGAGCCGGGGTCCGAGGACCGGGTGCGCGAGGTAGGCCGCCGCCTCGCCGAGCGAGGATATCCCGTACCTCCAGGCCAGCTCGCTGTGTCCCAGTCCCGCCAGCTGGGGAAAGACGAACCACATCCAGTGGCCCTGCTTGCGTCCCCGTCGAAGCTCCTCCAGCGCCAGCGCATAGGTTCCTCCGGCTTCCTGGGCGTCAACGAACCGATCGAGGTCGTATCTGCTTCGTGCTGCGCGCGCCACCCCGGGATTGTCTCAGGCTGCCTTTCGGGGGATCCGCTCGATCAGCATGGCCAGTTCCTCATGCATGTGGCCGACGATTTCCTGGACCTCAGGGGTCTGCTCACGGTCGGCCGTGATGCCGATGTCGACCGAGTCGCGGTAGCTCATCACCGTGACGTTCAGCCCCATGCCGTCGGAGATGATCGACAGAGGGTACATCGCCTCGAGCCGGGCGCCGCAGCAATAGAGGTCGACCGGCGGGCCCGGCACGTTGGAGACGATCACGTTCCACGGCGGACGCGTGAAGCGCCCGGAGAGCCGGGTCGCTACCCGCGCGGCGCGCGTATGCAGCGCCGGCGGCACGAGCGTCGAGATGTCGCGCATCGCCTCGACCGGCAGAGCGTCGTGGTTTTCCTTGCCGATGCTGAGCGTCTCGTGGCTGAAGACGAGCCTTTCGAGCGGATCCTCGAGGTGGGTCGGCAGTGCGACCATCATCGCCGAGACCTTGTTGCCGAAGGTCCCGCGCTCTTCTTCTGTGCGGACGGAGATCGGAACGAAGACGACGAGCGGATCGTGGGGCAGCTCGCCACGCTCGAGCAGGTCGGTCCTGACCGCGCCGGCGACCAGCGTGACCACGACGTCGTTGACCTTGACCCCGAAGGCGTTCTTGACCGCCTTGACGTCTGCGAGCGGCATCGAACCGAAGCCGAAGATGCGATGTGGAGAGACTGCCGCACCGTAGGGCCCTCGCGGGGCCTTGACCGGCGGCCTTTCGATCACCTGCCCGTCGGAGTTTCGCCCGACGAAGTTGCGGGCCCGGGAAAGTGAGCGGCTGATCCGCTCGGAACCCGGCACCCCCGCGACCGAAGGCAGCAGGTCGGCGTGGGGAAGGATGCGGCCGAGTCGCGTGGCGAGGTTCAGCGGGTAGCGGGGCAGCGAGGTGATTCCCTGCGACAGCAGGTCGAGCCCGCGCGGCACGCCCCCCTCCCCGTCCTCGCCGGCTGGCGGAGGCTCGACCTCCCTCGGTTCCGGGGACAGGTCGTAGATCGCGCTCATGATCTCGCTTCCCGACATCCCGTCGACCGCCGCGTGGTGGGTCTTGCTGAGCAGTGCCACCCTGCCGCCCTCGAGCCCCTGAATCAGGTAGAGCTCCCACAGTGGCCTCGACCGGTCGAGCTGCCGTGAGTAGATGCGGCCGACCTGCTCTGTCAGCTGGCCGAGGTCCCCGGGCGGCGGAAGCGCGATCTCACGCACGTGGTACCCGAGGTCGAAATGCTCGTCGGTGACCCAGTAGGGCCAGTCGAGGTTGAACGGGACCTGCGCCAGGCGCGAGGTGAACGGCGGGATCAGGTGGAGGCGCGACGAGATGAAATCCTTGAGCATCTCCAGCCTCAGCTCGCCCGACGGCGCCGTGGAAGGATCGAGCACTGCGAGCCCGCCGGTATGGCCGTAGTTGCGGTCGTTCTCGATCGCGAGGAACTGCGTATCGAGTGCTGACAGCTGCTTGAGTCCGGCGGTCAATTCAGGCCCCGCCCAGCCTGCGGGAGAGGATCCGCCACACAGCGGCGTCCACGCCCATGCCGAGATGGCTGCTGCCGATCTCTATGTGCTCGGCCGCGGGGTCGAGACAGGCTTCGTACCTGACGACGCTGTCCTCGCGCGAGTAGAACGAGATGAACCGCACCTCTTCCGGGAACGGTGCTTCGATCGCCTCCCTCGACTCCCGGCAGCAGTCTCCGCCGGCGCAGGTGTGGCTGAGCATTCCCGGTACGCCGAGCGAGCCGAGGCCTCCGACGATCCCGATCGACAGCCAGACGGGCGGGTGCACGGCAGTCTGGCTGCGCAGCGGCGAACCCAGCGTCACGAGTGTCCCGACCAGGTCCGGGCGCCTGACCGCAAGGACCCTTCCGACCACCCCTCCCCTGCTCTGACCGATCACCAGCGCGCGGCGGCCCTCCTTCTCGACCGCGGCCTCGAGCCTCCTCTCGACCGAGTTCACCGTGTCCTCGAGGCAGTCGACGTTCCATCGGATCCCGCTGCGAACCAGCGAGAAGTCACCGGCCTTCAGCCACCTCGCCATCCGGGTCAGGCTCGGGTCCCCGGCGAGGAACCCCGGGATCAGGATCGCGGCGGTGCCGTCACCGCGGGGCGGCGCCGGCCAGTGCGGCATGTGGACTGTCGAAGCCCACTCCCCGAGCATTCTCGTGCCCGGACGCGCAATGTGGTCGACGAATGCGGCCGCGCCGCCTCCCGCTAGCTGGCTGACCGGTGCGGCAACCGAAGGAAGTCTGATCTCTGGAACCCGCAAGCGAAGCCCTCCTTCCCGGACCCTCCAGCGGAAGGTCCTGACCACGAAAGGCTATACGCCCCGCTGGATGAGGCCTGACCTGATTCGGCGAAGCCACGATTCAGCCGTCGGCGGAAGCCGCGAGCGCTTCCAGTGCGCCAATTGCCTCAGCAGCCCTGTCGGCCGGGACCAGCAGATGGTCGTGGCGGAGTCCGGCGATCACGTTGCAGCTGATTCCGGCCCCGGCCAGGCACCGGCTGACCTCGGCGGTCAGCCCCACGGCCGACAGTGCCGATTCGACACGAAGGGTGATCCAGGCTGCGACGAAGCCGTAATCGAGGCCGTGCCGGTCGGCGTCGTCCTGTGCGACGACGGCACTCAGACCCTCGGGCTCGAGGACCGTGGCACGGACATCGAGGTCCGAAGCAGGGCCCTGCCCGAGCGCGACGAATACGAAGCGCCCGTCCTCCAGGCACGGATTCATGGTGCGAAGCATCGTCTTGAGGTCAGATTCGGGCATTGCCTGGTCGGTTCGGCGCTCTGGCTTCCGCAGGCCCGGACAGCCGCCGGGTCACAATCGCGGGCGCAGGCCGGGAACATATCTGGAGGAGGGTCCCGGCCGCCGGTCGCCGGACCGTCTCCGTAGGATTGGCGCGATGAGCGATAACTCGGAGTCAGCAGCAGGCCTGTCCGGCAAGACCATGGTGATCTCCGGCGGCAGCCGGGGCATCGGGCTCGCGATCGCGCTGAAGGCCGCTGCCGACGGGGCGAACGTCGCGTTGCTGGCCAAGACTGCCGAACCGCATCCGAAGCTCGAAGGCACGGTCCACACGGCAGCGGCGGAGATCGAGGCTGCCGGGGGAAACGCACTGGCGATCGTCGGCGACGTGAGAAACGACGATGACATCGCATCGGCCGTCGCCCGTACTGTCGAGCGCTTCGGCGGCATCGACATCTGCGTCAACAACGCCAGCGCGATCAACCTGGCGCCGACGGCAGAGTTGCCGATGAAGGCCTATGACCTGATGCTTGACATCAACTGCCGTGGCACGTTCGCCCTGAGCAAGGCCTGCCTGCCTCATCTGAAACAGAGTTCAAACGCGCACATTCTCACCCTCTCCCCGCCGATCAGCCTCGAGCCGAAATGGCTTGCCCCGCACACCGCCTACACGATCGCCAAGTACGGGATGACGCTGGCTGCGCTCGGCCTGGCCGAGGAACTGCGCCCGGACGGAGTAGCCTCGAACGCGCTCTGGCCGCGCACCCTGGTCGCGACCGCGGCGGTCCAGAACCTGCTCGGCGGAGACGCCGCGATGAAGATGGCCCGCACCCCGGCGGTTTACGCCGACGCAGCCTACGAAGTCCTGACCAGGGACAGCCGTGAGTTCACCGGGCAGGCGCTGCTCTGCGAAGACGTGCTGAAGGCCGCCGGCGTGACCGACTTCTCGGTCTACTCTGCCGCCGGTGACGGCGCCGAGCTCGGCGTTGATCTGTTCGTCGACTCGGTCGACCCCGCCTGACCTGCGACTCCCTGGTGCGGCCACGTTGCCTTCCGCCGGATTTGGGTAGAAACCCGCAGCCACCGGCGATTCGAGCGCATATGCTCGGACCATGGCCGTGGACGGGCGAATGCTCAGCGATGGAGAGCTTCGATCGGTGGTGCGGGCGGCGATCAGGGCACCGTCCTCTCACAACACGCAGCCTTGGCTGTTCGAGTACTCCGGCGATTCCTTATCCCTGTACGCCGACCGACTTCGGGCGCTGCCCGCCAACGACCCTTTCGACCGCGAGCTCACGCTCAGCTGTGGCGCCGCGCTGTTCAACCTGCGGGCCTCGATCGCCGCACTCGACATCGCGACCAGGGTCGAGATCCTGCCCCGTGGCCGCCGGTCCGACCTGCTCGCGACGGTTCGGCTCGAGCCGGGCCCTGGATCCGGAGTCGCCGCCCTCGCGGCGGGAATCGAACAGCGCCGGACGACCCGGGGCGGCTTCACCGATGAAGTCCCCGATCCCATGCTCATCGCCGAAATCGAGGCGGCCGCGAGTGCCGAAGGGGCCTCGATCGAGGTCGTGTCCGAGCCGTCGAAGAGACGGGAGTTGAGCGAGATGATCGCCGAAGGCGATCGCCGGCAGTTCTCGGATGCGACGTGGCGAAGGGAGCTGGCTTCGTGGATGCACCCGCGGCGATCCGGCGACGGACTGGCAGTGCCGGGATTCTCCAGGCCGATCGCGAAGCTCGTGGTCAGCGCATTCGATCTCGGCAGGACCACCGGCAGGAAGGACGCGAAGCTCGCCGACGAGGCCCCCTGCATCGCGGTGCTCGGCACCGACCTCGACCTCGACGAAAACTGGCTGATGGCAGGCCAGGCCCTCCAGCGCGCGCTGCTGGTCGCGGCAGGCCGGGGCGTGCAGGCCGGATACATGAACCAGCCGTGCCAGGTCTCGGACCTGCGTCCCCGCCTGCGCACCCTGCTCGGTACGCGTGCACGCCCCAGGCCGTGCTCAGGCTCGGTTACCCCGATTCGCCGGTCGAGCCCTCACCGCGTCGTGATGCGGAGCAGGTCATCCAGAAGACGATGCGCGTCGAGAGCCGGCTGGACCGAGCCGCGCCGTAGCCCGGCGCCGACCGGCCATCCACCTCAGTCGGCTAGAAGTCGCCGGCGGCAAGGCGTTCGATGCCGTCGCGCAACCCGGACAGGACCGGCTCGCGCACGCGCAGCTTGGTCGCCAGGTGGGCGCCCATGTCGATCGAAGCCAGCTCTGCGGCCCTTGCCACCGCGGCCTCACCGAGCCGATCCGGTGAAACGAGCTGGTCGAGGAATCCGGCGGCACGCGCCTCCTCCGGATCCAGCAGGGTCCCGGTGACGCTGCAGATGTCGAAATGCCGGCGTGTCAGGCGGTGCCGCGCGAGTTCGATCGCAAACCAGGGCAAGGTCATCCCGAGCGCGACCTCGTTGAGCCCTATGCGGAAATCGCCCTCGACCCCGATCCTGTAGTCGGCCGCGTTGAGCAACAGGGCCCCCATCGCTATCGCGTTGCCGTTGCAGGCGATCACGACCGGGTGCGGGAAGGTGAGCATGCGCTCGGCCAGCCTCGCACCCGAGATCATCATCTCCGGCCACAGCGACTGCTCGCAACGCAGGTCGAAGCCGGCCGAGAAGGTAGCCGCCCGGCCTGTCAGGACGACGACCGACCCATCGGCCTCGGCCTGGTCGAAGCGCCCGATCAGCTCGGCGCTCATCTGCTGCGACAGCGCATTGACCTTGCCGTCGTCGAGGGTGATCGTCGCGACGCCCTCCCCCACTTCGTAATTCGTCAGATCCGACACAAGGGCAGCATAGGCCAGCCGCGCAGCCGGGGTCCGTTCCCGGCCAACTGGATCATCCGGGATCTATCTGCCGGAGCTGGCGTGACATGTCCGCGATCGCACCGAGGGTTCCCTTCATCGTGCCGGTGACCTTCGACTTGCCGCTGCGGCCCTCCAGCGGCACCGGCAGGCTCTCAATGCGCCAGCCCGCGGCCGCTGCCCGGAGCACCATCTCGAGCGGCCAGCCGCTGCGCCGGTCGAGCATGCCGAGCCCGAGCAGCGCCTGTCGGTTCATGACCCGCATCGGCCCGAGGTCGCGCAGTCGCATCCCGGTTCGCCGGCGCATCTCCAGCGCCAGCACGCGGTTGGCGATTCGCGCGTGAACTGGCCACGCGCCGGGTTCGGGGATACGGGCGCCGATGACCAGGTCGGCACCCGCGCGGTGCGCTGCTACGAGGCGCGGCAGGTGCGCCGGGTCCAGCGAACCGTCGCAGTCCATGAAGCAGATGACATCGTCGCGGGCGGCGAGCAGGCCGGCGTGACAGGCCGAACCGAATCCCCGTCTGGACTCGGTGACGACCTCGGCCCCGATCGCGGCGGCGATGTCCCCCGAGCCGTCGGTGGAGCCGTTGTCGACCACGATCGCGTTGTAGCCGCCGGGCATCGAATCGAGCACGCGCGGGATGGCTTCGGCCTCGTCGAGGACCGGCAGGATCACGTCAGGCACGTTCAGCTCTCGCCGGATTCCCGTTCGGTTCGTGCGAAGCGCCTCAGCTTCAGAGCGTAGAGGATCGCCGAGACGGTGAAAACGAAGGCGCAGATCCCGAGCCACCTGCCCAGGAAGACGCCCGGGTCCAGGCCGGTGCTCGCTTCGTAGCGGTCGGCACTGAGTCCGAGGATGAGCGGGAAGAACATGGCCAGGCAGATCGCGCTGATGATGAACGGAACGCGCAGGTAGTTGATCGCCGGCACTCCTGCTGCTGCGACGTCGGCGGGTTCTGCCGCTCCGGCGCCCCTGCTCGCGACGAGATTCAGGGTCGAGTAGAGCGGGAACGCGATCATGTCGTGAGCGACTATCGCCAGGCCGAAGAAGAGCAGCGTGCTCTCGGGCGCCGGAGACTTGAAGATCATGAAGAAGCCATAGCCGGCGATCGCGAGGCTGGCCAGCACGGCCAGCAGATGGAGCGGCGACGCCCCGTAGAGTCGACGGAAGCCACCCATCAGGCCTGGAACTCCATGCTCGAAACCCACTTCGTATTGTGGACCCCCGGGAGTGCCGGCACGATGACTCGCGCCGGAAAGCCATGATCCATCGAGATGTCGGCTCCGTTGACGCGCAGCGCCAGCAGGCTCTTGTCGTCGTCGATCTGCGCCGAGCTGAGGATCGCTTCGTTGAAGGATCCGGCCTCCTGAAGCGACTTGACCAGGACCTGACCGGCCCCGGCGGCGCCGGCGGCGGCGGCGAGGTCGCGGAGGCGCACACCGGTCCAGGTCTGGGTGGTGGACCATCCCTCGACGCAGGCTATCGGCAGGTCGTAGGTGTACTGGGGCATCGCCAGCAGCTGTTCCCTCGAAAGCGAGACTTCCTGCGGACCCCGGAGCTCGAGCCGCCAGCCCGGCCCGGTCATGTCGGGGGTCACGCCGACCGCGTCGGCGGTCTTGTTGACCTGGAAGTCGTTCGGACCGTCACCGTAGTCGCGGCCGCGCGGAGCCAGCAGGGCAAGCTGCCTGAACTGCTCTCCGAGCGAGGTCTGGCCGACCATCATCAGGCCGAGTCCTAGCGAGACGCCGCCGACCGTGCCGAGCATCGCCCTCCTCGAGACGGTCGGTGCCGCAGGCTCGAGCGCCGTCGTGCTGTCCTCCCGGTAGGGCTCGGGGGTCGTCTGCCTCAGGCCGTACTTGAGCGGCCGCAGTACGCCCTGCTCTCTGAAAGAGCGCCGCACGGTCGTGTACTTGAGCCCTGCGTGGAGCGCCAGGGCCGCGAGGAATACGATCGCCGCGTAGTAGTGCGAAGGGACGAAGCTGAAGTTCCACGGGTAGTAGAGCTGGATGTTCAGCAGCCCCGTGAAGAAGACGAACAGTGCGCCTCCGATGAGCAGGGCGAGGGAAAGACGCTCGAGCAGGTGCGAAGGCGACCTGAGCGGCGGCCATTCGAACAGCTTCGGCATGACCGACCAGAGCTTGGCGATCAGAAGCGGTATCGCGATTACGCCCGAGGTCACGTGCAGGCCCTGTGTCACCGCATACAGAAACGCCCATCCGGCGGGCCAGTCGAACGGGACGAGGCTGAACCCGAGGCCGCCCTCGGGCAGCAGGCTGTTCTCACCGTAGGCGACCTGCGAAAGGAAGCCGGTCAACGCACAGATGATTATGAAGGGCAGCAGCAGCGACCCGAGTACCGAACTGAGCCACGGACCGCGCAGCGGGCTCTTCCAGAATGCGGGCCGCGTGGGGCCCGGCGGCGGTTCGGCCGGCAGCGGCGAAGACAGTTTCACGATCCGTCCCGGCCCGGGGATATCCGCTGGATCAGCGCGTCGCTGCGGCTTCCGACGAAGAGGTCGCCGCTCGCGGGATCGACCGCGACGGTATTCGGCTGACGGATCGTCGCGTACGTGAACTCCCTCACCGGTTCGTTCCCGGCGATCGAATATCCGGCCAGCTGGTTGGTCGCGGTCAGAGTGACCCACAGCCGGTCGCGCTTCGCGTCGATCGCGATCCCGTACGGCGTTCCTTCGGCGGGAACCGCCGCGACCTCGCGCGGTTCGGGTCCGATCACGTACTTGCGCACCATGTCACCCTCGGTGTCGGCCACGTACCCATACTTGCCGATCGTCTCGATGTGCGTCGGACCGACGCCGGCAGACGTGCGGCCGAGCGCATCGCCGGTTCTCGCATCGTAGACCTGCATGACCCTCTCGGCCACCGTCACCACGGCGACGTAGCGGTCGCGGGAGGCGGCGATGCCGCCCGGCTGCTCGGGGGCCGGAAGCGTCTCCACCACGCGCCCGCCCTCGATGACCGAGACCGTGTCGCCGAACTCGTCGGCGACGAAGACCTTGCCGTCCGCGGAGGTCGCGTCGTGAGGATGCTCGCCCGTGGCGACGCGGATCACGGGCCCGGAGCCGTTGGGAATCTCGAAGACCTCGTTGGCCGACTCGGCGGGCACTATGACGCGGACCCCGTCAGGCGAGAGACCGAGGTGGCGGGCCGGGTTCGGGATCGGGTACTGGCGCGTGATGAACAGGTCTTCAGGATCGACGAAGGCAAGCCGGTACGGCTCGCGCAACGCGACCGCGACCGAGTCCGAACGCGGATGGAAGATCATCCCCTCGACGCCGACGCCGAGGATCGCCACCTGGCCCGCAGGCGTAGCGGTCAGCGGCGGAGACTCAGCCGGCTCCGCCGCAGGGGCGAAGCCCTGTTCGTCCGAGGAGCATCCGCCGGCAAGCAGGCCCGCCGACACGGCGACCGCAGCCAGGGCTGCCGCGAGGCCTTTCGGTCTGCTGTTGGAAGCCTCGAGCTTCGATCTCGCCACAGGCCGATTCTGGCAAACCGGTTCGGCGTCCCCCGTGAAACAGAGTCGGATAGGGTCGCGCGATGGCTGCAAAGGTCCTGGTAACCGGCGGAGAGGGCTTCATCGGCTCGCACGTGGTCGACCTGCTGGTCGAGTCCGGGCGGGACGTCCGCGTCCTCGACTGCCTCCACCCTGCCGCCCATACGCACCGTCCCGGCTACCTCAACCCCGGAGCCGAATACGTGACCGGGGACGTCAAGGACGCGGCCGGCCTGGTGAGGTTGCTCGACGGGGTCGGCGCAGTCTGCCACCAGGCGGCGATGGTCGGCCTGGGCAAGGACTTCGGCGATGCGGAGGACTACGTGGACGACAACTGCCTCGGTACGGCGAGGCTGCTTTCGGCCCTGTCGAGAAAGGGCTTCGGCGGCCCGCTCGTGCTCGCCAGCAGCATGGTCGTCTATGGAGAGGGCGGCTACACCTGTGCTCTCCACGGCGCGGTGCGTCCCGCCCCGAGAGAGCGCGAAGACCTGGAAGCGGGCCGCTTCGAGCCGCTCTGCCCCGACTGCGGCGAACGCCTCTCGCCACATGCGGTTCCCGAGTCCGCCGAAGCCGACCCTCGCAGCGTCTACGCCGCCACGAAGCTCCACCAGGAGCACCTGTGCGGGCTTTTCGCCCGCGAGAGCGAAGGCGTGGACTTCACCGCGCTGCGCTACCACAACGTCTACGGGCCGCGGATGCCGCGGGACACCCCGTACGCCGGCGTGGCCAGCATCTTCCGAAGCGCCCTCGAGTCGGGTACGGCGCCGGCGGTATTCGAGGACGGTGACCAGATCCGTGACTTCGTACACGTGCGCGACGTCGCCCGCGCCAACCTGCTCGCGATAGATGCCGGCCCCGACGAGGCCGGGGTCTACAACGTCGCCAGCGGTCGGCCGCGGCCGCTGGTCGACATGGCACGCCTGCTGTCGGAGGCCACCGGACGAGACGCGCCCGAGCCCGTGGTCACGGGACAGTTCAGGCTCGGGGACGTGAGGCATGTCTTCGCGGATTCGACGAAGGCCCGCGAGCAGCTCGGCTTCGTGGCCGAGGTCGGTCTCGAAGAAGGCATGCGCGAATTCGCCACGGCCGAATTGCGCTGACTCACCACATCGTTCGGAACAGCACCTCGATCACCAGTGCCTGGACCGCCATCGCGACCAGCACCGGACGAAGGTGCCGTTCCGGCAGCGCACGGGCCGCGGCGAGGCAGGCCATCGGCACGAAGAAGATCCAGATCCGCTCGGTCTCGGCCTTCGTATAGCCGACCAGGACTGTCACCGCGATAGCGGCGGCGAGTGCGACCGCGGTTATCTCCTTGCTGCCGAGTGACCTCGATGCGTACCAGGCCACCGGTCCCAGCATGACGAGGAAGGCCGCCGGCGAGCCGAAGAGGTAGAAGAAGTAGGGCCTGATGCTCGCCACCCCCTCGAAGTACCGGTCATGCGTTGCCTCGATCGAAGCAAGCACGTCGAAGCCGGTGAAGAGCGCCAGCAGCCCGTAGAGGGCAAGCAGCGCCGCGCCGCAGGCCGCCGCGGCCCGCAGCATCGATCGAATGCCGTCGCGCCTCCACCGGACCAGTCCGGCCCAGCCTCCCACCACGAGCAACGCATACGAGAAGAACGACGAAACCGCGAGCAGAGCTGCGCCCGCGGCGACGCCGGCCCGGCCCCCTGCCAGCAGCAGATACGCCGATCCGAGCGCCAGCGTCGCGAACAGGGCGTCGGCCGCTGTCGCGCCGTAGAGCAGCGCGGTCGGCACGAATACCGACAGCAGCGCCGCCAGGCGGGCCGACTGCTCGTCGAAGAGCCGCCGGCCGAGCGCGTAGACGAGCGGGGACATCAATGCCCCCACACCGATCGTCAGCGCCGACATCGCCTCGGGTGAGTCGAACCCGAGCAGGTCGAGGGTGACAACGAGGCCCGGCGGGTGGCCCGCGACATGCAGCGGAAGGATCGGAACGAGCTCTGCGAAGTCGTCGAGGAAGGGCCCGATACCCATGCGCAGCTCTTCCATCGCTGCCAGGTACTCGAGGCGGCCCGAGCCCGCGGGCCGGACCACGTTCGGCTGGTACCAGGCCTCGGGTCCGACCCGCGCCAGGTTCAGGGCAAGGCGGGAAACGAGGGCGAGGCCGAACAGTCCGGCTGCGTACGACCAGGCACCCCAGTCGGCCCGGTACAGCCGGAAGCCCGCCAGCAGCGAGCCTCCGACTCCGGCGCCGGCGACCACCGCCCAGAAGCTGAACTCCGGGTCCCAGAACAGGGTCAGCGGCTGAAGCGGCGCGCCCCAGTCGATGCCGGTCGCCCGGGCTGCGAGCCCGACGGCGACGGTCACCCCGACGAGGGCCGTGACGATCCACGGGACCAGATCGCCACTCGGTGGCGGCCTCTGCTCCTCCCCCGGTTTCGGCAGGTTCAGGATCGACTCAGCTGGGCGAACCAACGCTCCCCGATCGCCCACACCTCGCCCACACGCAGGCCGGTCCCCGCGGCCAGGGCCTCGATCCCGTCTGCCCCGACCCAGGCCCACGGAAACCAGTCGCTGACGTCGTCGGGGCCTTCGAGACGCAGATTCAGAATTCGAGTCTCCACACCCGGTGGCTCCAGCTCGACCAGGGCGTATCCGCCCGGAGCCAACAGTTCGGCGGTGCGCGTGAGCAGGCGGCGCGGCTCTCCGCCGATCCCGACGTTTCCGTCGATCAGCAGCGCGGTCATCCATCCCTGAGCCTCGGGCAGGTCGAAAACCGATCCATGGATCACGCTGACTTCGCGACCGCGGGCGATTTCGACCGCCAGGCCCGAAACCTCTACACCGGCCGCCACCACGCCGCGCCTGCGCAGAGCGGCCAGATGGCGTCCCGCGCCGCAGCCGATGTCGAGCACCGGACCGACGGCGCGGTCGAGAAGCAGCTCCTCGTCGGCCGGAGCCTCATCAAGCCAGCGGTCCAGCGGCAGCCTCCGCCTCGAACCGGACTCGTCTACCGCGTAGAAAGCGGCCGGATCC
This sequence comes from uncultured Solirubrobacterales bacterium, assembly GCA_963701635.1. Taxonomy (GTDB): domain Bacteria; phylum Actinomycetota; class Thermoleophilia; order Solirubrobacterales; family 70-9; genus 67-14. The sequence goes on from CAVPAU010000002.1 coordinate 325,506, forward strand.
CCCGAGCCCAGCAGGTGGTCGAGCCCGATTTCGTAGATCCGCGTGGCACTCGGTCGCGCCGGCGCCTCGGGCCGCGTCGACTCAGACACGGTTGACCTCCAATCGCCGAAGCGTCTCGGCGAACCGTCCATCCGGTCTTTCGTGGGCAACCCTGACGGCGTCGTCGAAGTAGTCGACGTCAGCGAGCATCGGCAGGCTGCCGACCTCCATGCCGGTTTCGCGCATCCGCGCGAGCTGCAGCTGACCGGTCGTCTCGACGCTCATCGGCACTCCCTCGAATACCCCCGGGCGCCGCCCGTCGAAACCGATCGCCCAGTACCCACCGTCGAAACATAGCCCGAGCACCGCGTCGGTGCCGGGATGCTCCAGTGCCGCCAGCCCCTCCTCCAGCAGCTCCACGCTCACCTGGGGCGTGTCCATGCCGATCAGCAGAGCCGGACCCCCGGCACCGGCGAAGGCGGCCGCGAGACGGTCCCCGAGCCCTCCTTCTGCCTGGCTGACCACCTCGAAGCCCTCCGGCAGCCACTCCCCGGGCTCGCCGTCGAGAACGAGTCGCGGTCGCGCGGCTCCGGTGGCGGCGACCGTCTCGAGCGTGTCGGCGAGCGCCGCCTCGGCCAGCTCGGCCGCCTGGCGAGGCGAGCACGGCGGGCACAGCCGCGTCTTCGAGCGCCCCGCTGAGGGCGACTTGGCGATGACCAGGATCCTTGGCTCCACCCGTTGGATCCTGTCAGTTCATGGCAGGACCGGCCTCCGGGCCGGCATTCAGGGCAGCGTCGGCTCGGGCCACGGAGGCAGCGATTCGCGGCATCCCGCTGCTGCGCAGTTGATCACGTCGTCGTAGTGGGAGACGAGGTACTGCCGCACGGCCACGTAGGCAGGGTCCTCGTAGACGTTGCTGAGCTCGTACGGATCGCGGCTCAGGTCGTAGAGCTCGGACTCGCCCGTCCAGTAACGGATCAGCTTGTAGGGGCCGACCCGGTAGCCGCGATAGCGCAGCGCCGGCGCCCTGGCCGAGAGCTGCGCAGTCGCGGTCGGTTTGAAGAGTGCGATGCCCACGGGTCGCCGGCTGCTCCGGCCCGGGTCCTTCCAGAATCGTCTGAGCGAACGGCCGTCGAGCTCGTAAGGAGTATCGATGCCGGCGAGATCGGCGACCGTGGCAGGGACGTCGATGTTGCCGACGACCTCGTTCGAGCTCGAGAACTGCGGCACGCCAGGGCCGCGCACCGCCATCGAGACACTGGAAGACGACTCGTACGGCAGGAACTTCGCCAGGGAGAAGCGGTGTTCCCCGAGGAAATAGCCGTGGTCGGATACGAAGAAGATGTAGGTGTTGTTGAGCTCTCCGATGCTTCGCAGGTTCTTGACGATGGCCGCGACGCTTTCGTCGATCGCCATCAGCGACTCCAGCTGCGAGCGGTAGGCGCCCTTGAGCTTGCGCATGTCGCTGCCGGTCAGCCGTTCGGCGGCGGCCTCCTGGATAAGGGCCGGCTTGTCGCTGATGTCCGCCTCGTTGAAGCTGGGGTCCTTGGTCAGCGGGGTACGCGAAGCCTTTCCGATGTGCCGCGTAGCGGGCTGGGGACCCACGGGAAAGCGAACGTCGCCGTGGGGCGCGTCATAGTCGATCTGCATGTAGAAGGGCTTGCGCGCCCCCTTCGACTTGATCTCCTTCACGGCCTGGCGCGTGAACAGGTCGGTCGCGTAGTTGCAGCGGACCTTCGGCCCGTCCGGGCGCTCGCGTGCCTTCGGCGTCAGCAGCCCGCAGGATGGCGGGTCGATCCTCTTCTTCGAGGTGTAGTTCCGCTTGCCGAACGGTCCCCTGATCCTGCCGTCGGCGTTGACTGGGTAACCGTAGAAGAGGTTGTCGCCAGACCGGAATGAAGCGGTGAACCATCTGCTCCAGCCGCGTGGCACGTCGCGGGTCGGCCTGCCCGTGTCGAGGTCGAAGTAGCTGTTCATGAACTTGCCGAAATGGGAGGTCCGGTAGCCGGCCTTCTTCAGCGCGAGCGGAATGTTGTTCTCGCTGATCGCCTGGCCCTTCCACCCGAGCCAGCCGCCGAGCGAACCGTCGTTGGTCAGCAGGTTGTTGTTCCTCGGGTACTGGCCGTTGAGCAGCGAGGCCCTCGACGGCGAGCAGACCGGCGACGTCGTGTAGTAGTTGCGGAACTCGGTGCCCGCACGGAAGACCTTCTGGACGGTGTTGGGCATCGTCGGCCTGAAGACGCCGTCTTTGCCGCGGTACATCGACTTGAGCAGCTGCGGCGACTGGTCGTCGGTCTGGAGGATCACGAAGTTGGGCCGCTTGGCCGAAGCCGCCACGGGCGCACCAGCCAGCACGCCGGCGAGCAGCAGGACCGCGGCGGCGGCGAAGAGCAGTTCCCTCTTGATGTCGGTAAGTGGCTTCATGCGTTCCAGGGTGGCGAGTGGCGGGTGGCGGATCCGGTCGGGACAGGCTGATCCGGCATCTCGACTTCTGAAAACCCTGCCCGTGCTGCGAGTTTCGGTCCCGTCGTCAGGGGCAATTGTTCCCGGCCACGATATCGACCGCGCAGGTCGGGCAGGCAGCCCCGGCAGGACCGGGGACGAACTCCCGGTTTGCGCGCCCGTGCCGGACGGGTAGGCTGGGCGCAGGAGATCAGCCCGAAAGTCCCGAGGATTGGAGAGACATGAGCAGCTACGCAGTGATTAACCCGGCAACCGGCGAGAAGGAGAAGGAGTACCCCCAGATCAGCGACGCGGAGCTCTCGGACGCCGTGGCGAAGGCGATGGACGCCTACGAGAACTGGTCACTCGAGACGACGGTCGCCGATCGCGCGGCGATGGTCCAGAAAGTTGCCGATGCCCACACCGCGAGGCGCGAGGAGCTGGCCGGGATCATCGTGCGCGAGATGGGCAAGCCGATGGAGCAGGCGCTCGGCGAGGTCGATTTCTGCGCTGACATATACGGCTACTACGCGGAAAACGCAGAGGAGTTCCTCAAGGACGAGCCGATCGAGTTGCTCGGAGGAGATGGCACGGGGATGATCCGCCGCAGCCCGATCGGGCCGCTGATCGGCATCATGCCGTGGAACTTCCCGTACTACCAGGTGGCGAGGTTCGCGGGCCCCAACCTCTGTCTCGGGAACACGATCCTGCTCAAGCCGGCCGGACAGTGCCCGGAATCGGGACTCGCGATCCAGTCGATGTTCGACGATGCCGGATTCCCCGAAGGCGCGTACGCGACGATCTTCGCCTCCAACGAGCAGATAGCGGACCTGATCGCCGACCCCCGAATCCGCGGCGTCTCGCTGACCGGCTCGGAAAGGGCCGGAGCCGCAGTCGCCGAGGTCGCGGGCCGCAACCTGAAGAAGGTCGTGCTCGAACTCGGCGGTTCGGATCCGTTCATTCTGCTGGGCACGGATAGCCTCGACGAAGCCGTTGAGGCGGCGGTCGGAGGCAGGCTCGACAACACGGGCCAGTCATGCAACGCCGCCAAGCGCTTCATCGTCCACGAAGACCTCTACGACAACTTCCTCGAGTCTTTCGCCGGCGCTATGGCGGCGGCCGAGCCGTCGGACCCGGCATCCGATGACTCGGAGATGGGACCGCTGTCCTCGGAGCAGGCCGCGGACCGCCTCCAGGAACAGCTCGACAGAGCGGTGGCACAGGGTGCGCGAGTTGTCGTCGGCGGCGAGCGCGAAGGCAACTTCTTCCCCAGCACGGTGCTGACCGATGTCACCCCGGACAACGGCGCATACGGCGAGGAGTTTTTCGGACCGGTGGCGATGGTCTTCAAGGTCTCCTCGGAAGAAGAAGCCATCGAGCTCGGGAACGACACCGGCTTCGGACTCGGTTCATACGTGTTCACCGACGACCCCGACCAGGCGATGCGAGTGGCCGACGGTCTCGACACCGGCATGGTGTACGTGAACGGGGTCGGGGCAGACAGCGCAGAGCTTCCCTTCGGCGGGGTCAAGCGCTCGGGATTCGGGCGTGAACTCGGCCGCTACGGGATCGAGGAATTCGTCAACAAGAAACTGATCCGAGTCATCAAGTAGCGGGCTTGGCCGGGTCCCCGGATTCGGCCGGCCACGAGACAGCGGCGACCACGACACCGACCGCGGCAAGGCCGGCGAGCAGACCCGACGTGACGCCCAGCCCGAGCGCCTGGCCGGCCACGCCTGCCAGCGGATAGGTGAGCAGCCAGAACAGGTGGGACAGCGAGAACTGTGCCGCAAAAAGGGCCGGCCGTCCCCCGGACCCGGCCGATCGGCGAATCAGGCGGCCGGCCGGAGTCTGGACGACCGAGAGCCCGACGCCGAGAAGAAACCAGCAACCGAGCATCGCCGGGTACGAGGCGATCAGCACTCCGGCGGCCAGCACTGCCGACAGCAGCACTCCCCCGGCCAGCATCGCCACGCGGTCGGCCACGCGGCGCAGCAGGGCCGGCAGCAGAACGGCGGCGACCATCGAACCGGCGCCGGCAGCGCCCAGCCCCCAGGCCACGGCCGCGTCGGTCAGCCCGAATGACTCCTTGACGTAGACGACCGTGTTGACGATGACCATGGCCCCGGCCGCAGCGACGACGAAGTTGAGCCAGAACAGGCCGCGGAGCCGGGGTGTCGCGAGGTACCTGCGGATACCGGCGAGCGTGCGGCGCAGCAGCCGGCCCGCATCCGGGACGCGGTCCGGCTGAGGGATCAGCGTCCCGGCCACTATCGAAGCCGATATCAGGAAAGCGACCCCGTTGAGCGAGAACAGCGCTCCGTAGCTGACCAGGCCGAGCAGCGCCGCGGCGAGGACCGGGCTCAGCAGCGCCTCGAGTTCGTAGGCGAGCCTGGAAAGCGACAACGCCTCGGTGTAGGTGTCGGCGTCCTCCAGCACGTCGGGAATCGCCGCCTGGAAAGTCGGCGTGAAGCCGGCAGAACATGCGTTCAGCAGGAATATGAGCACGAAGACCTGCCAGACGGAGTCGACGAAGGGAATCAGCAGCACGAGACCGGCGCGTCCGAGATCGAGGCCGATCAGCAGCCTTCGCCGGGAAACGTTGCGGGTCAGGGCCGCCGCCACCGGCGAGACGAGAACGTAGGCGACCATCTTCAGGGCCAGGGCGAAGCCGAGAACGATGCCGGCGTCGTCGCCGGCGAGATCGAAGGCGAGCAGGGCGAGCGCCACGGTCGAGAGCCCGGTCCCGATCAGCGCGATCACCTGGGCCGAGAACAGCCGCCGGTAAACGGGGTTCCGGACCGGACGGAGCAGTTCTCGCATCCCCGGAACCTACCCCACCGGTTGATGGCCGGGTCCGGGCCCTTCCACAGATCCGACCGCGCAGGTATGGTTCGCCGTCCAGCGCCCAGCACCGTGAAACAGGGAGTGAGAATTGAGAACCGAAGCCGCTGAAGAGACGAGGGCAACCGCCCGCGACAGAGGGCTTTCCTGATGGCCGAGCCCACTTTCGTCCAGCTCGATCCCCAGCCGCTGGAGCGCTACCGACCGGTCATGGATGAAGAGTTCGACCGGATCCGCGAGATCGCCGAGTTCGCGGTCAAGCACTTCGAGGGACGGACCGTGTGGCACGTCAACTCGACCCGGCTCGGCGGCGGAGTGGCGGAGATGCTGCGCAGCTTCCTCCCCTACGCGAACGACTCGGGTGTCGATACGCGCTGGGTCGTGCTGAGTGAGCGCCCAGAGTTCTTCGCGATCACCAAGCGGCTGCACAACAAGCTTCACGGCCACCCCGGAGACGGCGGCTCGCTCGGACCGGCAGAGCGCCGGGCCTACGAGGAGATCCTCGAGGACAGCGCCCGCCACCTGACCGACCTGATCAAACCCGGTGACGTCATATTTCTTCACGACCCCCAGACCGCCGGCCTGATACCGGCGGTCAAGGCCGCCGGCGGCATAACGCTGTGGCGCTGCCACATCGGCCTCGAGATCGCGAACGAGCACGTCGACGAAGCGGTCGAGTTCCTCGTGCCGTACGTCGAGCAGGCCGACGGTTTCGTGTTCTCGCGCGGGGCCTACCTGTGGCCGCAGCTGCCCGCCGACCGGGCACATCTGATGGCACCTGCCATAGACGCCTTCTCTCCCAAGAACCAGGAGCTCGATCACGACACGGTTTCCGCCATCCTCGGCGTGATCGGGCTGGCCGGTGAGCCTCCTTCGGAGCCACCGAAGTTCATCCGCTCGGACGGCAGCGAAGGCACGGTCGAACACCCTTCACAGGTCGTCCAGGTCGAGAAGCTGCCCGATGACGCCACGCTGATCGCGCAGATCTCACGCTGGGACGTGCTCAAAGACCACGAGGGGCTGCTCGAGTGCTTTGCCGAATACCTCGGTGAGACAGGCGCCCACCTTGCCCTGATCGGCCCGTCCAGCGAGGGGGTCGCCGACGACCCGGAGGGCCCGGCCGTGCAGCAGCGGATCAACGAGGCCTGGGAGGCACTGCCCGACGAGCTGCGCCGAAGGGTCCACATCGTCGCGCTGGCCATGGACGACTTCGACGAGAACGGCGCCATGGTCAACGCGATCCAGCGGCGGGCCGACATCATCGTTCAGAAGAGTCTGGTCGAGGGCTTCGGACTGACCGTGTCCGAAGCGATGTGGAAGTCGAAGCCCGTGGTCGCAAGTGCCGTGGGCGGGATCAAGGACCAGATCATCGACGGCGAGACCGGGATCCTGATCGAGGACCCGTCTGACCTGAAAGCTTTCGCCTCGGCGCTGAGGAAGCTCGTAGACGACCCTGAGCTCGCCGCCCGCATGGGCAAGGCCTCGCACGATCGCGTGGCGAAGCACTTCCTCGCGGCATCGAGGGTGGCTGACTACGTGGCCCTGATCGGCCTGGTCGAGGCGACCGCCGACGCCAACAGGACCTGAGCGCACCCCGCCGCTGGCAGTTCAGTCGCGGCCGCGTGGCACGACGGCGACCGGGCAGGCCGACGAGCGCATCGCCTTCAGTGAGACACCCCCCAGCATCACCCGCAGAAGCGGTCCGTAGCCCCGCGAGCCGAGCACCAGCAGGTCCAACTCCTGCGAGGCTTCGGCGAGGCAGTCGGCGGCGTCACCGCTCCTGACCTCGGAGGCTACGTTAGTCGTCGAGCGCTCGACCGCGTCGATCAGGGATTGCTCGATCTGCTCGGTGATCAGCCGCTGGTAGCCGCGTCCGGTGTGGCCGATGCGCCCGCCGGCATGGATCAGCGGAACCGCGCCGATCAGCAGCAGCGAGGCGCCGATCTGCGTTGCGAGAGCCTCGCCGTAGTCGAGCGCTATCTGCGATTCCGGGCTGCCGTTGTAGCCGACCCCGATCCGCTCGAGGTGCCGGGGCCGGTCCCGCGAATAGCCCCTCGGTGCGACGATCACCGGGCACTCGGATCCCGAGGCGAGCCTCGCGCCCACGTCCCCCATCAGCACCCTGCCGATCGGACCGTGGCAGCTGGAGCCAATCACGATCGCCGAAGCCCCCGTCTCGAGCGCGGCGCTTGTCAGGCCGGCCGGTGGGGAAAGGCCAAGCAGCCGGTGGGGAGTGAAACCTGTCTCGAGCTCCTCTGCCGCGAGCTCGAAGAGACGGTCGAACCAGTCGCCGGCTTCGTGCTCCTCCTGCGGGGATTCGAAGGCGGCCCCGGGCATTCCTCCCGGCAGTACCGCGACGACGTCGAGATCGGCGCCGGTCTCCCCGGCGAGCAGGCGGGCCAGCCTCAGTGCGTCGATCGCCTCGCGGGAATCGTCTATGCCGATCAGCAGTGACTTCATGCCGGTACAGCCTAAGCGCTGAAGCAGCCGTTCTGATTCACTGCCGCGGTGAAGGCAATCGAAATCAGCGGCGTGCACAAGTCTTTCGGCCCCGTTAAGGCCGTGGACGGGCTTGACCTCGAGGTGCCCGAGGGCATCTGCCTGGGTCTGCTCGGACCGAATGGCGCCGGCAAGTCGACGACGATGCGCATGCTCACCGGGCAGGCGATCGCCGACTCGGGGACTATCCGCGTCCTCGGCTACGAGCTTCCGGAGGATTCGAAGCAGGCCCGCACCCAGATGGGCGTCGTACCGCAGCTCGACAACCTCGACATAGACGTGACCGTGGAGCAGAACCTGACCGTATTCGCCCGCCTCTACAGGGTCGCCGACGTGCCGGCCGCAGTCGATCGCGCACTGCAGGTCGCCCGTCTGTCAGATCGTCGCGACTACGCCGTGGACAAGCTGTCAGGCGGCATGAGGAGAAGGCTGCTGCTGGCCCGCGGGCTCGTCCACGAACCCAGGCTGCTGCTTCTGGACGAGCCGACCGTCGGGCTCGACCCGCAGATCCGGACCGAGTTGTGGACGCTGGTCGACTCGCTGCGATCGCGCGGGACCACGATCCTGATGTCCACCCATTACATCGAGGAAGCCGAGAAGCTGGCCGACGAGGTGGCGGTCATGGCCGAAGGCCGCATAATTGCCCGCGCCCGCCCGGACCGGCTGATCGCCGAACATGCCGGCGAAGTCACGGCCGAGGTCTACGCGACACCGGAGACCCTTGGCGAGATCCGGACTTCGGCCGAAGCCGCCGGCCTCGCAGTGAGGCCGGCCGGGCCGGCGATCGCCATCGTCGGGATCGAGCGCGCGGAAGGTTGGAGCGTCCCGGAGGGCGCGGTGCGCAGGGCCAGTTCCCTCGAAGACGTCTTCGTCCTGCTGACCGGAGAGGAGGCCGAATGAAGCAGCGGGTAGGGCGCCTCGAATGGGTTGCGATCGGCGCGGTCATGGGCAGGGAGTTCGCCAACTTCAGGACCTTCTGGAGGTCGACGGCCTTCACCAGCCTGCTCGAACCGACGGTCTACCTGCTCGCGTTCGGGCTCGGGCTCGGCGCGACCCTGGTCAGCGACGTCGGTGACATTCCGTACGTCGAGTTCGTGGGGACCGGCATCGTCGCAACCGCGGTCATCTTCTCCTCGGCCCTGCCGGCGATGTTCGGGACCTTCGTCAAGCACCGCTTCCAGCGGACCTACGACGCGATTCTCGCGGCTCCGGTCGACGTCGAGGAGCTGGTCACCGGAGAGATGCTGTGGATCGGCATCCGGGCCGGGATATTCGGCTGCTTCCCGCTGCTCGTGACGATCGCCTTCGGCCTCGACCCCGTCCTGACCATGCTGCTGGTCCCCTTCTACGCCTTCGTCACCGCGCTCGGCTTCGCCGCCTTCGGCATCACGATGGCGGCAACCGTCTCGAAGATCGACCAGTTCAACTACGTCACGACACTGTTCATCACGCCGCTGTTCCTGGTCGCGGGCACGTTCTTCCCGATCTCGGAGCTGCCTCCGGCCTTCCAGGTCGCCGCCCAGTTCAACCCGCTCTACCAGCTGGTCGAGCTGGTCCGGAACGCATGCTTCGGCATGGAGTGGACCGATCTGCTCAGGTTCGGTGGCCTGCTCGCATTCTCGCTGGTCATGTGGCGGATCGCGGTGGGCAGGATGGAGAGGAGGCTGATCGACTGATGGCACAATCGACCACCTCGGCGGGTCCGATAGCGGAGCAGGCTGCGCGGCGGCGCACCTTCGCGATCATCTCCCACCCCGACGCGGGCAAGACCACGATGACCGAAAAGATGCTGCTTTTCGGCAACGCGCTGGTCGAGGCCGGTGCGGTCGGGGCGAAGAAGGACCGCCGCGCGACGACGTCGGACTGGATGGAGCTCGAGAAGCGGAGGGGGATCTCGGTCTCGTCGACCGTGCTCAGGTTCGAGCACGACGGCAACGTGATCAACCTGCTCGACACTCCCGGACACAGCGACTTCAGCGAGGACACGCTGCGGGTCATGTCGGCCGTCGACGGAGCGGTGATCCTGATCGATGCCGCGAAAGGCATCGAGAGCCAGACCCTCCGCCTGTTCGAGGTCGCGCGCAGTCGCGGGATCCCCCTGATCACGTTCGTGAACAAGTGCGATCGGCCCGGTATCGAGCCGCTCGAGTTGCTCGACCACGTCGAGTCGACGCTGGACCTGATGCCGACCGCGATGACCTGGCCGGTCGGCGACCCGGGCGAACTGCTCGGCGTGGTTGACCGTCGCGACGGCAGCTTCCACCGTTTCGACCGCAGTCCCGGCGGGCGCTCGGCCGAGGGTGGCGAGACCCTCCCCTTCGATGCTGCCTTCGACGCCGATTCGCCGGCATGGGACCGCGCCCGCGACGAGCTCTCTCTTCTCGAAGCCGCCGGCCACGAGTTCGATGTCGAGGGGGTGGAATCAGGAATCTCGACCCCGGTCTACTTCGGCTCGGCCCTGACCAACTTCGGAGTCGAGCTGCTGCTCGAAGCGGTGATCAACCTTTCCCCACCCCCGTCGCCGCGTGAAGGCAGCGACGGCGGACGGCGGGCACTCGACGACGGCTTTTCGGGGCTGGTGTTCAAGGTCCAGGCGAACATGGACCCACGCCACCGCGACCGCAACGCCTTCATCCGGATCTGTTCCGGCCGCTTCGAACGCGGCATGAAGGTGCTGAACGCCCGCACCGGCCGGCCGATCAGCCTCAACTATGCGTCCGAGGCGTTCGGCCGCCAGCGTGAGACTCTCGAACAGGCATTCCCCGGCGACATCGTCGGCATCGTCAACGCAGCCGACCTCCAGGTCGGAGATACGGTCTACGAAGGAGACCGGATCGAGTTCCCGCCGCTGCCGACGCTGGCGCCCGAGCACTTCATCCGGATCCGCAACGCCGACGCAAGGCGCCACAAACAGTTCAACCGCGCCCTCTCGCAGCTGGCCGAAGAAGGTGTGATCCACGTATTGACCCAGGACGGCGGCCGTGATCCGATGCCGGTACTCGGGGCGGTCGGCCGCCTCCAGTTCGAGGTGGCGATCGAGCGCATGGCGACCGAGTTCGGAGTCGAAGTGCTCTCCGACGAAACCAACTGGAAGCTTGCCCGGCGAACGGACGAGCAGAGTGCCGAGAGGATCCGTCAGGACGGCCTGGCCGAGATCAGGACCCGAACCGACGGGATGGTATTCGCGCTCTTCACCAGCCGGTTCCAGGCGGAAAGGCTGGAGCGGGAGCGGCCCGAGCTCAGGCTCGACCGCCTGGTCGGCTGACCCTGTCGACCCGCTGGGCCACCACGACCTGGCCCGGCCCTTGCGATGCCTCGACCCGGGCCAGCCACCGGTCGCAGCCCTCGGACGTGTCGACGGCCTCGGTCAGGACCGGAATCCTCCGCCGAAGCGTTCTGAACGACTCGCCATGCGGCCGCTGGTCACCGGCGAAGCCGTAGACCCCCTGGAACGCCGTTGCCCCGGGCGCGCCTGCGCGGCGAAGCAACCGGACCAGAGACTGCTGGCGATCGACCCCGCCTCCGGGCGGCAACCCTCCCCCGTAGACCGCCACCCTGCGCATCGCGGGCTGCAACGGGTGGCCGGTAGCCACCGGTGACGCGCCGCCAAGGGCCTCGGCCTCCGAGACCTCGGCAAAGGCTCCCGGGACGAAACGGGAAACATCGTGCCACGCCTGCCACAGCGCGTAGCCGGGCCCCACGGCCGAGAACAGCAACGGTACCTCGCGGTTGGCCGAGAAGAACGAGGCCCGTCGGCGCCGGCCCGCCACGAGCCCGTCGATTCCCAACAGCGCGATCGCCGCGTCGGCGCCGCCCTCCCGGAACGACAGCGCGAGCTGCTCCCAGGCGGGCCGGCGGCCGATTCTCACACCGCGGCTCAGCCACACCGTGATCTGTCCGTATCGCGCCCCGCCCGATGCGGCAGCGCCTCCTTCGCCCTCCCACTTCAGGACTTCCTCTACCGTGACCAGACCTTCGTCGAGCAGGTCGCGGGTTTCGACCGCTGAGGAGGCGATCGAGCCCGATTCCCCGACCGCAATAAGGACCAGTGGAAGATCCTCGGAGAGGCTCAGCTGGGTGGAGGTCTGCAGCCCGTGTCGCGGACCGAACCCCTCCCCCGCCCTGAGCACGACCGCGTATCGCACGCCTCGGTCCTCGAGTCGGGCGAGCAGGGCTTCGGCCGAAGGTCCTCCCCCGCTCCGCGAGCGTTCGCCGAAGTAGACCGACAGGCGCGAATACTCCTCCGTCACGCCAGGCCCCCGAGCACGTCTCCGAGCCAGACGGCGCCGATCCCGGCCACGAGGCTCACGCCGATGTTGGCCGTGGCGACCCGCAGCAGTCCGTCTTCGGCGAGCCTGTGGCTTTCGAAGACCCACGTGCTGAACGTGGTGAAACCGCCGAGCAGGCCCAGCGCGAACAGGCGCAGCAGATCACCCGAAACCCCGGATCCGACCAACAGGCCGAGCACGAAGGCCCCGAGCAGATTGACCGCGAGAGTCCCGACCGGAAAGGCCGTGTCGACCGCCGAGCTCAGCTTCGCGTCGACCAGGAAGCGGCAAGTGGCCCCGAGCCCGCCGAGCAGGGCCACGCCCGCGTAGAAGCCGAGGCTCACCGGCCCAGGCCTGCCCGTCTGACCAGGCCGCTGCTGAGCGCCACGGCGAGCAGGCCCAAGGTCACGCTGGTCGCCGCATAAGCCGATGCGAGCAGCCAGGAGCCGGCCTCGAGCATGTCGAGCAGTTCGAGCTGCATCGCGGAGAACGTGGTCAATGCTCCACACAGTCCGGTACCGATGAACGGCCGCGCATACGTGCTCACGGACAATCGCTCCCTCATCCTCGTGACGAAATAGCCGAGTAGCAGGGCGCCGGTCAGGTTGACAGCCAGCGTGGCCCACGGCCACTGTCCCGGGTCCACGCTCCATGCCTCCGCGAGCGCCCCCCTGAGTACGGCCCCGATCATTCCGCCAGCGAATATGGCGACGATTTCTCGGGGGTCGGCCCGCATCTGGAGCAGCATATTCGCTGGCGTCTGACCCACCTCCCGCGCATGTGTGTGCATTTCATTAGCAAATGGTCTATGCTGCGCAAAGTTCGATAACCGATATACGCCGAGTTCCCGGCAGCCTTCGGGCCCGGGAAGCGGGGGAACCAGGTTTTTGGGGCGAATCCACCAATCGCGGTGGGAGCGCAGGCTCTTTGAGCGCCAGCCCGTCAGCTAACCCCGCAGGCAGACAAGGAGTTCGGTAGCAAATGACTCACATCCAGCCGCACCATGCGGCGAAGTTCCGAATAACCGGCGTCGCTGCGGCGACAGCCCTCGTCTTTTCAGTCTTCGCACTGCTCGGCCTGGGCATGGCAGACCGCGCCGAGGCCTGTACCGCCACCTCGAGCGGCGGGCTGAACCTCTCCAAGGGCAAGTGCAAGCCGTTCAAAAAGGCCCGCCTGGTCAACGGCAAGGCGATCGCCCCGGCCTCGGCCCCGGCCAGGGTCAAGAAGGTCATCCGCTGGGCGAACCGGATCCGCAACAAGCCGTACATCTACGGAGGCGGCCACGCCAGCTTCAACTCGCCCGGCTACGACTGCTCCGGCGCGGTCAGTTACGCATTGCGTGGCGGCCGCTTCGTCAGCAGCCCGATGCCTTCGACCGGTTACATGAACTGGAAGAACCGCGGAAGGGGCAGGTGGATCACCACCTACTCCAACCCCGGACACATGTATCTCGTGGTCGCCGGACTGCGGTTCGACACCTCGATGACACCGGGCGACGGCCCCGGCTGGAGCAAGAGCATGCGCTCTACTCCCGGCGCCTTCACCGCACGGCATCCCGGCCGGTTCTAGGGCCTCAACCCTCCCTCCCCCAGTCACGACGCGTCCCGGCCCCCTCCGGGGCGCGTCGGCGTTAACGACCGCTCAGGCAGAGACCGCGATTTCGCCGTCTCCGGGCGCCCCTGCCTCCGCCGGATGGCCCCGGCGGTGCACGGTCATTGGCAGGCCTTTGCGCGGTCGCTGGGTGATTGCGGCCTCGGGGTCGGGCCGGTAGCCGCGGGGGAGGTCGAATGCGTAGCGCCGGCCAAGCATCGCTGCCAGCAGGGTCGCCTCGACGATCGCGAACGTCGAGCCGACACATATGCGCCGGCCCGCGCCGAAAGGCATGTAGGCCTGCCTCGGCCGGCCCTTCGCGTTTTCTGGCAGGAAGCGGGTCGGGTCGTATCCCTCCGGATTGACCCAGACCGCCGGGTCCCGGTGGATCATCGTGATCAGGACCATCAGGCTCGATCCTGCCGGGACGTGGAATCCGTTGATCTCGTCGTCCTCGCGGGCGCGCCGGCCGACCATCCAGACCGGTGGCGTTATGCGCATCGCCTCTTCGACACAGGCCCGGGTCCACGGAAGACTCTCGACGTCGTCCATCGTCGGTGTCCGGTCGCCGACCACTCGGTCCACCTCGTCGAACATTCGCTGCCGCGCCCACGGGTTCAGCGAGAGATGCTGCCAAGTCCAGGAAAGGGCGTTGGAGGTGGTCTCGTGACCGGCGAGCATGAAGGTCATCAGCTCGTCGCCGACCTGCTCGCGCGACATCGCCTCGCCGGTCTCTTCGTCGCGCGCCGAGAGCAGCAGCCCGAGCAGGTCGTCGCCGGTGTCGCCCATCGCACTGCGCTCGAGCAGGACTTCGTCGATCACCCGGTGCAGGTCCTCGAGCGACCTCTGGAAGCGACGGCCCTCGGGGTTCAGCGCGATGGCCCGGCGCAGGTTCATTCCCGGCAGCATCGAAGCGGCATAGGTGGGCAGCCGCCTGGCCATCCTCGTGCCGAGCCGCAGCACGTTGTCCATCGCCGGCCCGACCCGTGCTGCCGTCTCACCGGTCAGGTCCGCCCCGAACAGCGCCCGGCCCACCACGTCGAGCGTCAGCTCCATCATCACCCGGTTGAGGTCGAGCGATGCGCCTTCTTCGAGTCCTCCGAACGGCCGGCCTTCGAGTGCGTCCGCTGTGGCCGCCGTCATGTGACCGGTGAAGTCACTGAGGTGCCGCTTGGCGAACATCGGCTGGACCAGTTTCCGCTGCCGCCGCCAGACCTCACCCTCGCTGGTCAGCAGCCCGTCCCCCAGCACGATGCGCAGCAGTTCGTACTCGATGCCCTTTTCGTAGTTGTCCTGATTGGTGATCAGCACGTGACGGGCCGCCTCACTGCCGCTGATCGCGATGATCTGACGCCCCCTGGCGTGGGTGCTCGAGACCTCCCCGTACTCGGCGGCCATCGCGCACAGCGGCTTCATGAAGTCGCGCGTCGTGGCAAGCACGAACCGGGCGTTGTCGAGGCCGCGCGGGCCCGGTGGCAGCTGCCGGGTCATGCGATCTCCGGCTGTGCGATCCGCGAACCGAGTCGGATCAGCTGCTCGCGGACCTGGCCCCATTCGGCGTCGCCGTCGCGGAGGGGGGTCATCACGGTCAGCGCGAGCCCGCGAATCGCCGAGACCGAAGTCGAGATCAGGGCAGGAAATTCGGGGTGATCCGAGATCTCGGGAAGCAGCTCCCCGGCGCTGTCGAGGATCAGGGACTCGACTTCGCGGTTGAGCTCGAGCACCGCGGCCTGGAGGTCGGGATCGGTCCGGGAGGCGAGGTGGATCTCGACCGCCGCCACGAAGGTCGAGCCTCTGAAGACGATGAAGAGCCGGTCGAGTATCGAGCCGAAGCGCTCGAGCACATCGCCGGAAGCATCCGAGGTAGCGACGAACTCCTCCGCCAGCCGGGCGCTCGCATAGCTGAGGGCCTCTACGCTGAGGTCGGCCTTCGTCCTGAAATGGTGCTGGAGCGCACCCAGGGACACTCCGGCACGCTCGGCCGCGAGGCGGGTGGAAGTGCCGGCATAACCGCGCTCGACCAGCAGGTCGAGGGTCGCCCCCAGGACCGCTTTGCGCGTTGCGGCCGTGCGTTCGCTCTGCTGCCTCCTGCCTTCCACCATGCCGGCAAAGATACCAGCCAGTCAACTGACTGGTAAGTGCGGCCGGCCGTCGTCTCTCCCGCCCTTTCGCCCGGTCGTTCCTGTCCCACCGGCGACGATGCTCCGGTGAAGCCTGTGAAATAGTCCCGCGCTAGCGTGGCCATCCCAGACTCGATTCGCAGGACCCGAAGCCGCAAGCAGATGCTGGCCCACGGTCTCGTCGTCGTGCTCGTCGACGCGGTTGCGCTGATCCTGCTGGCCGCCGTGCTTCCCGGCTTTGCGGTCGACGGACCCTGGGCAGCGCTGGGCACCGCGATACTGCTCGGCCTGCTTAACGCCCTCGTGTGGCCGGTCCTGTCGCGCTTCACGCTGAGGCTGACGGTGCTGACGCTCGGTCTCTTCGGACTGCTGCTGAACGGTCTCGTCGTTGCCAGTGCGATCCTGGCCATGCCGTGGCTCCAGATCGACGGCCTGACCGAGGCGCTGGTCATCACCTTCACCCTCGCGGCCGTCACTTCGCTCGCCTCCTCGCTGCTGGCCATCGATGAAGACAGCACCTGGTACCTCAACGTAGTCCAGAGGCAGGCCCGCGTCCGTGGTGAGCGCGTGTCCGGGGACGGGCCCGGGATCATCTTCCTGGAGATCGACGGACTCGCGCACGACGTGCTCAGGCGGGCGCTGGCCAACGGCAGCGCCCCCACGATCAGCCGCCTGATCCGCGACGGCGGGTTCCGGCTCGAAGCCTGGGAGACCGACTGGTCTTCGCAGACCGGGGCCTGCCAGGCCGGGATCCTCCACGGCAACAATCACGACATGCCGGCCTTTCGCTGGTGGGAGAAGGACCGAAACGCGCCGATCGTCACCAACCACCCGCGCGACGCGGCCGAGATCGAGCGGCGGCAGTCCGACGGCGCCGGCCTGTTGTTCGACGGCGGCGCGAGCCGTGCGAACATCCTCTCAGGCGATGCCCCCCATTCCCAGCTGACCATGAGCACCGTGCTCGAACACCGAAAGGGGATCGGAAGGGACTACGCGGCCTACTTCGCGAAGCCGTACTCGGTGATCAAGACCGCGGTGTTCACGATCATCGAGATACTGCGCGAGCGGGCCGCGGCAGTCCGGCAGGAGCGGGACGACATCCAGCCCCGGATCAGGAGGAACTGGAGCTATGCCGTCATGCGTGCCTGGGCGACTGTGATCCAGCTCGACCTCCAGGTGGCAGCCGTCGTCGGGGACATGCTCTCCGGAAGGCCATCCGTCTACACGACTTTCCTCGCCTATGACGAAGTGGCCCATCACTCCGGGATCGAGCGCCGCGAAAGCCTCGAGGCCCTGCGCAAGGTGGACCGGCAGATCCAGCGGATCATCAACGTCGCCCCGCTCGCACCGCGCCCTTACAGGTTCGTGGTTCTCTCCGACCACGGACAGTCGCAGGGCGCGACTTTCCTCCAGCGCTACGACGAGTCCCTCGAGAACCTGGTCAGCGGGCTCTGCGAAGGGGCCGCCGTAGCGCCCGTGCCGGGCGGAGAAGACGACTCGAGGGCCTTCATCCATGCGTCGGTCGCCGAGTCCGACAGCGGGGACTCACTGACCGGTAAGACCCTGAAGCGCGCCGGTCGCAGCGGCGAACCCGGTATGCAACCCGAGCACGCGGAGACCGCGCGGCCGGACGGTGACGAATCAGAACAAACGCCGGAGCTGTCGGTGATGGCATCGGGCTGCCTCGGGCTGATCAGCTTCCCGAGGCAACCGGGCAGGCTGACCAGGGAGCAGATCGAAGAGCTCCACCCCGGCCTGATCGACGGACTCAGAAACCATCCCGGGATCGGTTTCGTGCTGGTCCGGTCCGAATCCGGCGGTGCCGTGGTCCTCGGGGCCGGCGGCACGAACTTCCTCGACCGCGACCGGGTCGAGGGCGAGGATCCGCTCGCGCCCTTCGGTCCGAACGCCGCCGGGCACGTCCGCCGTACCGACAGGTTTCCGCGCTGCCCCGACATCATGGTAAACAGCACCTACTGGGAGGACCTCGGCGAAGTCGCGGCCTTCGAGGAACTGGTCGGGTCCCACGGCGGCATGGGTGGGCCGCAGTCCTTCCCGTTTGTCCTCCACCCTCCGGAACTCGACTGGCCGCAGGAGCCGGTAATCGGAGCCGAGTCGATCTACCGCATCCTCAAGGGCTGGCAGGCGCGTTTCACTCAGGCCCGGGAGCCGATTTCAGTCGACTCCCCCGGTGAAAGCACGCGGACCTCGGTCTCGGGGGAGTAGTCGGAAACCAGGTCCGCGAACCGGTGCGGAGGCCGGTGGATCAGTTCGCTTCGCCAGCGGCGGAGCCCGATCGGAAACAGCGTGCCCCAGTGGATCGGCACCGCCAGGCGCGGGCGGATCAGCGCCGTCGCCCTCGCCGCCGCCTCGGGGTCCATGTGTCCGGGCCCCAGCGTCGGTCCCCATCCCCAGACCGGCATCAGGGCCAGGTCGACCTCGGGAAGGTGAATCGCCATCTCGTCATAGATGTCGGTGTCGCCGGCGAAGTAGACGGACCTGCTTCCTTCGACGAGGAAGCCGATCGCGTCCTCCTCGGTCCGGAAGGGCCAGCGGCGGCCGTCGTGCTCGGCCGGCACCGCGGTGACGAGCACCGGTCCGACCGCCACCGAGTCGCCGACGTCCAGTCCCTCGACGCGTGAGAAGCCCTGACCGGAGAGCAGCCGCACGCTCCCCCTCGGTGCGATGATCCTGATGTCCGTCCCCAGGCTCCGGATTGACGGCAGGTCGAGGTGGTCCATGTGCTGGTGGGAGATCAGCACGGCGTCCAGGGGCGGGAGCCGCGCTTCCGGTTGCGAGACCTGCCGGCGTAGGTGGCCGATCCGTGGCCGCAGGACCGGGTCGGTGAGCAGCCTCACGCCGTCGACCTCGATCATCGTGCTGGCATGTCCGACGAAGGTGAGCAGGCCGGGTGAGACGGGTTCCACGTTCACCTGCGCAACACGCCGACTAGGGTATGCGCCCGATGGACGGGACCGAGCCGCTCGAGACCAACTACGCCGGCGCCATATACGGCACCATCCTCTCGATGGCGGTGATCTCCGCCTCCAGCAAGGATCCCGAGCTGGGCCCCGTCGAGGTAGCACTGTGGGCGGTGGCAACCGCGCTGGTCTTCTTCCTCGCCCACGTCTACTCCTCGATCGTCGCTGCGGGCTTCGCCCGCCCATTGCCGGCGATGAGCCTGATTCGAAGCGAGTCGCGCAAGGAGTGGCCGATGGTCCAGGGTGCGCTGATCCCGGCCGCGGCGATGATGCTGGCGCCGCTCGGTTTCGTTTCCGAAGAGGACGCTTCCTACATCGCCGTTTGGACCGGTGTGCTGATGCTCGTCGGCGCTGGGCTCGTGATCGGGCGGAAGGAGCAGCTCGGCATCGGACGAAGCGCCATCATCGGATCGGTAAACGGCGCGATCGGCCTGCTTATCGTCGCGCTCAAGGTCTTCGTCCACTGAGGGTCCCGTCCCGCCTTCGGCACGGGGACTAGGCGGCACGGGGATCGCGGGTCTTCGCGTACGACGCGAGGTCGACGAAGAAGGCGAGGACGACGATGAACCACTCGAATCCTTCGACGCCCGGGCTTATCTCCCACATGACGATGTAGGCCAGCGTGGTCCACGGAAGCAGGAAGAAGCCCAGCACGGGCAGGACCCAGCCGTCGAAGGCCTGACCGACCCAGTCGGAGAAGACGAGGATGAAGAAGAGCGCCAGCCTCGGGGAGATCAGCGCGAAGAGCGCCACGAAGCAACCCATGACCGCAGAAGCTACACCACGCCCGCGCCGGCGTCCGCCGTGACGCTCAAGTCTGTGCCGCCCACGGACGGGAGCGGATCGCAGAGGCGATGTGGGCCCCGAAGACGATGGCCATCGAGGCCAGGTTGAGGAAGATCAGCACGCCGATGAAGGCGGCGAGCACGCCGTAGACGGCACTACCTCCGCCCGATAGGTCGAACCAGCCGCGCAGCCCCAGGGATACGACCGCCACGAGCAGAGTCGCGCAGGCCGCGCCCACGACCACGCTGGTCCAGTCGGAGCGACCCGGATTGAGGACCCAGAACATCCAGGCCAGCAGGGCGAAGCCGAGCACCCCGATCGCCAGCGGACCGCCGAAGGTCCCTGCGAGGTCGGAGAGCAGCCGGCTGTCGTCAACGGCCCGCGCCAGTGGGCGGGAGACCGAAAGTGCGACGAGCAGGAGCGTGACCGGCAGAGTCACCAGCATGATCGCCATGTCGAGGCCCTTGTTCTTGGGGAAAGGCGGGCCGCTGCTGCCGTGCTCGTTCGCTGTCACGACAGCGTGCCGCATCGCGCTCACCGTCGAGGTCGATGAATAGAAAAGGATCAACGCGCCGATCAGGCCGAGCCCTCCGGCTCCGGACGTGAGCTCGTCGAGGAAATCGGCAACCTCGTTGCGGCCCTCGACTTCCGTCAACGGCAGGTTCGCGACGATTTCCTCGATCAGGTCCTCGCGCACACCGGGCTCGTTGAGCACGTTGCTGAGAATCCACACGGCGAGCAGTAGCAGCGCCGGAAAGGTCAGCAGCAGGTAGAAGCTGAGCTGGGCCGCCTGCCTCGTGCCCGCCTCCCGGTCGAAGGTGGCCACCGCACGCCGGATGACGGCCCAGACTCTTGCGGAGAACGCTCCTGCCCTGTCGGAAAACGCCGGCGCGTCAGTCCCCCATGCCGATCTTGGCCTCTTCCCACTTGACGGTGACCCCGTAGATGACGATCACGTTGAAGACGATGAATACCGTCGAGAGGAACGGCTGCGAGGTGAGCGACAGCAGGGCCAGGACCGCGTGGATCGAGCAGACCGCGATGGTGACCATGCGGGCCCATTCGCGGCCCTGGATCAGCGCAAAGCCCGCCCAGGCCTTGATCACACCGACCACGATCCAGAAGATCCCGAGCGCAGTCGTATTCAGCAGGTAGATCTCACCGTTGACGGTGCCGCCGATGTAGTCGTCGCCAAATGCGGCTGCGAGCCCGGCGATGACGCTGAATACGCCGCCGAGCATCATCAGGATGGCCGCGAAGGCAACCCATGAACCCCAGACCGCGGAACCGCTGTGTGAACCCGAACCGCTGCTACTCATGTCTCTCCACTTTCCTTTCGCTGATGGCCGTGGTGGCGGGCCGATCGCCGCGCCACCCGCCCGACTCTTCGCCGGACCGCGCCATTGGCCTGCCGCTCAGGCCGGAACGACGCACCTGAACGATATGTGGCAGGTCGCGCTCTCGACCGTCTCGGGGATGCGCGCCGCGGGGCGGTAACGGCTGCAGTAGTTCTCGGCGCAGAGGAACGAACCGCCCTTGAGCACCTTGCGCGGGATGCCCGTCGCCGGATCCCGGCTCGCGTCGACGCCGGGTCCGAGCGGCTCCCGCGGCACGCAGCAACCCTTCGAAACCTCGTTGTGCCCTTCTTCGAACCACGTGACGGTCCATTCCCACGCGTTGCCGGTCATCTCGTACAGGCCGAAGCCATTCGGCTCGAAGCTGCGCACCGGTACCGTTCCGGGCTTCCTGGGTCCACCACGGCGCGGCCGGTACTTCCACGGGAACTCACCGGTCCAGCGGTTCATCCGCTCCTCGCCGCCCGGGGAGAGTTCGTCTCCCCAGGCGAACTCGGCACCTTCGATGCCGCCGCGCGCGGCCCGCTCCCATTGAGCCTCGGTCGGCAGTCGCTTGCCTGCCCAGCGGGCGTAGGCGTCTGCGTCCTGGAAGGAGACCTGGGTCACCGGATGATCACCTTTCCCGGTGATGTCGCTTCCCGGACCCCACGGCCTCCGCCACGAGGCGCCCGGCGTCCACTGCCACCAGGCCATCGGACTGTTCAGGTCGACCGGGCCCGGCGGCTTGTTGAACGTGATCGAACCCGGGACCAGCAGCGCCGGGTCGGCCCCCGGGTACATCGCGGGGTCGGGCGCCTTCTCGGCCACAGTGACGTAGCCGGTCTCGTCCACGAACCTGGCGAAATCATCGTTGGTGACCGCGGTCTCATCCATCCAGAAACCATCGACCTCGACCTCCACAACGGGCTGCTCCTCGGGGTAGTGCCTGTCGCTTCCCATCAGGTAGCGGCCCCCCGGGATCCACCTCATGCCCGGCAATGGCGCCTCTCCCAGAGCGGCGGCTTCAGATGCAGGTCCGTCTGCGGTCACGACTTCAGGCTACCCGGCGGCCTCAGTCGGCTGTCCCTCGATCCCGTTGCGGCCCAGGAAGCCCGCTATCTCACGCGACAGACGCCCCCCCTGCCACGACAGCGGCGATTCCCCGGGCTGCTCGACGACGAATTCCGAATGCGGGAGCCGGTCGGCGTATAGCCGGGCCACCTCGTACGGGTGACCGGGGTCGGCCTCGTCCCGCGTGCCCGCCACGAGAACCGGCATGTCGAGCCGGTCGAGTTCCTCCATCGAAGCGAACGGACGCGAGCGCGGGACCTCGCGCAGCGCCTCGGCGACGGCGTCGGGATGGCGGTGGAGGGCCGCGCGATCCCTGGCCAGACGCTCGACCGTTTCCCGGTACCGCCCGGACTCGATGCCCTCGGCCGCAGCCCTGCCGAATGCCTCGGGCCCGCCGGTCTCGAGTGCGTCGGCGCGCTCGTCCCACCGGGAGAGCTCTGCCTCGCCCTGGAGTTCCGGCGTGAAGACCGGCCCGGCGAGGATCAGCGCCGCGACGCGTTCCGGATCTCGCAGTGCGAAGGCGATAGCCGTGTGGCATCCCATCGAGTGGCCCCCGGCGACGACCTTCTCACCCTCGGCCACGCGACCGGCGACGCGGCCGAGGTCGTCGGCGAGCCGTCCGTATCCGTAGCCGTCGGAGGCGGGATCGGACTCGCCGTGGCCGCGCGCATCGTACGTGTGCAGGCGATAGCCCCGGCGTGGCAGCACCTTCGAGCCGTGTACGACGTACCTGCGCGTGGCGCTCAGTCCGTGGCAAAGGATCAGGTCGGGGCCCGCTCCGAGAGTCTCGCCGCGCAGCACGGGCCCGCCGTCGCCGATCTCGAAAGGCACCGGCTCGAGAACCACGCCGGTCAGCCGGTCCCCAGCGTGGCCTTCTCGATCACCACGGTCCGGGTCGGCTGTTCGTCGGGACCGCCGAGCCTGCCGATCTGCTCGACCACGTCGAGTCCGTCCGCGACCCTGCCGACCAGTGCGTACTCGGGAGGCAGCGAGGCGCCCCCGGCGCCGGTGACGACGAAGAACTGGCTGCCGGACGTACCGGGCCTCTCGTCGCCCGACCTGGCCATCGCGACGACCCCCGGCTCGTAGCTGAGGTCCGGCGGGGGTTCCTCCACCGTCTTGAAGCCCGGTCCACCGGTGCCGTCGCCGCGCGGATCACCGCCCTGGATGACGAAATCGGGCACGATCCGGTGGAATCCGAGGCCGTCGTAGAAGCCTTCTTCGACAAGGTAGGCGAAGCTGTTCGTGGTCTTGGGCGCGGCTTCGGTGTCGAGGTCGATCGTGAAGCTGCCCTCGCTGGTATCCATCACGACGGAGGCGGACTGCCCGGGGTCGAGCACCTGGCCCGGCGGGTCCAGATCGCCCTGTTTTGCCACCACCTGCGGGCTCTCGTCCCCTTCGCCACCCAGTAGCACGACCGCCAGCGCCACGGCCAGCAATGCCGCGAAGACGCCGATGATCATCAGTTTGCCTCGCTCGCTCACCCGCGCAAGGCTAGATGATCGCGGTTCGCCGCCGGGCGTCGAACCGGAATCCACGGCAATTGAGAAGATCAGCAGGTGAACGAATCCCCTTCCACCCCGGACCGCAGGACGGTGCTGGCCGGAAAGGCGATCTGTGCCGTGGTCGCCCACGCGCCGTGGAGCTGGCCGGTGATCAGCCGTCCCGTGATGCGCTTCTTCGACCGGGCGGCCCAGGGCTGGGACGAGCGAACGGGAGCCGGCTCGCTCGATCACCTCGCCCCGCTGGCCGCGGCAGTGCTCGACGTCGAGTCCGATCCGGAGAGCATCCTCGACATCGGCTGCGGTACCGGGGCAGCGACGCTGTTCCTCGCCCGCGAATTCCCGCGTGCCCGGATCCGTGGCGTCGACATCTCACCGGCGATGGTCAGCCGGGCGAGCGCCAAGATCGGTCTCGACCCCGAGGCGCGCGTCGTCTTCCGGGAAGGCGACGCGTCCCGCCTGCCCTGGCCCGACGACAGCTTCGACCTCGTGACGGCGGTCAACATGCCGCTGTTCTTCTCCGAGATCGACCGTGTGCTGCGCCCGGAGGGATCGGTGATCGTGGTCGCGACCCTGGGTGATCGCACGCCGTTCTTCACCCCGGAGCGGACGGTGGAGCGCAAGTTCGCCAGACGGGGACTGGAGCGTTCCGGTGGTGGCTCGGCCGGGCACGGCACATGGTTCACGGCCTCCAGGAAGGGACCGCGAAATTGAGTCCCGCTGTCCCCGCTGTCGAAACAATGTACGCCCTGATCGTCAACCCGGCGGCCGGCGGTGGCCGGTCGCTCCGGATCCTGCCCGAAGTCGAGCGGGCGTTCGACGAGATGAGGATGGTCTTCAGGGTCGAGCGCACTCGCTCGAAGGAGCACGGCATGGATCTCGCCCTGGGCGCTGTGGATGCCCGTGAGGTACCGGTGGTGATGAGCGGCGACGGCCTGATCGGGGCAGTGGGTGGAATGCTCGCCGGCACGGGCAGCCCGATGGGGATCATCCCCGGGGGCCGCGGCAACGACCTGGCCAGGGGACTCGGAATTCCTGCGGACCCTGCTGCGGCGGTGGAAACGGTGGCAGCCGGACACACGATCGCCCTCGACGTCGGCGACGCCAACGGAGAGCGCTTCCTCGGCATCGCCTCGGTCGGCTTCGACTCCGAGGCAAACCGGATCGCGAATGCCTCCCGGCTGAGCGGCAACACCGTTTACGCGTGGGCGGCGCTGAGGGCGCTGGCCGGCTGGAAACCGCAGCGGTTCTCGCTCGTCGAGAGGGGTATCCAGACCCGCTTCACCGGCTACACGGTGGCGGTGGCCAACAACGGTTTCTACGGAGGAGGCATGAAGATGGCTCCCACCGCGGATCCCTGCGACGGGCTGCTCGACGTCATCACCGTCGGGGAGGTCGGGCGGCTGCGCTTCCTGCTCAACCTGCCGAAGGTATTTCGCGGCACGCACGTCGACGGCGAGAACGTCAGGTCCTGGCAGACCTCAGCGATCGAGGTCAGTGCCGGCCGGCCCCTGACCGTCTACGCCGATGGTGACCCGCTCACCGAGCTGCCGGCCCGGATCCGCATACTGCCCGCGGCGCTGCCGGTGATCGTGCCCGGGGAATCGCCGTGATCCGGGCAAAGGCGGCGCTGGCCCGGGGCATCGGCAGAATGAGCCGTGCCACCGGCCGCGGGGGCGGCACGACGCTTCCGGGGCGTGTCCTGCTGCGTCTCGACCCCGACGCAATCGACAGGCTCGGCGCCCGGCTGGAGACCGGATCGACGCTGATCAGTGCGACCAACGGCAAGACCACGACCGCTTCGATGCTCGCGACGATCCTCAACGCGGCGGGCAGGCATCCGGTGCACAACCGTGCCGGCTCGAACATGACCTGGGGCGTCGCGACCGCGCTGCTCGAGCAGAAAGGCGACGAGGGCCTCTTCGAAGTCGACGAAGCCTGGCTGCCCGAGGTGGCGCAGCGGCTCACACCGAAAGTGATCCTGCTCGGCAACCTTTTCCGCGATCAGCTCGACCGCTACGGGGAGACCGAGGCCCTGGCCGACGCATGGGCGGCGATGGCACGCTCGCTGGCGGGCTCCACGGACTTCGTGCTCAACGCCGACGACCCGCTGGTCGCCGACATCGGCCGCTCCAGCGGTCAGCGCACGACTTACTTCGGGATCGAAGACACTCGCCGGTCGACAGACGCACTCCAGCACGCCAGCGACGCCAAGCAGTGCCGGGTCTGTGGCGCCGCGCTCGACTACGAGTGCGCTTTCGTCGGCCATCTCGGCCACTACCGTTGCCACTCATGTGGTCTCGTCCGGCCGCAGCCCGACGTCAGCGCAATCGACGTGACCCTGCTCGGCATGGACGGCCTCGAGGCCACCATCGTGTCGGAGGCGGCCCGTGACCGCCTGAAGCTGCCGCTGCCGGGCCTCTACAACCTCTACAACGCGCTGGGCGCCATAGCGACGGCGGGCAGGCTCGGCGTATCGCCCGCCGATGCGGTCGCGGCCCTGTCGTCGATGAAGGCGGTATTCGGCCGTGTGGAGCGGATCGAGATCGGCCCGACCGAACTCTCGATCCTGCTGGTCAAGAATCCGGCCGGAGCCAACGAAGTACTGCGCACCCTCGACCTCGAACCCGGTCCGCTGAACCTGTGGCTGGCGCTGAACGACCGCATCGCCGACGGTCGCGACGTCTCGTGGGTCTGGGACGCCGACTTCGAGTTGCTCGCCGGACGCGTCGACAGCATCGTCTGCACCGGGACGCGCGCGCCCGAGATGGCACTGAGGCTCAAGTACGCGGGCTGGCCGGAGGACAGGCTCACCGTGGTGCGGGACATCGCCCGCTCGCTCGAAGTCGCTCTCGAGGGGGCCCCGGACAAGGTCTTCGCGCTGCCGACCTACACCGCGCTGCTCGAGCTGCGCGAGCTGCTGGCCGAGCAGAGCAACGCGGGGCGATACTGGCAGTCGTGAGCGACTCCGGCAACGGCTTCTCGCAGGCAGGGCTCTGGCAGCTGGTGGAATCCGGCCGCTACACGGCCGATCTCGACATCTGGGGCACCCTCGCCTCACGGACCGGGGCACCAGTGCTCGACCTCGGTTGCGGTATCGGCCGTGTATCCCACTTCCTGAACCGTCTCGGGGTGAGGACGTTCGGTATCGACCGCGACCACGAACTGATCGCCGACTTCGACCGCACCAGGCCCGCCGGGAGCCCGGCCGGCATCGTCTGCGACGTGACCGCGCTCGGCGACCCTCCGAAGGCCTTGGCCGGAAAGCGCTTTTCCCTTGTCATAGCGCCCCAGCAGCTGGTACAGATCCTCGGCGGCGCCGAGCAGCGGATGGAGCTGTTCCGCGCACTTCCGGGCCTGCTCGAACGCGGAGGCCTCGCCGCGTTCGCGATCTGCGAGCAGCTGCCGCAGGTCAGCATCGACTACCCCGCGGTACCACCGGACCTGCGCGAGGTCGGCGGGTGGGTCCACTCGAGCCAGCCGGTCGCGATAGAGCCGACGCCCGGCTCGGTCACGGCGTTGCGGGTCCGCCAGAGCCTGGCGCCGGACGGGGACTCGGTGAGCAGCAGGGACAGCGTCACCCTCGATCGCCTCGACCGCACCGGGATCGAACGGGAGCTGCGGGCCGCGGGCCTGCTTCCCGCGGGAAGCGGCGTGATCGAACAGACGGATCGTCACATGGGCTCGACCCTGATCCTCGCGCGGCCTCCGCTCTCGTAGAGTCATGCCGATGAAGTTCCGCCTGCTGAGCCTCTACCCCGACCAGATGAACATCTACGCGGACCGCGGCAACATCATCTTCCTCGAGAAACGCTGTCAGTGGCGGGGCATCGACTTCGAGTTGACGCGCTGCGGAATCGGCGAAGATTTCGATCCGGACCGGCACGACATGGTCTACATCGGCGGAGGCCAGGATCGCGATCAGCAGGCCGTCGCCCGGGATCTGGTCGAAACCAAGCGCGACTCCACCAGGCAAGGTGTCGAGGCCGGCATGGTCATGCTGGCCGTCTGCGGCGGCTACCAGTTGCTGGGCGACTCATACGAGCTGGGCTCGGAGCAGATCGAAGGCCTCGGCCTGGTCGATTTGCATACGGTCCGGAGCGACGGCCCGCGGCTGATCGGTCCGGTGGCGATCGAGACCACCGTCGACGGCTCCAAGCGCACGCTGGCCGGCTTCGAGAACCACGGGGGCCGGACCTGGCTCGGACCCGGCGTCGAGCCACTCGGCAAGGTCGTGGCCGGACATGGAAACAACGGTGAAGACGGGTACGAGGGGGTTCTCAGCGGCAACCTGATCGGGACCTACCTCCACGGCCCTCTGCTGCCGAAGAACGCCTGGCTCGCAGACCACCTGATCAGGACCGGCCTCGAGCGCGCTGAGGGACGGGGCATCGAGCTCGCACCGCTGGACGACGAACTCGAGACGGCCGCACATCGCTCCGCGCTTGCCGCCGCGGTCAGCGACCGCTAGACCCGAAACCGCCTTCGCCGCGCTCTGAGGCCGCGAGCTGCCCGGCCGTGACCGGCTCGAGGCCGGCGATCGGAACGACGACGAGCTGGGCGATCCGGTCACCCGGCTCCACCCTGAACACCTCGGCCGGGTCGTTGTTGAGGAGAAGCACGCCGATTTCCCCGCGGTAGCCCGAATCGATCAGGCCGGGCGCATTGACCAGCGATATCCCGTATCGCAGGGCGAGCCCTGATCTCGGCAGGACCAGCCCGGCATGACCTTCCGGTATCTCGACCGCGAGACCGGTCGATACCTGCCACCTCTCCCCCGGCCCGATGTGCGCGGCCTGTGCAGCATGCAGGTCGAGTCCGGCATCACCTGAGTGGGCCCGCGAGGGCAGCGTGGCGGTGTCATCGAGAATGCGAAACCTCAATTCCATGGGCGGGGACTCTACCCGAGCCAGGCGGACACGGACCGGACTCAGCCCACCGCCAGGTCCTCGAAGCGGTGAAGCTGTCCGGACGGCAGGCGGGTGCGAACCCTGACGCCCTCTGCTTCGTCCTCGCGGTCGATGCGACCGGCCACTTCGTGGAGGTCGTGGAGGCGCGCACCCTGCGAGTAGGGCACGAACAGTTCCACCGGGGACATCGTCTGCTCGAAGGTGCGGTCGATCTCGGCCTTCAACTGTTCGAGGCCCTCTCCCGTCGTGGCGGAGACGAATACGGCATCCGGCACCCGAATCCGTAGCTCGGCCCTCTGGGCGGCGTCGAGCAGGTCTACCTTGTTCATGACCAGTACACGCGGCTTGTCACCGGCGCCGATCTCCCCGAGCACTGCGTCGGCCGCCTGCATCTGGACATTCATCTGGTCCTCGTCGGCCGAGGCGTCTACAACGTGGAGCAGCAGGTCGGCCAGCACGGTCTCCTCGAGCGTGGCCTTGAAGGCCTCGACCAGTTGATGCGGCAGCTTCTCGATGAAGCCGACCGTGTCGGTCACGAGATACCGCCGGCCTTCATACTCGTAACCTCGAGTGGTCGGGTCGAGCGTGTGGAAGAGGCGGTCGCCGACCCCGACCTCGGCGCCGGTCAGCGCGTTCAGCAGGGTCGACTTGCCCGCGTTCGTATACCCGGCCAGCGCGATCTGCGGAACCGTCGACTCCTGGCGCCGGCTGCGCATCACGCCGCGGTTCTTCTCCACGTCGCGGAGTCGGCGGCGGAGGGCGGCGATCCGGTCACGGGCGAGCCGGCGGTCGGTTTCGATCTGGGACTCGCCGGGTCCCCTGGTGCCGATCCCGGCACCGAGCCTCTCGAGGTGGGTCCAAAGACCCCGCATGCGCGCGAGGTTGTACTCGAGCTGGGCCAGCTCGACCTGCAGCTTGCCTTCGGCCGAGTGGGCGTGGTCGGCGAAGATGTCGAGGATCACGGCGGTCCGGTCGATCACCGGCACGCCCAGGGCGGCCTCGAGGTTGCGCTCCTGCCTCGGCGCGAGTTCGTCGTCGCAGGCGACGAGGTTGGCCCCGGTCCTCTCGATCTCTTCCTTGGCCTGCTCGAGCTTGCCCTGCCCGAAGTAGCGATCCGGGTCGGGTTCGCTCCTGCGCTGGAGCATCTCTCCCACCGTCGCCACCCCTGCCGTCCGCAGCAGCTCCGACATCTCGTCGAGCGTGGCCTCCCCGGTCCGGTCGACGGCGATCATCAGCGCGCGCTGACGGGCCCGCCTCATCCTCGCGTTGACGACCGGCGTGGGCCTGCCGTTGGACGCATGGCCGCGCGGGTCGGGGGAGGCGCTGCTCGTGCCTTTGTGGCCGTTTCCTGACATCACTTCATCCTAGGCACAGCGGGGCCCGGGCAGGACGTGCCCCGCTCAGCTCAGGTGGCGGCGCATGCGCTCCACGGCCTCGACCAGCCTGTCATCCGGCGTGGTCAGCGAGATCCTGAAGAACCCCTCGCCGCTGCGTCCGTACATCGAACCCGGCGAGATCACCACTGCCGCCTCCTCCAGGACCATCTCGGCGAAGCTGGTCGACGTGTGTCCTTCCGGAACCGGCGCCCAGACGTAGATCGTGCCCATCGGACTGTCGACCTCGACGCCGATCTCCCGCAGCGCGTCGACCACGAGGTCGCGGCGGCGGGTGTAGATCCGGTTCATCTCCTCGAGGGGCTCAGGAGGGCCTTCGAGCGCAGCTACTCCGGCGAGCTGAATCGCCTCGAACAGGCCTGAGTCGACGTTGGTCTTCAACCGCCAGTAGCTCTCGATCGCATCGGCGTTGCCGAGCACTGCGCCGACCCGCCAGCCGGTCATGTTGTAGCCCTTCGACAGTGAAAAGACCTCGATGCCGACCTCCTTCGCACCCGGGGTCGCGAGGAAGCTGGGCGCCACGTAACCGTCGTAGGTGGTTTCGGAATAGGCGTTGTCATGCACGACGAGGATTTCGTTTTCCTTCGCGAAGTCGACTACCTTCTCGAAGAACCCCTCCGGAACGACGGCACCGGTCGGGTTGTTCGGATAGTTGAGGAAAAGCAACCGCGCCCGCTCTGCGGTGAGCGGGTCGATCGTTTCGAGGTCGGGGGTGAAGCCGAGGTCCGGTCGCAGCGGGACCAGCGCGGCCTCGGCTCCGGCGAGGATCGGCCCTCCGGTGTAGACGGGGTATCCCGGATCGGCGGCCAGGGCCACGTCACCCGGATCCAGGAAGGCGAAACACAGGTTGTAGATCGCCTCCTTCGCGCCGATCGCCGGCATCACTTCACCGTCGGGGATGATCTCGACCCCGAAGCGCCGCAGGTAGAACTCCGAGAACGCATGCCGGAAGGCGTCGGTACCACGGTTGCTCGGGTACTTCTGGTTGGCGTTCTCCGCAACGGCGGCCTGCATGGCCTCGACGACGTGGGGGTACGTGGGCATGTCGGGGTCGCCGATTCCGAGGCTGATCACATCGACCCCGGCCGCCCGCTTGTCTGCGATTTTGCGCTCGAGTTCGGCGAACATGTAGGGAGGCATGGCCTCGAGTCGCTTCGACGGGTCGGTCAGGGCCATACTCTCTCTCCTTCTTTCGGGAACGGATCCGGGGTCGGCCGATCAGGCCGACAGCCCGCTCAGGGTTTCTGTGAACTCGGGCGAGAGCTCTCCCGCCATTATCGCTTCGGCCCAGCCGGTCAGCGTCACCTCGAGATCCTCATCGATCTCCACGGTCAGCTCTCCGCCGTCCAGTTCGACGGTTATGGGACTCGGGGCACCGTTGAGGAAGGCGGCTACCGCGGCACCGCTGGCGCCCGTTCCCGAGGACAGGGTCTCGCCGACCCCGCGTTCGAAGATCCGCGCCCTGACCCGGGATCCGGAGACCCTGAAGAAGGACACGTTGCTGCGGTTGGGGAACAGCCCGCTGTTCTCGATCTCGGGCCCGACTGCGCCGATGTCGAGTGCCTCGAGCTCGGGCCCGGTCTCGATCGCACACTGCGGATTCCCGATCGAGACATGGCGGAAATCCCACTGACGGCCGCCGGCGGTGACCGTGCCGAGGCCATCGTCGGCGCCGCTCGGGAAATCGGGTGACGTTGTGGAAGCCCTGCCCATCGCCACCGCGCAGGTCCGTTCGCTGGTGATCCGCGGCGTGACCGGCCCGGCCTTGGTCAGGATCGTGAACGAGTCGGCGTCGGTCCAGCCGTGGCGACGCAGGTACAGGATCGCCTCACGGGCGCCGTTACCCGACAGTTCAGCCTCGGAGCCGTCCGGATTGAAAATCCTGAGCTCGGCCACGTAGCCGTCTTCGTCGCTGTGGTCGATCAGCAGGATCCCGTCAGACCCGACCCCGAAATGGGGGTCGCAGATCATCTGGATCCGCGGCTCGTTAAGTGTCCAGGGCAGGTTGTCGCGCTCGACGATCAGGTAGTCGTTGCCCAGCGCTTGCCATTTCTCGAACTTCATCGCGGCTTCAAGCTATCCGGATGCACAACCGCCTGCATTCAGGCCCGAGCGGGCCCTGCGAGCCCCCGCGCAGCTTCGAAAACCGCCGACGCGAGCTCACGGTCACCCCGCCCCGAACGCTCGAGGATTTCGACCCCGCCCATCCTCCGCATCCACGTCATCTGGCGCCTGGCCAGCCTGCGGTGCTTCGCCGCCGCGAGTTCGAGGTCGCCGGCGAGGAACTCCTCGAAGCCGATCGCCGCACGCGCCGTCCTCGAGGCACCGGCCTCGAGTGCGAGCCTCGCTTCATCGCCGGCCCCTGCCTCCGCCATGGCCGCGACCCTGGCCGTGATCCGCCGAGCCAGGACCTCCGGATCGTCGACCAGTCCGACCAGCAGCGTCGGCCTCCTGAGCCCGGCGGTCCAGAGCTCGCCGCCCCCGCGATGGTCAGGGGCCGGGCTCTGTCCGCTCCTCAGCAGTTCCGCGGCGCGAGCCACGCGGGCGCGGTCGTTCGGATTGATCCGGCTCCGGCTCTCCGCCGGGAGTCCCGCGTGGACGGCAGCGGCACCGAGCCGGTCGATCTCCTCTTCGACCTCGCTTCGCACCGTCGCGGGCACCGGCGGCCGGAACTCCATGTCGGTGAGCGCGCCGCGCAGGTAGAGGCCGGTTCCTCCGACCACGAGCGGCCACTTGCCGGCCTCCAGCAGGCCGTCGATCTCCGCATGGGCGAGCTCCGCGTACCGGCCCGCGCTGAACTCCTGCCCAACCGGCACGAACGAGATCAGCCGGTGCTCGAGCAACGCCTGCTGACCGGCGTCGGCAGCACCGCTGATCACCTCGAGCCCGCGGTAGACCTGGATCGAGTCGCAGTTGACCGCAACCGCCTGCCTGCCGGTCCCGGCGATCAGCCTCGCGAGTTCGATCGCGACCGCGGTCTTGCCCACCGCAGTCGGGCCGAACAGCGCAACAACGGGAGCCCGCCCCGCCTCCGCGCGCGGCTCGCCGGCCGCCCCCGGGCTCACACCGTGATGCCGCTCAGCAGCCGCTGGCTGCCGCTCAGCGTCTGCGATGAAGCCGAGCCGATCTCCACGTCCACCATCTGGCCCGGCTCGGCGGTGCCTTCGAAATTGACCGCCTTGTTGTGCCGGATGCGTCCCCTGATCCGGCTCGGGTCGTTGCGGCTCGGTCCCTCCACCAGCACTTCCATCGACCGGCCCACGAAGCGCTGGGCGCGCTCGTGTGCGCGGCGCTGCACGACTTCGACCAGGGCCGCCATGCGCTCCTTCTTGACCGGGTGCGGGACCTGTTCCTCCATCTCGGCCGCCGGCGTGCCCCTGCGGGGCGAGTAGATGAAGGTGAAGGCGCCGTCGTACCCGACTTCCTCGGCCACCTCGAGCGTCTGCGCGAAGTCCTCGTCGGTCTCGCCCGGGAAGCCGACGATGATGTCGGTGGTGATCGCGCAGTCCGGAAGCGCCTCGCGGATCATCGCGACGCGGTCCATGTACCGCCCACGGCCGTAGGTCCGCCGCATGCTCTTCAGGATCCTGCTCGATCCCGACTGCAGGGGCAGGTGGATGTGCTCGCAGAGTGACTCTAGTTCGACGTGGGCTGCGATCACGTCTTCACGCATGTCCTTCGGATGCGGGCTCGTATACCGGATGCGGTCGATGCCGTCGACGGCGTCCACGAGCCGCAGCAGGTCGGAGAACCGGGTCTTCTCGGCAGCCGGCAGGTCGCGCCCGTAGCTGTTCACGTTCTGGCCGAGCAGCGTCACCTCACGCACCCCGTCCGCCGCGAGCCGGCGCGTTTCTTCGACCAGGTCGGCGGGATGGCGGCTCTGTTCCCGTCCACGGGTGGAAGGGACGATGCAGTACGAGCAGACGCAGTTGCAGCCCTGGGAGATCTGGAGCCAGCCCTGAAACGGCCGCGCGCGCCGGGCCGGCAGGTCGCCGGAGAACTCCTCGAACTCGAAGTAGCCCTGGGCGGTGAGTGAATCGGAATTGAGGAACTCGGCGAGCCGGTGGATCTGCCCGGGGCCGAAGGCGACGTCGACGAACGGAAACCGCCGGAACACCTCGTCCTTGACCGACTGGGCCCAGCAGCCCCCGACGCCCACGATCCGCCCCGGGTCCTCACCTTTGAGGCGCTTGGCTTCGCCGAGGTGGGAGATGAAGCGGTTGTCGGCGTTTTCGCGGATCGAGCAGGTGTTGAACAGGATCAGGTCGGCTTCTTCGCGGCTGTCGGCCTCGTCGTAGCCGAGCGAACCCAGCATGCCTTTCATGCGCTCCGAGTCGTGCTCGTTCATCTGGCAACCGAACGTGGTTACGTGGAAGCGCTTCATCGGCAGCAGGTTATCCGGCCCGCAGCGTAGCCGGAGCGGTCAGGCGTTGGTGGGTACGCGCAGCGGGGCGATCGACGCTTCTTCGCCGATTGCCTCCTTGCTGTGCTCCTCGCGCTCCTCGGCCTCCTCGATCTGGAGCTCGACGCCGAAGTAGCCGGTGCCGACCACGAGCACGATCCCGAGCCCGAGCAGGGCGAACATCGTCTTGCGGTCGGGGAACTTCTCGGACCGCAGGCCAATAATCGTCACGACGACAGCGAAAACCGCGGCGGCGATCCCGAAAAAGAGGAAAAGGTTCTTGACTTCCATCTGGCGCAATCCTAGCGGCTCGGACGGAGGGAGCGTCCCGCCGGTGGAGAGCCCGGCGCCTAGTGCGCGACCCGCGTCGAACGCAGTTCGCGGATCACCGTGATCTTCACCTGGCCGGGGTATTCCATCTCCCTCTCGATCGCCGTGGCGATCTCGTGTGAGAGGACGGCGACAGCCTGGTCGTCGACCTTTCCCGGGTCGACCATGACCCGGATCTCCCTGCCGGCCTGCATCGCGTAGACCTTGAGTACGCCGGGCTGGCGAAGCGCGATCTCCTCGAGGTCTCCGAGCCGCCTCACGTACTGCTCCAGCGAGTCACCACGGGCTCCTGGCCGGGCCCCGGACAGCGCGTCGGCCGACTGCACGATCACCGCTTCCACGGTCGCCGGCTCGACTTCGTTGTGATGGGCCTCGATTGCGTGACTGACCTCTTCGACCTCGTCGTAGCGGCGGGCCAGGCGCGCCCCGACCGCGGCGTGGGTTCCCTCGACCTCGTGACTGACCGCCTTGCCGATGTCGTGGAGCAGTGCCGCCCGCCTTGCCACCTCGACCGAGGCCCCCATCTCTGCGGCCATCATCGCCGCCAGGTTCGAACACTCGACCAGGTGCGCCAGTACGTTCTGCCCGTAGCTGGTCCGGAAGCGCAGCCGGCCGAGCAGGCGCACGATCTCCGGGTGCACGCCGGTGACGCGGGCCTCGAGCAGGGCCGATTCGGCCGCGCGGATCATCACGTCGTCGACTTCGGCTTCGGCCTCCAGGCAGGCGGTCTCGCAGGACGCCGGGTGGATGCGGCCGTCTTCGATCAGCTTCTCGAGCGCGATCCTCGCCACCTCGCGGCGAACCGGGTCGAAGCTGGACAGTACGACCGATTCGGGGGTCTCGTCGATGATGATGTCGACGCCGGTCAGCGCCTGCAGCGCGCGGATGTTCCGCCCCTCCTTGCCGATGATTCGGCCCTTCATCTCCTCGTTGGGAAGCTGGACGGTCTGGGTGTTGCTCTCGGTGGTCTGGGTCGAGGCGAGGCGCTGCATCACGACGGCGAGAATCCCCCGCGCCCGCCTCTCTGCCTCGAGGCGGGCCTCGTCCTCGGTCCTCTTGATGATCAGGCCCGCCTGGTGCTCGGCGTCGCGCCCGACCTTCTCCAGCAGCAGCCTCTCCGCCTGCCGGCGGGTGAGGCCCGCCAGCCTTTCGAGCTCGACCAGATGCTGCTCCTGGAGATGCTCGAGCCGGCGCTCGGCCTCCTCGAGCTCGTGCTGCTTCGAATCGAGTGCCTCGGCGCGCCTCTCCGCTTCGCGGAGGCGAATGGATGCGGACTCGAGCTGGCGCAGCGCGCGCTCTTCCATCCTCGCGATCTCGTCGCGCCTGGAGTCGAGTTCGGTCCCAGCCTCGCCGCCCGGGACCGCGGCCGGCGCGCTTTCGTCGCCACTCCTGAGCCAGTCGGGGATGAAGGATCTGAGCGCCATGCGGTCTGCGCCTAGGCTACTGAACCTCCTGATGGCCCCCGAGCGCGCGATTCGGCAGCACGCGCCCGTCCAGACCGTGCTCGCGTGCGCGGCGAATGGCCGCAT
The DNA here is from genome assembly GCA_963701635.1 of uncultured Solirubrobacterales bacterium. Taxonomy (GTDB): domain Bacteria; phylum Actinomycetota; class Thermoleophilia; order Solirubrobacterales; family 70-9; genus 67-14. The sequence goes on from CAVPAU010000002.1 coordinate 361,487, forward strand.
AGGCGTCCTCGGCGCAGAAGCCGCGCCTCGCCAGCAGGCCGAGTGCGCGCTGCCGGCCGCGGTCGCTTTCGAGCTCGCTGCCCCTCTCGAGCAGAACGTCTGTGGCCCGGTCGACTTCGCTCTGCTCTCCGCCCCGGGACAGCGCCGCGGAGATCAGGTGTGGCGGCACACCGCGGCCGTAGAGGGCCGACTCGATCCTCTCGTTGCCCCAGCCCGACAGCCGTCGCTTGTCCTCGACGTAGCCGATGGCGAACCTCTCGTCGTCGACGGCGAGGTTCTCGACCAGATAGGACATCACGCGCTCGGACTCCTCCGGTCCGGCTTCGCGCTCGGCCAGCCACTGCCGCATCTCGGACTCGGTCCGCTCCTTGCGCCCGATCGCCGCCAGCGCGGCAGCCAGTAGCTCGTCAGCCAATTGGCGGCCTAGGCGGCCTGCTTCTCAGGCTGCTCCGTAGCCGCGGGCCCTTCTGCGGCCGCCTCCCCGGATGACTCCCCGGTGCCCTCGAGCGGCTTGCCGTCGCGCGAGATCCCCTCCGCAGCGAGGATACGCTGCTCGATCTCGTCGGCGATATCGGGGTTCTCGACCAGGAACTGCTTCGAGTTGGCCCGGCCCTGGCCGAGCCTGGTCTCGCCGTAGGAGAAGAAGGAGCCCGACTTCTGGACCAGGTCGTGCTCGATGCCGAGGTCGATGAGGCTGCCCTCCCGCGAGATCCCGAGGCCGTACTCGATGTCGAACTCGGCCTGCTTGAACGGGGCCGCGACCTTGTTCTTGACGACCTTCACCCGGACCCGGTTGGCCACCGCCTCGGTGCCGTCCTTGAGGGTCTCTATCCGCCGGATGTCGAGGCGCTGCGACGAGTAGAACTTCAGCGCCCGGCCTCCGGGCTGGGTCTCCGGGGAACCGAACGAAACGCCGATCTTCTCCCGGATCTGGTTGGTGAACAGGCACATCGTATTGGCCCGGTTGAGGTTGCCGGCCAGCTTGCGCAGGGCCTGCGACATCAGCCTCGCCTGGAGGCCGACCGTCACCTCGCCCATCTGCCCCTCCAGCTCGGAACGGGGAGTCAGGGCGGCCACCGAGTCGACCGCGACCACGTCGACCGCACCCGAACGGGTCAGGACGTCGACGATCTCGAGGGCCTGCTCGCCGTAATCGGGCTGGGAGATCAGCAACTCGTCGGTATTCACCCCGATCCTGCGCGCGTAGACGGGGTCGATCGCGTGCTCGGCGTCGATGAAGGCACAGACCCCGCCGCGCTTCTGGGCCTCGGCGATGATGTGGTAGACGAGCGTCGTCTTGCCCGACGACTCCGGACCGAAGATCTCGATGATGCGTCCACGTGGTATGCCGCCGACGCCGAGCGCGATGTCGAGCGGCAGTGCCCCGCTGGATACGGCCTCGATGTTGAGCGCCGACTTGTCGCCCAGCTTCATCAGCGAACCGGCGCCGAACTGCTTCTCGATCTGGTTCTTGGCAGCGTCGAGGGCTGCGTTGCGGGCCTTGACCTCCTTCTCGGTGGTCGGCTCCATGTCGTTGATCCTGTCTACGCTCATCTGGAAATCACCTCGCCGCGGCAGCTACGGGCCGCATCGCATTGTTCGGTTCGTCGGGCTCGATCGAACACAGGTTCGGATCTAGACCCTACGGTCCCCGTCGGACGAAAACCCGTCGCGAAGGGCCGCAGCACCCAGGCTCGCCGCTCCGGCGTCAGAAGTGGGCTACAAGGCCGAAAAGAGCGCTACGAAACGGTCACGAAAGCAGCCGGCGCAGCAGGTGCATGCCGACCAGCGCCGAACGGTCGCGTATGTCGCTCCGGCCGCCGGGGATCACCAGGCTGCGGGCCTCGGACCGGCCATCGGCCGCGATCACCTCGAAACACACGAAACCGACCGGCTTCTCCTCGCTTCCGCCGTCCGGCCCGGCGATCCCGGTGATCGAGACGGCGATGTCGGCCTCGAAGCGCTCCAGCGCCCCCGCGGCCATCTCGTGGGCCACCTCGGGCGACACCGCGCCGTACCGCTCGATCAGCCCGGGATCGACGCCGAGCAGGTCTGCCTTGGCCTGATTCGAGTAGGCCACCACCCCGCCGGCGAAATACTCCGAAGCCCCGGGCCGGTCCGTGATGCGCGCGGCGAGCAGCCCGGCGCTGCAGGATTCGGCCAGCGCCAGCCTGTGGCCGGAGAGCAGGTCGGCCACCATCGAGTCGATCGTCGTGCCGTCGAGGCTGAACAGCGTGGCCGCATGGCGCTCGGCCAGCGCGGCACGCAGGGCGTCGGCCTCGGCCTGGGCCTCCTCCCTGTACCGGACGTCGATCTCGACTTCTCCGCGGCGCAGGCATGTGGTCACCTCGAGTCGTCCCGTATCCACGCCGTCCGCCTCGATGTCGCGCAGTGAGGAGGCAAGTTCCGACTCCGGTGTGCCGAACATCCGCAGGCGGTAGGACAGCAGCGGTCTGGCCCGGGCCAGGACCTCGAGCATCAGCGGCTGTGAGAGCGCCTCTTCCCACATCGGCCTGAGTTCGCGCGGGGGCCCGGGCAGCACGAGCACCACGAGACCTTCTCCCGGCACGATCAGGCCCGGTGCGGTTCCGACAGGGTCCAGCGCGACGGCTCCCTCGGGAACCATCGCCTGCTTGCGGTTGGCCGCCAGCATCGCCTCGGCGGTCAGGTCGATCGGCGCAGTGGCTGCGTAGCGCGCGAGGATCGCAGCGATCCTGTCCTCCATCGCCTGGTCGAGCACCAGTTCCCGCCCGGTGAACTCGGCCACCACTTCGGCGGTCAGGTCGTCGGCGGTCGGACCGAGCCCTCCGGTGGTGATGATCAGGTCGACCCCGTTGTCGCGCATGTGCGCGAGGCCGGCCAGCAGGTCGGCGGGGCGGTCGGCCACGACCATGATCTCCACCAGTTCGATCCCGAGATCCAGCAGCCTCTGTGACAGCCACGGACCATTCTCGTCGCGGATGACCGCGGTCAGAACCTCGGTCCCGGTGACGAGGATTCCGGCCTTCACGTTCTTGTCGGCGTCTGCGGCCATCGGCTGTGCCGACCCTACCGCCCGCCGTGCGCGGACCGCCGCCGGCGGCCGTTTCCGTCCGCTCCCCGGTGCTCAGGCTTCGCTTGCGGGAACCGGCTCCGGATGCTCGCCGGTGGTGCCTTCGCCACCTGCCCCGGACCCGCCGGCGTCGTCCGGCTCGTCAGGTACCGCCAGCTCATCGGTTGCCGCGGGCCCGGGCGCTTCGCCGCCACCGAGGACCCTGGGCAGGTCGGCGGCGGTGATCAGCACCTGCCTGGGCTTCGACCCTTCATATCCTGAAATCACGCCGCGCCGCTCGAGCATGTCGATCAGTCGGCCGGCGCGCGTATAGCCGACCCGGAGCCGCCGCTGGATCATCGATACCGATGCCGTCTCTGTGTCGACCACGAGCTGGATCGCCTCGTCGAGCAGGTCGTCCTGGTCCGGATCGAAGTCACCCTCGGCCGGCTCTTCCTTTGGCGGCGTCGTCTCGTTCAGCAGTTCCTGCTCGAAGTCGGGCTCGCCCTGGGCCGACCAGTGGTCGGTGATGCGCGCGATCTCCTCTTCGGAGACGAAGGCCCCCTGGATCCTCTGCAGCTTCGACGTCCCCGGGCCACGGAACAGCATGTCGCCCTGGCCGAGCAGCGATTCGGCGCCGCCCTGGTCGAGGATCACCCGCGAGTCGGTCTGCGAGGACACGGCGAAGGCGATGCGCGAGGGGATGTTGACCTTGATCGTGCCGGTGATGATGTCGGTCGACGGCCGCTGCGTCGCGAGGACCAGGTGGATGCCGGTAGCCCGCGACTTCTGGGCCAGGCGGATGATCGAGGCCTCGACGTCGGCCGGAGCCACCATCATCAGGTCTGCGAGCTCGTCGATCACGCACAGGATGTAGGGCAGGCCCGGCTCTCCTGCCTCGGCCTGGATCCTGTTGTAGTCGACGATGTTTCGCGCGCGGGCAGCCTTCATCAGGCCGTACCGGCTCTCCATCTCGGCGATCAGGTTGCTGAGCACGTTCGCCGCGAGCTTCGGGTTGGTCACCACGGGAGTCAGCAGGTGAGGTACCGCCTCGTAGTGGTTCAGCTCGACCTGTTTCGGGTCGACCAGCACCAGGCGCACCTCGTTCGGCGACGAATGCATGAGGATCGAGGAGAGGATCGCGTTGACGCAGCCCGACTTGCCGGATCCGGTAGTCCCGGCGACCAGCACATGCGGCATCGTCGCCAGGTCGGTCGAGACCTGCTTGCCGTCGATGCCCTTGCCGAGCCAGGCCTTGAGTGGGGACGCAGATGCCTCGGTCCGCTTGTAGATGTCACCGAGCTTGACCATGTTGCGGCTCGAATTGGGGACCTCGACTCCGACCGCCTGTTTGCCCGGGATCGGTGCCAGGATGCGGATGTCGGTCGAGGCGAGCGCGTAGGCGATGTCGTTGGCGAGCTCGCTGACCTTCTTGACCTTGGTCCCGGGTGCGAGCTGCAGTTCGAAACGAGAGACGTGCGGGCCGGTCACCACGCCGACGATCGAGGCCTCGACCCCGAAGTGTCCGAGCGTCTCGACCAGCTTGCGTGCCAGCTCCTTCTGTTCGGCGGGGTCGGGTCCGTTGCCCTTGCGGCCACGGTCGAGCACCTTGACCGGAGGCGGACGGTAGGAGATCCGCTCCGATCTCGTGGCGCCGCGCTCCTTGCCCATCGGGGTCAGTGGCAGCTGTTCGCCCCCGGGCCGCTCGATCTCTGCCGTGGCCGGTGCGGTTTCGACCCCGTCTTCGAGGTCAGCGAGTTCCTCGTCGAAATCGCCGGTGATCGTCGCCGGTCCGGATTCTCCGGCCTGTTCGGACTCGACGCCTGCGGTGCCTTCTTCACCACCCGGGAAGATCTCGATCGGCTCGAGCGGCTCGGTGTTGCCCGACACCGTCGGCTCGTGGCCCTCTTCGGCCCAGATATCGACCTCCAGCGGCGAGGCCGAACCGGCAACGCCGTCATCCGGTTCGTCCGGCAGCATCGAAGTCAGTTCGTCGTCTCCGAGCACGACGGTCTCGGAGCCGGCCTCGGCAGCGTCAGCGTCAGCAGTCGGGCCGCCGGTCCTGGTGAGGACCCTCGTCGCGCCGGCCGAGGTCGAGCCGGCCTTCTTCAGGGCGCGTCCTCCGCGCGTGACGACCGCGGCCACCGTCGTGCCGGTCAACAGCAGCGTTCCGGCCAGCAGGGCGAAGACAGCGAGCAGATGCGCGCCGAATCGCTGGAGCAGGGTCGCCGAGGTCCAGTACAGGGTCTCGCCCACCACTCCGCCGTGCTCGGGGAACCAGCCGGTGTCGAAGTAGGCGGTATTCGACCCGCGCCCGCCGGCCAGGCCGAAGGTGCCGGCGGCGAGGGCGAGCAGCATTCCCGCAATCAGGAGCAGGGCACCGGTCCGCAGCGGCCGTGTCGCCGGCAGAGCCGGCCTGAACATGAGTATGCCCCCGCCGGCGAACAGTATGACCGGAGTCAGGTAGGCGACTACCCCGAACGTGTAGGTCAGAGCGTCGCTCAGGCCGGTGCCGAGTCGTCCGCCCTCCCAGCCGAAATACAGGACGAAGACCATGTAGATGCCGAGCAGGATCATCCCCAGGCCGATCAGGTCGAGGTACTTCTGGTCGATCGGCGCCCGGGGTTCTTTCGCCGCCGTCCTGCCGGCGCCGCTGTTCGGACGCCGTTTCGCACCGCGCCTGGCTCTTCGCACGAACATGTCCTGTCTGTTCTACGGCACCGGCGCAATACCTTCCCGCGGCTCCTGGAGCGCGGTCCGACGGGCTTCGGCCGCCGATCCGCGTACGCCACCGCTTAGACTTGGAACATGCTCAGCGAAGCCGATTCCGCCGGAGGGCGCGTGCTTGTGGTCGAAGACGACGAGGAGATCGTCGATGTCCTCCGCAGGACCCTGCGCGCCGAGGGCTACGAGGTCCGCGCCGCGCTCGACGGGCCCGAGGCACTGGAGGACCTCGACGAGTTCGCACCAGACCTCGTCGTGCTCGACCTCGGCCTCCCCGGGATGGACGGAATGGAAGTGATGAGCACGATCCGCGAGTCGAGCGAAGTCCCCGTCCTCATGCTCACCGCCCGGGCCGACCCCGAGGACCGCGTCGCCGGCCTCGACACCGGCGCCGACGACTACCTGATCAAGCCTTTCGACCGGGCCGAGCTCCTTGCCAGGATCCGCGCCTTGCTCCGGCGCCACCCGCCGCGCGGCTCGGCGATGATCACGGTCGGCGACCTCAGGCTCAACCCCGACCTGCAGGAGGCCAGGCGCGGCGACCGGGAGATCGAACTGACAAAGCGTGAATTCGAACTGCTCGAATACCTGATGCGCAACCAGAGACTGGTCGTCTCGAGGGAGCGCCTGCTGGAAGAAGTCTGGGGATACGACCCACTCGATGACACCAACACCATCGACGTGTTCATCTCGAATCTCCGGCGCAAGCTCGAGGAGGGCGGGGAACCGCGAATCCTCCACACCAAGCGCGGAGCCGGCTACGTAATAAAGGGCTGAGCGCGTGAAGGCCCTCAACAGGCTGCGCCGATCCAGCTACTGGCCGTCGCGCTGGCCGATACGCTGGAAGCTCGCTTCGGTCTCCGCCGGGCTCACCTTCGTGATCCTCGTCGCCTTCGGCCTCGCCGTGGGACAGTTCACGACCCAGCAGCTGCGCGACAACTACGAGTCGGAGACGATGGCCGCCGCCGAGAAGCTCGCGCGCGACGTCGAGGACAACGTCGAGGTCACACCCGGGTACGCGCCGACGGTCGACCTCGGACAGGTCTTCGCCAATGCGACCGGGCCGTCGTCGCTCACCCTGCTCGCCAACCAGCGCACCTACTCGACCAGCCAGTTTCCCGATGTCGGCCCGCCGACCGGCGAGAACGTCATCACGAGCGGTGGCTACCAGGTCGCGACGGTCGCCCTGACGCCCGTCCCCGGACAGGACATCTCCCCCGGTTTCGTCCGGTTCGCCAGGCCCGTGGACCGGCTCGACCAGTCGATCGGCCAGGTCTGGATCTCGGTCCTCGCCGGCACGCTGGGCGCGACCCTGCTCGCCGCACTCGCCGGGGTCGTGCTGTCGAGAAGGGCCATGAGGCCGGTCTCCGGCCTGACTTCGGCCGCGCGCGAGATCGCCCGCACCCGCAACCCCTCGGTGACGCTGAACGAACCGGTCGCAGACGACGAAGTGGCCGAGCTCACCCGCACCTTCAACGAGATGCTCCACGAACTCTCGCTTGCGCGCAGCGAGAGGGAGCGGTCCCTCGCCAGGCAGCGCGAATTCATCGCCGACGCGTCCCACGAGCTGCGCACTCCGCTCACGAGCGTGCTGGCCAACCTCGAGCTGCTCGACGACGCGCTCGGCCGCTCTCCGAGCCAGGAGCTCGAGAAGGAGTCGGTCGAGTCGGCCCTCCGGTCCTCCCAACGCATGCGCCGGCTCGTCGCCGACCTCCAGATCCTCGCCCGAGCCGACTCCGGGCGCGCGCCGCAACACCGCGTATGCGATCTCGCCACGATCGCCGCCAGCGCAGTGGACGAGGTCCGGCCGATCGCCGGCGAGCACCGGATCGAGCTCGTCACCGGCGCCGAGGCGCCGGTGAGCGGAAACGCGGACGACCTCCACCGCGTGGTCGTGAACCTGGTCGACAACGCCGTGCGCCACACCCCGCCCGGAACGCTCATCACGGTGGAAGTCGAGGTCTCGGCCGATGACCGCACCGCGAAGCTGTCGGTCGCCGACGACGGACCCGGCATTCCCGATGAGGTCAGGGCCCAGATATTCGACCGCTTCGTACGCAGCTCCGGGCCCGGCGACAGGGCCGCCTCGAGCGGCAGCGGGCTCGGTCTGGCGATAGTCCAGGCGATCGCGATCGAGCACGACGGGAAGGCGACGGTCGGCGACTCCGAGCACGGTGGCGCACGGTTCGCGGTCGAACTTCCACTGGCCCGCGAAAACGCGAACGAAACCGTTAGCGCACGTTTAGGACCGGTTTAGAGCCTCTCCCTATCTTCCTTATTGGACGAGACACAAGAACCCGCCGGGGATCTCCCCCAGACTGCCTCGGCGGGTTCGCTTTTTCGCAGATAACAGCAACAACCGTCGGGCCTCCCCTCCCCCTGGGTCCGGCGGTTTTGCTTCTGCATGGGGCGAAGTCGCATGCCGTGGCCGGTATGTGCCGCGTTGAGCGAGCGGGTCCGGGAACCACCAGACAGCGGCTGCCTTCGTCGTCGTCGGCAAACTCGCTCACCTACGGGGGTACGTTCGCTCCGTCTCCCTCCTCGTTCCTCGGCATCCGCCCCCTGGCGGCCCCCTGCCTCCGCTCTTGTTGGAATCAGGTGGCTGCGAAAGGCGGATTCAGGACCGTTCCGAAACCTTTCCTGACTCCGGTTCGAATAACGCTCGACTGTCGACGCTAGCTCGAACCGGGCTTGTCCGGGGCGGCCAAGAAGGCGCCGGCGGGACATGCGGCCGCTGCGAGCAGGGAAGGGACCGTGCCCTCCGCAGGAAGACTCCACGCCACTCCCGAGCCTGTGAGGTGGCTGCCAACAGCGAAAGCGGCCCAGATACATGCCGCGAAAGCAACCAGCCAGAGCAACGTGACGGCCAGTCCGGCGCCGAAGCAACCGCGACCCGCGACCAGAATGAGCGGGAAATCAGGACCATGGCGAAGATGAGTACGGGCGCGACGCCCTCGTACTCATGGAGCTTGTTTGCCGGCACCCCGCAAAAGGCGTCGTCGACTCTGGCAAGAGAAAGCGAGTCCGGAAGCAGGATCCAGGCCGGTAGCGTGACCAGATAGAAGCCGACCCTTGCGAGCGGGTCATCCAATTCTCAGACTTCGACGACCACCGGGACCACCATCGGGCGGCGCTTGAGGCGTTTGTGGATGAAGGCGGCCACCCGGTCGTGCAGGTCGGACTGGATCAGCTCGAGGTTCTTCACTCCCTGCTTGGCAGAGTCCTCGAGCGAGTCTTCGACCACGTCGCGAAGCTCGTCGGTCATCTCGTCGTCTTCGTCGAGCGCACCGATGCCGCGAACGATGATCTCCGGGTCGACGACCACGTCGCCGTTGTCGGCGGCGATCGTCGCGACGACGAAGACGATTCCGTCGCCGGAGATCGTGCGGCGGTCGCGCAGCGCGGCGTCTTCGGGATCGGCCAGGTCCACGCCGTCGACGTAGATCACTCCCGATTCGACCTCCTTGCCGAAGGCGGCACCGTCGGGACCGACCTCGAGCGGCAGCCCGTTCCTCCCCTTGAAGACGTTCTCCTCCGGGATGCCCACCTGCTGGGCGATCTCGGAGTGGAGCCGGATGCGCTGGAAGTCGCCGTGGACCGGCAGCACGTACTTCGGCTTGGTCAGGTTGATCATCATCTTCATCTCTTCCCGCGAACCGTGACCGGAGGCGTGGATCGGCGCGTCCTTCGCCGTGACGACCGAGGCTCCGAGTTCGTAGATGGTGTCGATGGTCTCGTTGACGGCGCGCTCGTTGCCCGGGACCGGGCTGGCCGAGAAGACGATCGTGTCGCCGGAGTGGAGGGACACGTCGCGGTGGTCGTTGTTGGCCATCCTCCTCAGGGCAGAGAATGGCTCGCCCTGGGATCCCGTGGACATGACCACGACCTTTTCGTCGGGGAAGTCCTCGATCTCGCGCGGCTGGATGAGGATGCCTTCGGGCGCGTTGGCAACGCCGAGGTTGGAGGCGATGTTGAAGTTCTTCCTCATCGACCTCCCGACCAGCGCGACCTTGCGCCCGAGCCGGTCGGCGGCGTCAATCACCTGCTGCACGCGGTGGATGTTCGACGCGAACGAAGTCACGATTATCCGGCCCTCGCAGCGCGAGAAGGTCTCGTACAGGGCAGGCCCCACGGCCGACTCCGACAGCGCGATTCCGGGGCGGTCGGCGTTCGTGGAGTCTCCACACAGCAGGGTCAGGCCCTCGTCACCGAGCTTCGCCAGCCGGGCGACATCGGCCGGCCGGCCGTCGACCGGGGTCTGGTCGAACTTGTAGTCGCCGGTGAAGAAGACGGAGCCCGCGTCGCACTTGATCAGCACACCGCGCATGTCGGGGATCGAGTGGGCCAGGTGGACCAGTTCGATCTCGAACGGACCGGCCATGGTCTTCTCACCGGCCGGCAGTTCGGTCAGCGGCGCATCCTTGAGCTTGTGCTCGTCGAGTTTCGACCTGACCATGCCGACGGTCAGCATGCCGCCGTAGATCTTCTTCGGCATGCCGACTTCGCGCAGCACGTAGGGCAGCGCGCCGACATGGTCCTCGTGGCCGTGTGTGAGCACAATCGCCTCGATGTCCTTGGCGCGGCCACGCAGGTAGGAGAAGTCGGGCAGGACGAGGTCAATCCCGAGCATCTCCGGAGTCGGGAACTTGAGGCCCGTATCGACGATGACGATCTTGCCGCGGTACTCGACCACGCACATGTTCTTGCCGATCTCGCCCAGCCCGCCGAGCGGCAGGACGCGGAAGCTGTCGGCCATCAGATCTCCACGCCGGCTGAGGCGAGGAGGCTTCGTATCCGGTCCTTTTCCTGATCGGTCGCTTCGACCATCGGCAGTCTCATACGGGCCGAGCATAGACCAGCCATCTCCAGTGCCGCCTTGACGGGGATCGGGTTGACCGTGACCGACATCGCGTCGTAGACGGGCCTGAGCTCCGAGTCGACCCTCTCGGCGCCCGCGATGTCGCCGGCCCGGAACAGGTCGTAGATCTCACGCATGCGCTCGCCGACCAGGTGGGCGGCGACGAGGATGCCGCCGGTTCCGCCGGCTTTCAGCGAATCGAGGAAGGCCGTGTCGTTGCCGGCCAGCAGGTCCAGGCCGGGGATCTGACGCAGCTCTTCGTCGTTGGCCTGCTTCACCGCGACTACGTTTTCTATCCGGCCCAGTTCGGCCAGAAAGGCGGGAGGCATGTTGACCACGACGCGGGCCGGGATGTTGTAGAGGATCAGCGGCAGCTCGGGGCTGCCCTCGGCGACGGCCTCGAAGTGCCCGCGCAGTCCGGCCTCGTTCGGCCGGTTGTAATACGGGGTCACGACGAGTCCGGCGTCGGCCCCGTGATCGGCCGCGGCCTTGGTCAGCTCGACGGTGTGGCGGGTGTCGTTCGAACCGCTGCCGAGGATCACCATCGCTTCGGACCCGACCTCTTCGATCACCGAGTCGAGCAGGGCGAGTTTCTCGCCGTCGTCGAGCGTCGGCGACTCGCCCGTGGTCCCGGCTACGACGAGGCCGTTCGAGCCGTGCTCGACCAGATGCCGCGCCAGCGACCTGCAGGCCGGCAGGTCGATCCGGTCATCGGCATCGAAGACCGTCGCCATCGCAGTGATTACACCCTGGAACTCGCTCACGGGGTCACCATATTGAAATGGAACACGTCAGCCGGTGGCGATCGCCGTCGGCCGGCGCCCGGCCCACGGGTGGGCCTGCTCGAGCTGTGAGGCGATCCTGATCAGCAGGTCCTCACGCCAGATCGGAGCCACGAACTGGATTCCGATCGGCAGGCCGGAGGCGCTCTGCTGGAGCGGCAACGAGATAGCCGGCTGCCCGGTGGCGTTGAAGGCGCCGGTGAACGTGGCGATCCGGCGCGCGTAGTCCATCGCCGTCATCGGGTCGGGACCGGAATCATCGTAGGTCCCGAGCGGGGGCGGCACGTCGGCCAGGGTAGGGGTCATGATCAGGTCGATCGCGCCATCTCCGCCGTTGCCGCCTTCGTACATCGCGGCGATCATCCGCGACATCGCCTGGTGCTGGGTGACGGCGAAAAGGTAGTCGGCGCCGCTCTCACGCCTTCCACGCTCGATCAGGGCCCAGGTCAGCGGCTCCACGTCGTCGGGGGTCAGCCTGCGTCCGACGACGATCTCGACCGTGGCCGCGGTCTCGGCCACGCCCGCGGCCCAGCGCGTGATGAAGGTCTGGTAGAGGTCGATCGGCCCTCCGGCCAAGCTCAGGTCCGGCTCGACGATCTCGTGGCCGAGCGCCTCGAGATCGGCGGCGCTGCGCCGGGTGGCTTCGACCACTTCGGGATCGATTCCGTCACCCGTCAGGGATTCGGTCAGCATCGCGATCCTCAACCGGCCTGGTCCGGAATCGAGCTCATCGGCATACGGCCTCGCGGGCGGCAGCGCAGCGTACGGGTCCCCCGGCTCCGGTCCCTCGACCCAGTCCAGCATCCGGGCGACGTCCCGGACCGAACGGGTGACGACGAACTCGACCGTCAGCCCCGACATCGAGTCACCGGTGTACGGGGCGAGCGACACCCTCGCGCGGCTCGGCTTCAGGCCGACCAGCCCGTTCGAGCTGGCCGGGATCCGGATCGAACCACCACCGTCGTTGGCGTGGGCCACCGGAACTATGCCTGCGGCGACCGCCGCAGCCGAGCCACCGCTGGATCCGCCCGGGCTGCGACCGAGGTCCCATGGGTTGCGGGTCGGGCCGTATGCCACGGGCTCGGTGGTCGGCAGGATCCCCCACTCGGGGGTGTTCGTCTTGCCGATGGTCACCAGCCCGGCATCGGCGAACCTGCGGCCCAGGGCGCTGTCGAACGGTGCCGTCAGGCCGAACTCTTTGAGCACCCTGCTGCCGGTGTGCAGAGGGTGGCCGGCCAGCACCGCGCCGAGGTCCTTGAACAGGAAGGGGACGCCCCTGAACGGGCCTTCGGGCAGATCACCCGCGGCCTTCTGTCGGGCCTCTTCGTAGAGCGGGTGGATGATCGCGTTGATCTCCGGATTCACCTGCTCGGCACGGTCGATGGCCGCCTCCACGAGCTCGGCCGGCGAAGCTTCGCCGGAACTGACGAGTTCGGCCTGGGCGGTGGCGTCGAGCCGGGTCACTTGCGCTTCGGACATGCGGGCCAGACTAACTGCTCTCCGGCGACCGGTGGCTCAAAGCAGTTTCTCGAGCCCGACCGTGAACGGTTCCGGCAGCTCGCCGACCTTCCGCACGGCGAGCACGACGCCCGGCATGAAGGAAGAGCGGTCGATGCTGTCGTGCCGGAGCGACAGGGTCTGCCCTTCGCCCCCGAAGACCACTTCCTGGTGGGCGACGAGACCGGGCAGGCGGACCGAGTGGATCGGCTCGTGCACGTTGCCACCCGCGGCGTCGATCAGGTCGCGAGTACGGGCGGCGGTCCCTGAAGGGGCGTCGAGCTTGCCGTCGTGGTGAAGCTCGATGATCTCGCATTCCGGCATGTGCTCGGCCACCTGCTGCGAGAGGATCATCAGCAGCACGGCTCCGATGGCGAAGTTGGGAGCGACGAAGCAGCGGGCCCCGGCGCCGGCGGCCTCGGCCGAGCGCCGCAGGGCGTCGAGGTCGAAGCCCGTGGCACCCACCACTACGTGGACGCCGGCCTCGAGACACGCGATCGAGTTCTCGAGCGAGGTGCCGGGGGTGCTGAATTCGACCACGACATCGCAGTCTCCGAGGATGTCGGTCAGATTCGTGTCGAGGGCCGGGTCCGCCCTGCCGGCCAGCTCCATGCCTTCGGCATCCTCGACCGCCGCGCAGACGGTCGAGCCCATGCGGCCCGCCGCACCGGCCACGCCGACCCTGATCAAGGCCGCGCTCCTCTCATGCCGCCAGCGCCTCGCTGACCGGGGCGACCGCGCCGCGGAAGCGGGCCTCGTCCCTGCCGACCGCCGCGGCCGAGACATGCTCGGGCGCATATAGCTCCCCGGCCAGCTGCGAGATGTCCTCGACCTCGACCTCGTCGACCTTCTCGAGCATCTCGTCGAGGCTGAGCAGCGGGATCTCGTGGAGCGTCGCCCTTGCGATGCGGTTCATCCGGGCGGCTGTCGATTCGCCCGACAGGACCAGCCTGCCCTTGACGTGCTCCTTGGCGCGGTCGAGCTCGTCGGGACTGACCGGTTCGGTCCGGATCCGCTCGTATTCCCGGCCCAGGATCTCGCATACCTCTTCGACGTTGTCCTCGCGCGTCCCCACGTAGGTCGCGACCGCGCCGGTGTCGGTGAACTGCTCGGAGTAGGTCCCCACCGAGTAGGCGAGCCCGCGCTCTTCCCGGATTTCGCGGAACAGCCTCGATGAGCTCGAACCGCCGAGGATCGAGTCGAGTACCGAGAGCGCGAAGCGACGGTCGTCGGCCCGGTTGATGCCAGGGGCGCCGAAACAGATGTGGTACTGCTCGGTGTCCTTGACCGCGAACTCGAGCCGGCCACCGGGCAACGGTTCGATCCGGTCGGGGGCGACCCGGTCTCCGTTGTGGTCGGGCTTCAGGGTCTCGGCCAGGGCGACGATCCGGTCGTGGTCGACGTTTCCGGCCGCGGCCACCACGATGTTCTCGGCCGTGTAGCGGCTGCGGTGGTACTCGGCGATGTCGGGCACCGGGATGCCTGCGATCACCTCGGCCCGGCCGAGGATCCTTCTGCCGAGCGGGGTGTCTCCGAAGATCGCATCGGCGAGGTAATCGTGGACACGGTCGGAGGGCTCGTCTTCGTACATCGCGATCTCCTCCAGCACGACCTCGCGCTCGGAGTCGATGTCGGGGAACGTGGACTCGAGCAGCATCTCCCCCATCAGCTCGAAGACCTCCTCGGTGTGCTCGTCGAGGAAACGGGCGTGCAGATGCGTCGTCTCCTTGCCGGTCGCCGCATTGAAGGCGGCGCCGAGCCCGTCGAAGCGCTCGGAGATCTCGATCGCCGAGTAGTTCGCCGTGCCCTTGAACAGCAGGTGCTCGAGAAAGTGAGAGACCCCCGCCTGGGCAGGGGTCTCGTCACGCGAACCGGTCCGGACCCAGAGACCGAGGGCGACCGAGCGCACCAGAGGAACCTCCTCGGTGATCACCCGGATGCCCGAAGCGGTCTCTGTGAGCCGGGCCTTCTCTTCCATGTGCCTAGCGGCGCTCGCGGTCACCGCGGTCGCGCCGGCGGCGACCGCCGTCACGTCCGCCGCGTCCGCCGCCACCGCCGCCACCGCTGGACAGCGAGGCGATCTCCTCGGCACTCTTGCCGTCGATCGCCGGATCACTGGTCATGCGCAGGCCGATGCGGCCGCGCTCGCGGTCCACTTCGGCAACGGTGACGTCGATCTCCTGACCCGACTCGAGCACCTCCTCGACCGTCTCGACCCGTCCACCGGGCTTGACGTTGGAGATGTGGAGCAGGCCGTCGGTCCCCTTGGTCAGCTCGACGAAGGCGCCGAACGTCGTCGTCTTCACGACCTTGGCCGACGGGTAGCGGTCGCCGATCTCGGCTTCCTTGGTCATGCCTTCGATCCGCGCCACGGCCTCCTCGACCTGCGTACCGGTCGGGGCGTAGATGCGGATCGTGCCGTCGTCCTCGACGTCGATCTCGGCCTCGAACTCCTCGCAGAGCCCGCGGATGGTCTCGCCACCCTTGCCGATGACCGCACCGATCTTCTCCTGGTCGATCTTGATCGACTCGATGCGCGGTGCGTACTTCGAGAGCTCCGGACGCGGGCCGTCGATCGCCTCGGCCATCTTGCCGAGGATGAACAGGCGTCCCTTGCGGGCCTGCTCGAGGGCGTCGGTCAGGATCTCGAAGGTGACTCCGGTGATCTTGATGTCCATCTGGAGGGCGTTGATGCCGTCGGCGGTTCCGGCCACCTTGAAGTCCATGTCACCGAGGTGATCTTCGACTCCGGCGATGTCGGTCAGCACGATGTAGTCGTCACCTTCCTTGATCAGGCCCATCGCGACGCCGGCGACCGGTGCGCTGACCGGGATGCCGGCAGCCTGCATCGCCATCGACGAAGCGCAGACCGAACCCATCGACGAGGAGCCGTTCGACTCCAGCGTCTCGGAAACGGCACGGACCACGTACGGGAACGATTCCTGGTCGGGGATCGAGGGTACGAGAGCCCGCTCGGCGAGTGCGCCGTGACCGATGTCGCGGCGCTTCGGGCCGCGCATGAAGCCGGCCTCACCCACCGAGAACGGCGGGAAGTTGTAGTGGTGCCAGAACGTCTTGGTCGTCTCGAGGCCCAGCCCGTCGACCCGCATGTCCATGCGCGTCGTGCCGAGCGTGACGTTGCCGAGGATCTGCGTCTCGCCCCTGGTGAACAGGGCCGAACCGTGGACGCGCGGGGAAACGTCGACTTCGCACTCGATCGGACGGATCTCGTCCTGGGCGCGACCGTCGGGGCGCTTCTTGTCGACGGCGATCGCCTTGCGGATGATCTCCTTCTCGACTGCCGAGAAGGCGCTCTTGACCTCGGAGACGCGCTCGTGGTCGGGCTCGCCGTCGGCACCGGCGGGAGCCAGCGCCTCGACGACCTCGTCCTTGACCGCGCTCAGCGCGTCCTGGCGCTCGAGCTTGGCCTGGACCGAAGCGGCCTGCCTGATCCTGTCGCCGAACTGCGAGCGCACGTCGCCGAGCAGGCCCTCGTCGATCGACGGAGCCTCGATGACGAGCTTCTCCTTGCCGACCTTCTGGCGCAGCTCTTCGATCGCCGCGGTGATCTTCTTGATCTCCGTGTGGGCGATGTCGAGGGCATCGAGGATCTCGGCCTCGGTGACGCCGTCGGCGCCGGCCTCGACCATCAGGATGGCCTCGTCGGTCCCGGCCACGATCAGGTCGAGATCGAGGTTGGCGTGGTCTTCCTCGTCGGGGTTGATCACGAAGTCACCGTCGAGCTTGCCGATGCGTACCGCACCGACGTGGGCTGCCACGGGGACCTCGGAGATCGCCAGCGCCGCGGAGGCGCCGTTCATCGCGAGGATGTCGTAGGGATGGACGTGGTCGACCGACATCGGGATCGTGACCAGCTGCGTCTCGTAGTGCCAGCCCTTGGGGAAGAGCGGGCGGATCGGACGGTCGATCATGCGGGCGGTCAGCGTGGCCTTCTCGCCGGCGCGGGCCTCACGACGGAAGAACGAGCCGGGGATCTTGCCCGCGGCGTAGTAGCGCTCCTCGATGTCGACGGTCAGGGGCAGGAAGTCGACGTCGCGAAGACCTCCCACGGTTGCAGTTGAAAGGACCATGGTGTCGCCGGATCGCATAACGACGGCGCCACTGGCCTGCTTGGCGAGCTTTCCGGTCTCGATCGAGATCTCGTCATCGCCAACACGCACGGAAACGCGCGTAACTTCGAACATACTCATCAGGTTTTCTTACCTCCGGCCGCCCGGTTGGCGACCATTTGTCTTTAGAACTGTCGTTCCTATCACCGGGAAGGGTACAGGCCCCGGAGATTCGCGGAACCCGGGGGCTCTGTCGTACCAAGGCAGCGCCGCCGCGGTAGCCGTAGGCGAAACCGGCCGGGCTGCCGCCCGGAGTGGCCTAGATGTTCTTGAGGATGAGGCTCGGCGGCGGGATCACGACCGGGGTCTCGGAGACGTGGACCCACTCCACCACTCCGTCGCCGTCGATCAGGACGAGCGAGCGGTTCGAATGGCCCCAGTCGTCGAGATAGGCGCCGTATGCCTTCGCAACCTCGCCCTTGGGCTCGAAATCGGCCAGCAGCGGTGTCTCGACGTTGAGCTGGTCGCGGAAGGCCTTGTGGGCGAAAGCCGAGTCGACGCTGATCCCGACCATGGTCACGCCCGCCTCGTCGAGGTCTTCCTGGATCTTCCTGTAGGCGGTGAACTGGTCGTTGCAGACCGGGCTGAAGGCCAGCGGGAAGAAGACGATCAGCAGCCTGCGGCCGGCGAAGTCTGACAGGGATACGAGCTGGCCCGCGTGGTCGGGGAGCGAGAATTCCGGGGCCCTGTCACCGACTTCGATCATGCAGGGAGCCGGTACGCCTGGTCAGTGGCGCAGGCCGAGTTCGGCGACGAGGGCGCGGTAGCGGTCGAGGTCGGTGCGTTCGAGGTAGCGCAGCAGGCGCCGGCGCTTTCCGACCATCATCAGGAGCCCGCGGCGGGAATGGTGGTCCTTGCCGTGCTCGCGCAGGTGGCCGGTCAAGTCGTTGATCCGCTCGGTGAGCAGCGCGACCTGGACTTCGGTGGAGCCGGTGTCGCCCTCCTTGCGGGCGTACTTGCCGATCAGTTCGGCCTTGTCGTCTTTGGTGATCGTCATAGCTTTCCTTGTTTCGGGGTCCGCGTGGGAACCCCACTCACGGCCGCTGGAAGCTAGCACACACGCGCGCTGTCTTCTCTACGTCGAGCTTCATCTGGGCGATCAGGGCTTCGGCCGAATCGAAGCGCCGCTCACCGCGCAGGCGTTCGACGAAAGCGACCCTCAGGGTCTGGCCGTAGAGGTCCAGGTCCCGGTCCAGGACATACGCCTCGATCAGCACGCCGCGTCCGGTCTCGAACGTCGGCCTGACGCCGATGTTGACCGCTGCCGGCATGCCGTTTGCGAACGCTGCGTAGACCCCGTGCCCCGGCGTGACCAGACGGTCTTCGGGGACGATGTTCGCGGTCGGGTACCCGAGCTTCCGCCCCCTCCGGTCACCGCTGACGACCGTTCCCTCGAGCATGAACGGCACTCCGAGGCAGGCCCTGGCCTGTTCCATGTCCCCGGCGGCCACCAGCGCCCTGATCCGCGAAGACGAGACGGTCTCGCCCCCCTGCTCGACCAGCGGCACGACGCGGGTCTCGAACTCGGGATGGGCTGCGAGCATCTCGGGCGTCCCCCTCGCCCCGGTGCCGAAGCGGAAGTTCTCGCCCACCGCGACCTGCTGCGCATCGAGCTTCTCGACCAGGATCTGCTCGATGAATTGCTCGGCGCTGATCCGGGTGAAGCCCTCGTTGAAGCCGATCACGACCATCTCGTTGATCCCGATCCCGTCGAGCACGTCGCGCTTGACGCTGAAAGGCATGATCAGCTTCGGGGCCGCGGCCGGATGGAGGACCTCGAGCGGATGCGGGTCGAAGGTCAGGACGGTGTCGGCACCGTCGATCACCTCGCGGTGGCCGATGTGCACGCCGTCGAACGTGCCGATGGCCACGCGCCGCGGACGCGACTTCGCATCCTCCAGTGCGGTCACCTCGATCATCAGCCGCGCGGCTCCAGCACCACTTCGGGTCTTAGGTCTTCTCCGGATCGCCTGGCCACGGCGATCAGGTTATCCCCGTGGACCAGCGCGACCGCCTCCCCCTCGGGAACTGCGGTCTCACATGGCACCGGACGGCCGAAACCGAGTGCCTCGGCAGCCTGTTCGCCGATCTCGACCCGGGCAAGGAAAGACAGCGCCTCCAGCGGCGTCAGCAGGCGTCCGGCGCTCTCGATGGTGATCGGCCCCACGGCGGTGCGTCGCAGCTCCTCGCAGTAGGCGTCGCCGAGCGTCTCGATCAGCGTCCGGACATACGTTCCGGAGCCGCACTCGATCTCGAAGACGGCTCGGCCGTCACCCGACTCGAGCAGGTCCGCCCGGTAGATCTCGACCTCGCGGACCGGCCTGTCACCGGTCATCTCACCGCGATGGGCCTTCCGGTAGAGCCGTTCTCCCCCGACTTTGACCGCAGAGGTCATCGGCACCATCTGGCTGACCCGGCCGACCGGCAGGCGCAGCTCGGCGGGCACAACCCCGGTCCGTTCGAGGTCGCCGTCCGGATCTCCGGTGCTGGACTTCCAGCCCAGCCGGGCCGTCGCGACGTAGGTCTTCGGCAGCTCGAGCAGGTAGCGCTGGAGCCGCGTCGCCCGCCCGAGGAGGACCAGCAGCACGCCGGTGGCGAACGGGTCGAGCGTGCCGGCATGACCGGCCTTGCCACCGCGCTCGCGCCGGACCCGCGCGACGACGTCGTGCGAGGTGACGCCCGCCGGCTTGTCGCAGACCAACACCCCGTTCACCGGTGAGCCGCCCCCGCTCATCGCCGGGTCAGGATTCCGGCTGTTCGTCCAGGGCCCGGCAGATCTCGGCGATGATCTGCCCGACCTCGAGCTCGGTCGAGCAGCCGGCAGCACGTACGTGCCCGCCGCCGCCGAAGCGGCGCGCGATCACCGAGACGTCAGTGGTCGAGTCCCCCGAGCGCAGGCTCACCTTGCGTGCCGCCTCGCCACGACTGACCTGATCCTTGATCACCGCCGCGGCACTGATGCCGTCCACGGCACGCAGGTGGTCGATGATCCCTTCCGTCATCTCCTCGCCGGCACCGGCGAGCTCGTAGTCCTCGGCGGTGATGCAGGTGATGATCAGCCGGCCGTCACAGTGGAGTTCGACCTTGCCGAGTGCCCGGCTCAGCAGCCTCACCTTCTCGATCGGCACGCTCTCGTAGAGCCTGCGGTTGACGTCGTCGATGTCCACGCCCGCCCGGACCAGGGCCGCCGCGACCTCGTGGGTCCGGGCGTCGGTCGAGTCGTACATGAACTTGCCGGTGTCGGTGACGATGCCTATGTAGAGCGCCCGGGCCATGGCCGGGCTGACCTTCACGTCGAGTGCCACGGCCAGCTCGTAGATGATCTCGGCCGTGCTCGAGGCCCCGGGATCGACGAAGTTGAACTCACCGAAGCGCGTATTGTCGTGGTGGTGGTCGATATTGACCACCGTGGTGCCGCCGTCACGCAGGAAGTCGACCGGCATGCGGTCGATGTTCCCGCAGTCGAGAAAGATCACGACCCGGTCGCGGATGTCGGCCGGTGGCTCGTGGAAGACGTCCTCGAGCGGCAGGTGCCGGTATTCGATCGGCAGCGGGAACTCCTTCGCGGCAAGGAACATGACCGAGTCCTTGCCGAGCGACTTCAGCATGTGCTGCGTCCCGAGCAGCGAACCGAGGGCATCGCCGTCAGGGCCCTCGTGGGTGGTCAGCAGGAACTTGCGGTTCTCGCGGATCAGCCCCGCGATGGCTTCGAGGTCGTCCCGGACCGCGACCTCCCGGGCCTGGGCCGAGGGGTTCATGCGTCCTCCCCGGGAGGCACGGACTTCTCGTCGCCGCCTTCTGCGGCAGGATGCTCGTCGAGCAGCGCCGAGATCCGCAGACCCGTCTCGACGGCCTCGTCGTAGGTGAACGTCAAGGTCGGGGTCCGCTTCATGTGGGTTTCCCTGTTGATCGCGCTCTGAAGCACGCCGTGGGCGCTCCTCAGCGCCTCGAGTGCGTCTTCACGGGCGTCGTCATCGCCGAGGGCCGTGACGTAGACCTTCGCCGACCTGAGGTCGGGCGTCGCGTCGACGTGGGTCACCGTGACCATGTCGAGCCGGGGGTCGCTCAGCTCGACGGTGACGACCTGGCCGATCACCTCCCGCAATACCTCGTTGACCCGCCGCATACGCGAATTCGCCACCGTCGGCTCCTAGTTGAGGGTCTGTTCGACCTGTTTGGTCGAGAAGAACTCGAGCACGTCCCCGACCTTGACGTCGGCGTAGCCGTCGAGCACGATGCCACAGTCCTGGCCTTCTTCGACCGTCTGCACCGCGTCCTTGAAGCGCCTGAGCGAATCCAGCTTGCCGGTCCAGATGACCGTGCCCTCACGGACCAGCCGCACGCTGCCCTCGCGGCTGATGCGGCCTTCGGTGACCACGCAGCCGGCGATGCGGCCGACCTTCGATGCCTTGAATACCTCGCGGACCTCGGCTTCGCCGAGCGACTCCTCGACCTCGACCGTGTCGAGCATGCCCTCCATCGCGTTTCGCAGGTCCTCGGTGATCTTGTAGATGACCGAGTACGTGCGCACGTCGACGCCTTCGACCTGCGCGGCCCTGCGGGCGTCACTGAGCGGCCGGACGTTGAAGCCGATGATGATCGCATTCGAGGCCGATGCGAGCATCACGTCGGATTCGGTGATGCCGCCGGTCTGTGCCCGGATGATGTTGATTCCGACCTGTTCCTGCGGGACCTTCGCGATCTCGTCCTGCAGCGCCTCGAGCGAACCGGCGACGTCGCTCTTCAGGACGATGTTGAGTTCCTTCAGGTCACCGGTCTGGGCCCTCGCGAAGATTTCCTCGAGCGTGACCTTGCGTGCCGCGCGGCGGGCGATCGTCTCGGCCTTGAGGCGGTTCAGCCTCTCCTGGGCCATCTGTCGTGCCCTGCGGTCGTTCTCGACCGCCTGGACGAATTCGCCCGCATCGCAGACGCCGTCGAAACCGAGCACCTCGACCGGCATGCCGGGGCCTGCGGTCTCGACCTTCTCACCGAGGAAGTCGTGCATCGCCCGGACCTTGCCCCAGACGGGGCCGGCCACGACCGAGTCACCGACGCGCAGGCTCCCGCGTCCGACCAGGACGCTGACCACGGGGCCGCGCCCGGGGTCGAGTTGCGATTCGATCACGGTCCCCGATGCGGGCGCGTCCGGATTGGCTCCGAGTTCCTCGAGTTCGCTGACCAGGATGATCATGTCGAGCAGGTTGTCGAGTCCCTGATGCGTCTTGGCCGAGACGTCGCAGTAGACAGTTTCGCCTCCCCAGTCCTCAGGGGTCAGGCCTTCGGCCGCGAGGTCGTTGCGGATCCGGTCCGGCTGAGCGCCTTCCTTGTCGATCTTGTTGACCGCGATCAGCATCGGCACATCGGCTGCCTTCGCGTGGTCGATCGCCTCACGGGTCTGTGGCATGACCCCGTCGTCCGCGGCGACCACGATCACCGCGACGTCGGTCACCTGGGCGCCGCGGGCACGCATCGCGGTGAATGCCTCGTGGCCGGGCGTGTCGAGGAAGGTGAGCGTGTGATCGTCGTGGTGTACCTGGTAGGCACCGATGTGCTGCGTTATTCCGCCGGCCTCACCGGCCGCGACCTCGGTCTCGCGGATCGCGTCCAGAAGCGACGTCTTGCCATGGTCGACGTGCCCCATGATCGTGACCACGGGCGGGCGGTCCACGAGCGATTCCTCGGCGTCGTCGAATACCGGTGCGGGCTTCTCCTCCTCGGCGGCGGAGACGATCTCGATCTTGCGGTCGTACTCTTCGGCGATCGCCATGACCGACTCGTCGGTCAGGGTCTGGGTGAGGGTCGCCATCTCGCCCATCATCATCAGCTTCTTGATCAGCTCGGCCGAGCTCAGTCCGAGCAACTCGGCCAGGTCGCGCACCGTCACCCCGGAGCTGACCTTGGTCGCCTGCGGCTCGGCCGGACCGGTTTCGACCGGCGTCGGCTCCTCGAGCAGCGGACGGCGGCGACGGCCGCCGCGGCGGCGCGGCGGACGCTGGGGCGGCGGACCGCCACCCTGTTCGCGCCGCGAAGCCTGAGAGTCGATGACGACACGGCGGCGCTTCTTGCCGCCGGCGCCGGCCGATGCCGCCCCGTTGCCCGTAGCAGCCGGACGGACCGGCTTGCTCGAGCCGGCGGCAGCGCCGGCCTGCTTCTGCGGCGCGGCGGGCTCGGCCGCCGGTTCCGGTGCAGCCGCGGTTGCGGTCCGCGGCGCGTCACCGGACTGGCCTCGGCCTTCTTTGTCGGCGCGGCCTTCGGCTTTGCCCCGGCCTTCTTCGGAGTTGCCTTCTTCGGAGTTGCCTTCTTCGGCGCCTGACCGGCGTCGGAGGCAGAGCCGGCGGCGGACAGCGCCTTCAGCGCGACGTCCTCTTCGACGCTTGAAGCGGCGGCCTTCGCCTCGACCCCGGCAGCGTTGAGCGCGGCCAGCAATTCCTTGCTGGTCACTCCTGCCGACTTGGCGATTTCGTGAACCCTGCGCCTGCTCACTCGGTCGCGGCCTCCTCTCCGGCTTCAGCCTCATCGACTCCAGCCTCTTCGGCCACGGGCTCTTCGGCCTCATCGGCCTCATCGGCCTCATCGGCCTCATCTGTCGAGGACTCCTCGGCCTCATCAGCGGAGGGCTCTTCGGCCCCGCCGGCTTCGGCGTTCTCTTCGGCTGCCACAGCCTCTTCTTCGACCGGTTCGTCGCTGGGTTCGACGAAGGAGGCCTCGGCGCCGGTCACGATCGCCGTCACTTCGGCCTCGTCGGCGTCCGGGTCGGCCAGCGTCGCGATCTCCGAGTCACCCAGTTCGGCGAGCACGCCGACGTGGCTGGTGGAGAAGCGCGACAGGGCCTGGTGCTGTGGGAGGCCGCAATAGGTCGAGCCGCCGATCGCCGCGTTGGGGCAGCGGCGTCCGCTCGAGAGCACGGCCATGCAGCGCCCGTCGAACTCTTCCTCGCCCTCGTACTCGTGCTGGCTCTCTTCCCGGGCGAACTCGCTCTCGGACTTGATGTCGACGCGCCAGCCGGTCAGCCTCGCCGCGAGGCGGGCGTTCTGGCCGTCCCGGCCGATCGCCAGCGAGAGCTGGTCGTCGGGGACGACGACGGTCGCCTGCATGTCCTCGTCGTCAACGAGTACTTCGCGGACCCGGGCCGGGGAAAGGGCCTTGGCCACGAAGCGGGCGGGTTCCTCGTTGTAGGGGATGATGTCGATCTTCTCGCCGCGCAGCTCCGAAACGACCATCCTCACGCGTGATCCCCGCGGGCCGACGCAGGCGCCGACCGGGTCGACGCCGTCGGCGTGGGAGACGACCGCGATCTTCGAGCGGTAGCCGGGCTCACGTGCGACCCCGACGATCTCGACCAGCTTGTCGGCGATCTCCGGCACCTCGAGCTCGAACAGCCCCTTGATCAGCTCCGGGCTGCGACGGGAGACGACGATGCTGGGTCCCTTGGTCGACTCGGAAACGTCGGTGATCACGGCCTTCACACGCATGCCGTGGTCGTACCGCTCGCTGTACACCTGCTCGGACTTCGGCAGCAGGGCCTCCACCCTCTCCCGCAGCTGGACCAGCGTGTAGCGCTTGTCGGACTGCTGGATGAGCCCGGTGATCAGCTCGCCGACCCGGTCGCGGAACTCGTCGTACATCATCTGGCGCTCGGCCTCGCGAATCCGCTGGTAGATGACCTGCTTGGCGGTCTGGGCGGCGATCCGGCCGAAGCCCTCCGGCGTCACGTCGCGGGTCTCGATCTGGGACTCGTAAGGCGCGAGCATCTCAGGATCGAGCTCGGGCTCCTCGGGCTCACGCATCTCCCCCGTCTCGGGATCGATCGTGCGCTCCTGTTCGGCGGCCGCCTCGTCGAGCAGTTTCTCCTCGAGCTCGGGCGGCAGGATCAGCTCGAAGACCCGGAAGTCACCGGTCTCGTGGTCGAGATCGACGCGGGCATACTTCGCCGACCCCGGGCTCTTGCGGTAGGCGGAGAGCAGCGCGTCTTCGAGCGCGTCCATCAGCGTGTCCGCCGAGATTCCCTTCTCCTGCTCCAGAACCTTCACTGCGTCGACGATCTCCTGGGTCAATTTGATGCTCCTTCTGGAATTACCGGCACTAGGTGGGAGCGTTCAACGCTCTCGTACGAAATGCGGGCGATCTCACCGTCGCAGCCGAGCGTGAAATCGCGCTCGCCGGCTTCGAGGATCGTCCCGGTGAAGTTTCTGCGTCCGTCGATCGCCTCGGTCGTCCGGACCTTGGCCCTCCGGCCCTCGAAGCGCGCGAAGTGCGCGGGCTTGGTGAGCGGGCGCTGCGGCCCGGGCGAAGAGACCTCGAGGGTGTGCTTCTCGAGCAGCTCGGCGAGACCGCCGGTGACCTTCTGGCAGATCTCGAGGCTGACCCCCCCGGGGTAGTCGATGTAAATACGCAGCGCGTCGCCGCCGGCGTTCTCGACGGCGAGGAATTCCACTTCGGGGTCTATTTCAGCGATGCGGTTCTCGATCTCTTCAGCACTCGTTTTCATGCTCTCAAGCTCCATGCGGGCCAAAAAAAAGCGGGCAAGGCCCACTTCGGGAACTTCCAACGGTGACGCTGGGGCCATTATAGCCCCATGCCGCCGGGGATCCAAACCGGTCAGACTTCGATCAGCACGGTGACCGGTCCGTCGCCGGCCATTTCGACCTCCATGTGGGCCCCGAACACGCCTCGGGCCGCGCCCGTGAGCCGGCATACATCGAGGTAGAGCGGTTCAGCCACCTCGGGCCGGGCCGCCGACACGAAACTCGGCCGGTTTCCCTTCGAGGTGTCGCCGAGCAGCGTGAACTGGCTCACGCACAGGACCTCCCTGCCGGCCAGGTCTTCGCTCATCCGCCCCTCGTCGTCGGGAAAGATCCTCAGGCCGAGCAGCTTGCGGGCCATCTTCGCCGCTTCGTCCGGGCCGTCACCGTCGGCGACACCGAGCAGAACCAGCATTCCCGGGCCGATCCGCGAGACCTGCTCGCCTTCCACGGTCACCGAGGCGGAGGTAACCCGCTGGACGACTGCCTTCAACCGGCTGCTTCCCGCCGGCTCGCGATCACCCGGTCGAGGATCAGGTCGGCGATCGACTCCTTGCCGGCGATTCCGTGGTGAGTGACCGCCTCGGCCGAGACCAGCGTCACCGCGTTCTCGCCCGAGTCGAAGCCGATCCGGCTGTCGGAGACATCGTTCATCACGACGAGGTCGAGCCCTTTGCGCTCGAGCTTCTCCCGCGCCCGGCCCTCGCCGTCGCCACCGAACTCGGCCGCGAACCCGACCAGCGTCTGGTCCGGCCGGGCCGACGCCGACAGAGAGGCGAGGATGTCCTCGGTCGGCCGCAGCCGCAGGTCGAGCCCGTCTCCCTCGCGCACGAGCTTCTCCCCTGCCGCCTCCTCCGGCCGGAAGTCGGCCGGTGCCGCAGCCATCAGCAGGACGTCGAAGCCGGCCAGTTCCTTCCGGCAGGCCTCGGCCAGCTCGGCAGTCGTCTCGACGTCGATTCGCCGGACGCCCGCGGGCGTGGCGAGGGTGACGTTGGCGGCGATCACCGTGACGTCGGCGCCTCTCGCCCTGGCCCGCGCGGCGAGCGCGAAGCCCATCCGGCCGCTCGAGCGGTTGCCGATGAAGCGCACCGGGTCGATCGGCTCTCGCGTGCCGCCGGCGGTTACAAGCACCCTGGTCCCGGTGAGATCCCCGTCGAGGGTGGCTTCTACCCGCTCCAGCAGCATGGCCGGGTCGGGCAGGCGCCCGACCCCGTACTCCCCCTTTGAGGCCAGCGCTCCGACCTCGGGCTCGATCACCTCGACACCCCGGTCACGGAGCAGTCCGAGATTGTCGGTCGTTGCCCGGTCGAGGTACATGCGGTCGTTCATCGCGGGAGCCACGAGCCTGGGTGCCCGGCACGCGAGGAACGACGTGGTCAGCATCGAGTCTGCCTGGCCATGGGCCAGCTTCGCGATCGTATTCGCGGAGGCCGGCGCGACCACGAACGCATCGGCCGACTCGACCAGGGCGAGGTGGCCGATCGGCTCGTGCCCGGGCATCGGCTCGCCGGGGAACGTGCCGCGCATCGGGTCCTTCTCGAACTCCGAGCTGAGAACCGGTGTGCCGAGGATCCCCTCGAAGGTATCGGCGCCGATGAAGCGGCGCGAAGACGCGGTCATCACGACGCGCAGCGAGTGGCCGGCGGCCATCGCCAGGCGCACGAACTCTACCGCTTTGTATGCGGCGATCCCGCCGCTTACACCGAGCAGGATCTTCGCCATGAGGGCCCGGTCAGCCCCTCGGTCAGGATCGGTACTCGTACTTGAGCTTGCCGTCGGCGAGCTCTTCGAGAGCCAGCGTCAGGGCGCCCTTTCCGGGCTCGGCGGGCACCATCGGCGGCGGGTAGTCCCCGTATCCGCCTTCCTGCAGACTCTGGAAGTAGCTGTTGATCTGCCGGGCACGGCGTGCGGCTACGACCACCGAGGCATATGAAGAATCGGCGTGGTCGAGCAGGTGGTCTACGCGGGGCTTGATCATCGTCATGCCGCTGATTCTGACAGCTTGAGGCCGACGATGGCCCTGAGCTCCTGCGCAGCACGG
Organism: uncultured Solirubrobacterales bacterium; assembly: GCA_963701635.1. GTDB lineage: Bacteria > Actinomycetota > Thermoleophilia > Solirubrobacterales > 70-9 > 67-14. The sequence goes on from CAVPAU010000002.1 coordinate 389,072, forward strand.
TCGAGATCGTCGTTGACGACCTCATACGGGAACTCGCTGCGGGCCTTCATCTCCTCCTCTGCGACCTCGAGCCGGGCCTCGATCGACTCCGATTCGTCGGTCCCGCGCGACTCGAGGCGCTGCCTGAGTGACTCGAGCCTCGGTGGGGCGATGAAGACCTGAACGGCCTCCGGCATCGTGGTGCGTATCTGGCGGGCCCCCTGGACCTCGATCTCGAGCACGACCGGGTGCCCGTTCTCGATGTTCTGCTCGACCTCGGAACGCAGCGTCCCGTAACGGTTTCCGCTGTAGCGGGCGTGCTCGAGGAACTCACCGGCCTGCACCCGGCGCTCGAACTCTGCGGGTTCCAGGAAGTGGTAGTCGACCCCGTCGACCTCGCCTTCGCGGGGGGCGCGGGTGGTCGCCGACACGGAGAGCTCGATCTCGGGCAACTCTTCGCGCAGACGGCCGATCAGGCTGCCCTTGCCGACCCCGGAGGGGCCGGTGATGACGAATACTCTCGAATGCCCGGCGGTCATGGGAGCGCCAGACTAGAGGATGGAGTGGACTCCAAACGCCGCTGACCGGAGCGGTCGCGCGCCTAGCGGCGCAGCAGGCTGACCATTTCCTTGCGCTGCCGCTCGGACAGTCCGCCGATCGTCTTGGCCGGCGATATCCGGCACTGGTTCAGCACGCGGTTGGCCTTGACCCGGCCGTACTTGGGGACGGCGAGCAGCATGTCGAAAACCTTCGCGGTCAGTACGTAATCGGGGGGTGAATCGAGCAGTTCGTGGATGCTGACCCTGCCGGCCTTCAGGTCCTTCTTCAACTGGGCCCTGGCGGTGCGGATGTCATTGGCCCTCTTCAGCGCATCCATTCGCTGGTCGAGCGACCTCTCCGGGGCTTCGGGCGGGCTGGAAACGCTATGCGGAGAGACGGCCATGAAGGCGGCGAGTATAGCCATGATCGCGCGCAGGACTCGGCGAAATCGGCCGAAAACACGAAATTCGCCTCAACCTCAACTCAAGGTTGATGCCTGCGCCTCGGCCAGCGACCCGAAACCGCGGCGCTCCAGCGCCTTCGCGAGGCCTTCGCGCACCGCGACCCCGGCTGCCGGATCGCGGAAGTTCTCGGTGCCGACGGCGATGACGCGGGCGCCGGCGAGGATGAAGTCGAGCGCGCTCTCACCGTCCTCGACGCCGCCCATGCCGATCACGGGGATCTCGACGGAAGCCGAGACCGCCCTGACCTGGGCCAGCGCGATCGCCCGCACGGCGGGGCCGGAAAGCCCGCCGGCGCCCGCGCCGAGCCACGTCCGGCTGCGATCGGGGTCGATGGCGGTGGCCTTGACGGTGTTGATCAGAGACAGCGCATCGGCACCCTCGGCCTCGGCCGCGAGGGCGACCTGCTCGGGGTTGGCGACGTTGGGAGTCAGCTTCACGATCAGCGGTTTTTCGGTCAGCGGTCGCAGCGCCGCCATCAGCGCCTTCGTCTCGGCCGGCTGCTCGCCGACGATCAGCCCGGAGTGCACGTTCGGGCAGGAGACGTTGAGCTCGACCGCGGCCACCCCGGGAACCTCGGCGACGCGCTCGATCAGGGCTGCGAAGCCCTCGGCGCTGTCGGCCATGACCGAGACGATCAGCGGCACCGGCAGCTCCACGAGTTCGAGCAGGTCGCCCTCGGCGAAGCTCTCGAGCCCGGGGTTCGGCAGGCCGATCGAGTTGATCATTCCCGACGGGGTCTCCCAGAGCCGGTGAGGAGGATTGCCCTCCCGGGCGGGGCCGGTGATGGTCTTCGATACGAATGCCGAGAACGGGAAGTCACGCTCGAGTGCGTCGCCGAATGCGCGCCGCGCGGCGAGGGCGTCGTAGGTGCCGGAGCCGTTCAGCACCGGTCCCTCGAGTTCGATGCCGCAGAGCTCGGTGCGCAGGTTCATTCAGGCCTCCCCGGCCATCGCCGTCGCTATCTCGTCGCCTCGCAGCACGGGCCCGTCGACGCAGAGCCGGAGGTAGCCGCCGTCAGCCCTGGGTACTGCACAACCGAAGCAGGCGCCGAAGCCGCAGGCCATCGGTGACTCCAGCGCCAGCTCTACCGGCACGCCGTGTCCAGCGCACATCTGCCTGACCGCCTCGAGCATGGCCGGCGGACCGCATGAATAGACGACCGCCCCGCCCGGGTCGTCACCTGAGAGCACGACCTCGAGCAGATCGGTGACGTAGCCGCGGTGCCCGGCGCTGCCGTCCTCGAAAGCGAGACGGATCTCCTCGCAACCGAACAGCGTCTCGACAGCGCCCGAGTGCTCGCGGTCGCGGAACCCGAGCAGGGTCCGGGTCGGCACGCCGCGGGCGACCAAGCTCCCGGCGCAGGACCGCCATCGGCGCGATGCCTATTCCACCACCGACCAGCACCGCACCGACCGCCGAGGGGTTGATCTGCCTGGGCATCGAGAACGGATTGCCGAACGGTCCCGCGACCAGGCAGGCGTCGCCCTCTTCCAGCGCGTCGAGCCTGGCGGTGCCCGGTCCGACCACGTCGATGAGGAATTCCAGCCGCAGCCCCCCCTGCTCCCCGGTGACCCTGGCGACCGATATTGCCCTTGGCAGATACGGACGGCCCGAAGATCCCTGCCACTCCCCCGCGCCGGTCAGCATGTAGAACTGGCCCGGGGCCGGCTTCGGCCCTTCTCCGTCGAGCAGCGTGAAGATCCGGTAGCCGCCGTCGGTGACGGCCGCCGTGACCTGACAGGAGCGCCGGCCGAAAGGCGCCAGCGGCCGCTCAGCCGCCATGGAGCTCCTGTAGCGAGTAGACCTCTCCCGGCCCCTTCTGACGGGCGATGATCGCTCTGACCGCCGCCGAGGCCCCGGTCATCGTGGTCAGGCTGGGGATGCCGTGGCGGATCGCGGTCGAGCGGATCTCGTAGCCGTCGGCCCTGGCCCCGGAACCCGTCGGCGTATTGATGACGAGGTCGCAGCGTCCTTCGCCGATCAGGTCGATCACGTGCGGGGAGCCCTCGGCGATCTTGTTGATCTTCTCGACCGGGACGCCCATTCGCGAGATCGCCTGGGCGGTCCCTCCGGTCGATACGACGTCGAAACCGAGATCGTGGAAGCGCGCCGCGAGCTGGGTGGCCGCCGGCTTGTCGGTATCGGTGACCGAGATGAAGACGGTGCCGGCGTCCGGCAGCGCCACACCTGCGGCCGCCTGCGCCTTGCCGAAGGCGCTCGGGAAGTCGGGGCCGATCCCGATCACCTCACCGGTGGACTTCATCTCGGGACCGAGGACCGAATCGGCGCCCTGGAAACGGGCGAACGGCAGCACCGCCTCCTTGACGCTGACGTGGCTGCCGTTGGACTCCGGCAGCTCGAGGTCGGTCAGCTTCTCGCCGAGCATGATCCGGGTGGCGAGCTTGGCCAGCGGCGAGCCGATCGCCTTCGATACGAACGGCACCGTGCGCGAAGCACGCGGGTTGGCCTCGATCACGTAGAGGCCGCCCTCGGCGATCGCGAACTGGATGTTGATCAGGCCGACCACGCCGAGTTCCAGCGCGATCGCCGACGTCGCCTCGCGGATCTCGTCGAGCATTTCGTCGCCGATGCTCATCGGCGGGATCACGCAGGCCGAGTCGCCCGAGTGGACGCCGGCCTCCTCGACGTGCTGCATGATGCCCGCGACGCAGACCTCCTCGCCGTCACAGAGCGCGTCGACGTCGACCTCGATCGCGTTCTCGAGGAAGCGGTCGAGCAGCAGCGGATGCTCAGGCGAGGCCTGGACGTTGTGCTCGAGGTAGGCATCGAGGTCCTCGCGGGAGTAACAGATCTCCATCGCCCTGCCGCCGAGCACGAACGACGGTCTGACCAGCAGCGGGTAGCCGACCCTGTCGGCTACCTTCACCGCCTCATCCGCTGACATCGCCGAACCGTATGGCGGCGGCTTGATCCCGAGGCGGTCGATCAGCGCACCGAACTTGCCCCTGTCCTCGGCCGCGTCGATCGCCTCGACCGGCGTGCCGAGCAGCGGGATGCCGGCCTCCCTCAGCCCCTGGGCGAGCTTCAGCGGCGTCTGTCCTCCGAACTGGACGATCACCCCTTCGGGCTTCTCCACCTCGCAGACGGCCAGCACGTGCTCGAGGGAGAGCGGCTCGAAGTAGAGCCGGTCGGAGGTGTCGTAGTCGGTCGAGACCGTCTCCGGGTTGCAGTTGACCATGACCGCGTCGCGCCCGCAGTCGCGCACGGTCATCGCCGCATGGACGCAGCAGTAGTCGAACTCGATGCCCTGTCCGATGCGGTTGGGTCCGGCCCCGAGGATGACGACCGAAGGCTTCTGACCCCTTCGCACTTCCGACGGCGAGCCCGCCGCTTCGCGGGACGAGTAGTAGTACGGCGTGCGGGCCTCGAACTCGGCGGCACACGTATCGACCGAGTTGTAGACGAGCTCGCCGCCTTCGCCCCCGTCGCCCTCGAGCGCCAGCAGTTCGAGTTCGCGCAGGAACCACGGGTCGATGTGGGTCCGCTCATGGACGTGTTCGACGGTGATCCCCCGGCCGAGCCCGGCCATGATCAGGTCGATGCGCTCGGGCGTCGGGATCTCGATCTGCGCCAGCAGCTCTTCGTCCGAGTCGGGGATCTTCGTGCTCGCGTCGAGCTCCCTCGAGGCCAGGCCCTTGGCGAAGGACTGGCGGAAGGTGCGGCCGATCGACATGATCTCGCCGACGCTCTGCATGTAGGTCGACAACCGGTGGTCGGCACCCGGGAACTTCTCGAATGCGAAGCGCGGGATCTTCGTGACCACGTAGTCGATGGTCGGCTCGAAGGCGGCCGGCGTAGCCCGCGTTATGTCGTTGGGGATCTCCTCGAGCGCGTACCCGACGGCGAGCTTCGCGGCCATCTTGGCGATCGGGAATCCGGTCGCCTTCGAGGCCAGGGCCGAGGACCTGGACACCCTCGGGTTCATCTCGATCACGGCGATCTCACCGTCGGCGGGGTTGACCGCGAACTGGACGTTCGAGCCGCCGGTCTCGACCCCGACCACGCGGATCACCTCGATCGCGATGTCGCGGAGTGACTGGTAGACCGGGTCGGTGAGCGACTGGGCCGGCGCGATCGTGATCGAATCGCCGGTGTGCACTCCCATCGGGTCGAGGTTCTCGATCGAGCAGATGATCACCACGTTGTCGTTGTGGTCACGCATCACCTCGAGTTCGAACTCTCCCCAGCCGATCACCGACTCCTCGACCAGCACCTGGCCGATCGGGCTCGCCGCGATCCCCTTGCCGACCACTTCGATCAGCTCGTCACGGGTCTCGGCGATACCTCCGCCCTGCCCGCCCATCGTGAACGCGGGCCGGATGATCGCCGGCAGCGTGGCGTCGCCCGAGTCGAGAGACTCGAGCGCGCCCTCGACGCTCTCGACCGTTATCGACCACGGGATCCGGATCCCGGCCTCGGTCATCACCCGGCGGAACACCTCGCGGTCCTCGGCCCGGGTGATCGCCTCGCGATTTGCGCCGATCAGCTCGACGCCGAACTTCTCCAGCGTGCCGTCGGCCGAGAGGTCCATGGCCAGGTTGAGCGCGGTCTGGCCGCCCAGAGTGGGCAGCAGGGCGTCGGGCCTTTCCTTCTCGATGATCGCCGCCACCGGGCCGGGCAGCAGTGGCTCGACGTAGGTCCGCGTGGCGAACTCCGGGTCGGTCATGATCGTCGCCGGGTTGGAGTTGACCAGCACGACCTCGTAGCCCTCCTCCAGCAGGACCTTGCAGGCCTGGGCTCCCGAGTAGTCGAACTCGGCAGCCTGCCCGATCACGATCGGGCCGGAGCCGATCAGCATGATCCTGTGGATGTCGTCGCGCCGTGGCATCAGGAAACGAGCTCCAGGAAGCGGTCGAACAGGTGTCGCGAGTCCCGGGGCCCGGGGCCGGCCTCGGGATGGTGCTGGACCGTCATCGCGCCGGCATCGGGCAGCCGCAGCCCCTCGACCGTGCGGTCGTAGAGGTTGATGTGGGAGAGCACCGCCTCGCCGACGTCGGTCTGCCAGCGGACCGGTTCGTCACCGTCGATCGTCCTGTTGCCGTCGGGGCCGAGCACGGCGAAGCCGTGGTTCTGGGACGTGATCTCGATCACCCCGGTCTCGAGGTCCTTGACCGGGTGGTTGGAGCCGCGATGGCCGAAAGGCAGCTTGAAGGTCTCGAGGCCGACCGCGCGGCAGAGCAGCTGGTGGCCGAGGCAGATGCCGACCATCGGGCGCTTGCCTACCAGCTCGCCGATCGTCCCGACGACGGTCGCGACCGCGGCCGGATCGCCCGGGCCGTTTGCGAGGAAGATCAGGTCCGGCTCGTATCCGAGGACCACGTCGGGTCCGGAGCTGCTCGGCAGCAGCGTCACGCGGCATCCGCGCTGCCTCAGCTGGTCGACGATGCTCGCCTTGATCCCGGTGTCGAGAGCGACCACGTGCGGGCCGTCGCCGTCGTACTCGACCGGCTCCGACGGGCTGACACGGCTGGCGAAGTCGGCGCCGGCCATCGTCGGCTCGGCTGCGACCCTGGCGGCCGCATCGTCCTCACCGGTCGCGGCGGAGACGATCGCGCCGCGCATCGCCCCCTTGTCCCGGATGTGGCGCACCAGTGCCCGGGTGTTGACACCGGTTATCGCCCGCACCCCGTTGGCTTCGAGCCAGTCGAGCCAGCCACCTTCGGCAGACGCCGCGTCGTCGTTGTTGCGCGCGTCGCGCATGATCACGCCGCGGGCATGCGCGAGCCCGGATTCCATCGCGGCTTCCGATACCCCGTAGTTGCCGATCATCGGGTAGGTGAAGGTGATGATCTGGCCGGCATAGGACGGATCGGTTACGGCCTCCTGGTAGCCGGTCATCGCCGTGTTGAAGACGACCTCTCCGACCGCAGGCTCGTCGCTGCCGCAGATGACGCCGTCGAAACGGCTGCCGTCTTCGAGCAGTACGTATCCGGCTGTGCCCCCGCTCATGCCACGCCCAGGCTGAAGCTTCGCAGCCGGTAGGCGACCTGCCCCGCGGCCAGCGTCATCAGGACCTGACCGGTGAGTCGCTGCCCGGCGCACCACGAGTTGCGCGATCTGCTCTCGTAGCCGTGCTCACCCACGGTCCACTCGGCCCCGAGGTCAACCAGGCAGAGATTCGCAGGACCCCCCTTTTCGATCCGGAACGGTTCGATCCCGAACGGAGCGCCGCCTGAACCGAGCTTCTCGACCAGCAGGCGGAGCGGGATCGTCCCCGGCAGCACCAGCTCGGTGTACAGCGACGAGAAGGCGGTCTCGAGGCCGGTCACACCCATCATCGCCGCTTCGTAGGGAACTTCCTTCTCCTCGACCGCATGCGGAGCGTGATCTGTCGCTATGCAGTCGATGGTGCCGTCCAGCAGCGCCTCGATCAGGGCCTGTCGGTCGTCTTCGGAGCGAAGCGGCGGGTTCATCTTGTGCCGCGACGCATCGAGGTCTCGCACCGCCTCGTCGGTCAGGCAGAGGTGATGCGGCGTCACTTCACAGGTGATGTCCACTCCGTCGGCACGCGCCCTGCGAACCGCTTCGACCGACTCGACCGCCGAGAGGTGCTGGATCTGGATCGCGCCGCCTTCGTAGCCGGCGATCGCCGCGTCGCGGTTGATCATCACCGACTCGGTGATCGACGGCACGCCGCGCAGGCCGAGTTCCATCGACACCTCTCCCTCATGCATGGCGCCACCCGCAGACAGGTCGGGGTCTTCCTCGTGGAGCGCTATCCGGCCCCCGCACATCGACTGGTACTGGAGCGCCCGCCGCAGGATTCCCGGATTGGTGACGGGAACGCCGTCGTCGGTGAAGCCGACGGCGCCGGCCTCGCGCAGCTCGGCCATGTCGGTCAGCTCGCGACCCTCCATGTCCCGCGTGACCGTGGCGAGGAAGCCGACCGGGACCGAGGCCTCGTTTCGCGCGCGGTGCCGCAGCGCGTCGATGTCAGCCGGACTGGATACCGGGGGACTGGTGTTGGCCATCGCGAGCACGCCGGCGTAGCCGCCGGCGGCCGCGGCCCGGGTCCCGGTCTCGAGGTCTTCCTTGTACTCCTGGCCGGGGGTGCGCAGGTGGACATGGGGATCGAAGAAGGCCGGGAAGACGTGCTTGCCGGTCCCGTCGACCGACTCGACGCCTTCGCCCGCCGACAGCGAGCCCGGGGCGGCGACCTCGGTGATCACGCCGTCCTCGACGAGGATGTCGTGTTCGGCGTCGATGCCTGACGCGGGATCGAGCACCGCGGCACCGGCGATCAGGACGGAGGCGGCCGGGCCGGGCCGCTGGACGAGCGGCTGTGGCAGCGGCTGGTCGACCTGTTCGGGACCCCTGTTCATGCAGGCTCCCCGATCGGTACCGGACCTTCGGGCGCCGGTTCGGCCTTCGAGTTCTCGCTGCCGGTGAGCAGTTCGTAGAGGATCGCCATTCTCACGACCAGGCCCGAGGCGACCTGCTCGGAGATCAGTGACCGGCTCGAGTCGATCACGTCGCTGGAGATCTCGACGCCACGGTTCACGGGTCCGGGGTGCATGACCAGCTGCCTCGGCCCGAGCCTGCGGCTGTTCAGCTGGAACAGCCTCGCGTACTCGCGGATCGAAGGCACGAAGTTCTCGCCCATGCGCTCGTTCTGCATCCTCAGCAGGTAGATCACGTCGGCCGAATCGATCTGGTCGAGGGAGTGGCGGACCTCGCAGCCGGTGGCCTCGATCCCCCTCGGGATCAGCGTCGGCGGGCCGGCAACGGTGACCGTCGCACCCATCTTCTGGAACCCCTGGATGTTCGACCTCGCGACGCGGCTGTGGAGCACGTCGCCGACGATCCAGATGTCCACCCCTTCGAGGCTGCCGACCCGGTTGCGCAGCGTGAAGATGTCGAGCAGGGCCTGGCTCGGATGCTGGTGCATGCCGTCCCCGGCGTTGATCACCGACGCATCCACCCAGTTCGCGAGCATCCCGGCCGCACCGGCGTTCGGGTGCCGCAGCACGATCGCCGCCGGGTCGTAGGAAGAAAGCGTCTCGACCGTGTCCTTCAGCGACTCGCCCTTGTCCACGGCCGAGCCGACCGCCTTGACCGAGACGATGTCGGCCGAGAGCCGTTTCGCGGCGAGCTCGAATGACGAGGAGGTCCTCGTGCTGGACTCGTAGAACAGCGTGACCACGGTCTGGCCCCTCAGCGTCGGGACCTTCTTGATCTCACGACGCGAGACCTCGGCAAAGCTCGAAGCGCGCTCGAGGATCGTCTCGATCGTCTCGCGATCGAGGTCCTCGATCGACAGCAGGTGCTTCATTCGACCACCTCGACCGGGCTTGAGATGCTCACGCCCTCGCTGCCGTCGGTCTCGAGCAGCCTGACCGAGACGCGCTCGTGCCGGGACGTCGGCAGGTTCTTGCCGACGTAGTCCGGGCGGATCGGGAGCTCGCGGTGCCCGCGGTCGCACAGCACGGCGAGCTGAATCCGGCCGGGCCGGCCGTAGTCGAACAGCGCCTCGATCCCCGCCCTGACGGTGCGGCCGGTGAACAGCACGTCGTCGACCATGATGATCGTGCGTTCTTCCAGCGGGAAGTCGAGCCGGGTCGCGTGTACGACCGGCTGGCGGTCGGCCGACCTGGTCTGCAGGTCGTCGCGGTAGAACGAGATGTCGATCTCCCCCAGCGGTACGTCGACCCCGGTCATCTCGAGAAGCAGCGAGTGGAGCCGGCGGGCGAGCACTGCCCCGCGTGTGTGGATACCGACCACGGCGACTTCGGAGAGGTCGGGGTTCTTCTCCACGATTTCGTGGGCGATGCGGCGCAGCGTGCGGCCGACATCTTCCTCATCGAGTACTGATCTGCTGCTCAAAACGACCCTTCCTGGCCTCGCGGGACCTGGTTAAAGAACCGACCGGGCCACCTTACCACCGACTCGCGGCGGATCCGCGGTGTTGTCGGGACCGCGGTCCTGTTCAATCAGCGGGCGCGGGCGCTTCGTCTGCCGGTTCGCCGGCGCCGCCGGCCCCGTCTCCTGCTTGGCGACCGGGTTCTTCCGGCCCGGATCCGTCGCCCTCGACCACATCGCCGGGTCCTCTCACGGCCCCGCCCCTGACCAGCTTCGGCTCACCGCGCTCGGCGAACGGAAGCTCGATCAGATCGAAGTCGCGCGGGGCGACCGTCGCCGGGAATTCGGCCCTGGCTTCGTCGAGTGCTGCGCCCACGTGGTAGCGGGAGGAGATGTGGACCAGCGCCAGCATCTTCACGTTGGCCTCAGCCGCGATTCGTGCGGCCTGGGCCGCGGTCGAATGCCCGGTTTCGGCAGCCCGGCCCTCGTCCTCCGTCATGAAGCTCGAGTCGTGGACCAGCAGGTCGCAGTCGGCGGCAGCGGCAACCGTGGCCTGGCACGGGGCCGTGTCGCCGGTGATCGCGATCGCCCTTCCCGGGCGGTCTTCACCCATGACCTGGTCCGGCGAGACGGTTCCCCGGCTGCCCTCCACAATGCTGCCTTCCTGAAGCGTCTTGAAGTCGGGGCCGGGCCTGACTCCGAGCCGCTCGGCTTCTTCGGGGTCGAACAGTCCGGGCCGGTCGTCCTCGAGCAACGCGTAGCCGAGGGCCCGGGTGCGGTGCTCGACCTTGAAGGCCTCGATTTCGTAGTCGGGCCGGCCGACGACGTCGCCGGGTTCGAGTTCCTCGACGATCAGGTTGTAGCCGAGCCTGCCGATCAGCGGCGAGAAGTCCTTCAGCATGCGGTTCAGTCCGACCGGCCCGTACAGCGACAGCGGCTCGGTCCGGTCGTTGAGGTCATATGTCTTCAGCAGCCCCGGGAGGCCCAGGCAGTGGTCGAGGTGGAAGTGGGTCAGGTAGAGCCCGGTGACCTGGATCAGACCGGTCGAGAGCCGCAGCTGGCGCTGGGTTCCTTCGCCGCAGTCGAACATCAGGCGGTCCCCGCCACGGGTGACCAGCACGCTCGCCGTGCCACGCAGCGCGGTCGGCACCGGTCCGCCGGTTCCGAGAAAGGCGACTGAGAGATCCATGGCTCCTAGCGTAGATGCCGCGCCACCGACCGCGGCAGCCGCCTCCGGGGCTGAGCCGGAGATGGCAGGCCGATCACTAGACTCACCGGCTCGGCGCCCGTAGCTCAGCTGGATAGAGCGCATGCCTCCGGAGCATGAGGTCGCAGGTTCGAATCCTGCCGGGCGCGTCCTGTGTATGCCGCTTGTGTGCCGCTCTTGGGGTCCGCCTCAGCCCGTGAAGGTCCAGCTTCTCAATCGACTCGATTCCTGCGTTCTCCAGCGGCGCGTTAACCGCCTCGACTGAACATTCAACTTCCGCTCCCGAACCCGGTGCCGGTCGAGCTTGGCTTTGCGTCGGCACTGATCTGACTCCGGCGGCGGTCAAGTTGTCGCCGACCCCGAGGCCGGATAGGGTCGGAAAAGAGGCCCGAAATCGACCGTCCTCGGATAGAAGTGGAGAAGTAGAATGACCTCTTCCAACGTCCAGAAGTTCACTGTTCAGCATGATCGCGCTGGCCCTGCTCATGGGGGCTCTGGCGGTTTCGAGCTCGTCTACTGCGGCGCAGGAAACCACGAATCCGGTGGGAGTCACCGGCGGCAACACGATCCTGAAGCCAACCAAGCAGATGATCAGGAAGCTGAAGCGGGCGAAGGTCAGGGTCAGGCCGACCGGGGCGGCCACGGGCGGCCTGAGGAAGCTCGTCTTCCCCGTCACCGGCGGGCGGATCAGGAGTCTGACGGCAAGTTGGCCGGCGTGATCAGGAATCTGGACAGCGGACTCTCGATCGACTACGAGAAGTCGACCCCGATCGCCTGCTGGTTCGCGAATCCGGTCGGACCCGAAAGTCCAGGATGCCCATCAGACCAGTGACCCTGAGATATCCGGTGGTCGCCTGCAGGTCCGATCGAACGGGCAGCTCGCCGCTGGAAGTCGATGACTCGAAGAGCCCGGATCAAGCCCTTGTTCGAAGCTCACCAACATCGAACTACTTCGGGTTGGCAACTGACCCTGAGCGCTTGGTGCCCACAGATCCGAATTCAGCTGCGAAGGCGAAGCTGACTTCGGCAGACGCGGAGCGAAGCTGGCACTCCAAGCGCGTCGATAGCGTCAGGACCGACACACGTTCGCGAAGGTCAGGTGTTTCCGCAGTCCCTGTATGCGCCGCATTTTCATCCCTCCCGCAGCCGTTCGGGATATCGGCGTCCTGAGTCTACGTTCGCAGGCGGCGACGGTCAGGGCGGCGGATCTTCACCATAAGGCGCGGCTATGTCGATCGTCGAGCACCGCCGGAGACGATTATCGGCAGACCACTGCTCGGAACGGCCCGTCAGGTTCGACCGAGCGCCAGACTTCGGCGGCCGGCCCTGGGAGTGGTCGAGCACGCCGAGCTGCCGGCCGATGCGAAGGGCTACGCGCTCGACGCGGGCGGCGATCAGAAACCCGGGGTGCTCGACCTTCTGCCCCGCCGAGCCAGGGCTCGGTTTGGATCCGGCGCCTGCCGGGCGCATCCTTCGGAGCTGTCAGGCACGCGCAGGCGTTCGTTTTCGGGGTCGAACAGCGGTTCTTCCGAAATCGTCGCCGCGGTCCGCTCGCCGAGAATCGATACCTCGACGGGCTCGCCGTCGCGGGCAATCGCGGTCGGCAGATAGGCGAGCGCGACGGCCTGATCGAGGGTGTGGCCGAAGCCGCCGGCCGCGAGGTGTGCGACCAGTTCTTCTCCGCGGTAGACCGGGTCGTACTGGTGCGGGTATGCGTCGCGCCGGGCAGGATCCAGTGCGAGGCTGACCAGCAGGCGCCCGGGTCCGGCCTCCTTCGCCCGGAGCAGGGCCTCGCGGCCGATGAAGTCGTGGTCCCAGTCGAGCACCCGGTCGAACCCGGCCTCGAGCGGCGTGTTGGTCGGCAGGATGTCCTTGCCCCAGAGCCGGTAGCCCTTCTCGAGGCGCATCGACTCGAGTGCCCGGTAGCCGAAATCGACCAGGCCGTACTCCTCCCCGGCCTCGACAAGGGCGCCGTACAGCACGCGCGAGTACTCGACCGGATGGTGGAGCTCGTAGCCGAGCTCGCCGACGTAGGACAGCCGCATGGCCCTGAGCGGGACGCCGGCGATCTCCATGCTCGCGTGCCTGAAGAACGGCAGGCCCTTCTTCGAGAGGTCCGATTCGGTCAACCCGGCCAGCAGCTCACGCGACTTCGGGCCGGCAACGGTGAGAACGCCGTAGCGGGCGGTGACGTTCCGAACGCTCACCCGGTCGGAGGCCGGCAGGTTCTCGCGGATCCACGCGAGGTCGTGCTCCTCGGTGGCGGCAGCCGAGACGACATAGAAGGCGTCCGGCGAGACCCGTGCGACCGTCACATCGCATTCGATGCCGCCCCCTTCATTCAGCATCTGAGTAAGCGAGATCCGTCCGACCTCGGCCGGGAGCCGGTTGGCGCAGAGCCTGGCGAGCTCGCGCTCCGCGTCCGGGCCGCTGACGACGAATTTGGCGAAGCTCGACTGGTCGAGAACCCCGACGGCTTCCCGGACCGCCCGGCACTCGCGGCCGACCGGCTCGTGCCAGTCGGGGACGCGCATCGAAGGCTCGTCGGTAGCGGGGTCGCCGGGCCCGGAGAACCACAGCGGCCGCTCCCAGCCGAAGCGCGAGCCAAACACCGCGCCACGCCCGGCGAGCACGTCGTAGAGAGGGTCGGTCTTCATCGGCCGGCCGGCCGGAAGTTCTTCGTCCTCGTAATGCGTCTTGTACTCGTGAGCATAGGTTTCGAGCGCCTTCGGCACGCGGTGGCCGTACGAGTCCGCATACGGCCCGAAGCGCCGCACGTCCACGTCCCACATGCTGTCGTCGGGCCGGCCGTTGACGATCCACTGCGCGAGGTATTCGCCGGCGCCACCGCCGAAGACGATGCCGAAGATGCTGAAGCCGGCCAGAACGTGGAAGCCGCGCAGGCCGGCGACCTCGCCCATCAGGCAGAGGCCGTCGGGCGTATAGCCGTCGGGGCCGTTGAGCAGCGTCTTCAGGCCCGCGTTCTCGAGTTCGGGCACACGCTTTGCGGCGTCGAGAAGGACCGGCATGATGCGCTCGAGGTTGGCCGGCAGCAGGCGTCCCTCGAAGTCTTCGGCGACCCGGTGCTCCGACCACGACTTCGGCGTGAACTCGAAGGGCCCGACCAGCAGGGAGTCGTTCTCTCCGCGTACGTAGAACGAAGCCTCCGGGTCCCGCAGAACCGGCAATTCTTTCTCGAGGTTGCTCACGGAATCGATCGCCTCGGTCACGACGTAGTGGTGCTCGAGCGGGACGATCGGCAGGCGCGCCCCGGCGAGCGCGCCGACCTGCCTGGCCCACATGCCGGCGCAGTTGACGACGTGCTCGCATTCGACGTCGCCGCGGTCGGTGTGGACCGTCCACCCCTCGGGCGACCGCGTGAAGCCGGTGACGGCGGTGCGCTGGGAGATCACCGCCCCGGCTTCGCGGGCGCTGTGCGCGAAGGCCTGCGTGACCGCGGTCGGGTCCACCCAGCCGTCGGTCGGCAGGTAGGCCGCCGCAAGAACGTCTTCCACGTCGGCAAGCGGGAACAGCTCGGCGACCTGCTCCGGTCCGACCACCTCGTAGGGAAGGTCGAGGGTGCGCGCCAGGCCTTCGCGGGCGCGGACCTCGTCAACCCTTTCCGGCGTGGTCGCGAGCCGCACGCTGCCGACCGTGCGCATGTCCACCGGCAGGCCCGACGGACCCTCGAGGTCCCGGTAGATCTCGAGGCTGCGCATCAGCAGCTTCGTCATCGGGCGGCTCGAGTGGAACTGGGTGCAGAGCCCGGCCGCATGCCAGGTCGATCCGCAGGTCAACTCACCCTTTTCGACGAGCAGCGTGTCGGTCCAGCCGAGCTCGGCCAGGTGGTGGAGCACGCTGCAGCCGGCGATGCCACCGCCGATCACGAGCACCCTCACCCGTCCGGGCAGGGGCCCGCCACGGACGGCCGCGGGCGCGGCCGAGGGACTGTCGGGAACCGCAGCCTTCACCCGGCGCCGTCTGCCAGCCTGGCGGCCTCCGCTGCCGCGCGCCCGCCCGAAGTGATTGCCCCGTCCATCCAGCCGGCCCAGCCTGTGTCGAGATCCGCGCCGGCGAACAGGACGCGGCTCCTCCAGTCCCTGAGCGCAGCGACCGGGCGGTGCTGCCCTGGACGGACGGCAAGCCACGTCCCACGGGCGAAAGGATCCTGCGACCAGTCGTGGGCGAAGACGGCATCGATCTCGATCGTGGGAAGCAACTCCCGCAACAGGCGCTCCATCGACCGGGGATCCGGCTCGCCGACGATCCGTGGCAGGCCGAATGCGGCGATCAGGCCGGGCTCGACCGGATGGCTGTAGACCTCCGGCAGCTCGGGCCAGGCGAGACCCTGGAAACGGCCGGGGAGGTTGCTGCTGCGGACCCAGACCTTCGACGCGGCGCCGCCATGAAGTCCGCCGATGTCTTCGACCCGTTCCCTGATCGCGGGATCCGAGAACTCGAGGTCACCGAGCACGTTGACCGGCACGGCCACGACCACCGCCGAGGCGCGCAACTCCGCCCCGTCTACCGTCGAGACGCTGACACCGCTCCCGTCGTCCCGGATGCTGCCCACCCGGACTCCCAGCCTGATGCGATCGCCAAGCTCGGCGGCGATCGCCAGCGGAAGCGAACTGCTGCCACCGGAGATCCGGTAGTCGTCGGCAAGCAGCGCTTCGGGGTCACGGTCGTATCCGGCCAGCTCGCGCAGCAGCATCCACGCCGAGTATTCATCCGGGTCGCCTCCGGCGAAACTGAAAGCGAGCGAATGGATCATCTCGCTCACGGCCGGGCTGACCGCGAGCGAGCCGACGTAGCGGGAGAAGGTGATGTCCAGCCGGTCGGCGGCCGGGCTTGCCCCCGCACCTTCGAAGCCCAGGGCCCGGATGTCTTCACCGATGGTCTCGAGCGCACGATCGAACTCGGCCCGCTCCGCCTCGCTCAGGCAGGCCCGGTCGTCGTCCTCGGTGAACTCCCGTGAGCTGTCGCCGAGCCTCCAGACGCGGACCTGAGCCGGCTCCGGCTTCTCGAAGCGCAGTCCGTACCTCTCCAGCTCTGCGCCGAGCGCGAGGTGATGGTCGGGGCTTCCCCATTCGGCACCGAGGTCCACGCGCGCGTCCGTCCCGGGAAACGTGTCGGTGTGGATGCGTCCGCCGACCCGGTCCCGGGCCTCGAGCACGGTGACCCGGTGCCCTTCGCTGACGAGCTGCCTGGCCGAGGTGAGGCCACTCAGTCCTGCTCCGATCACGATCACGTCAGCCACTGCCGAGCAACCCTACACGCGGGGCCCGCCGAAACTCGAGCCGTCGCGGGCCTCCGGCCGGCCGGTTCCCGTTCGTCTGTTCTCAATACGCTTGTCGCTTCGCCGGACCATGAAAGAGCCCGAAGACAGCCCGAAGTCCGATCGCATGCCGCGCGGCGCAATCGCGACGGTGATCGTCGGATTGCTGGTGACGCTTGTCGTGATCGCTTCGGACCTGACCAAGGGCGGCGGCACGGCCGTGGAGATCGAATGGGACACGGTCGAGATGGTCGAGACGCCGAAGGCCGGGAAGCTCGGACCGCGCGGCAGCTTCGGCGTCGCCCGCACATCGATTGCGGCGATCGCCCCGATCACCAGCGGCCAGCTTCTCTTCCGCGTCGCCGGCGTGGTCTCAATCGATTCGGGCGGTCGGGACGTGCCGACCGGGGCCCGCTGCGACGTCACTTCGCCGGCCGAAGACTCGCGCATTGCCCTGACACCCGGCCTGCGCGCGGCGTGGCCGCGGCCGAGCATCGAGCTCCAGGCCCAGGAAGTCCCTGAAGCCTCGGTCGCGATGTTCAAGGCAAGGGGCGCTGACGCGCTCTTCCTGCCGATCAGGGACGTCTTCGCCCGCTTCACCGACTCGGCCGCCCCGACCGACATCGACTGGGACGGCTTCGACGAGCAGACCCAGAACTGGGTCTGGACCATGCCCGAGGGCACCGGCCCGGGCGCCGCCACGCTGGGCTGGTCGGTGATCTTCAAGACCGAGGAGAAGCCGCGGGCCGAGATCCGGTGCTCCGGATCTGTCGGCGATGCCGAGACGGTGGTCGAGGTCGACGCGCTGCAGCAGGAGTGGCCGCTGGAACCGCCCGACCCCGACGAGCCGACGGCACCGGAGGGCGAAGCCCCGGACGTCGAGTAGCGGCGCTCAGGCCTCGAGCATCTCGGGACCCTCTTTGGTCCCGCCGACCTTGTTGATCGATTTGCTGGCCGGCTTGGCGCTCATGCGTGACGGGTCCAGGGGCCGGCACAGCGAGACCGCCTCCTCGGGGCCGAGCTCACCGCTCATCCACGCGGCCTCGGCTTCGGCGTCGGGCAGGATCACCGGCATGCGGTCGTGGACACGGGCGACCTCTTCGTTGGCCTCGGTCGTGATGATCGTGCAGGAGGTCAGGTCCTCCCCCTCCCACTCCCGTGTCGTCGCCAGGCCGGCGAATGCGAACGGCTCGCCGCCGTCCACCGTGAACCTGACCGGCTGCTTCGGGCTCTTCGGGTTCTCCGCCTTCATCCATTCGTAGAAGCCGTCGGCGAGGATCAGGCAGCGGTCCTCGGGCTTCCTGACCAGCGGCGCGTAGGCCCGGCTCTTCAGCAGGCCCTCGGCCCGGGCGTTGATCATCCTGTAGCCCACCTTCAGGTCCTTGGCCCAGAACGGCACGAGTCCCCAGCGGGCGAGCACGGCGCTGCGTCCATCAGATGTGGCGGGGTCATGCCCCTCAACGCTCTGTACGGTCAGCACCTCCTGGGTCGGCGCGACGTTGTAGCGGCCCAGGCCCCCGTCCCCCGTCTCGTCCAGCGAGACCTGGAACCGGCTCCCCAGCCGGCGCTCGTCGGAACTGGTCAGCGTGTAGCGCCCGCACATACGACCAGCCTAGCCTGCAGCCCCGGTGTCCGGCTCATGAGAGACCCGGAAATCAGACCCGGGTCGATTCGGGCATTGCGCGATACCACTCGACGGCCTCGACGATCCCCTCGTCGAAGCCAACCCTGGGCCGCCAGCCGGTCGCTGCGGCCAGCTTCGATGCGTCGACGTACTGCGAGTCGATCTCCCCGTCCGGATTGCGGTCGGACAGAAAGTCCGCCTCCTGGTCGGAGCCGGTGGCCGACTTCACGGCAGCGATGACGTCGGCGACCGACCTGGGGTCGCCCGTGCCGGCGTTGAAGGCCTCGCCTCCACACCCAGGCAGGTGTGCCTCTATCGCGAGATAGGCCGCCACCGCATCCGATACATGCAGGAAATCCCGGCGGGGGCTGCCGTCGGAGCGGATCTCCGGTTCGCGGCCGGCAAGGTAGGCCGTGACGAGTTCGGGGACCAGGCGGGAGGAGTTGAGGTCGCCACCGCCGTAGACGTTGGCCAGGCGCGTCACGGCGACCGGCATGCCCCACGAGTTCCAGTAGCTGCGGGCGATCACGTCGGCGGCGGCCTTGCTGCCTTCGTATGGCGCCGCCGGCCTGAGCTCGTCGTCCTCCCGGTAGGGCAGCGAATCACTCGGTCCGTAGGCCTTGTCGGACGAGGCAACGACGACGCCTCCGACCCCGGCTTCACGGCAGGCTTCGAGAACCGTCCAGGTTCCTTCGACGTTCGAGCGGAACGTGCCTTCCGGATCCTCCGCCGCCGGCCCGACGAGGGTCTGGGCGGCCAGGTGGAAGACGGAATCGGCACCCGTCACGGCCCGGTCGACCGCGGCACGGTCGGCCACGTCGCCTTCGACGAGTTCGACATCGCCGGCTACTCCGTGGAGCGCGAGCGCATTGCCCGGCGCCGCGGGCAGGTCGAGCACGACGACGTCGTCGCCCCGCTCGAGCAGCGCCACGCTGAGATGGCCGCCGATGAAGCCCTGCCCGCCGGTCACGAGCGATCGAGCCACGGTGCCTCACCCCGCTCCCACAGATCGTTGAGCGTCACCAGGTCCTTGTACGTGTCCATGCAGTCCCAGAAGCCCTCGTGCCTGAAAGCGCCGAGCTGTCGGTCCCGGGCGAGTCCCTCGAGCGGTTCGCGCTCCAGCACCGAGTCAGCCTCGAGCCGCTCCAGCACAGCCGGCTCGAAGACGAAGAAGCCACCGTTGATCCAGTGCTCGCTGCGCGGCTTCTCGATGAACCCCGTCACCTCTCCCCCTTCCCCGAGGTCGGCCACCCCCCACTGGATGTCCGGGCGCACCGCGGTCATGGTCGCCTCCCGCCCGCTGCACTCGTGGAAGTCGAGCAGGGCGTCGAGGTCGATGTCGGCCACGCCGTCGGCGTAGGTCGCGCAAAAACGCCGGCCGGCGTCGCCGGCGAGCCGTGCGCCGTCAAGGGCCAGCTTCAGTCGTCCTCCGGTCGGCGTGTCGATCCCGGTCGCCACGCACTCGACCTCGACCCCGGTGGGCCATTCGACTTCGCCGACGAACGCTTCCACCATCTCCCCGAGATAGCCGGTCAGCGGATGGAAGCGCGTGAAGCCCTGCGCGGCGTAGATCATGATCACGTGCCAGAGCAGCGGTCGCCCGCCGACCTCGACCAGAGCCTTGGGAAGCGACTCCGTCCTTTCGCGCAGCCGGGTGCCGCGGCCCCCACTCAGGATCAGGACCGGTGGCTTCAGCCGCCGGCCACCGCGGGAAGGATGGTGACCTCTGCCCCGTCGCTGACCGCCGTGTCCATGCCGTCGCCGAAGCGGATGTCCTCGCCGCCGACGTAGACGTTGACGAAGCGGCGCAACTCCCCTTCCTGGGTGATGCGGTCGCGCAGGTCCCCGTGCTCGGCGAATACCGCGTCGAGCACGGCTCCGACCGTATCGCCCTCGGCCACGAGTTCCGGGTTGCCACCGGTCGCGGCGCGAAGCTGGGTCGGGATCTTGACTGTGACTGGCATCAGACTGCGACCTCCTGGCCGAAGCGGGACTCGAAGCTGGCCGGATCGGGGTCGATCTCGGCCAAGGCAAAGCTATCGCGGTTCGCGTCGAGGGTCTTCAGGCCTTCGCCGGTTATGTAAACCACGACCTTCTCGCCATCGGCCAGCTCCCCCCGGTCGGCCAGTTTCTTCAGCACGCCCACGGTCACGCCGCCCGCTGTCTCGGTGAATATCCCCGTCGTCTCGGCGAGCAGCCGGATGCCGGCCCGGATCTCGTCGTCGCTGACCGAATCGACGCCGCCGCCGGTACGCCGGGCCTGCTCGACCGCGTAAGGGCCGTCGGCGGGATCGCCGATCGCGAGGCTCTTGGCGATGGTCTCGGGTTTCTGTGGCCTGCAGACGCTGTGGCCGTTGGCGAATGCGGTCGCGACAGGCGAGCAGCCTTCGGCCTGCGCCCCGTTGAACTTCGGCAGTTCCCCTTCGACCAGGCCGACCTCGAGCCACTCCTCGAAGCCGCGCGCGATCTTGGTGAACAGGGAACCCGAGGCGATCGGCGATACGACCCGGTCGGGCAGCCGCCAGCCGAGCTGCTCGACCGTCTCGTAGGCGAGCGTCTTCGACCCCTCCGCGTAGTAAGGGCGCAGGTTGACGTTTACGAAGGCCCATGGCCGCTCGTCGGCGAGCTGCGTGCAGAGCCTGTTGACGTCGTCGTAGTTGCCGCGGACGCCGACCAGATTGGTTCCGTAGATGTCGGTCGCGAGCAGCTTCTGCTCCTCCAGGTCGGAGGGCACGAAGACGAAGGACTCGAGCCCCGCGGCCGCAGCGTGGGCGGCGACGGCATTGGCGAGGTTGCCGGTCGAGGCGCAGGCGACCGTCTCGTAGCCGAGTTCGCGAGCCTTGGCGATGGCGACGGCGACGACCCGGTCCTTGAACGAATGGGTCGGGTTCGCCGCGTCGTTCTTGATCCAGACCTCGGCCCCCGTGCCGAGCTCCGCGGCCAGCCGGTCGGCCCGGATCAGCGGGGTCATGCCGGGTTCGAGCGGGTCCCCTGCCGGCCCTTCGAAGGGCAGGAAGTCCTGGTAGCGCCAGATCCCGCCCGATCCGGCCTGGATCCTGCGGCGCGTCGCCTGCGCATCGAGCCCGGAGAAGTCGTAGGTGACTTCCAGCGGCCCGAAGCACTGCTCGCAGAAGTAGCTGGCCCCGAGCTCGTATTCGGCCCGGCATTCCTTGCATCTCAAGTTCCGTACTGACATCCGATCGACCTTTCCAAATTGAAAAACCTTCGCCTGTGGGGCGAAGGTCCGATCGGACTTCTCCCCACATCTCCCGGTCGTACGACCGCTGGATTTGGCACCTTCGCCTGACTCTCGTCTGGCTGGTTGCCGGGGTTTCAATGGGCCAAGTCCCTCCACCCCTCTAGATGTGGCGCTTATGTGGCAGTAAACCTAGCAAATCGAAGGGCTGCCGCCAACTCCTCGCCCCGGGGCGAGGTGTTTCGTTTGCGCTTCGTTCACACATCCGCTCGCCCCGTGTCATAACCTTCACCGGATGGAGACGAAGAGCGAAGACATGATCGGAGCCGGCGATGCCGAACCTCCCTCGTCTCAGACGGCCGCGTGAGTCGCCCGTAGGCGCCTCCCAGGCGGCCGAACCCGCAGCACCCCGGATCGAACAGATACAGGCAGCCGGACTGCGCTGGATCAACATCGAGCATCCCGGCGGCCCGGAGCGGGCCTGGCTCGAGGAGCACTTCGACTTCCACGCACTCGACATCGAGGACGTGCTCTCGCGCAACCAGCGACCGAAGATCGACGAGTACCCGGACTACCTGTTCCTCGTGCTCCACATTCCGGTCTTCAACCAGCATGCCGGCAGGCTCGGCGCGGGAGAGCTCGACCTCTTCGTCGGCCCCGACTACGTGGTCACGCTGCCGAACCAGCCGCTGCCGCCGGTCGAGTACCTGTTCGAGCGCTGCCGCACCGACGATGCGCTGCGAGAGAAGATCTTCTCGCGCGGCGCCGGATACCTCATGTACCGGCTGGTCGACGACTCCTTCGACTACTGCTTCCCGATGCTGCGAAAGGTCGGCAACAAGCTCGACGCGCTCGAGGACGAGATCTTCGAAGGCCGCTCCGAAGACGTCGTGCGCGACATCTCCAACGCCAAGCAGGAGATCATCAACTTCCGCAAGGTGATCCGCCCCCAGCGGCCGGTGCTGCGCGACCTGGAGAAGGTCAAGACGCGCTACCTCGCCTCGGAACTGGACCTGGAGATCTACTTCGACGACATCGTCGACGCCCACGAGCGGATCTGGGACATGCTGGAGAACTACAAAGAGGTGATCGTCGCGCTCGAGGAGACCAACGAGTCGATGCTCAGCCATCGCGTCAACGACTCGCTGAGGGTGCTGACCGCGATCAGCGTGATCGTACTGCCGCTGACGCTGATCGCGTCCATATTCGGCATGAACATAGGCCTCCCCGGCGGCGGCGAGCCCGCCACCGACTCGATCCTCAGCTTCGTCGTGGTGATCGGGATCATGCTGCTGATACTGGTCGGCATGGCCACGTTCTTCCGCAGGCGCCGCTGGCTATAGCCTGAAGCCCGAATGAGCGAGAACCGGATCTGGGCGCCGTGGCGCCTCAAGTACGTCAAGGACGCCTCGAAGGACAACGAGGACGAGTGCATCTTCTGCGCGAAGCCGGCCCTCGGCGACGACGAGACCGCGCTGATCGTCCACCGCGGCGAGAGCTGCTTCGTGATCCTCAACCTCTTCCCCTATACGAACGGGCACCTGATGATCAGCCCGTTCGAGCACATCGGCAGGATCCAGGACATCCCTTCCGGGACCACCGGCGAGATGTTCGAACTCGCCAAGCAGGCGATGAGCCGGCTCGAGGACGTCTACCGGCCGCACGGCTTCAACGTCGGCTTCAACCAGGGCCGCGCCGCCGGAGCCGGGGTCGAACACCACATCCACATGCACATCGTGCCGCGCTGGGGAGGCGACACCAACTTCATGCCGGTGATCGCAGACCACCGGGTCATGCCCCAGTCGCTCGAGGACAGCTACCGCGTACTGAGCGACGCTTTCGGGCCGGAACCCGGACGCACGGGCGCGGAAGAATCCCAAACCACCAACGAAGGGCGGTGACAGGCAAGTGTCGATCTTCAAGGCATACGACATCCGTGGTCTCTACGGAGACGAGATGGACGAGGCGGTGGCCCGGCAGATCGGGCGTGCATTCGTACGCGTACTGGCCGATCTGCGTGGCAAGGAGGCGGGCGACCTGAGGGTCGGCCTCGGCCGCGACATGCGCCTGACCGCGCCGGACATGGCCGCGGCCTACCGCGAGGGCATGATCGAAGAAGGCGCGCATGTCATCGACGCCGGCCAGGTCGCGACCGAGATGCTGTATTTCCTCGTCGGCAGCCGCGGGCTCGACGGAGGCGCGATGTGCACGGCCTCCCACAACCCGAAGGCCTACACGGGCGTCAAGCTGGTCCGTGAAGGCGCGCTGGCCCTCTCAGGGGACGCCGGCATCGGTGACATCGAGAGGCTCGTCGGCGCCGGCCTCGCGGATGCTCCGGGCGGTGGCTCCTGCGAAGAGGTGGACCTGTGGGACGAGTACCGCAGCGAGGCGCTGAAGGCCGTCGATCCCGCGAAGATCAGGCCGCTGAAGGTCGTCGTCGACGGCGGCAACGGCATGGCAGGACCGATGGTCGGGCCGATCCTGAAGCAGCTCGGGATGGAACTGGTCGAGCTCTACTTCGAGCCCGACGGCGAGTTCCCCGACCACGAGCCCAACCCGCTGCTGGAGGAGAACCGGCGCCTGATTGTCGAGACCGTGCTCTCGGAGCAGGCCGACCTCGGTATCGCCTGGGACGGCGACGCCGACCGCTGCTTCTTCATCGACGGAAAGGGAAGGTTCTGCGACGGCGACTTCGTCTGCGCACTGCTCGCGCGGATCGCACTCGAAGTCGAGCCCGGTGCGACGATCCTGTACGACCCGCGCTCCAGCCGCGCCGTTCCCGACGTGGTCGCCGCGGCGGGCGGTCGTTCCGAGCTCTCGCGTGTCGGCCACGCATTCTTCAAGAAGCGGATGCGGGAAGAGAGCGCCGCGTTCGGCGGCGAGGTCTCCGGCCACTACTACTTCCGCGACTTCTACTGCGCCGATTCGGGCACGATCCCGGCGCTGTGGATCCTCCAGCTGCTCGGCGACTCCGGCCGGGACCTGGCCGGCCTGATCGACGAGTTCCGCTCGACCTACTTCATCTCCGGCGAGATCAACTCGGAGGTCGACGACCCCGCCGGCAGGATGGCCGAGATCGAGGCCCTCCACCCCGATGCGGAGATCTCTCACCTCGACGGCGTGTCGGTCGACTATCCGGACTGGCACTTCAACGTGCGCCCTTCCAATACCGAGCCGCTGCTCAGGCTGAACCTCGAGTCGCTCGTATCGGAGCAGGACATGGAAGCAAGGCGCGACGAACTGCTCGCGGTGATCCGCGGCGGCTGAGGCGATCCGTTTGGCCGAAGAGAAGAAGCCCGGTGAGCTCGACCCGGAGGCGGTGCTGGCCGAAGCCAGGGAGCAGGGCATCCACACGCTGCCGGTTCCGACCCCGTTCGCGGTCGGCCGGGTCAACTGCTACCTGATCGAAGGCGACCCGCTCACGCTGATCGACGCCGGCCCGCGTTCGGAGCGTTCGCTGGCCGAGCTCGAATCGCTGGTCGCCGCGAGCGGCCACCGCCTCCAGGACATCGGACTCGTCGTGGTGACCCACCAGCACATCGACCACGTCGGCCTGGTCGACACAGTGGTCAGGCGATCGGGCGCCGAGGTCGCCGCGCTCGACGTCGCCGTGAAACGGCTGGCCGAGTTCGGGAAGAACTCGGACGCCGAAGACGAGCTGGCAGTCTCGCTGATGCTGAGCCACGGCATCTCGTCCGACATCGCCAACACACTGCGCAGCCTGTCCACGACCTACCGGGAGTACGGCGACGCCGTAACCGTGACGCGGGAGCTGACCGACGGCGGCACCCTCGAGCTCGGCAATCGCAGCCTGACGGTCCTCCACCGGCCCGGACACAGCCCCTCGGACACGGTCTTCTGGGACCGCGAGCGCAGGATGGCCTTCGGCGGCGACCACCTGCTCTCCCACATCTCGTCCAATCCGCTGATCTCGCGCCCGCTCGACGGAAGCCCGGGCCGGACCCGGTCGCTGATCAACTACAACCGCTCGATGGCGCTCACGCGGGAGATGCCGATCGACCTGATGCTGTCCGGACACGGCGATCCGATCACCGACCACGTCGGGCTGATCGACCGGCGCATGGCCGCCCAGGAGAGGCGCCTGGAGAAGATCGAGGGCATCATCGCCGCCCGTCCGCGCACCGCCCACGCGGTCGCCGAAGAGATCTGGGGCAACGTGGCAGTGACCCAGGCCTTCCTGACGCTCTCCGAGGTCATCGGCCACACCGACATCCTGCAGGAGCAGGGTCGCGTCCGCGAGACCGAGGCCGACGGACTGCTGATCTACGAGGCGATCCGTTGATGGCCGACCCCGCGGTGAGGCGGCGCATGCTCGTCATCGTGAACCCGTACGCCACGACCGTCTCCGACCGGCTGAAGAACCTCGTCATCTACGCGCTGCAGGGACGTTTCGAGGTGGAAGTCGAAGCGACCGAGAGCCAGGACCACGCGATCGAGATCGGACGCGACGCACGCGACGGCGACTACGACATCGTGGTCGCCTTCGGTGGCGACGGCACCGTGAACGAAGTCGTAAACGGCCTCGCCGGGACCGACATCCCGGTCTCCTTCCTGCCCGGCGGCAATACCAACGTCGTATGCCGCAGCCTGGGGATTCCCAACGACGTCGTCGACGCGACCGAGCACCTGCTCTCGCTTGCCGACGACTTCGAGCCGCGAAGAATCGACCTGGGCATGGTCGACGAGCGCTACTTCGTCTTCTCCTGCGGGGCCGGTATCGACGCGAGCGTCGTCAAGCGCGTCGACGCCAAGCCGAAGCTGAAGGCGAAAGCGGGGCCGTGGTTCTACTCGTGGGCGGCGCTTTCGGCCTACATGCGCAGCTACATGCGCAATCCGGTCCGGCTCGAGGTCGAATGCGGAGACCGCACCGTGCAGGGCGTGACCGTTCTCGCGCAGAACTCCGACCCGTTCACCTACTTCGCCAACCAGCCGATCCACGTCTGCTCGAACGTCGCGATCGACGACGGCAGGCTCGGCATGGTCGTGCTGAAGCGCGCCAACCAGTTCGACGCGATGAGCGTGGTCCCGCGCCTGCTGTCGAACCGGCTCTCCGCGGCGAAGCACAACCAGGTCGAGGCCTTCGAGAAGTTCGAGCGGGCAAGCGTGCGCTCGCTCTCGACCGACGAGGAAGGCGAGATCCGCCCGTTCCCGGTGCAGGTCGACGGCGACTTCATCGGCACCCACGAGCAGGTGACGCTGAGCGTCGCCCCGGGCGCGCTCTCGATCATCGCCTGACCGGCCACCGGCAGGATTCGCGGACGACCCGGCCGGGTACCATCGTCACATGGCTACAGCAGACATAACCGTGCTTCCGATCGGTCGCGAAGGCGCAAGCGTCGGCGACGTACTCGTGGAGGTCCGGCGCAGGCTTGAAGGACAGGACCGCGTCCGCTTCCAGATGCACGCGATGGGCACGTCCCTGGAAGGCAGCGTCGAGGACATCTTCGCCCTCGCGGCGGAGCTTCACGAGGTTCCGTTTTCCAGCGGGATCCCGCGTGTCTACACGATTCTCAAGGTCGACCAGCGCAGCGATCGCGAGCAGAGCCTCGCCGACAAGCTCGACTCGGTCGAGCGGCGTCTGGACTGACCGCCCCCGCCGGCGGCGACGCGATCGCCGGCTCAGCCGCTCGGCGTGATCCGGTAAGCGTCGAAGACCGACTCGACGTGCCGCATCCGGCTGATGCACTGCTTGAGCTGGCCGGTGTCGGCGACCTCGACGACGAAGGTGTTCTTGACCATCGGCGGGTTGGTCGCGCAGGCAGCCGAGATGATGTTGACGCCGGCCTCGGCGAAAGTCCTCGCGAGGTCCTCGAGCAGCCGCGTGCGGTCGTAGGCGTCGATCTGGACCTCGACCCTGAAAGTGGCTTCGTTCTCGCCTTCCCAGGCGACGTTGACCATGCGCTCCGGTGAGCTGTTGAGGTCGGCGACGTTGCGGCAGTCGGCGCGGTGGATCGTGATCCCCCGGCCGAGCGATACGTAGCCGAGGATCTCGTCTCCCGGCACCGGCAGGCAGCACTTGGCCAGCCGCAGGGCGACGTTGTCCACGCCATCGACGACGATGCCGAAATCCGAAGCCTCGCGAGCCGCGGCCTGGCGGTCGCGCTTGGTCACGTTCTCGACCGGGGCCGGCTCGATGACCTCGCCCGCACGGAGCCGCTGCATCAGCTTGTTGGCCGTGGTCTTCGGCGATATCTTGCCGCGGCCGAGCGCGATGTAGAAGTCGTCGGCCTTGCGGAAGCCCATCTCGCGCATCACGTCGGCCAGCATCGGCGAGCCGGCGAATTTCTGCGGCGGCAGGTCGCGCTTCCTGAGCGCCTTCGATAGAGCCTCGCGACCGTCCCGCTCGGCGTCGTCGCGCCGTTCCTCGCGGAACCAGGCGCGGATCTTGTTCCTGGCACGACTGGTCCTCACGACCTTGATCCAGTCCCGGGACGGACCGCGCCCCTGGTTCGCGGTCATCACTTCGACTATGTCCCCGGACTTGAGCTGGTAGTGGAGCGGGACGATCTTGCCGTTGACCTTGGCGCCCACGCAGCGGTGGCCGACGTCGGTGTGGATCGAGTAGGCGAAGTCGAGCGGCGTCGAGCCGGCCGACAGGTTGATCACCTCGCCCTTCGGCGTGAAGACGAAAACCTCGTCCTCGAACAGGTCGACCTTCAGCGATTCGAGGAACTCGGCAGGGTTCTGGTCGGACTCCGACTCGATCAGCTGCCGCAGCCAGCTCATGCTGCCGCGCGGCCCTTCCGGGCTGCCCTCCTTGTAGGCGACGTGCGCCGCAATGCCGAATTCGGCCAGGCGATGCATTTCGCGGGTGCGGATCTGGATCTCCAGCGGCTTGCCCTCGAGTCCGATCACCGTCGTGTGGAGGGCCTGGTACATGTTCGCCTTCGGCATGGCGATGTAGTCCTTGAACCTTCCGGGCAGCGGCTTCCACAGCGAGTGCACGACGCCGATCGCGCCGTAGCAGTCCTTGACCGAGTCGACGATCACGCGCATCGCGGTCAGGTCGAAGATCTCGTTGAACTCCCGCCCCTTCTTGGTCATCTTCGTATAGATCGAGTAGAAGTGCTTGGCCCGGCCGGCGATCTCGGCCTCGATGCCGACCTTGCCCAGCTCCTCGCCGAGGAACCCACCCGCCTCGGCGACGTACTCTTCGCGCTCGGTCCTCTGCTGCGCGACCAGGTGTTTGATCTCGGCGTACTTGCGCGGATGGAGCGTGGCGAAGGCGAGGTCCTCCAGCTCCCACTTGATCGCGTGGATACCGAGGCGATGGGCCAGCGGCGCGTAGATCTCGAGCGTCTCGCGGGACTTGACGATCTGCTTCTTCTTCGGCAGCGAGCTCAGCGTGCGCATGTTGTGCAGCCGGTCCGCGAGCTTGACCAGGATCACCCGCACGTCCGAGGCCATCGCGACCATCATCTTGCGGTAGTTCTCGGCCTGGCGCTCGTCCCGGCTCTCGAACGTGATCTCGGTCAGCTTCGTCACGCCGTCCACGAGCCTCGCGATCTCCGGTCCGAACTCGTGCTCGATCTCGTCGAGGCTGGCCGACGTGTCTTCGACCGTGTCGTGGAGCAGTGCCGCGCAGATCGTTTCCGTGTCGAGGCTCATGCCGACCGAGATCCGGGCGACGCCCACGGGATGGGTGATGAACTCTGCGCCGGACCGGCGCTTCTGGTCGGCGTGGTGGCGGCAGGCGAAGACGAACGCCCGGCGCACCAGGTCGCGGTCGAGCGGCTCGGGCGCCGGCAGGGCGGCACCCTGCTCCCGGGTCTCGAATTCGTCGATCACGGCCATCAGGTCGTCGAGCAGTGACTGCTCGCGCAGGCTGAGGCCCGGGGCGACATCCTGATCCTGCTCTAGCTGTTCGACACCTTCAGAAATTCGACCTGCTCCTGGTGGACTCGTTCTTGTTCGGAAAATAGCGGCGATCGGGACAGATCCGCTCCACCCGAGGATACGACCCCGGCGCTGCGGGCACCGCCACTGCCGCTGCTGTGGGCGAGGTCGGCCTCGATCAGGACGCGCAGAAGCAATGCCGCGCGCTCCGGCGAACGCGCTGCCTCGCCGGCGCCGGCCAGTACGGCCAGCAGCCGTGCTCCCGCCGCCTCCCCCCCGCCGTCGGTACCGCCGGCCTCCCGAAGGTCACGGTAGAGGACCCTGAGCGCCGGCGTCAAAGAGTGCCGGTCGGCAGACGCCGCGAGCGCGAAAGCGAGTGTGGCGGCGTCTTCGACCCTGTACACGGACGCGCCCGACGCGGCTACAGTCGCCGCCTCGACCTCGGAGGCCGGGGGATCGAACAGCAGCACGTCACCCGATGCGGCGAGGACCTCCGGATTGCGGCAGGCGGTCGAGTAGTCGGCTAGGAGGACTGCGGCCGCCGCTTCACCGCCGAAAGACGCGGCCGAGCCTTCCGGACTGCCGGCCCAGAGGCCGCGCACGGTCGGCGCGGGTCTGCCGTGAGCCACGCCGAAGCGGGCGATGCCGGCCTCCCCGCCCAGCCCCGACCACCGCCGCCGGGCATCGGAGGTCAGGACCACGAGTGGCTGGGCCGAGGAGACCAGCTCGGCGAGCACCACGTCGGCACTGCCGGGGATCCGCGCGAAGGCCCCTCCCGCGCCTGCCGGCTCGGGAACGGTCGGCTCACCCCCCTGCGCCATCGCCGCCTCGAACCGCCGCCACCACTCGTCCGCCTCGCATCCGGGCAGCGAGTCGAGGCTGTCCTCCGGCACCGGGAAGGCGTCGCGGACGAGCAACTGTGCTGACGACGCGCCGTTGAAATGGTTGACGGAAAGCTCGGCGAGCAGGTCCAGGGGCGTGTCCTCGTCAACGCCGAAGCCGGTCCTGCCGAAGCAGACCCCGGCGGCACGCGCGCCCCCGGAGACCACGGTGAAGCGGCAGTGCTTTCCTTCGCCGATCTCCTGGACGTCGCGGACCCGGGCCGAAGGGATCAGCAGCGACAGCGAGGGGTTGCCTTTCCCGCAGGGCTCGAGCCGCTCGAGCTCCTCGGCCAGGTCGAGTCCGATCTCGGCTCCGCCGATGAAGGCGTCCACGTTCTCGGCACGGGAGATCCCGGCCTCACCGATCAGTGCCGAGACCGCCGATCCGAGCGCCTGCCTGAACTCGGGGATGCGCTCTGTGCGCAGCTGCACGCCGGCCGCGGCCGCATGCCCGCCGAAGCCCTCGAGCAGGTGCGACACCGAGGCGATCGCCGCGTGGAGATCGAGCCCGGGTATTCCACGGGCTGATCCCCGGGCCTGCTCGCCGTCGATCGAAATGACCACCGAAGGGACACCGTGCGACCTGGCGAACCTCGCAGCGACGATGCCGACCACTCCCGGATGCCAGCCCTCTCCGGCGAGAACGAGCGCGGCCGGGTCCTGCATGTCGAGCTCGCGCCGGGCCCTGTCGGCCTGGGCCGCGACCTCGCGCTCGATCCGCCGCCGCTCGCTGTTCGCGTGCCCGAGTTCGGCGGCGATCTCTACGGCCCGCACGGGTGAGTCCGACAGGAACAGCTCGACCCCGGCATCGGCCCTGTATATGCGGCCCGCCGCGTTGATCCTGGGCCCCAGCCGGAAACCGAAATCCGCGGAAGAGATCCTCGACGGCTCCAGGCCGCATTCGGCGACCAGAGCACGCATGCCCGGACGCTCGGCCCGGCGCGCGACCCTGAGGCCTTCCTTCACCAGACGCCGGTTCTCGCCGACCAGCGGCATCACGTCGGCCACCGTGGCCAGCGCGACGAGGTCGAGGTCGTCCTCGTCGAGCGCGGAGTCGAGCCCGGCCTCGCGGCGCAGCGCGGAGGCGAACTTCGACGCGACCGCGGCACCGCAGAGCTCTTCGAAGGGGTAGCCGCTGACCGCGGGATGCAGCACGGCACAGTCGGGCAGCGCGTTGCCGGGCCGGTGATGGTCGGTGACGATCACCTCCATTCCGATCGACTTCGCGAGGGCCACGTCCTCGACCGAGGCGATGCCGCAGTCGACGGTGATCAGCAGCCCGGTGCCACGCGATGCGAGCTCCCGGACCGAGTCGGGATTCAGCCCGTAGCCGTCGTCCTGTCGGTCGGGGATGAACCAGTCACAGTCGGCTCCGAGCCGGCGAAGGACGGTGACCATGATCGTCGTCGCGGCAACCCCGTCCACGTCGAAGTCGCCGTAGACGGTCACCTTGCGGTCGGCGGCGATCGCCGCGAGGGCCTGCGAGACCGCAGCCTCCATCCCGTCGAAATCGGCGGGATCGTGCCCCTCGGATCCGTCGAGGAAAGCTGCCGCCGACTCCGGGTCGCCATAGCCGCGCCGGGCCAGTGCGACGGCCAGCGGCCGGCTCAGGTCGAGGGCCTGCGACAGCCGCAGGGCCTGCTCGATCCGGTAAGGCGCTGCCTCAAACGTGATCGATCAGTCCTGGAGCTGGAATTCCGGGTCCTCGTTGCGCTCGCCGATCCAGTAGACGAGGTAGGCGCCGGCCAGGAAGCCGGGGATCGCCGCGAGGAAGGTGAGCATGTCGACGTCGTTGATGTCGCGGCCGAGGGCCACCTGGACGATCGCCCCGGTGACCAGAGCTCCGCCGACAGAGCCGAGCAGCGCGCCGACGATCCCTCCCCAGAACCGGTCGGGCACGAAGACGGTCAGGTGCCACAGGGCCAGGCCGACGATCACCCAGATCACGATTGCCATGGCTACGCCCTCCTCTTCGGTCCTGTTGCGGCCGGCCTGGCGCCGCCGGCAGCTGCGTCGCCGTCTTCGCCTTCGACCTTTGCCACCTCGAGTTCCTCGGCGAAGGCCGGGATGTATCCCTGGCTCTCCATCTGCTGGCGGGCACGTCGCCGGTAGGCCGGCTCACGCTCTTTCCACAAGGCCAGCACCGGCGAGGCAATGAACAGCGATGAATACGTGCCCGACGTGATCCCGACGAGGATCGCGATCGCGAAGGCAGTCAGGGTCTCGCCGCCGAAGATCAGCAGCGCGATGACGGCAACCAGCGTCGAGACCGTGGTTGCCAGCGAACGGGTCAGGACCTCGTTCATCGAGCGGTTGACGACCTGGGAGTAGGTGGCCCTCGGCATCTTCGGGTCGTTCTCGCGTATCCGGTCGAAGACGATGATCGTGTCGTAGAGCGAGTACCCGAGAATCGTCAGGAACGCCGCGACCGTCGCGCTCGACACCTCGAAGCCGAGCAGCGCGTAGACACCGAGCGCGATCAGGATGTCGTGGAGGATCGCGATCAGCACCGGCGCGGTGAAGCGGCCGCCGAAGCGCAGTGCGACGTAGCCGGTGATCAGCAGCAGCGAGAAGAACATGGCCAGGCCGGCGCTGCGTGCGACCGAGGCTCCGAAGGTCGGTCCGACACTGGTGCTGTTGAAGCTGTCGGCGCCGAGGCCGAACTCTTCGTCCAGCGACTCTTCGACCCCCGCGATCTGGGACGGATCGAGCGTCTCGCTCTGGATCTGGAAAGCGTTCTCGCCGAGCGCCGGATTGTCGACCGCCTGGATGGTGGCATCACCGAGGCCGGCCGAGGCGACCGCGCTCCGCACCTCAGCCACGCTCGCCGGTTCGTCGAGGCTCATCTCGATCCGGGTGCCGGACTCGAAGTCGATGCCGAAGTTGAGACCCTTGCTCGCCAGCGCCGCACCGCCGATCAGCAGGATCACCGCCGAGAGCACGAACAGCCACTTCGAAGCGCCCATGAAGTCAAAGTGCCAGCGCGAAGACTTCTCGGCCTCATCGGCGACGTGGTGCTCCTCGGTGATGCCCATACCGCGCCGCAGCATCTTCGTATTGATCATCGACCCGAGCAGGGCCTGGGTGAAGACGACGGCCGTGAGCAGCGAGACCAGCGTGCCGACACCCAGGGTGAAGGCGAACCCCTTGACGCCGGAGGTCGCGAGCACGAAGAGGATGAACGAAGTCAGCAGGATGACGACGTTGGCGTCGATGATCGTGCTGATGCCGCGCCTGTAGCCGAGCGAGATCGCCGAGACCAGTGAGCGCCCGGCCCGCAACTCTTCCTTTATCCGTTCGAAGATGACGATGTTCGAGTCGGCGGCGACGCCGATCGTCAGCACGAGACCGGCTATTCCCGGCAGGGTCAGCGTGATCGGGATGATCTTGATCAGGGCGAGGAAGATCAGCGCGTAGGCGATCAGTGCCAGGGCCGAGATCACACCGAGGAAGCGGTAGAAGACGATCAGGAAGATCGCGACCAGCGCGAGACCGACCAGCAGTGCGCGAACGCCCTGGTCGAGTGCCTCCTGGCCGAGGCTGGCAGAGACCTGGCTCTGGCTGGTCAGGGTCAGCTCGACCGGCAGCGCACCGCGCTGGAGGAACTCGGCGAGGTTCTGGGCCTCGGCGATGTCGAAGCCGCCGGAGATCTGGGCCCCGGTGCGCCCGTCGATGCCGTCGGGATTCTCGAGGAAGTTGATGATCGGGCGGGATACGACCTGGCCGTCCAGCACGATCGCGAAGTTGCCCGAGAGCGCCGCGGCCGTGTCGGCGTCCACCTGGCCGAGCGCCCGCGCCTGGCCTTCCTGCGCGATCCTGCGGGTGATCTCCTGGAAGGCCTGCCTGCCTTCATCGGTGAAGTCGAAGGTGACGTTCGGGGCGTTGGTGACCGGGTCGGTCTGCTGCTGCGGGTCGACGATGTCGCTGCCGCTCAGCTCGGCGTTGTCCTCGAGAACGAAATACCCCGCCTGCTCGGGCTCGTCGATCGTCCGGCCGGTGGTCGGGTCGGTGGGCAGCTCCTCGACCACGATCGTGCCCTGGGGGACCTTCTTGACGATTCCCTGTTTCGGGATCGGCCGGCCCTGCTCGTTGAAGTAGAGGTCCGCCCGGTCGGCGACGGGGCCCGAGATCAGCTCATGCGGTTCGTCTTCCTCGAACAGGTAGTAGCGGTCGGACGAGGAACAGTCCGGGCAAGGCTCGACCCGCTCCTGCTCGGTGGCCAGGTTGACCGCGTCCCACAGCGTCGGCTCCGCGCCCTCGGCGATGAACTGGCGGTTCTGGCCCTCGGTGGGCAGGCGTCCGGCGTCGATCCACTTCTCGCGGACCTGCCTCCGGACCTCGTCCGGATCCTGGGTTCCGAAGTCGGTCCCGAGCTCCTTGGCCGGGCCGATCAGGTTGTTCTGCCAGTCGTAGAAGTAGAGCCGGGCAGGGGTGGTCGCGCAGTCGGTCGCGCTTCCGGTGTCCGTAGCGCCGGGGATGCCGACCGAGATCTGGTCCGGCCCGAGGCGGGAGACCTCGATCTCGGAGACGCCGAGGCGGTCGCAGCCGGAGCGGATGATGTCCACCGAGCGTTCCATCGCCTCGTTGGTCACCTCGGGCAGCTGCGGGGTCGGTCGCGCCTGGAGGGTCAGCTCGATCCCGCCCTGGAGGTCGAGTCCGAGCTCGGCCGGCTTCTTCACGACGATGACCGCCGAGACGATCAGCAGCGCGAGCACGAACAGCAGCACGAATATGTTGCGGCGCCTGCCTCCCATCGAGGGGAGTTTATCCCTCCGGGGTCAAGACGATCATCAGGCCCCCGTCTTCGTCATAGGCGGGGAAGACGTCGGCGATCGCCTCGGCCGCGGAGTCCTTCTCCGCCTTCAGCGCGACGCGCTTGCCGAGTGAGCGCACGCCCCATTCGAGCGAGGTCTCGATCGGATCGGTCTCACCGTCTCCGTCGATGTCGGCCTCCGGGCCGCCGTCACCGGAATCGACCCACTGCAGGCCGAGGGCCTCCTTGACCGGGCGGCCGATCACGTCCTCGTCCTTGAGGCCGGTCAGCTCATAGCTGCCGCGTCCGGCATCGAGGACCCGGCCCTGCTGGTCGCAGACGAAGAACGCCGCATTCGGCGCCGGGTAGTAGTCGTCGAGCAGTTCGAAGACGAAGCCGAAGCCGCATTTCGAGCAGCCCTTGGGGCGGGAACTGAATCCCGCGGTACGCTCGCCGCTGGTTTCGCGATTGCCGCAGTTGGGACAGATGAAGAAGGGCATCGGCCGGAAGGCTAGTGGAGAGCACACTTCGGCGTCGCCGCTCCCGAGCGGCCGTTCGCACGGCCCGGTAGATTGCCCGCAAGGGTCCGGCTCCGGTCGGCCGGTGTTCGAGGATGGGAGAGCTTTTCGATGGTTACTTCGGTCGTGCTGCCGCTGGCGCTGGCGATCATCATGTTCACCCTGGGCCTCGGCCTGAAGGTCGAGGACTTCAAGCGGATCTTCGTCTACCCGCGCGGCGTGTCGATCGGCATGGTCAACCTCGTTCTGGTCTCGCCCCTTCTCGCCTTCGTGATCGCGGACCTGTTCAACCTCGACCCGCTGCTGGCCATGGGGCTGGTCCTGCTCGGCGCGTCTCCAGGCGGCACGCTGGCGAACATGTTCACCCACCTGGCGAAGGGCGAAACGGCGCTCTCGATCACGATGACCGGTCTTTCGAGCGTCGTCGCCGTCGTGACGATCCCGCTCTATCTCGGTCTCGCCAACAGCTACTTCGACGTCGGCAGTTCGCTCGACGACGTCAACATGCTCAGCGTCGTCCTGCGCACGTTCCTGATCACGGTCCTGCCGCTCAGCCTGGGCCTGTGGGTCCGTACCCGTTCGCCGGAGAAAGTGGAGCGGATCCGGCCGGGACTGACCAGGGCATCGCTCGTCCTCTTCGTCCTGGTCGTGATCGGCGCCGTCGTCTCCGAGTTCGACCTGATCCAGGAGAACTTCGCCCGTGTCGCCGCTGCGGCGCTGGCGCTGAACGTGGTAGCGATGGCATTCAGCTTCACGGCCTCGAAGCTCGGCAGGCTCTCCGACCGGCAGGCCACGGCGATAGCGATCGAGCTCGGCATCCACAACGCGACCGTGGCGATCGTCGTCGCGGGGATGATCAACGACGAGCTGATGATCCCGGCCGCGGTCTACAGTGCCTTCATGTTCATGACCGGCGGGATATTCGCCAGGTTCATGCATTCGCGCAACGCAGAGGAGACGGTCGCGCAACCGGCGCTGGCACCGGAATCCGCCGAGGCGACGACCGGCTGAGGCCGGAGGCGCTCAGAAGAGCTGCTCGTGGCCGCGCGGCGGCTCGAGGCCCAGGTGCTCGAAGGCATGCCGCGTGAGCACGCGGCCGCGCGGCGTGCGCTTCAGCATCCCCAGCTGGAGCAGGTAGGGCTCGAGCACCTCCTCGACCGTGTCGGTCTCCTCTCCGATCGCAACGGCGATCGTCGAGAGCCCGACCGGCCCGCCCGAGAACCTCGTCGCGATCAGGCTCAGCAACGCCCGGTCGGAGCGGTCGAGGCCGGCCCGGTCGACCTCGAGCATCTCCAGCGCCGACTCCGCGATCGTGGCGTCGACGACTCCGCTCCCCTTGACTTGGGCGAAGTCCCTGACCCGCTTGAGCAGGCGGTTTGCGACGCGCGGGGTGCCGCGTGAGCGCTCGGCTATCGCGTGAGCGCCGTCGGCGTCAATCACCACCTCGAGGATGCCGGCCGATCGTGCCACGATCAGGGCCAGGTCCTCGGCCGAGTAGTACTCGAGCCGGTGTGACACGCCGAACCTGTCGCGCAGCGGCGTCGTCAGCAGGCCGCTGCGGGTCGTCGCGCCGATCAGCGTGAACGACGGCAGCGGCAGCGTCACGGTGCGGGCTCCCGCGCCCTGTCCGAGCACGACCGGCAGCTCCCCGTCCTCCATCGCCGGGTAGAGCGTCTCCTCCACCGCCCTTCCGAGCCGGTGGATCTCGTCGATGAAGAAAACGCTGCCCGGCTCGAGCGAGGTCAGGAAAGCCGCGACGTCACCTTTCTTCTCGAGTGCCGGTCCGGCCGTCTGCACCAGCGGAACGCCCATCTCGGCGGCGACGATGTTGGCCAGCGAGGTCTTGCCGAGACCGGGTGGCCCGGCGAGCAGCACGTGGTCGAGCGGCTCTTCACGCTTCTTCGCGGCTTCGATGAACAGCCCCAGTTGCTCGGTCACCTGCTTCTGGTTGACGAACTCGTCGAGGCCGGGCGGTCTGAGCGACCGGTCGAGATCGCGGTCGGGCTGGTCGGCGCGGGCGTCGTGGACCCGCGGCTCGGCGCCGCCGGGCAGATCGGCCTCGAGTCCGAGATCGATCCGGCTGCCGCCGATCTCGGGCAGGTCCGGGCGCTCCGGCGATCCGCTCATCACGATCCCGGCCCGCCGCCCGCTGTCGCCGCGCGCTTCAGCGCCGCGCTGATCAGCACCTCCGGATCGGCTTCGGCGTCGAGCCCGTCGAGAAGCTGTTCGGCCTCCAGCGGCGGGTAACCGAGGTTGATCAGTCCGTCCCTCGCCAGCGAGCGGGCCGAATCCGCGGCGGGTCCCGCTATCTCCGCGCCCGTGGCCTCTGCCTCGGCCGTGATCCTGTCCTTCAGCTCGAGGATGATGCGCTCGGCGGTGCGCTTGCCGATCCCCGGTACGGCCTGGAAGCGTTTCGAATCACCGCCGACGATCGCCGTGACCAGTTCGCGGTGAGGCCCGCCCGAAAGCGCCGCTATGGCGACCTTCGGCCCGACGCCGCTGACGCCGATCAGCTGGGTGAACAGGTCCCTCTCCTCTTCCGAGGCGAAGCCGAAGAGCGAGATGCTGTCGTCGCGGCTGATCGTCTCGGCGTGGAGGAAGACCTCGTTTCCGGCCGCCGGCACGCTCCGCAGCGTCTCGCTGCTGACCCGCAGCCTGTAGCCGACACCGGCGGCCTCGACGACGACGTAGTCGCCGCGACGGACCAGCACCTCGCCTCTGACCGTGGCGATCAATTCGCCACCCGGGCCGTCGCAGGCCGGGCAGCAGACGCGGCCTCGCGCATCCCCGCCGAACCGCCGTGACAGATCGCCACCGCGAGCGCGTCCGCGGCGTGGTCGGGCCGCGGGGGCTCCGACAGGCCGAGCAGGGTCGCAACCATTCGCTGGACCTGCCTCTTCGCCGCGTCTCCCGAGCCGCAGACCGCGCTCTTGATCGCCTGCGGTGTATAGGCGAAGCAGTCGACACCGTTCCGGGCGGCGGCGAGCATCGCGACGCCGCTGGCCTGGCCGACCCTCATCGCCGAGCCGACGTTCTTGCCGAAGTAGAGATCCTCGAGTGCCATTGCCGAGGGCTGGTGCCAGGTGATCAGGTCATGCAGGGAATCGTGGATCTGCGACAGCCGCTTCTCGGCGGCGTCGGACGACGACGTCTCGATTACGCCACCGTCGAGCGCGACCATGTGCCCGCCTTCGATCCTGATCACTCCGAAACCGAGATTGGCCGTCCCGGGATCTATGCCCATCACGACTCTCATCAGGCCTACATTCTGGGCCCGGCGTCGGATGCCTTCCCGGGGGCACCCCGGCTCGGGACAGCTCAGCCCGCGATCCGCTCCAGGACTTCGTCGGCGATGTCGAAGTTCGCGTAAACCTCGTTGACGTCGTCCTGCTCCTCGATCGCATCGAGCATCTTCATCAGCGTCCCGGCCTCCGGTTCGCCGACCTCCACGGTGTTCTTCGGCTCGGTCGCGAGCTTCACCGATTCGACCTCGACGCCCTCGGCGGCAAGGGCTTCCTTCACCGCGGTCAGGTTGCCGGGTTCGGCCAGCACGCGCAGCTCTCCGTCCTCTTCGACCACGTCGCTGGCGCCGGCGTCGATCGCGACGATCAGGTCGTCTTCTCCGTACTTCTCGCCGTCGACGACCACGACGCCGAAGGTCTCGAACATCCAGGCGACCGAACCGGGCTCGCCGAGGCTGCCCCCGTGACGAGTGAATGCGTGCCGGACCTCGGCGCTGGTCCGGTTGCGGTTGTCGGTCAGGGCTTCGACCAGCACCGCCGCTCCGCCCGGCCCGTAGCCCTCGAACTGGATCCGCTCGACCGCGACCGCATCCGTACCTTCGCCCGTTCCGCGGTCGATCGCGCGTTCGATGTTGGCCTTCGGCATCGACTCGTCGCGGGCCTTCTGGATCGCCGTGGCCAGCGACGGGTTGGCGTCGGGGTCGCCACCGCCTTCCTTCGCCGCAACCGTGATCGCCTTGGCGAGCTTGGTGAAGAGTTGGCCGCGCTTCGCGTCGGCCGCGCCCTTCTTGTGCTTGATCGAGGACCACTTCGAATGACCAGACATACTGTGATCTTATGGTGGCTCGATGAATACGGGAAGCCGGAAGGGGCCGTTTCGCAGGGTCGCGGCGGCCCTGCTCGCGCTGGTCATGCTCTTCGCGGCGTTCTCGCTGTGGACGCTGATCCCGCTCGCCTGGCTCTGGATCGGCTCCCAGGTCGCCGCGACCCAGTTCCCGAGCCTCGGCCCCTACCTCGTCGTCCTGTTCGGCGTGATCTTCTCGATCATGGTCGTCGCCTGGCTGCTCGGCCTGATGAACGAGCTATACATGAAGCTGACCGGTTCCCACACGGTCGAGCCGATCCGGCCCGGCTGGCTGACGGCCATGTCCGACACCTCGGGCTTTCGGCAGACACCCACGCTGCTGGAGGCAGTGATCATCGGCTCGGTGGTGATCGCGGCGATCACGTTCCTGGTCTGGTTCCTCACCTCTGCCGGCTCTTCGCTGCCGAGCTGAGCCGGGGCCCGTTCAGCTGCGGCAGGATGCGACGAACCACGCGTGAAGCCGGTCGTCTGCGGTCAGCTCGGGGTGGAAGGAGAAAGCACTGACGTGACCCTCGCGCACGGCGACCGGGTGACCGCGCACCTCGGCGAGGACCTCCACCCCGTCCCCGAGCTCCTCCACCCACGGTGCGCGGATGAATACGGCGCGAAACGGCGGTCCCGGCATCCCGGCCAGCTCGATGTCGTCCTCGAAGCTGGCGAGCTGGCGGCCGAAGGCGTTTCGCCTGGTCGTGATGTCGAGCAGGCCGAGGTGGTCGCGGTCCGCGACGATCATTCCCGCGCAGGTACCGAGGATCGGCGTGCCCGACTCCTTCAGCCGGCGGATCGGACCGGAGAGGCCGTACTGCTCCATCCCCATCGTGATCGTCGTGCTCTCGCCGCCCGGGAGGATCAGCCCGTCGAGACCCTCGAGGTCCGAGGGCGAGCGCACCTCGACGCCCAGTGCACCGACCGACCCGAGGTGCCGCACGTGGGCGGCGAAACCTCCCTGGAGCGCGAGTACACCGATTCGCAGCGGGGTGCCGGCCGAAGCCGGCCCGGGACTACCAGCCCCGTCCGGCAAGCTTCGCGTCTTCGCCGAGCGACGACATCTCGATACCCGGCATCGCATCGCCCAGCTGCTCGGAGGCCGCCGCGACCCGCTCCGGGTCGCTGAAGTGAGTGGTCGCCTCGACGATCGCCTTGGCCCGACGCTCCGGGTCGTCGCTCTTGAAAATGCCCGACCCGACGAAGTTGCCTTCGGCACCGAGCTGCATCATCAGCGCAGCGTCGGCTGGGGTAGCGATTCCGCCGGCGCAGAACAGCGGGACGGGCAGCCAGCCGCGCGTCGCCACGTCCCGGACCAGTTCCAGCGGGGCAGCGAGGTTCTTGGCGGCGGTCGGAAGCTCGGTCGAGCTCAGGGTGCCGAGGTGCCGGATGCCCGAGGTGATCTCGCGCATGTGGCGCACGGCCTCGACGATGTTGCCTGTACCGGCCTCGCCCTTGGAGCGGATCATCGCCGCGCCCTCTCCGATCCGCCGCAGCGCCTCGCCGAGGTTGGTCGCGCCGCAGACGAACGGCGCGTCGAACTCGAACTTGTCGATGTGGTTCGCCTCGTCGGCCGGGGTCAGGACCTCGGATTCGTCGATGAAGTCGACTTCGAGCGACTGGCAGTACCTGGGCCTCTGCGATGTGGCCGATCCGGGCCTTCGCCATGACCGGGATCGTCACCGCCTCCTGGATCCCGCGGATCATGCGCGGGTTCGACATGCGGGCGACACCGCCGTCGCGACGGATGTCGGCGGGGACCCGTTCGAGGGCCATGACCGCGCAGGCGCCGGCCTCCTCGGCGACCTTCGCCTGTTCGGCGTCGACCACGTCCATGATCACGCCGCCCTTCAGCATCTCTGCGAGGCCGGTCTTGACTCGGAATGTCGCTTCTTCAGCCATCCCCATGAATATAGAGATTCGGCGGTGGCGAGCCACCGGTCACGCGCCTACTTCAGCTTGTAGGC
Source organism: uncultured Solirubrobacterales bacterium (assembly GCA_963701635.1). Taxonomy (GTDB): domain Bacteria; phylum Actinomycetota; class Thermoleophilia; order Solirubrobacterales; family 70-9; genus 67-14. The sequence continues at coordinate 430,248 of CAVPAU010000002.1, forward strand.
ACGGATCCGGTCGCGGTGCGCGTCCTCGTCCCGCGAGTAGACACCGTGCGCCAGCGCATGGACGAGCGCCATCAGGGCCGTGTTCGACCGCAGGAAGGACGGGCTGTTCGACGAGTAGTACAGGCTCATCTCGGCCTGCTTGACGGTGTCGGAAAGCGTCGCGTCCGAGATTGCGAGGGTGCGTGCCTCGCGATGGCCGGCGAGCTTCATGGCTCTTGCCAGCAGCGGGTGGGCCCGGCCGGCGGAAAGGGTTATGACGAGCGTCTGCTCGTCGATCCGCCCGAGCCGCTGCAGCGACGGCCCGGCGGTCGAAGTGACGATCTCGGCCCTGATGTCGAGCAGGCTGAGCGTATGGCGCATGTAGCTGGCGAAGAACGCCATCTGGTCGGTTCCGACGATCACGACCTGGTTCGCGGCGGCCAGTGCGGCGACCGCCTGGTCGATCTGATCCTGGGTCAGCTTGCGCGCGGTCTCCTCGAGGTTCGAGTGGTCGGTGCCCAGCGAAGCCTCGAACTCCGAGTGGTCGAAGGCGAAGAGCATGCGGCCCGGCGCACCTTCGGAGCCCCCGACGGTCGCCCGGTACTCCTCGATCGCCGAACCCTGAAGCTCGGGATAGCCTTCGAAACCGAGTGCCTGCGAGAAGCGGACGACGGTCGACGACGAAGTACCGGCCCGGCGGGCCAGTTCTTCGGCCGTGAGGAAAGCGGCTTCGTCGAGGTGGTCGACGATATAGCGCGCGACGTCCTTCTGCGACCGCGAGAACTCGTCGATCCGGTCCTGGATGTAAGTTGACAGGGTCTTCGTTTCGGGGGTCGCAGTGCTCACGCCGTCCAATTCGCTGCTACCCCCGGTTTCCCTTCAAGAGCAGGAACTATGAGATCGCTGAGTGGCCTCCCCAACCGCCGTCAGAGCCTGACCGGGTACACGTCCGAGGGCGACGAAATCTGGATCATCCGGTCGATCTCGCAGAAGCTCTACAAGTGCCAGGGCTGCTACGACTCGATCGGCGTCGGCGACGAGCACGTAGTCGTCCAGTACATCGCGCGCATCGGAGGCACGGAGCATTCCCACTGGCACCAGCGCTGCGCGGAGGAGATCCTCTATCCGCAGAGCCGCGGCCTGAGGCCGGTCACCGCGAAGGAGTCCAGTCGGGACAAGCTCGAGAAGCGCGGCAGGAAGCCGTCCGGCCGGCGGCGACGGCCCCGCGGCTGACCGCGGCAGGCACGCCCCGCGCAGTTCTCCCTAGGCAGGGTCTCCGGAAACACCGTCGTCCTGGCCGGCGTGCCGGCGCCGGATAACGAGCCACCCCCCGCCGGCCACGACCAGCACCCCGAGCGCGATGAACGGCGCCACCGGTGTGCCGCCTTCGGCGCCCACCCAGGTGAGAGTGCCACGGGCGACGGCCTTTTGCCCGTCGACCATCAGCGGTATTCGGTAGTCGAAGACCTCGGTCTCGGCGCTTTCGTCGGTCACCTGGACCGGGATCCCTTCGCCCATGTAGTGCGAGCGGTGGTCATGCCAGTAGCTGACCCCGGTGTCGTCGACCTGCTTCCAGTCAGGGGCCGCTTCGGGATCGGCCCGTTCCGGGACTTCGACGTCTGCGAAGCGGTCCTCGTTGAGGTAGTAGCTCGGCGAGTTGAGGTTGACCTCGACAGTACCGTCGGGGCTGAACCTGAGGTAGGGCTCACCGTCGTACCCGACCACCATGACCGTCCTGCCGCTGCGATTGACGAGCTCGAGGCCGTCGTCGAAGTTCTTCACGGACAGCGCGATGCCCTCGGTCAGGCCCTCGGGGCCGATCGACGTGATCTCGGATCTGTAGTTGGGATTGCCCTGATGGGCCGAGGACACCGGCGCAATCATCATCGCCAGTGCCAGAAAGGCACAAATCGTGCCGGTGAAGTGCTTCATCGCTGCTCCCGTGCCGGGTTTCGCCTGTCGATACTAGCCGTGAGCATGTGCCGGCCCGCCGCGCGGATCCGAGCCGGGCATTATTCAGGTAGCGCCCTCCCCCGAACCACAGGAGCAAAATGAGCAAGATCACGGCCCGGCTGTTCACCGACCCGTCCTGCCCGTGGGGCTATTCGGCGAGTCCCGCCCTGCGGCGGATCGAATGGCGCTACCGCGACCAGATCGACTGGCAGCTGGTGACGATCGGGCTGTCCGACCCGGTGGAGTCCCCCCGAAGCACTCACCCGCCGAATTCGCCCAGGTCTGGTTGAGGCTGCGTGAGCGCTTCGGAATGCCGTTCGCCGTCGAGCCGAAGGCCCGCGAGGCGACGAGTTCGCGGGCCTGCCAGGCGATCGTCGCGACGAGGATCATTCAGCCCGGGTTCGAATGGCGGGTGCTGAGGACCCTGCAGCTGCTCCAGTTCAACACGCCGCTGCTGCTCGACGACGACGACCAGCTCCGCGCAGCGCTGAGCTCGGTCGGCGGGCTCGAACTCGACCCGGTGATGGCCGCTCTCGATTCGCCCGAGGTTCAGGGCGCTTTCCGCGCGGACTGGTCGGAGGCGCGCAACCCCGAAGGCGGCGCCGCCTCGCTCCAGAACAAGACCGTGCGAGCCCACGGAGCGGAGCGCCACAGCGCCCCGTCGATCATCTTCTCGCGCGACGGGCGCTCGATCGAGGCCGGTGGCTTCCAGCCGGTCCAGGCCTACGACGTGATCGTCGCCAACCTCGGTCCGGACCTGACCCGGGCGCGTCCGGCAGAAGAGCCCCTCGATGCGCTCGCGCTTTACCCGGGCGGTCTCACCACCCAGGAAGTCGCCGCAGTGACCAGCGACTGCAACGACCTGCCGGACCGGACCGGGACCGAGCGCCGGTTGCTCGCCCTGCTCGGCGAGCGCCGGGTCAGGCGGATCGCGATGGGCGACGACGCGGTCTGGCTGGCCGCGGGCTAGACCAGCCCGAGCCCGATCGCCACGCCGAGCATGATCAACAGCAGGCCGGAGCCGACGCGGGCGACGGGCTCGAAGTCCCGGCGCCCCCTGGCCCCGATCTCGAGCCCGATCAGCGTGAACGTCGTGGCAAACAGGGCGATCGTGCCGGCCAGCAGCAGCGGCTCGACGTCACCGAGGCCGAGCGAGAAGCCGACCACGAGGTTGTCTACCGTCAGCCCTGCTGCGAGGCCGACCAGGCCGCCCCAGGTGGTCACCTGACGGGCCACGCGGTCACGCTCGGCCGGGTCACGGGCCGAGCGCGCCGCCGAGCGCACGGCGATCGCCCCGAGCGCCACCAGCAGTGCGGCACCTACGAACCGACCCGCATCGGAGAAAGTCTCGGCGAGCGCCGATCCCAACAGCAGACCCAGAAGCGGGACGGTGAACTCGAAGACCGCAAAGACCCCGGCTATCCGCCACCTTCGCCGGCGCTGCCCGAGGGCGCCCAGCATCAGCGCGACGGCGAAGTTGTTCAGGCCGACCACGGTGCCGATCGCTAGAAGCTCTGCGGCCGTCATCTCCGGGTCCCGGACGGGTGCTCGGTCTGCCTCACGCCGGCGATGATCGCAGCACGGGGCACCATCGAAGGCACAGGCCCCGCGTCGCAACGGCGCGATGCGACCGCATGCGGCCCACGCAGACCCGCAGGGAGGTTAGGATCGGGGAGTCGCGGGTACGCCGATGGCATCTCGCGCATCTCGCAACAGACGGATTGGATTCCCAAGAGGAAGGAACGAAATGGCCAAGTCAAAGACAGACAAAGACCTCTACCAGCGCCTCCGGGCGGAAGGAGTGCGAAAGAGGGTGGCCAAAGAGGTCGCGAGGCTGCGGCCAGACAAGGACGGAGCCCAGATGAAGGCCGTCCGCCGCATCGCCGCCGACCTCAACATGGCCGTCGACGACATCAAGGACCTGGTCACCGGTGGCCCGCAGAAGCGTTCGAAGGCGGCGAAGAAGGCCGCCAAGACCAGGAAGAAGAAGTCGAAGAAGTAGGTCCAGAACCGGTACTCGAGACAGGGCAGGTGGCCCTCATGTTCCTCCGATGAAGATCAAGGACGCGGCGGAAGAGTTCCTCTCCAGAAAGCGGATAGCGGTAACCGGCGTCTCCCGTGAATCGGCCGACCACGGCAGCAACGTCGTCTACCGCCGGCTGCGCGAGAGGGGCTACGAAGCCTTCGCGGTCAACCCCAATGCCGATGAGGTCGAGGGCGACCGGTGCTACCACGACCTCGCGTCGATCCCGGGCGGCGTCGAGGCGGTCGTGATCGCGACCAGGCCCGAGGTCGCGGAGCAGACCATGCGCGAATGCGCCGAGCTCTCGATCGGGCACGTCTGGATGCACCGTGGCCCGGGTCCGGGGAGTGTCTCGGAGGCCGCGGCCGAGTACGGCCGCGAACGCGGCATCTCGGTCATCGACGGAGGCTGCCCCTGCATGTTCGGCCCGACCGCCGATGCCGGGCACAAGGCGATGTGCCTCGTGCTGAAGCTGACAGGAAACGTGCCCCGCAGGGTCTGAGCCGAAGCCGGCCCGGACCCCGCGGGGATCCGCTCAGACCGAGGCGTCGATCTCGGCGTCGACCTGCTTCTTCAGCTCGTCGGCGTCGGCGTCGATCTGCTTGGCGATGATCTTCTTGGCCTGCTTCGCGGCCTTCTCGATCTGCTCGTCGACCTTCGACTCACCGATCACGATGATCGCCGCCTGGCCCTCGTCGAGGCCTTCGCCGAGGTCCTTCAGGTCACCACGAGACATGCCGCGGAACAGGTGCGCGCCGACTCCCCCGATGACCCCGCCGAGCACGGTCGAGGCGATCAGCGAAGGCGGGAAGAGGATGCCGATGACGGCACCTACTCCGATTCCACCCCAGGCTCCGTGCTGGGTCGGCTTCTCGGTCTTGCTCACCCGGACCTTGCCGTCATCGTCCTTCTCGATGACCGCAGAGTCGAACGTTCCGACCAGTCCGGCGGCATGGAGTTCGAAGACGGCTTCGTAGTCGGCCTCGGCGCTGGCGGCATCATCGTAGATGGCGGCGTAGAGAAAAACGGGACGGTCAGACATTGGGGATCCTCTCGGTTGGTTTGTCGGCCCGACAGTACTTGTCGCAGCCGGAGTTTCCGTCACCCGGTTGTGATGAGCGCATTTTCATCCGGCCGTACGCCGGCTGCCCCGGGTTGATCTCGACTTCACCCCTGGGGGATCGCGCCGAGCTGCTGCATCATCGCCAGTTCGTCAAAGACTCCCCAGTGCTCACGCGCAAGGCCGTCGTCACCGAAGCGGGTGATGTCGATCAGCTGGACGTCGAAGCTCCTGCCGGTGGGCGGCATGCCCATGAATTCCCCCTCGTGCGTCCCGGTTACGCGCAGCCGGGCAGCAACCTTGTCGCCACTGACCAGGATGTCCTGTGGCTCCATGCGCATATCCGGAAAAGCTGCCAGCTGAATGCGGAAGAACTCCAGCACACCGTCCCTGGTCGGAGCGAGGCCCGGCGTCTCTTCGTGCTCGACGAAGTCGTCGGCGAGCAACTCGCCGAAACCGTCTATGTCGCCGGCACTGATCAGTTCGTAAAACCGCCGCATCGTGGCCGCGTGATCCATTCTGGCTCCTCTCGGGAATGTGAGGCGACTATCCCACACCGGCCGCAAATGTCAACCGCAGGATCTGGACCTGCGGTCGGCGGCTCACTTCTTGACGGTGATGTTCTTCTTCGCCGTCCTGCCACTTGCCTTGGACGAGGTCACCCTGAATCGATTTTCACCTCGCCGGGCTTCTTCGGCCTGAATTCGGTTCAATGCGAGGGACGGAGGTAGCGAGGAATTCGCCGACAGGATTGGTGCTGGAGAACCACCGAACGTCGCCTATTGCGTGCGGGTAGGGATTTCGGCATCCAGGAATCATGACCGGTTGTCCGGCGACGGAAGCGCGGCGCGGCGAGCGCGACAAGCGGTTCCTGGCTTGCCTGCGAGTGGGCCGGGAAGGACTCGAACCTTCGACCTACGGATTATGGTGGGCGCTGGGAGCCGGCGCGGGTCGTTGCTGCTTCGTGAATGCCGCCGCGACAGAGCCAGGCGGCGTTATCGGGCGATCCGGCTCATGAACGCCGCAAACGCCGGCTTGGGGCGATAGCGGTCGTCGGTCAACCCGTACCGGCCTTCGAAGTTCGGGTCGGAAGAATTTCCGTCGCGCAGGTCAAACCAGCGGTAGTCGCTGATGTTCAGCCTCCGACGTGCCCGGTGGACCGAATTGACCATCGCCTTGAGAATTCTGGCCTGGGCCAGTTCCGACCGTCCCTGGCCGGTCGGCCAGCCGTTTTCGGTGATGTGGAGCGGGACTCGGGGTCCGAGCCCGGCCCGGGGCATCAAATTTCTCCGCAGGGCTCGAATGTGGGAGATCAGGGTCTTGGAGGCCCGCCGGTGGCGGGACCCGGCGCTGGCCACAAGCGGGGTCCACGTGTCGGGGTAGGAGTTGACGCCGACCCAGTCGACGGACTTCCTGAACTTGGATCCCGTCCTCTTCCCCAGGTCTTTCCAGAATCCCCGGCGTTTCTTTCGGTCGGATTCCCAGGCCCAGTTGAACCCGATCCTGATCTGTGACGCATCACGGACTCTGGTCGCTCGGGCCGCCGCAACAACGCCACGGACAAGGGCTCTCTTCGCACCGGCATAGGCCCCGTCCGACGCGTCGGGGGCACCGGGCAGATTGGCTTCGTTGGTCACCTGCAGGCCGATGAAGTCGGGGTTACTTCCATACCGGGCCACCAGGGCCCGGACGTACTTCTTGAACCCCTTCACCGCGGCGGCGCTCCCAGAATCCGGGCGGTAGCGCGCCACCAGTTCGACTTTGATGCCGGCATCGGTGTATTGCCGGATCTCCCCGTCAAGTCCACTGTCATTGGCCTGGGTGCGGCCGCCCCCGTAGTAGGAGCGATACAGGTGAACCACGAAAGGCAGACCCTGGCTGAGCCTCTGGACCGCCGCCAGCCTCTCCGCCGGATCTTCCGGCAGCGGCTCTCTGGTTTGGTTCACTGCACCCATGCTGCCGCCGGGATAGATCCCGAAGCGAAGCGGCGGAGCGCCGGTTCGGCCTTCGGAGGGCGACTTGCCGGCGGCGACCGTGGTCAACGGGGACTCGGGCCCGAAAGGCGCCTGAACGGCTGCGAGTGCCAGAACAGCGAGAATCAGGCCCGATCCTACAATTCTCAGTACGATTCGCGAAACGGGTGAACCCAACTTAAGGTCTCTCTCTCCGAGGTCCAACGGTAACCGGCCCCTCTCTCACCATCAACCTCTGGGTCACCGGGCATCTTGCCAAAGCGGCAGTGTAGCAGCCACTGTCGATCCAAATCCGAAATGTTGCATCAACGCAATCCTGTATCGAAGGAATGCGGGGTAGCGAACACTGCGGGCTGGCGTTCCGGCAGCTTCCGATTGCCGACCGCCCACCCGTCGCGTAGGCTACTTGGTGGCCCGCGAAATATGCCCCTCAGCCGAGTCGCCGCCCCGGGGCCCTTCACCGCTCAAACCGCGACCGGCAGCCCGGAAACCTCCGCTTCAAGGCAAGCCCTATCGGACCGGCGGGCAGCCAGCCACCACAGTTTCTGCCAACTTCCGCAATACGCTCCAGGTAACGCTATCCCAGGCCCAAGTTCTCATCAATCTCAGCCAGGATCCGCCCTGACTTCCCCGCTCGGTCTGAATCGGGGCGGTGAATAGTGGCAGCGAACGGGAAAGATTCCGAAGCCCCCGGCGGGCAGCGGCCCTCCGCCTACTTCGCGCCTTTGGCCGGAGTGCGAGGGCGTCTGGTACTCGGGCTCCTGGGCGCACTCTGGCTGATCAGCACCACTGTCGCCGTGATCTGGTGGTTCAACGCGGTCCGGGCACCCACGCCCGAGGGGCTCCTTTTCAACAGCGCGATCCTCGCGTTCGACGCGGTCGTTCTGCCGCTCTGGATCCTCTTCTTCGCCAGGCGCATGCGGCGCCCAATACCCAACCCCGAACAGCCCTCGTTCCGGATTGCGATGGTCGTGACAAAAGCACCTTCGGAGCGTTGGAAAGTGGTCGAGAAGACCCTGCGAGCCATGCTCAGCCAGGATTTCCCGAGCCCCTACGACGTCTGGCTGGCCGATGAGGACCCCGACCAGGAAACCGTGGCTTGGTGCGAGGACCACGGGGTCGGCATCACGACCCGTCGCGGAATTCCCGAATACCAGCGCGAAGACTGGCCGCGCCGCGCCCGCTGCAAAGAAGGCAACCTCGCCTATTTCTACGACACCGTGGGCTACGAGAACTACGACATAGTCGCCCAACTCGACGCCGACCATATTCCCACGACCGGCTATCTCCGGCACATTGTCGTGCCATTCGCCGATCCGAGGATCGGGTATGTCGCGGCCCCCAGCATCTGTGACAGGAATGCGGAGCGCTCCTGGTCCGCGCGCGGCAGGCTCTACAGCGAATCGATTCTCCATGGCGCGATCCAGGCCGGCTGCAACGGCGGCTGGGCTCCCGCTTGCATCGGCTCCCATTATGCGGTTCGAACCACCGCCCTGAAAGAGATCGGCGGCCTCGGTCCTGAGCTGGCCGAGGATTTCAGCACTACCATGATGATGGCTGGCGGTCGATGGGAGGGCGCCTTTGCAATCGACGCAGAGGCTCACGGAGACGGCCCGGAGACCGTGGCCGACTGCGTGACCCAGGATTTCCAGTGGTCGCGGAGCATGATCACGCTCGGCCTCACACTCGGCCCGCAGGAACTGCCAGAGGCGACATGGCGAGCTCGACTCAGGCTCGGCTCGTGCCTGGCCTGGTATCCGCTCTACGCCCTTGTGATGTTCGCCTCTTTCGCGATCCCCGTGATCGCACTGCTGGCCGGGGAGGCACTGGTGAGAGTGCAGCTGACGGACTTTTACTACCACCTGATTCTTCCACTCATTCTGCTGATCGCTGTCGCCTACTGGTTGCGATATCTCGGCGGGCTCCGGCCGAAGGACGCGAAGGTGATCAGCTGGGAGGCGATCCTTTTCCAGCTCGTCCGCTGGCCATGGGCCTTCCTCGGATCCGTTCAGGCGGTGGCCGGCCGGATCACCGGCCGGCAGTTCGGCTTCAAGGTGACTCCGAAAGGCGCGGCCGCAGAGCGGCCGCTGCCGCTCAAGGTCATCACGCCCTACCTGTTCATTTCCGTGGTTTCGGGGCTCTCCGTGGTCCTGGTCCGCGACCCGGAAGGCGCCGTCGGCTACTACTTCCTCGCCCTGATAAATACGTTCGTCTACTTCGGTGTTGCGTCGGGTGCCCTGATCCTTCACCTGCGTCAGCAGTCCTGGACCCTTCCCGGCAGGAAGGCACTGCTGGCTGCGTCGCTGACCGCGGCCGGTTTCGTAGCGGTCGCGGCGCTGGTGGTGAATGGATCGACCGCCGTTGACACGCTGACCTACCCCGGTCCGCCGCCGGAAAAAATCGCGAAGCCGAGTCCCTTTCCTCCGGATAGCGATCCCCGGGGCAAGGTCGCTATCGGCGTCACCACGAATGCCGGTGCCCGCAATATTGCAGAACCCTGGGAAGCGGCCCAGCTCAATCAGGTCAACGACTTCGAGCGGGCGATCCGCGCCCACGTCGACATAATCATGTGGTTCTCCGACTGGGAAAGCGGAGAAGTAGATCGCCGACAGCTCGACGCGGTGGCGGCCCGTGGCAGCGTCCCCCAGATCACCTGGGAGCCCTGGGATGGGACGCTCGACCGGTTCAGGCCGCAGCCCGAGTACAGCATGAGTTCAATTGCGTCCGGGGACCACGACGAATACATCCGCCGATGGGCCGACGATCTGCGGGCCTTCGGCGGGCCTGTGCTGCTCCGATTCGCCCAGGAGATGAACGTTCCCGGAACCGGCTACCCCTGGGCGCAACCCGACCAGAACACCCCGGCCGAATACGTCGCCGCCTGGCGGCACATCCATGACATATTCGAGAGCAGGGGCGCGACAAATGTCCGCTGGGTCTGGTCCCCGCTTGCCTCGTTTCTCACGGTCGACTACTACCCCGGCAGCCGTTACGTGGACGTGATCGGCCTCTCAGGATTTAACGGAGGCTCAGCCCTTCCCTGGAACGGGTGGCGGTCATTCGAGAGGATCTTCGGCGACGAACTCAGGCAGTTAGAGACGATCGCGCCCGGAAAGCCGGTTCAGATCGCAGAGGTGGCAACCGCGATCGGCTCCGGCAGCAAGGCAGAGTGGGTTACCAACATGTTCCGGACGCTCGAGGCCCACCCCGAGGTTCGGTCGGTCATCTGGTTCAACGCCCCGAAGGAGACCGACTGGAGGATTCAGAGCTCTCGCGACGCCATGAAGGCCTTCTCCGAGGAGATGAAGAAGCCCCGGTACGGGAACGTGCCGTTTTCAGCGGCCGACTCCGGCGGCCGCTGAGCAGGCTTCGGGAGCTCCGTCCGTTTGTGGCTGGTTCGCAATTGAAAGATTTTGGATGCCTCATCATTCGGAGCCGGATTGCCCGAAACTCCGAGCCCATTGGGTGCCGCACGCCAATCAAACAGGCACTTCTTGAACGGACTTGGAGGCACAACGGAGGCACAGAAGCGATTTCACGCCGCCCCCGAAACCACAGAAACCTTCCGATAGCGGGACTTCAGCGAATGGGCCGGGAAGGACTCGAACCTTCGACCTACGGATTATGAGTCCGCTGCTCTAACCGACTGAGCTACCGGCCCGCGGCGGCGATCATATTGCGGGCGCAGGAGCGGAGAGCGACCGTCTCGCTCAGTCGTCATCGCCGTCGTGATCGCCGCCGTCTTCTTCGTGGCCTTCTTCTGAGCCTTGCGAAACCGAGTCACCGGAGGGCGCGGACCCGACCGAAGATCCATCTTCAGCCGAAGCACCGGACCCGCCGCCGTCGACCGGCGCCACGGCCTGGTTGCCGTCGTCGGATCGTGCTTCATCGCTGCGCTGCTTCTTGCGCCCACCCTGACCCTTGTCGGCGTTCGACCCCCGAGGGCCATTGCCCGATCCGGGGTCGGCCGGTGGATCGAGTGCCCTGCCGGCGGAGACCGGCTCGCCGGTGATCCCTATCGGCTGGTCGGTCAAATTGTGTGCGACAAGCGCAATCGCGACGGCGAGGCCGATGCCGAGCAGGCCGAGTCCGAGCCAGGTCGCGACGCTGCGCGCGTTGATCGGCGGTTGCTCCTTACCGTTCATGGCCAACACCGTACGGGGGCGATGGTTAAGTCAGGGCAAAATCTGAAGAGACTCAACTTCAACCACTTTCTTCGACGGGCAGACTCACCGTCGCCCGCGCACCTGTCGGCTGCCGCGAGTCGATCGTGACCTCGCCGCCCCACTGGCTGATCAGTTCCCGGGCGATCGCCAATCCGAGCCCCGTGCCCTTGACACCCTGCCGTCCGGCCCGGCCCCTCGCGAAGCGCTCGAATACGGCCTCCTCCTCACCGGGCTCCAGGCCCTGGCCCTGGTCGAGCACACTGATACGACCCGGCGTGACCTCGACCGTGATCTCACTGCCGGCGGGCGAGTAGTTGACAGCGTTCTCGATCAGGACATCCAGAACCCGCTCCAGGTCGACACGGGCACAGAAAACGCGGTTCGTTTCTTCGTCTTGCGGCAGGTCGAGAACGAGCGACCGCTCGCCCGCGGCCGCCGCCCACCGGTCGCAGGCCTCTGCCGCCAGCTCCTCGAGTTCGATCTGCTCCCCCGGCACGTCCCTCTCACCCGCCCTGCTCAGAACCAGCAGTTCGTCGACCATCTTCGAGAGGCGGTCGACCTCGACCAGGCCGGCTTCGGCTTCGGCGCGGGAAGCAGGGTCCTCCAGTTCGTCGCTGAGGCCTTCGAGCCGGAGCCTGAGACCGGTAAGCGGGGTCCGCAGCTGATGGGACGCACTCGCCACGAACTCCTTCTGGCTGCGCAGCAGCCTGCCCACCCGGGCCGTCATCTCGTTGAACGACATGGCAAGCGATCTCTGCTCGGTACTGCCGCGGATCTCGGCCACCGGCTCCGTGGCCGGATCGCCCTCGCCGGTCGCATACTCACGGGCTGTGGACTCGAGCCTCCTGATCGGCCGCGCGATCTGGTTCGCGATGACGGCGCCGACCAGCAATGCGAATGCGATCACCAGGAGCGCGAGCAGCCCGATGCCGAGCAGCGAGCGCCGGACGGCCGACTGCACGGCGTCGACGCTCTGGGTGATTCGGACTGCTCCTACCGTGCGCCGTCCCTGGACGATCGGGTCGGAGGTCGCCAGCAGCCTGGTGCCGAGAGTGTCGCTGTCCCGCTCACGCTGGACACCTTGCCCGTCGAGAGCGACGGCGATCTCCGGCCGCGAGCTGTAGTCCTCGCCGATGTTCCGGGAGCCGCCGCTGTCGCTGATGACCAACCCTGAGCCGTCAACGACGAGCACCCGGCCGCGAACCGCCCTGCCGGCGATTCGAACCAGGCGATCGAGCGCCGGGTCGTCCGGTGCTTCGATCAGGCTGGCCGCACCGGTTGCCACTATCGCCGCCTGGCTTCTGGCCTGGCTTCTCACCTCGTCGTTCACACGGTCCCTGAAGCTCAGGGCGAGCGGCAGGCCCAGCGCGACGATCGCTATGAGGAGCACATAGGCGACCGCGATCAGAAGGAGCGTGCGGAGGCTTACGGCCGCTCAGCTCCCGGATCGGCGAAGCGGAAGCCCACTCCTCGCACCGTATGGATGTATCGGGAGTCGGTTGCGCTGTCGCCGAGCTTGCGGCGCAATGCCCGTATGTGGACGTCGAGCGTCTTGGTGGAACCGAACCAGTTGACGTCCCAGACGTTCGCCATCAGGTCTTCCCTGGTGACAACGCTACCGGCATGTCTCGCGAGTTCCGCCAGGAGGTCGAACTCCTTGCGGGACAGATCCAGTGCCTCGCCGTCCAGGAGAACGCGGCGCGATGAAATGTCGATCGACAGGTCGAGGATCTCGATCGGAGAGGCTTCGGTCTCCGGACCACCGCTGCCGGCCCTCCTCAGGATCGCCCGGATCCTCGAAATCACCTCACGCGAGCTGAACGGCTTCACCACGTAGTCGTCGGCGCCGAGTTCGAGGCCGATCACCCGGTCGGTTTCAGTACCTCTGGCGGTCAGCATGAGGATCGGAACATCCGACCGCCGCCTCATCTCCACACAGACGTCACGCCCGTCGCCGTCGGGCAGGCTGAGGTCGAGGACGACCAGGTCCGGACTGAGCCGCTCGAACATCTCGAGCGCGGAAGCGGCCGTCTTGGCCCCGATCGGCACGAATCCAGCCGCCTCCAGGGAGCGACTGAACGGCTGGGCGATCGAGTCTTCGTCCTCGACCAGCAGAACTCTCGCTCCGGGTTCGTCCAAGGCCTTCATCGGGCGAGTTTATAGCCGCCGTGAACCTCCGAATCAGGTTTTACCCGCTCCTAACCCTGACTTTGTCGGGGCGTTGTCCGGCGTTGCCGAGACTGCCTGCGACCGAACAGATTCCAAAACCGAAACGAGGGGTTGATTTCAAAATGGAAAACGCCAAGAGAAAGGCAGCGGTATCGGCAACGGTGCTGGCGCTCGGTGGTCTCGCCGGAGTCGCGATCGCATCGAATCCCGGGCAACCGGATCCGGAACCTGCCGCAGCGGTCAAACCGAAAGTGAAGACCGAAGTCATCCACAGGACCATCCACCGAACCAAGAGGGCAGATTCGGCCGGCGCCGGCTCGGCGCCTTTGGCATCCGCATCTGCGCCTGCTTCATCCGTCGCCTACGTCGAGCCGGCCTCGGATTACGTCGCGCCCGCCCCGGCTGAAGCCCCCGCGGCGGTCAGCTCATCGAGCGGATCCGGCGCCTACGGAGGAGAGTACGAGGGGTCGGACGACCAGTATGAAGCCGGCGAACACGAAGAGTCCGAGGACCACTCCGAATCCGAATACGAAGGCGGAGATGATGACTGAATCTCGGGCGAGGAGGAGGCGCAAGCCTTCTCCCGTGGTCGTCTTTCTGGCCTCGGCGGTGCTCTTCGTCTCGGCCCTGGGCTTTCTGTCCTATCAGCTCGCTCAGGGCAGGGATCCATCTCTCGGTGCCGGCGCCCTCACCGCGGGCAAGACGCAGCGCCCGGAGGTGAAGGTGCGGAGGATCATCAAGCGGCACGTGATCACCACGGTCATCCCGGCCGAGACCGGCACCGCTGTCTCTTCGGCGGGCAGCCCTTCGACCGGATCAGCGCCGGTGCCGGTCACTTCCGCGCCCGCTCCGGCTCCGGCTCCGCCGCCGGCACCGGTCGTAACGGCCAGTTCCTGAGGAGAAAGGATCGACATGCAGGAATTCGAAGAACAGTTCGAAGCGATGGGATCACGGATCAGGGTCCTGATCGGGCCCGCGGTCGACCCGGAAACCGCTCCGGCCCACGAGGCCGGCCGGCGGGTCCGGGAGTTCATCCACGAGTTCGACAGCCGCCTCTCGAGGTTCAGCCAGGGAAGCGAGCTCTGCTCGCTGAACGGGGATCCGAGAGACGAGGTGTCCGCCTCCGAGTTGATGCGGACCGCTGTCAAGGCCGGACTCTGGGCTGCCCGCCAGACCGGAGGCCTCGTGGACCCGACGCTGATCAAAGAAATCGAGACCGCGGGCTACCGGGAATCCCGAACCGGCATGTCCGGCCTGCCGGTCGCGGAGTCTCTCGCGACTGCACCGGCAAGACAGGCAGCCCGGCCACGCACGACCCCGAGGTGGAAGGATTTCGAGGTCGACGACAGTCGCGGAGTGATCCGCAGGCCCGCCGGGCTCGGCTTCGATACCGGCGGGACCGGCAAGGGACTCGCCGCCGATCTGGTTGCCGCGTCGCTCAAGGGCTACTCCCGCTTTCTCGTCAGCTGTGGTGGAGACATCCGGATCGGAGGACCCGACGCCGTTGCTGATCCCTACGAGGTTCTGGTCGAACATCCGTCCAGCGGCGGCAGGCCCCACCGCTTCCGGCTCGGCTCGGGAGGTATCGCGACCTCCGGAATCAACGTCAGGGCATGGCGACAGGAAGACGGGAGGCCCGCCCACCACCTGATCAACCCTTCTACCGGAGAGCCGTGCTGGTCCGGCCTGATCGGTTCGACGGCCCTCGCCCGAACCGCCCTCGAGGCGGAGACCCTCGCCAAGGCGGCGCTGCTTTCAGGGCCGGATGAAGGTCGTAAGACGCTCGCCCGGCACGGCGGACTGCTGGTCCACGACGACGGCCGGGTTGAAGTTGTCGGCCGCATGACAATGAGCCTGAAGTTCAACCGGGTCGACAGACCTTCGATTCAGACCGGAACGGTCGCAGCATGAACAACGTCGACAGAGCGGTCAACGAATACGGCTGGTGGCTGGCAGGCCGGGCCTCCGGGCTCGTTGCGCTGGTAATGGTCACGATTTCGGTCGCGATCGGCCTGACGATGGCGAGCAAGCTCGCCCGTCGACCTGGCATGCCCCGGATCCTTACCGCGATCCACGAGCAGACCGCGCTTGCAGGCCTGATCGCGATCACCGTCCACGGAATCACGCTGATCGGGGACCCGTGGCTGAATCCGGGGGTCAGCGGCGTTCTGGTCCCGTTCACGATGGACTACCGGCCGGTATGGACCGGCCTGGGGACGATCGCCGGGATGCTCGCCCTGCTGCTCGGACTGAGCTTCTACTTCCGGCGCAGCATCGGCACAATGCTTTGGCGCAAGGCGCACCGGGCGACCATCCTCGTCTATTTCCTGGCGATCGGCCACACCCTGGGAGCAGGCACGGACGGCAGCGCCGTCTGGATGAGGTGGTGGCTGATCATCACTACTCCCCCGATCGTGGCCCTCTTCCTCTACAGGATCGGATCGGCCCGCTTCGGAAAAAAACCCACGCGCAGAGCGCCGGGCCGACCGGCGGGGAAAGGCTCCCGTGGGACGGACGAACGGATCCCGACGGTACAGGGAAGCGCCGTCCTGCCAGGGAGCGAAGTCCCATGAGCGACCCTGGGGTGGTGATGGTGGGTGGAGGACTGGCGGCCCACAGATGCGCCCGAACCCTGAGGAAGGAGGGCTACGACAGACCGATTCGGATCGTCTGCGGCGAGAACGAGATCCCCTATGACCGGCCTCCACTCTCCAAGGGTCACCTGTCCGGTTCCGAAGGTGAAGTCACCCTCGAACTCAGCCCGGCCGACTGGTACGTCGAAAACGAGGTAGACCTGCTGCTGTCAAAACGGGCGATCGCGCTCGACGCACCGATCCACCGGATCAGGCTGGACGACGACTCCCTGCTGCCCTACGGCAAGCTGCTGATCGCGAACGGTGCGACGGCGAACATGCTGCCGGCGCTGGTCGGCTTCTCCAACGTGCACACGCTGCGAAACGCAGACGACGCGCGGCGACTCAAGGCCGAAATCGGCAACGGTGCCCACCTGGTGCTGATCGGGTCGGGCTTCATCGGCCAGGAAGTGGCCGCGACAGCACGAGTCCTCGGAGACGAGGTCACGATCGTCGAAGCGCTGGATTCCCCCCTCGAGCACATCCTCGGGACCGAGGCCGGCCGGCGCCTTGCCGACTTCCACAGCGAACGCGACACGAACCTGCTCACCGGCGCCATGGTCGAATCCGCGCGCGGCAATGGACGGGTGGAGGAACTCGTGCTGGCAGACGGCCGACGTGTGCAGTGCGACACGGTGGTGGTCGGCGTGGGTGTTCGCCCCGCGACTGACTGGCTGGCCGGCAGCGGTCTCGAACTCGACGGCATTCGTACTGACGCCGGCGGGCGCACCTGCCTTGAAGACGTCTTCGCGGCAGGAGACGTCACCCGGAGCTTCGACCCCCACACGGGAAAGCACAGCCGGTCCGAACATTGGGACGCCGCCGTCCGTCAGGGGCGCGCCGCGGCCCACTCGATACTTGGGAAGGATGCTCTCGGGCCGCACCTGCCCAGCTTCTGGAGCGACCAGTACGGGTCCCGGATCCAGTACGTCGGGCACGCCGAACTGGCAGACAGGGTCGAAGTGGAAGAGGGCCCGGACGATGGGCGTTTCTCGGTGAGCTATTCACGTCAGGAGCGCCTGGTGGCGGCGCTCGCCGTCGACCAGCCCCGCGTTCGTCGCCGCAGCCGGACGCAGCATCCAGCAGTCACACGAAGAAAACCAGCAACAGAAAGGCAATGAAGATGAACTGCAGAGCGCGAGTTGACGAAAACAGCTGCAGCGGTCACGGAGACTGTGTCGACGTGGCACCGTCGTATTCCGTCTCGACGACGACATCGCCGAGGTTGTGGCCGACGGCCCGGCCGGGACATGCTGATCGAGGCCGCCGAGGCCTGCCCGGCCGCTGCTATCTCGGTTGTTCGATGCGACACCGGAGAACAGCTCTTTCCCTGAGGTGCCGTATAGGGTCGGCGGGCCATGGAAGGAGCCGAAAGAGAGAGGGATGTCGACGTACTGATCGTCGGCGCCGGACTCTCCGGGATCGGAGCGGCCTGCCAGCTCCAGGATGGGCTCCCGGGCAAGAGCTTCGCGCTGCTGGAGTCGCGCGAGTCGCTGGGCGGCACCTGGGACTTCTTCAAGTACCCGGGCATTCCGATCCGACACCGACATGCAGACCCTCGGCTACCGGTTCCGGCCCTGGCTGGAGGACGACGCGATCGCGGACGGTCCCGCCGATCCTCCGCTACATCACCGAAACGGCGCGTGAGTACGACATCGAGCGCCACATCGTCTTCAACCACAGGGTGGTAAGGGCGGACTGGTCGAGCCCGGACGCCCGGTGGACGGTCACCGCGCGCGACGGCGCGGGCGGAAAGACCGTCAGCTACACCTGCCGCTTCCTTTACGTCTGCAGCGGCTACTACCGCTACGACCAGGGTTATGTGCCGGACTTCGAAGGCATGTCCAACTTCAAGGGCGACCTGGTCCATCCCCACAAGTGGCCGGAGGACCTCGACTACTCGGACCGGAAAGTGGTCGTGATCGGAAGCGGGGCGACCGCGGTGACCCTCGTGCCGGCGATGGCCGATACGGCGGACCACGTGACCATGGTGCAGCGCTCCCCGAGCTACATCCTCCCCGATACCCCGCAAGGACGTGATCGCCGACGGTCTGCGGCGCTTCGCTGGAGACCGCTTCAGCTACGCCGCTCACACGATGGAAGAACATCTTCATGGCGATCGCCGTCTACCAGCTGAGCCGACGCCGGCCGGGCTTGGTCCGGCGACTGTTCCTCTCGATCGCCCGAGCGTCAGCTGCCGGATGACTTCGACGTCGACACCCACTTCAACCCGAAGTACGAACCGTGGGACCAGCGCCTCTGCATGGTGCCCGACGCGAGATCTGTTCAGAGTCGCTGAGCCGCGGCGACGCTTCGATCGAGACCGACGAGATCGAGACCTTCACCGAAGGCGGCCTCAGGCTGAAATCCGGAGCCGAGCTCGAAGCCGACATCAGTCGTGACCGCGACCGGCTTCGACCTGCTTGCCTTTCGGCGGCATCGAGTTCGTCGTGGACGGCAGCAGGATCAGCCTGCCCGAGACCGTCGCCTACAAGGGCCTCATGCTCAGCGACGTGCCGAACTATCGCCTTCACGATCGGTTACCCGAACGTGCCGTTCACGCTGAAGGCCGATCTGGTGGGCGGCTACGTCTGTCGCCTGCTGGCGCTGATGGACGAGCGCGGCGTCGACATCTGCGTGCCGAGGTTCGACGACCCTTCGGTCGAAGAGACCTCGCTGATGACGATCGACCTCCGGCTACGCGCATGCGCACGGAACACGCTGCTTCCGAAGGCCGGCTCGAAGGAGCCCTGGAGGCCGACAGGAAGTACCTGCAGGACCTGATCCTGCTTCGCCACCGCCCGGTCGCCGACAGGGCGCTGCGCTTCTCGAGAGGCAGGGACCTCGTCAGCCCGCCGGCGACCTGAACCGCCGATTCCGCCGGCGCTGAGCGGCTCTGTAGAATGCGTCGGCCGATGTCTCGTCCGTACGCCGATACTCCCGGTCGCCCTGCTGGCCGCCGCGGTCGTTGCGATCGTCCTGCCCGGCGATCCCGCCGGACTGCTGCTGCTGACTCCGGCGCTGGCAGTACTGCTGCCGCTGCTCGCCGGCGCCTACCCCGGCGAGAGGTCGATCGCACAGACTCGCCTCCTGGTTCTCCCGAGTCCGGTTCCCGACTATCGGTGGCAGGCCGCGTCGCGGCCTCGCGGCCGCCTCCGCCGCGTTCTCAGCCGCGACGGCTTCACCGCCGTCGAACGGCAGTCGCGGGCCCCCGCTCCTTTCGCTCAGACTGAATTCCCGTTTACGGAATCCGGCGACTGCGCCGGTTCCCACAGCGAAAGGAGTCTCATGAGAGGTTCACGCCTCGTGGTCTGCCTGGTCGCGTCCGTATCTGCCCTGGTCATCGCCGGCTGCAGCTCGGACGGTGGCCCGGAAGACCTCAACGGAATGACGCGCCAGCCCCGGACCGAGGTCGGCAACGTCTCACTTCCGAACGCAGAATCCAGAAAGCAGCAACAGCGAAGGTGTCCTGAAGGGCTCCGGCGACGGGCTCATGCTGGTCTACTTCGGCTTCACCAACTGCCCCGACGTGTGTCCGACGACGCTGGCCGATCTCAGGCTCGCGCTGGAGGACCTCGACGCCGGATCAGCGGGAGCGGATCGAGGTGGCGATGATCACCGTCGATCCCGGAGCGCGACACCGCGAAGGTTCTGAACGGGTATCTCGGCTTCTTCTTCCCTGAGGAGCAGTTCTCGTCCTTCCGGACGACCGATGAAGAAGAGCTGGCGAGCGTCGAGAAGGTCTTCGGCGCCTCGCACCGGATCGGCAAGAAGCAGAAGGACGGCAGCTATGACGTCGACCACTCCGCCCTCCTCTACGCCGTCGACTCTGACGGCGTGGTCGAGGTCGAGTGGCCCTTCGGCACCACCGCTGACGACATGCGCTCCGACATCGAGCAGCTGCTCGATGAACGGGCCGGTCAGATCAGTTCCTAGAACGCAACCCCCAACTGAACCGAAAGCAAGGAGCAATACGATGAACCTGAAGAAACCCGCATTGATGATCACCGCGATCGTCTGCTGTGGCGCGCTGCTGGCCGCCTGCAGTTCCGACGACTCGTCCGGAGAGTCGGTCGCCGTCAACGACGTATGGACCCGCATCACCGCCCCGACCGCGACCATGGGCGCCGTCTACATGAACCTCGAGAGCGCCGACGGCGACAGGCTGGTTTCCGCCAGCGGTGCCGGACAGCGTGGCCGGCAAGACCGAGATCCACGAAACGGTCGGCGAGTCCGGGATGGAAGGCGAAATGGACCCGGGCACGACGATGGAAGGCGGAATCGCTGTCGAGCCGGCCGAGGACGGTGACGACATGGACAGCGAGAGCATGGAGGGAACGGAGGGCGCCACCGGGGACGACTCGGAGATGCCCGACGCGATGATGGGCATGCGCGAGCTCGAGGACGGACTCGAGCTGCCGGCCGGCGAAGAAGTCTCGCTCGAGCCGGGCGGCTACCACGTCATGCTGCTCGAGCTGAAGGAGCCGATCGCCGAGGGTGACACTATCTCGGTGACCCTGAAGTTCGAGAACGCCGGAGAGGTCGAGGTTGAAGCGGAAGCCCGCAGCACCGAGAGCTGATTCCCGGTTCCGCCGGATGCTCGCGACGATCGCGGTGGCTGCAGCCGCCGCGGTCGTCGCAGGCTGCGGCGGAGGCGACGGCGGGGGCGAGACGGTGCGCATCGAGATTCCGCCGAACGCGTCGGAACTGGTCGCCCAGGGCAAGAACGTTCCAGGCGTACCGGACCGGATAGTCGGGACCGTCGGAGACACTCTCGTGATCGACAACCGGGACTCTTCGACGCAATTCGTGGCCGGTTACTCGATTTCTCCCGGCCAGTCCCTTAAGATCCCCTTAAACCGGGCGGGCGACTACGAAACCAACTGCTCGGCCCATGAGGACAGATCGCTGAGAATGTCGATATCCGAGTAGCAGTAGAAGGGGTGGAGCAATGAGTTTTCTTTCTGAAGCAGGATCGACGGTGAAGGGGCGCCTCGTCCTCGCACTGGCAGTACTCGCCTGCGGCGGCCTGCTCGGCGCCGGCTGTGGCGGAGATGACGATGACTCCGGCTCGAGCGATACAGGAACCGGCACCGGGCACGACGAGTGCGACCGAGAGCAGCGGAGGCAGTGACGGCGGCAACGGCGGTGGCGGCACCGACGCGAATGCCGCGGCGATCACCCTGTTCGACTCGTCCGGCTGCGCCGGCTGCCACACGCTCAGCGTCGCCGACGCCAGTGGCGCGGTCGGCCCCAACCTCGACACGACTTCGCTGTCGAAGGCCGAGATCGAAGCGCAGATCAGGAGCGGCGGCGGAGCGATGCCGCCTTACGAGGGCCAGCTGTCCGACGCGCAGATCAGCTCGCTGGCCGACCTGATCTCTACGTCGAACTGATCCGCTAGATAGCGAAGAGCTGGGAGAGCGAGCGGCCCGACGTCGGGCGGCTCCTCTTCTTCTGCCGCCGCGGCCTTCACGCCCTCGGCGAGCGCTTCGGCGGCCTCGGAGATCTGGCTGGCGCGGTTCGGGCGGATCTCCCCTGCCTCGGCGGCCTCGGAGAGGTCGGACTCCATCAGGCCGGCAAGCTCGCCCAGCCTGCCGAGACCGAGCGCCGAAGCCGTGCCGTGAAGGGCGTGGGCCTCCTGGCGCAGAGCCTCGAAGTCGGTCGTACCCGTGTCGAGACCGGCGGCGATCACGTCGCAGCGCTGGCGGGCCTCTTTGGCGAACGCGCCAAGGAGATCGCTATCTGGCTTCTCTTCACTCATTGACTTCCTTCCCCGAAAAGAGTGCGGTAACCGGACGGACTGCTCCGTCACCCGGACATTGTTGCCGTTCGCGCGAACTTCTGCACACCGCCCCTTCCGGCCCGCCCGCTGCATGCGGTTCTGATCTAGTCTGAGCGAGGTTTCCCTACCCGAACGGAGAGAGCGTGGCGAAGAGAGCGGCACTTGTTACTGGTGGTTCCGGAGGTATCGGCCTGGCGATAGCGAGAAGGCTGGCCCAGAGCGGCTACGCGCTGACGATCTCGGGCAGGCGCGAAGACAAGCTGCTGGCCACCGCCGAGGCACTCGCAAACGAGGACTTCAAGGTCGAGGCCGTGGTCGCCGACGTGACCAGCGAAGAGGCCGTCGTCGACCTGGTCGCCGAGCACAAGCGCCAGTGGGGCCGGCTCGACTGTCTGGTCAACAACGCCGGCGTCGGGATCGGACAGCCGATCGACTCGATCCAGGCCAAGCACTTCGACCTCCAGGTCGCGGTCAACCTGCGGGCGCTCGTCATCGCGACGCGCGAGTCCTCCGAGATGCTGAAGGCGGCGGGAGGCGAGCACGGAAAGGCGCTGGTCGTCAACCTTGCCTCGATCGCCGGCAAGCAGTACCCGGCCTGGCTCTCGGTCTACGCGGCGACCAAGGCCGCTGTGATCTCGTACTCGCAGTCCTGCCAGAAGGAGTTCGGCACGTCGGGAGTCGGCGTGACCGCGATCTGCCCGGGCTTCGTCGCCACCGACATGACCGAGTTCGCGCAGGAACAGGTTCCGGCCGAGAAGATGATGAGCACCGACGACATCGCCGAGGCGGTCTCCTTCCTGCTCAACGTCTCGCCGAACTGCGTGGTTCCGGAAATCGTCATGTCGAGGCCCGGTTCCGGCCCCGACAGCGGCGGCATGTGAGCCCGGGCAGCCTGCGCTGCATAGTCGCCGCTTTCGGTGACCCCGGGCACGTATTCCCGGCGGTCTCGCTGGCCCGTGGGCTGGCCGGGCGCGGCCACGAGGTCGTCGTCGAGACCTGGCCGCAGTGGCGCGGGGCGGTCGAGGACGCCGGGCTCGCCTTCGCCGGTGCCGACGAATACCAGGTCTTCCCGCCGCCGAAAGAGGGCTCGCCCGGCGGCGGCGAGGCGGCGCTGGCGCTGATGCCGCTGCTGGAGGACTTCCGGCCCGACGTGGTCGTCAACGACGTTCTCACCCTGGCCCCGGCACTGGCGGCCGAGAAGTACGGCTGCGGCTGGGCGACCCTGGTCCCCCACGTCTACCCGCTCGGCAACCGTGGAATGCCTCTGTTCGCAACCGGGGCGCTGCCGCCACGCACAGCGCTCGGAAGGGGCTTCTGGAAGCTCAGCGACCGGCTGCTCGAGCGCGGGCTGGTGCGCGGCCGCGCCGACCTCAACGCCCAGCGCGAGGTCGCCGGACTGCCGCCCACGGACCGCTTTCACGGAGGGATGAGTCCCGACCTGGTCCTCGTCGCCACCTACCCACAACTCGAGTACCCGAGGCAGTGGCCGGAGCCCGTTCACGTGACCGGCCCGATGCCCTTCGAGATACCCCACCCGGACATCGACCTGCCCGGCGGGGACGACCCGCTGGTCCTGGTCGCACCGAGCACATCCCAGGACCCTGACAACCGCCTCGTGCGCGCGTCACTGGCGGCGCTGGCCGACGAGCCGGTCCGGGTCGTGGCGACAACGAATCGTGTGGTCCCTTCGCGTCCGATCCCGGTCCCCGCCAACGCGGTGCTGGTCGACTGGCTCAGCTATTCCCAGGTCATGCCGCAGGCTTCGCTGGTGATCTGCCACGGCGGCCACGGAACCGTCGCCCGGGCGCTGGCCGACGGTGTCCCGGTCCTGACCTGCCCGGCCGCCGGCGACATGAACGAGACGGCTGCCCGCGTGACCTGGGCCGGAGTCGGACTCTCGGTCAAGTGGAGCCTGACCGGCGCGAAATCGCTGCGCTGGGCAGTCGCCGAGGTGCTGGCCGACCCTTCGTACCGGGAAAGAGCCCGGGAGATTGCCCGGTGGTCGGAAGAAAACGACGGCGCCGCCACGGGTTCGCGACTGATCGAGACCCTGGCGGCGGCCTGACTCGGGGGGTGGGAGTCGAACCCACAACCGTCCGGTTAACAGCCGAATGCTCTACCGTTGAGCTACCCCCGAATGTCACTGCCCGGGACTGCCCGGGAAGCCCCTGTGCGAGGCGTCGAGTGGAGGCAGAACCCTAGCGGAGAACGGCCGCCGGGGGCTTGAGTCAGGAGCGGCCGGGCCCGGCCGCCTCGGCACGGCGCAGCTCGTCGACCAGCTGGGAGCGCCGCCGGTTCAGTTCGGCCCGCTCGGCAGGATCGCCCCCGGCTGCCGCCACGGCCATGCGGTCCTCGAGCGCGGCCAGCTCGAGTTCCATGAAGTTGCGCCTGATCGATCCTTCGCCGACCTGTGCCGGGTCGGCGCCCATGACCATGGCGGCGATCAGCGAGGAGAGCTCGCGGTCGGCCGGGTCGAGGCCTTCGGTCGGACTGTCGAGGTGGTCCTTCAGCCAGTCGACCGCCCGCGCCGTCAGCGGCGAGCTGAGGTGGTCGGGCTTCAGCCTGGTCGAGGTATTCACGGCCTTCCTCGGGCTTCGCGATGCACATGGCGAGCAGCGAACGCTCGCGGCGCTCGCGGCGCGAGAGCAGCGCATCATCGGGCCGGCTCTCTTCGGGAGGCCCCGGCGGGGGCGTCTGGCCGGAATCCGCAGCGGCGTCTGCGTTCGACAGCGCCACCCGCCCCCGTTCCCTCCGAAGGCGCCTGCTCGACACGGGTCACCACCACCGTCGGGTCGATTCCGAGTCCCTCGGCGACCTTGCGCGTCAGCTCTTCCCGCGTCGCACCCGGAGCTACGGCGGCCAGAACCGGTGCCGCCTCCCCGAGCCCGCGATCGCGGTCCCGGGGGGAATCCGAGTCGACCCCGTCGAGGATCAGCGCGATCTGGAACTCCGGAAGCTCGACCGCGCCCGCGACCAGCTCGCGGAAGCGCTCGCCGCCACCATCGGCGGTCGCGATCTCGGCCGGATCCTCTCCCGAAGGCATGGCCACGACGCTGATCGTCCAGCCTGCGTCCGGCGGCGACCTCCTGCGCGCGCAGCATCGCCTTCCGGCCGGCCGCATCCGCGTCGAGGGCGAGGATCACCGTGTCGACGGTGGCCGAGAGCTGGGCGATCTGCTGCTCGGTGATCGCGGTCCCCATGATGCCGACCGTCTCCTCGAGGCCGGCCTGGTGGAGCGCGAGCACATCGGTGTAGCCCTCGACCACGAGCGCCCGTCCGGCCTTCGCCATCGCGGGACGGGCCCGGTCGATGCCGTAGAGGATCTCGCTCTTGTGGAACAGCTCGTTCTCGGCAGAGTTGAGGTACTTGGGCTTCTGCTCCGGCCGCATCGCGCGGGCCCCGAAGCCGACGGCGCGGCCCCTCGCATCCCGGATCGGAAACGTGATCCGCTCGCGGAAGCGGTCGTACATGCCGCCGCTTCGGCCCTTCTGGGCGAGTCCGGTCGCGGCCAGCTCCTCCACCTTGAAGCCGGCCCGCTGTCCGCGCATGATCAGCGTGTCCCAGGCACTCGGCGCGTATCCGACCCCGAAGTCCCGCAGTACCTCGGCCCGCAGACCCCGGGACTCCAGGTACTCGCGGGCCTTGGCGGCCTCGGGCGCCTCCCACAGGAAGGCCGAATAGAAACCGGCCGCCCTCTCGAGCAGTTCGGACATCCTGTTGCGGGCCTTGCGGCGCTGCTCGGCCCGGGGGTCCTCCTGTTCGCGGGTCACCTCGACGCCGTAGCGGTCGGCCAGCAGCTCGACCGCGGCCGGGAAGTCGATGTTCTCTGTCTCGCAGACGAAGTCGAAGAGGTCACCGCCCACGCCGCAGCCGAAGCAGTGGTACAGCTTCTCCTCGGAGTGGACCGAGAACGAAGGCGAGCGCTCCTCGTGGAACGGGCAGAGCCCGGTGTAGCGGACTCCCTGCCGGCGCAGGTCGGTCCGGGCAGAGACGATCTCGACCATGTCGGCCGCCGCGCGCACGCGATCGATGGTGTCAGCGGTGAACTTGGACAGAGCGGCTACTTTAGCCCCCGGGCCCCCGCCGGATTCCCGGGCGCCGGCAACCCGCTCTCAGAGCCGTGACCGCTCCGGCACGTACAGGTCGGTGAAGTGGCTGATGCAGTAGCGGTCGGTCATGCCGGCGAGCAGGTCGGTGACACGCTGGAGCGGGTCGGCCTGCGGGTCCGGCGCCGCGATCTCATCGGCCCTCTCGAGGTAGTGCTCGAACAGGATCCGCAGGGCCCGGTGGACCTTCTCGTGCTCGGCCCTTGCCGCTTCACCGAGGTAGACGTGCTGGAACATGAACTTGCGCAGGCGCAGCATCGCGCTTCCGAGTTCGTCGCTCTGGCGGATCTCCGGTCCGCTACGTGACTGTTCGACGATGTCCTTGACCAGCGCGTCGATCCGGCTCGACCCGGTCGGCCCGAGCAGGGCGATCTCGTCGCGAGGCAGGTCCTCGGACCGCAGCACCCCGGCCCGCAGCGCGTCGTCGATGTCGTGGTTTATGTAGGCGACGCGGTCGACCAGCCGGACGATCTGGCCCTCGAGCGACTCGCTCTTCACCGGTCCGGTGTGCTTGAGGATGCCCTCCCGGACCGGCTCGTTGAGGTTCAGCCCGCGGCCGTCACGCTCGAGCACGTCGACGACCCGCAGCGAATGCTCGTTGTGACGGAAGCCGGGGCCGCCGTGTGCGCGGTTGGCCTCGTCGAGCGCCTGCTCGCCGATGTGGCCGAAAGGCGGGTGGCCGAGGTCGTGGCCGAGCCCGATCGCCTCGGTCAGGTCCTCGTTGAGACCGAGCGCGCGGGCCACCGTGCGGGCGATGCCGGTCGCCTCGAGAGTGTGGGTCAGTCGGGTGCGGTAGTGGTCGCCCTCGGGCGCGATGAAGACCTGGGTCTTGTGCATCAGGCGGCGGAAGGCCTTGCTGTGGACGATCCGGTCGCGGTCGCGCTGAAAAGGCGTGCGCAGAGCGTTGTCGGGCTCCGGGACCGCCCGCTCGGCCGGGTAGGACGGAACCGCCCGGTCCGAGAGCGTCTCCTGCTCCCGGTGCCTGGACCGCTCGGCGAAGTCCCCGGTGGGCGGGTCGCTCATGCGGCCGACTTCTCCTCGGGCCGGGGCAGGCGCACGTGTGCGTGGTGCTCGAGGGTCTCGCCGATTGCCCGGCCCGCCTGCCGCACCGCGCTGCCGCCGGCATGTGGTGCCTCGCTCATCGGCCTGCCGAGCGCGCCGACCATGAAGTCGTGCGCCTCGTCTGAGAGCGGGAAGGAGTTGGCCTCGCAGGTCGGGCATACGACCCCGCCGGCGACGCCGGAGAAAGCGGTCAGGTGCTCGCTGTTGCCGCAGCGCGAACAGCCGGACAGCTCCGGCGCGAAACCCGCGGCCAGGGCCAGCTTCAGCCTGAAGGTGACCATGCCGCCGGGACCGGCAGCCGGTCCGGCCGGATCCTCGTCGACCAGGGCCAGGTACCGGCAGAGCAGGTTGTAGGCGGGCAGGTTCGGTTCGGCGCCGTCGAGCAGCCTCAGCACCGCTCCGCAGGCATCGCTGGCGGCGCGGATGCCGCTGCCGGAGGAGCGCAGGTCCGGATAGCCCTCGACGGTCTCGGCCGAGGTCACCGTGTGGAGGTCACCGCGGCCGCGGTGGAGCACCAGCGCCAGCCGGAAGAACGGCTCCAGCCTGCCGCCGAAGCGGGTCTTCGGCTTGCGCGAGCCCTTGGCGATCGCGCCGAGCCGGCCGTACTCGCGCGAATACAGGTGCAGGATCCGGTCGGCCTCGCCGTAACGGATCGACCGCAGCACCACGGCTTCGGTCTTGAAGGTCTTCGACATCAGGACAAAGGTTGCCGGGTTGGTCGGACGACCCGCGGCCGCCTCAGGCCCGCCCGGCACGCCGGCGGCGCGGGCGGCGCCTCAGCCGCTTCTGGCACGCCGGGCAGAAGTAGGTCGAACGGCCGCCGACCACGATCCTGACGATCGTCTCGCCACAGCGCCCGCAGGCCTCTCCTTCCCGACGGTGGACGAGGAACTCGTTCTGCATCGAGCCGGAGTCGCCCCGGGCGTCGCGGTAGTCGTCGATCGACGCTCCACCGAGGTCGAGGCCGCGCTCGAGCGCCGCGACGATCCCGTCTCGCAGCGCCTCGTGGTGCTCCGGCTTCATCGAGCCGCCCGGCGAGAGCGGGTGGAGCCCGGCCCTGAAGAGGGCCTCGTCGGCGTAGATGTTGCCGATCCCGACCACGCCCTTCTGGTTCAGCAGGAAGGACTTGAGCGGCCCGGTGCGCCCGGCGCTCATCTCCCCCAGCGCCTCGGCCGTGAATTCGGGCGAGAGCGGCTCCACCCCGAGCCGCGAGGCGAAATAGGACTCCAGCCCGCCCGGGTCCGCGACGAAGCCGCGGCCGAAGCGCCTCGGGTCGGCGAACCGGATCTCACCACCGTCGTCGAGCACGAAGCGCGCCTTCAGGTGCCTGGTCTGGTCACCGGCGTCGTAGATGCGCGCATCGCCCGGGTTGGCCGTGCCGTCAGGGGCCAGCAGCGTGATGCTGCCGGTCATGCGCAGGTGGATCACCATCGTGTCGCGGTTGTCGAATTCGAAGAGCAGGTACTTGCCGCGCCGGCCGACGTCGGTGATCGTGCGACTCTCCACCGCGGACTCGAAGGCCGCCGGGCTCGCGGGCTTGGCGAAGTACGGGTCCAGCACCTCGACCGACTCGATCGTCCGGCCGCTGAGGTCCGGCTCGAGCTGCCGTCGGATCGTCTCTACTTCCGGGAGCTCGGGCACCCCGGGGTTCTATCAACCGCCGCCCCGCGGCTTTCCTCCCGCAGGCCCGCGACGGGGTCGGGGCCGGGGCTGTCCGACTGCCTTCAGCCGGCCGTGGCGCGCGGGTGGGTCTTGAAGTAGACGTCCTTCAGCTGCTGGCCGGAGAGGTGCGTGTACATCTGGGTCGTGGCGACGTCGGCGTGGCCGAGCATCTCCTGGACCGAGCGCAGGTCGCAGCCGCCGGCGAGCAGGTGGGTCGCGAACGAGTGCCGCAGCGTATGTGGGCTCATCCGGTCTTCGAGGCCGGCGGTGCGGGCATGGCCCTGGACGATCTTGTAGAGGCCCTGCCTGGTCAGCGGACCTCCGCGGAAGTTGACGAACAGCGCCTTCTCCGGCCTTCCCTTGACCAGCGCCGGACGGCCGATGCGCAGGTACTGCTCGATCGCGTG
This sequence comes from uncultured Solirubrobacterales bacterium, assembly GCA_963701635.1. Classification (GTDB taxonomy): domain Bacteria; phylum Actinomycetota; class Thermoleophilia; order Solirubrobacterales; family 70-9; genus 67-14. Next base: position 459,226 of record CAVPAU010000002.1, read on the forward strand.
GATCGCCTGGCGGCCGAGCGGCACGATGCGCTCCTTGTTGCCTTTGCCGCGCGCCCTGAGCATGCCTTCGTGGGTGTCGATGTCGGTCATCTCGAGCCCGACCACCTCCGAGGCACGCAGGCCGCACGCATACATGACTTCGAGGATCGCACGGTCCCGGTAGACCGCAGGCGTATCGCCCCTCGGCGCGTTCAGGAGCATCGATACTTCCGCCTGGTTCAGCACGTTCGGCAGCTTCTTCGAACGCTTCGGGGAGAGCATGCCGGTCGTGGGATCGTCGGAGATCAGCTCCTCGCGCCTCAGGTGCTTGTAGAAGGAACGAAGCGCGGCGGTCTTGCGGTGCACCGTCGCCGGGGCGAGCCTCTCGCCCGGGTCGCCTGAGCTCAGCTCCGCCGCATAGCCGGCCATCTGACCCGGCGTGACTTCGGTCGCGTCAACCCCGATCTCGCGCAGGTAGGCGCCGTACTGGAGCAGATCGGTCCGATAGGCGTTCAGCGTATTCCTGGAAAGGCCGCGCTCCAGCTCCAGGTAGGCCAGGAACTCGAGCAGCATGTGCTCGAACCTGGCGGACCCGATCGCAGGGTCCGGAGTGGCGACGGCGGGAGGCGGCATGTCGGGGCTTTCTTCCCTTCACGGCCCTTCCCTTGCCGCGCAACGAATCGCGCATCGGGTGCGACCGGTGTTCCCCGTTGGGCGGGGAACGTGGTCAGGAGAGCCCGAAAGCGCTTCAGCCGAGGATCAGGGCTGCCAGGCGGGAGCCGGCGGCGAGCGGGCCGGCGAAGAACTCGGGGTCCTGCTCGAGATCGCGGCCCATCGTCCGGGAAGGCAGGCCTGCCTGCCGGTAGCCGTCGAGGTCGACGTCCTCGATGGTGACGTGGTGGCGACCTCTGCCCTCTTCCTCGACCACGACGCCGGCCAGTTCGCCCGAACCCGCCGGCAGCGGAACGTCCACGCCGGCCAGGACCAGCCGCATCACGGTGCGTGAGTGATGGCTGAGACCGCGGTGCCGGGGGCGTGGGTCGCCGCTCGAGAGCCGGGGCGAGAGCACGACCGGGGCTCCCAGCGAGAGGCCTGCGTGGGCGACGTCCAGCGCGGCCATGCCGCCGTGGCCGTAGGTCGTGGCCGAACCGAGGATCCCGGGACCGGGGCCGGCGATCACGCCGTCCCATCCGAGCGAACCGGCGGCGTCGATCGCCCCGACCAGCGTGATCGCCTCCTGACGGCCGCCGTACGCCGGCCCGGCGGTCACGTGGCCGGCGAGCAGGCCTGCCTCCAGCAGTGTGCGCACGTCTCGCGAGAGCGTTCCCGGTAGCGCGCCTCCCCCGGTCTGGACGTATCCGATCGACGGCCGCCCGCCTCCGGCCTCCGCCGCCTTCGAAGCGCAGGCCCAGGCTGCCGGCGCCAGGTGCCCGTGAAGGCCGATGGCCAGCACCGGCAGCACGGGAGTCGCGGTCGCCGCGACGCCCGTCCGCCTCCCCGACTTCGCGCTCGACGGTCGCGACCGGATGCTGGAGCGGGCTGTAGTTGAGCTTCATCACGTGCTCGCCTTCGGCACCTTCGCCGATCAGGCCGCGGGTCAGGTTGACCAGCACGACGTCGAATCCGCCCGAGCCCAGCCCGAGGTCGAGCGCCTCGGTGTTGACCACGACCTCGTCTCCGATGTCGCAGGGTCCGACCAGATCCTGGTCTGCCCAGGCGGGACGGTTCTCTTCGCCGACCCGGACCTCGAGCGGACCCGTGGCCACGACGGTCCCGCGCCGCAGCTTCAGCATCTCGCCGCCGCCTCGACCAGGATCTGTTCGCAGATCTCGAGCATCTCTCCCAGGTTCTCCCGCGGCACCCACTCCTCGTGGGTGTGGTTCTCGTAGGTGCCGTTGGCCAGCAGGATCGCGTCGCGCCCGGCCTCGCGGAAGACGTGGGCATCGCTTCCGCCGCCGGTGGTGATGCGACGCGGCGTGTGGCCGCGGGAGGAAAGGGCGGCCTCGGCGACCTCCAGCCCCGGCGAGTCGTCGGGGACGGTGTAGGCCTCGAAGTGCTGGTCGGTCCTGATGTCCACCTCGCAGCCGTGTTCGGATGCCGCCCAGATCATCGAGTCGCTCATCGCGACGACCAGCTCGACCGCCTTCTGCGCGTCGGTCGATCTCGCCTCGCCCGATACCCGGCAGCTGCCGGGTACGACGTTTCCGGAAGTGCCGCCTTCGATCAGGCCGATGTTGGCCGTGGTTCCCGGTTCGATCCGACCCAGCTGCATCTCCGAGATCGCGGCCACGGCGGCGGCGATCGCCGATCGGCCGGACTCGGGCTCGATCCCGGCATGGGCCTCGACTCCGGTGAAGACAGCGGAAATCCCGTGGTGGCTCGGAGCGGCGACGATCACCTCGCCGATGTCGGTGGCGTGGTCCATGACGAAGACCATCTGGGACCTCGAGCTCGAAAGGTCGAATGCCGCGGCGCCGCGCAGTCCCTGCTCTTCGGCGACCGTGAACAGCAGTTCGATTCCGACGGGTGGCGGCTCGTCGCGGTGGCGGGCTGCCAGTTCGACCAGGACGGCGACCGCTGCCTTGTTGTCGGCGCCGAGGATGGTCTCGCCGGCGCTGCGGTAAATGCCGTCGTCGAGCACGACCTCGATCGGGCCGTCGTGCGGAACCGTGTCGAGATGCGCACAGAACATGACCGAGCATTCGCGCTCTCCCGGTATCCGGGTCAGCAGGTTTCCGCATTCGGCGCCCGCCGGGCCCGCCGCATCGTCTTCTTCGACCGTCCAGCCCGAAGCCCTCGAGCTCGGCCCGGACCATCGCCGCGACCGCGGCCTCCCGCCCGGTCGGGCTGGCCATCTCGCAGAGCCGTGAGAAGCGGCTCATCCCGGATTCCTCAGGCCGGACCGGCCGACGGCCGATCCCCGGCCTCTATGAGCGCACACCCTCTTCGACTTCGCCCTCACCGGCCCCGCCGTGGGACTCCGCCCTGCCGGCGGCGGCGCGGATGAATTCCCTGAACAGCGGCTCGGGTCGGTTCGGACGGGAGTTGAACTCGGGGTGGAACTGCGACGCGATGTAGAAAGGATGGTCGGCGAGCTCGACGATCTCGACGAGGCGCTCGTCGGGCGAGGTGCCACTGCAGACCAGGCCCTGGTCCTCGAGCCGGGTCCGGAGCAGGTTGTTGACCTCGTAACGGTGGCGGTGGCGCTTGTAGATGACGGCCTCGCCGAATATCTCGCGGGCACGCGTACCGTCGTGGACCTTGACCGGGTCGGCCCCGAGACGCATCGTGCCGCCCATGTCGGAGACTTCCTTCTGCTCGGGAAGCAGGTCGACGACCGGATGCGGCGTCTCCGGGTCGAACTCGGCCGAGTTGGCGCCGTCCATCCCGGCCATCGAACGTGCGAATTCGATCACGGCGATCTGCATGCCGAGGCAGATCCCGAGGTACGGAATGCCGTTCTCGCGAGCGTACCGGGCCGCCTCGACCTTGCCCTCGACCCCGCGCTCACCGAATCCGCCGGGGATCAGGATCCCGTCCATGCCTTCGAGCTCGTCCGGGTCGAACTCGTCGGAGTCGATCAGCGAGACTTCCACGTTGACGCCGTTGTGGATGCCGCCGTGTTCGAGCGCCTCGATCACCGACTTGTAGGAGTCGGCCAGCTGCACGTACTTGCCGACCAGTCCGATCCTGACCGTGCCTTCGGCCCGGTCGGCCATCCGCAGCATCTCTTCCCACTCGGCGAGGTCGGGGACCGGCGCGTCGTCGATCCGGAAGTGGTCGAGGATGAAGTCGTCGGCCCCTTCGGCCCTGTACATCAGCGGGATCTTGTAGACGTTGTCGACGTCCTGCCCCGAGATCACCGCTTCGACCGGAAGGCTGGCGAAGTGGGCGATCTTCTGGCGGATCGAGCGGTCGAGCCCGGTCACCGAGCGGCAGATCAGCGCATGAGGCTGGATGCCGATGCGGCGCAGTTCGTTGACCGAGTGCTGGGTCGGCTTCGTCTTCATCTCGCCGGCATGGCTGATGAACGGGACCAGCGTGAGGTGGACGAACATCGCCCGGCGCGGGCTCAGTTCCGTGTAGAGCTGGCGGATCGCCTCGAGGAAGGGCAGGGACTCGATGTCGCCGACCGTGCCGCCGATCTCGGTGATCACGAAATCGACGGCCTTGGTCTCGGCGACGATCAGGATCCGGTTCTTGATCTCGTCGGTGATGTGCGGGATCACCTGGACCGTGCCGCCGAGGTAATCGCCGCGACGCTCGCGGCGGATCACCGAGTTGTAGACCGAGCCGGCCGTGACGTTCGAGGCGCGGGAGGTGTTCTCGTCCGTGAAGCGCTCGTAGTGGCCGAGGTCGAGGTCGGTCTCGGCTCCGTCCTCGGTAACGAATACCTCTCCGTGCTGAAACGGGCTCATCGTGCCCGGGTCGACGTTCAGGTAGGGGTCGAACTTCTGGATCTGCACGCGGTAGCCGCGCGAAACCAGCAGCCGGCCGATCGAGGCCGATGCGATGCCCTTTCCGAGAGCCGAGAGGACGCCGCCGGTGACGAAAATGAAGCGGGTCTCTGACGGGTTCTGATTGCTCACTTAGCTCTCCCGACGGAGTCTATAAACCGGAGAGGCGGAACCCTCTCGATCAGTTTCGAGATCGAGCGGAACTCTCCGTACGCGGTTATCGCGATCACGATCGCCAATGCGATCAGCCTGCCCGTTTCGCCGAGTTCTGTCAAGAGCATCACCCCGACGATGGCGCCGGCGAGGTTGGATCCGGTGTCGCCGAGCATCGCCCGCTCTCCGAGCGTGAACCAGGCGCCGACCAGGAACGGTCCGACGAAGACGCCGAGCAGCTCGACCGGGGCCAGGGTCCAGCCGGCCAGGCAGAAGGCGACGACGACGAGCAGCAGCGTCTTCTCGACCCTGCCGCCACGCAGGTCGAGCAGGTTGAAGGCATTGGTCACGAGAATCAGCAGGGCGATGTCGGCGAGGTAACCGAGCCACTCGTTGCCGGTGCCGGTGACTACGTAGGCCGCGAGGGCGAGGGCACCGACGGCCTTGACCGCACCCGTGGAGAGCTCTCCGCGGAGCACGGCAGAAGCGTGACCGCGCCAGCCGCGCGGCGTGTCGGGGCTCGATCCCATGCCGAGGGAGTCGTCGAGCAGCCCGAGGAAGGCGATCCCGACGAGGTAGACGATCCACTGCCGCAGCTCCGGGTCGAGCAGATCGAGGCCGCCACGCTCATCGAGCACGGCGAGTGGCGCGAGGGCGACCAGGGCCGCGGTGACCAGTACCGCCCCGAGCGGGAACGCGAGCGTGCGGTCGCGGTAGTTGACCCGGACGTGCCCCGCCCGGACGAGCCCGCGGATTCCTGCCGGCACCACGAACAGCGCGACTGCGACAGCCACCGGCAGGCCCAGCCAGAGAACCGCTCAGCCCTGCCCTGTTGCGCCGGAGCCACCCGAGGCGGGTCCGGGGACCGGTCGGAGCAGGTCGGGCAGCAGCCTGTCGCTGCTCTCCTTGACGCCGAAGCTCCCCTGGGCGCCGGCGAGCACGTAGACGAGGCTGACCCGGCCCGCCGGCAGATCGATGTCGTCGACGCTCGAGATTCCGCGCTCCGAGTACCAGTCGATCGAGGACGGATCGGTCGAGACCTCCTCCACCCCCACCAACCTCGCCCGGGTCGATTCGGCACCTTCGATCATCGCCTCGTCCAGCCGCTCGCTCAGCTCGATGTCCTCGGTGCTCAGGTCCTCCGGGTCGCCGCGATACAACAGCAGCCCGTCGAGCCCGCCGAACTGGCCGCTCGATTCGGACATCAGGGCGGTCCGGCTCTGCCGGAGGACCTCGCCGCCGGTCACCAGCTGGCGTCCAACGGTCCTGCCGTAAGGCGTCAGCAGCGCCGGACGCCGGTCCAGCCGCGCGAACGGGGTCCCGCCGAGCGACTCGGCGAGTTCGGCGGTCTCGGGCGGCTGGCGCACGACGCCGACGGCGACAAGCCTGGCTGAAGTGGGATCCAGTGCCTGACGGACCGCATCGGTGATGCCGGACGGGAGCGAGCCGAAGCCGATCAGGCCGATGCGGTCGTTCCGGAGCTGGAGGGCGGTCAGCGACGGATAGACGCTTTCGCCGAACTCGTTGGCATTGCCGAGCTCCTCCTCGAGCTCGCTGACCCTGGCCCGTGAGTCATCGAGGTCGCTGGTCAGGCTGGCCTCGAGGTCCCTGCGCGTATCGTCGAGCAGGTCGCCGCCGATCTGCGAACCGATCAGAATGCCGACGGCAAGGGCGAGGAACACGGCCGCGAGCGAAGCGGCGTGGTATCTGGGGCTGTAACCCATCCCGGCAGCTTACGGCCTGCGGGCCTCAGAATCCGAGCCAGATCTTCAGCTTCAGCCAGATCAGGTCGGCGAGGTCGGCCAGGGACGGTGAGCTCAGCACGACGATTACCACGAGGATGAGGAAGGCGCCGAGGAAGAGCAGCAGCGGCCCTGCCGACAGACCCGGGCTGTAGAGCCGGCTGACGCCCTTGGCGTCGATCAGGACCTCACCGATGCGAAGTCGGGTCAGGAAGGTCGACGACATGCCGTCGCGGTCCTTGTCGAGGAACTCGATCAGGTTGAAGTGGGCGCCGACGGTGACGATCAGGTCCGCGCCCTTCTCAAAGGCCATCAGCATCGCCACGTCCTGGCTGGTGCCGACCGATGGCAGCACCGTGTGTTCGACCCCGAGTTCGACCAGCCTCTGCCGGCCCGGCGCGCGTCCGTCGCTGTAGCCGTGGACGATCACCTCCGCCCCGCTCTTCAGCGTGCGGTCGGTGGCCGAATCCATGTCGCCGAGGATCATGTCGGGCCGGTGGCCGGCCTCGCGGATCGCGTCGGCACCGCCGTCCACACCGATAAGGACCGGTTTCACGTCCCTGATGTAGGCGCCGAGCGCCTGCAGGTCTTTCTTGTAGTTCGGGCCGCGCACCACGATCAGCACATGGCGGTCGCGGAAATCGGTCCGGGTCTCGGGCAGCTCGATGTTGCCGCTGAGCAACTCCCCTTCCTCGCGGATGTGCTCGACCGTGTTCTCCGCGAAGGCGGCGAGCGCGTGGTGGATCTGCTCCTCCTGAGCGGCGATCCTCTGTTCGAGGTCGCCGAGCAGCTGGTCGACGCCGGTGGCGAGCAGCACACCGTCGCGGAACAGTTCCGGTCCGCGGAGCTCGACCGACTCCCCGTCGGCCAGCAGCGCGAACAGGTCGTCGTCGGGGAAGTCGACCAGGCGGATGCCGGCTTCGACCAGCATCAACGGGCCGCGGTTGGGGTACTTGTCGTCCGATGAAGGCTCGTTGTTGAGCACGGTCCGGACGCCGCTCGCGACCAAGTCCTCGGCGGCGATCCGGTCGATGTTGCGGTGGCGGATGACCGCGATTTCGCCCGGCGCGATGTGCTTGACGAGATCCTTCGTCTTGCGTCCCAGGCGCACCGTCCCGGTCGATGTCGCCGCCGTCCCGGGACGGCCCGTCTGATCGCCGGATTCGCGCGAACCCAGCCTGTTCAGCATCGCGCTCACAGGACGAGGTTAGTGCCTATCGAGCGGATGCCACCAGTTCGCGTGCATGGCGGGTCGCGGCCTCGTCGCCACTCGCTCCGCCCATCATCCGGCGGATCTCGTCGACCACCGCCTCGCCCTCGAGCCGGGCCACGTCGGCCAGGGCAGGATCGGCCTCGCTGTCCTTCGTGACGGTGAAATGGCAATCGGCGCGCGAGGCGACCTGGGCGAGGTGGGTGATCGCGATGACCTGGCGACCGGCCGCAGCCTGCCTCAGGCGCTCGCCCACGGCCGAGGCCGTGGTGCCGCCTATGCCGGCGTCGATCTCGTCGAAGACGAGCGTCCTGCCGTCGAGCGAACCGGGCTCGGCGAGCGCGAGCATGACCCGCGACAGCTCGCCTCCGGAAGCGGTGTCCCTCAGAGGCCGTGCCTCGATGCCCGGGTTGGTCGAGAGCATGAACTCGACGGTCTCCGACCCGGAAGGACCGAAGCCGCCGTCTACGGGGCGGAATTCGACGGTCAGCTCGGCCCCTTCCATCGCGAGTTCGGCGAGGTCGCGGTTCACGCGCCCGGAAAGCTCACCTGCCGCGTGCCGACGGCTTTCGCCCAGCGCAGATGCGGCGACATCCAGCTCCCGGGCCAGACGGTCGACCTCCTCCCTGAGTTCCGCTTCACGGCTCTCGCCACCCTCGAGCTCGGAAATCTGGCTGCGGCACCATTCGGCATGCCTGATCACGTCGTCGAGCGAGCCGCCGTGCTTCAGTTCGAGCCTGGACAGCAGCTCCAGACGCTGCTCGATCTGAGCCAGGGCCTCAGGGTCGGCTTCGATCCCGGCTGCGTAATCGCGCAGGTCCACTCCGGCGTCGTCGATTTCGAGAGCGAGACTCCTGACCCGTTCGACGAGCAGGTCGAGGTCGGGGTCCACCCCCTCGACGCCGGCCAGCAGGTCTGCCGCCCGTGAGACCCCGCCGGCGGCGCCGTCTTCCGTGGCGTCCCCGCGCAGCCCGGCGGCAGCGCCCTCGGCCGCAGCGTGGAGCCGCTCCGCATGGCGGAGTCGCTGGCGGTCGGCTTCCAGCCCGGCTTTTTCGTCGGGACGCGGGTCGGCCGCCTCGATCTCGGCCAGCTCGAAGCGATGGAGGTCGAGATCCCTGGCCCGGGTGCGGTCGCCGTCGGTCAGCCTTTCCAGCTCGACGACCGCGTCGCGATGCGACGAGTAGGCGCTGCGGTAGCGCTCGAGCAGACCGGCGTGGGCTTGCCCACCGGCGCCATCCACGAGCGCGAGCTGGGCCGAGGCGATGGTCAGCCTGCGGTGCTCATGCTGTCCGTAGAAGGCGATCAGGCGGCCCGTGACGAGCTGGAGCTCGGGGGCGCTCGCGGCACGTCCGCCGATGAAGGCCGAGGTCCGGCCTGATGCCGAGACCCGCCGGCCGAGCACCAGCTCCTGGGTTCCCTCGGGCAGCCGTTCGCGGATTTCAGCGCATGCCTCCGAGCTGTACCAGTCTCCGGGCAGGTCGAAGACGCCTTCCACCCACGCCTCGGAGGCCCCGGGCCTGACGATGCCACGCCGCGCCTTGCCGCCCATCAGCAGGTCGAGAGAATGTGCGAGCACGGTCTTGCCGGCGCCGGTCTCACCTGTGAGCACGTTCAGGCCCTGGCCGGGCATCATCTCTGCCCGCTCGATCAGCAGCAGGTTCTCGATCCGGAGTTCGCGCAGCATCGATCGGTGTTTAGCAGCGAAACCGGACGCTCATCCGGCGGTGGCCGGTCAGACGGCGAGGTGGCCGAACTTGACCCGGATGCGGTGGTAGAAGTTCGATCCCGGGAGCTGTGCCAGCCGCGCCATCTCCCGCCGGTAGCGGACCTCCGCCTCGGCCCCGGGGGCGAGTTCGCCGACCTGGACCCCGTCGACGACGATGTCGACGCTGTCGCGGCTGCGGTGGTTGACGACGACGAGTACGTCTTCTGGTGCGACGACCAGGGCGCGCGCGGTGAGCGTATGCGGGGCGATGTAGGTCACCGCATAGCCGTCCACGCCCCAGGCCAGGATCGGCCCGTTGTTGGCGAGGTTGTAGCCGGTCGAGCCGGTGGCGGTGGACGCGACGAGGCCATCGCACCGCACGTGGCCGACCTCCTCCCCGGCGATCCGGTAGCTGAGCTCTGCCACGCCTCCGCGCGGCCTGCGGCTGAAGCCCGCGTCGTTGAGGCCGATCGCCGTTGCGTCGTCAGCAGTCACCTCGAGGCCGGGAAGGTCGATCGACTCGATGTCACCCGAGAGCGCCCGGTCCAGGCCGGCCTCGATGTCGGCGCTCTCCACCGCGGCCAGGAAGCCGACGCGGCCGAAATTCACACCGAAGACGGGGACCTTGGTCCCGGTCATCGCCCGCAGCGCCCGCAGCACGGTGCCGTCACCGCCGAGGACTATGCACAGCTCCGGTACGCGCCCGCCGGCATCGACGCTCGTGACCATCTCCCATCCGTGACGGTCCGCGGCTTCCATCGCGATCCCGGTCGCCGCGGCCATGCCGTCGGCGTGCCCGTGGGTGAAGAGGAGTGCGAGCGGGGCGCTCATAGGTCAACACCTTCGCAGAGTGTCGCGCCGTCGGGGGCGCCTTCGCCTTCGAGCCCCAGGTACAGAAAGGTCTCGAGGTTGCCTTTCGGCCCGGGGAGCCCGGTCGGTGCGACCCCGAGCAGGGCCAGCCCCCTCCCCCGGCACCAGTCCGCCACCGACTCGACGGCCTCACGGCGATCGTCCGGGTCACGGACCACTCCCCCGCGACCGACCCGTTTGCGGCCGAGTTCGAACTGGGGCTTGACCATCGCGAGCAGGCGTCCTCCGGGGGCCAGCACGTCGACCACCGGCCCGATCACCTTGGTCAGCGAGATGAACGAGACATCGATCACGGCAAGATCCGGACTGCCGTCGATGTCCCCGGGCAACAGGTCTCTCGCGTTGAGGCGCTCGATGACCGTTACGCGGGGGTGGTCGCGCATCGTCTGGTCGATCTGGCCGTAGGCGACGTCCAGCGCCGTCACGTGCCCGGCCCCGCGCTGCACAGGCAGTCGGTGAAGCCCCCGGTCGAGGCACCGACATCGAGGCATCGCAGCCCGCTCACGTCGACCCCGAGCAGGTCAAGCGCGTTGTCGAGCTTGATGCCGCCCCGCGACACGAAAGGCCTGGTCCCGATCACTTCGATCTCCTGGTCGGGGGCCACGTCCTGGCTCGGCCTCAGCGCCACCGGACCGTCTGTCCCGAGCTTCACCTGCTCCTGCCCTCACAGCCTGGGCCGCAGCCGTGCGCGACGGGAAGAGCCCGCGGTCGGCAAGCACGCGGTCGAGACGGGATCGGCTGCTCATCGTCCAAAGGTACCGGCAGGCCGCCCTGCCGAGCCGAATCCGCAATCGGTGAAACGGCGTCCGGTGCCGAACCGTTTCGGATCCGCTGCGGTGTGACTCGACTCACACACAAGAAACGCGTGTTTACGTATCTTCACCTCAGGAATCGAACCATGACCCAGCGCCCCGTAAGCATAGACCTCCACAACGGCCTCGGTCTCGCGGCAGCACCGCTGATGATGGTCGTACCGTACCTGCTGACCTTCAGCCCCGGAATCGGCCTTCTCTCGTTCTTCCTCGGATGCCTGCTGATGGGCGTGGCCCTCGCCGCATCCTCCCCCGGTCGCCCGATGTCCCTGTCTGCCGTCGCCGGCTTCGACTGGACCCTGGGTCTGACCATCCTGTCAATCGGCGTGGTCAGCGGAATCTTCGGTGACCAGCCCGTCGCAACGATCTTCCTGGTCGGAGTCGGCGCCGCTCACTTGGCACTTACCGCGGCAACGCGGTACTGCGCCCGCGGCGCATGAAGAGTCCACCTACCTCCCAGTGATCAAAAACATATAAGAGATCAAGAATCTCTCTCCTCCCTAGTAGCACCGAGAACCCCGCCCTCCCGAGCGGGGTTCTCACTTTGCAGGACCCGGCGACGGCGATCTCCCGGGGCGAGTCGGTGACGTCGGGGGCTGTCCCTAGTGTTGTCGCGTGAGTTCCTTCCCCGAACAGGCCGACCGGGTAGCCTGAAGCTGGCCTCAGAGCAGGAGCAGGGCCGGCGCGACCCCGAAACCGACGACGGCCTCGAACTGCTGAGGTCTGTCTGGCGCCAGATGGACCTCGAGCAACGGCGATCCGCCTCGGATGCCGCCGAGCGCATCGCGGGGCTGGTCTCCAGGCGTCCGCCGGAGCCGCCGCCGCTACCGGAGGAGCCCGACCTGTCGCCCGGCGCCGGGCGAGCAGTCGACGCTGTCGGGGCCCCCTGTCTTCGGAGACGAACAGGCCGAGGCGAGACTGGCGCTGCAGGGCCTCGAGGAGATCGAGCAGGACGAAGCCGCCCCACTGCGGGTTTACGAAGCGAGACCGTGAGCCCGACAGCCTGTTGGCCCACATGGGCCATGGCGAGTTTCTCCGGCCCGGCCAGCGTGAGGCGGTCACCGCCGCCCTCGAGTCGCGCGACTGCCTGATCGTCATGCCCACCGGTGGTGGCAAGAGCCTCTGCTATCAGCTGCCCGGGCTGGCTGGTGGCGACCTGACGCTCGTGGTGAGCCCCTTGATCGCGCTGATGGCCGACCAGGTGCGCCGCCTGCGGGCCGACGGTCACCCCGCCGTCATGTTTGCCTCGGGCCTCTCCGAGCAGGCCTCGGCCGCCTCCTTCGAGGCGGTCCGCGACGGCAAGGCCCGGATCGCCTACTGCTCGCCGGAGCGTTTCGGCTCCGCATCCTTCCTCGACCTGATCGCGACCCGCCGCATCGACCTCATGGCGATCGACGAGGCCCACTGCCTGTCCGAATGGGGCCACGACTTCCGGCCGGACTACCTGCGCCTGCCGAAGGTGGCCGAGCGCCTCGGGCGGCCGCCGCTGATCGCCTGCACCGCCACCGCGACGCCACAGGTCGCCGAAGAGATCGCCCGACGCATGGGCATGGAAGCTCCGGTCGAGATCCACTCGGGCTTCGACCGGCCCAACCTCAGCTTCGACACGGTCGCACTGGAAGGCAAGGGTTCGAAGGCCCGCAAGGCAGCACTCCTGGAGCATGGCCTCTCTTCGACCCGGCCAACCGGCCGGCGATCGTCTACTGCGGCACCCGCCGGGACACCGAGGAGGTGGCGGACGACCTGCGGGTCGCGGGCATCACGGCGGCCTCCTACCACGCCGGCATGCAGCCTGACGACCGGGCTTCGGCACAGGTCCGGTTCATGGACGGCGACGTCGACGTGGTCGCGGCGACGAACGCCTTCGGCATGGGCATCGACAAGGCGAACGTGCGCTCGGTCTGGCACTGGGCGATCCCTTCGAGCGTCGAGGCCTACTACCAGGAGGCCGGCCGCGCCGGGCGGGACGGAGACCCGGCGCGCGCGGTGCTGCTGGCCATGCGTTCCGACCTCGGGCGCCTGGTGCGGTTCAACGAGCAGCGCAAGGTCGACCCCGAAGACGTGATCGCCTACATCGAGTCGATCCGGCTGAACGCGGACGCGGACGGAAGCGCCGTGATCAACGCCCCGGCCACCGATGAGCAGAGGAACCGGCTCGCTGTGGCCGAGCGGGCGGGCGCCCTCGCGGTCGACCCGGCCTCCGGTGGCCGCCTGCTCGTCCAGCTGGCCGACGACTTCGACCGCTCGGCCCTGCCGGCGGCCTCGCCGGGTGGCCGAGGACCGCGGCTGGAGGGCATACCGCGCGGTCGAGGCGTTCAGCTTCTCCGACCGCTGCCGGCGGCGGCAGCTGCTCGAGCACTTCGGCGACCACAGCGAGCCCGCCCCCCGAAGGGCGCTGCTCGACGTATGCGATCCCGACGGCTGGTTGCCGGATCCGGCCGAACTCGTCGTGAAGAGGCCCCGGTCCTCGCCTAAGAAGCGTGGTTCGTCCCCGCCGCCCGAGCTATCGGCCGGCGACGAGGCTCTCTACGAGGCGCTGCGCAATTGGAGGCTGGGGGCGGCCGGAGACCGCCCCGCCTACCACGTGGCCAGCAACCGGACGCTGATCGCGATCACCTCGGTCAAACCCTCCGAAGAGGACGCTCTGGCCGAGATCGCCGGCGTCGGGCCGGCCTTCATGGAGAAGTACTGCGGCGACGTGCTGCGGATCGTCGCCGACCACAGCTGAAGTCGCGAGCGGTCAGCCCGAAGTGACGCGCCCGAGAGCGGCGCCCACCTTCTCCGCCACAACTTCGCCGGTGAAGCCGACTTCTTCGTGCAGCAGGTCCGGCTTGCCGTGCGTGACGTAGCGATCCGGCAGTCCGACCCTCATCACGCGCGCCCGCTCGCCGGGGTTGGGGAAGCTGTCCTCGAGGTGTTCGAGCACAGCCGAGCCGAACCCGCCCTGGAGCACCCCTTCCTCGATCGTCACGAGCAGGTCGTGACCGAGGGCCAGCCGCTCGACGAGTTCGGTGTCGAGCGGTTTGACGAAGCGTGCGTCGGCGACGGTCACGTTGAGGCCGCCGGCAGCCAGAAGGTCGGCCGCCTCCTCGGCGATCCCGACTCCGGTGCGGTCGCCGAGCAGGGCGACCTGCTCGCCGTTACGCAGAGTCTCGCCTGTGCCGATCGGGATCCTCTCGCCCGAGTCCGGGACTTCCACGCCGACCGCCGCGCCACGCGGGTAGCGCCGTGCCGCCGGGCCGTCGTGCTCGATCGCGGTGCGAAGCATGTGGACGAGCGTCGCTTCGTCTCCGGTGCCATCACCACCATGTTGGGGAGCGCGCATGTAGGCGATGTCGTAGCTGCCGTGGTGGGTCGGGCCGTCAGCGCCGACGAGGCCCGCGCGGTCCAGGCAGAAGACCACCGGCAGGTTCTGAAGCGCTACTTCCTGGAAGATCTGGTCGTACGACCGCTGCAGGAACGTGCTGTAAATGTCGACCGACTGGCCGCGCCGGTCTTGGCCATGCCGGCGGCGAAGGCCACGGCGTGACTTCTCGCAGATGCCGACATCGAAGAACTGCTTGGGATAGCTCTCGCGGATCTTCTGGAGCTTGTTGCCCTCGCACATGGCGGCGGTGATGACGAGCCACCTGGGCATTAGCGCCCGCAAGCGTCGAGCAGGGCCGGCGCTCATCGGCGTCGGTATACGCCTTGCTTGTCGAGGTCTTGAGCGGCACGATGCCGGTCTCGTCCGGCGACGGTGAAGGCGGGAGCGCGTGAAACCGGACCCGGGATGCCTTCATCGCCGGCTCGAACCCGTGCCCCTTGGTCGGTGAGCACGTGCAGCGGACCAGACCGGCGTTCATGGTCTTCACCTTCTCGAGGTAGACCTTCAGGGTCTGGAGGTCGTGACCGTCGATGGGGCCCAGGTAGGTGAAGCCCAGCTCCTCGAACAGCATGCCGTGGCGGAGCGAGGCCTTGATGCCGTCCTTCACCTGGTGCAGCAGCCGCTCGGCGTGCTCGCCGACCAGGGGGATCGGAAGGCAGGAGCTTGCTTCACCCGCTTGTTGAGGTCGTGATAGGTGGTCGACATGCGGGCGCGGTCGAGGTACTCGGCCAGACCGCCGACGCGCGGGCAGATCGACATTTGATTATCGTTGAGCACGACGAGCAGCTTCGACTTCAAGCCGCCGCCGCGTTGTTGAGCGCTTCGAACACGATGCCCGAGGGCAGCGCTCCATCGCCGATGACCGCCACGGAGTGCCGTTCGGGGCGGCCCATCACCTCGTCGCCCACCTTCAGGCCGAGCGCGGTCGAGGGCGCGCAGCCGGCGTGGCCGGTCATGAAGAGGTCGAAGGCACTCTCTTCCGGGTTGGGGTAGCCCATGAGGCCGCCCCTGGTGCGATCGAGTGCAGCAGTCCGGCCCGGCCGGTGATCAGCTTGTGCGGGTAGATCTGGTGACCGGTGTCCCAGATCAGGCGATCCTGCGTGAAGTCGAACGCCAGGTGGAGGGCCAGGCAGAGCTCGACCACGCCCAGGTTGCTCGCGAAGTGGGCCGACCGCCGGCCGACCACGCCCAGCAGTTCTTGACGCATCTCCTGGGCCAGCAGCTCCAGCTCCTTGTCGGTGAGCGGCTTCAGGTCGGCGGGCGACTGGATCCTGGGCAACACCTTGGAGCTACTCATCGTGATGCTCTAGCCTTCTCGACACAGGGGTTGGCGAGCCTTTTAAGGGGCAAGCCCGCCGTAAGGTACATGGACACCGCGCCTCAGCCCAGCGCTGACGCGTCAAGAGTCTCTTTCCAGGAGGTACGAGGCCAGCACTCGCAATCGCTCGGCCCGGTCGCCCAGGGGGTCGAGTGCCGCCACTGCCTCGGCGGCCAGCCGCCTGGCCCGTTCCAGTCCGAGCAGACCCGGGTAGGTCCACTTCCCGTGCCGAATCCTTGTGAACCCGCTTTCCCACTTGGCCTCGTCGCCCCTGCACGTCCAGCAGGTCGTCGACGATCTGGAAGCGCCAAGCCCACGGGCGCGCCCGTAGGTGTCGATGCGCTTGGACCACTGGCCCGGCGCATGCGCGACGGCCGCTCCCATCCGCAGCGCGGCACGCAGCAAGGCGCCCGTCTTGCGGCGGTGGATGCCTCGAGCGTCGAGTGTGGCGTCCTCCCGCCCCTCAGCCTCCAGGTCGGCCATCTGCCCGCCCACCATGCCGGCGCCGGGCCCGACCCCTCGGCCAGCACCAGCGTGCAGGCCGCCGCCACGGCTGGCCCCGGGATCGGGCGGCAATCGTCTCGAAAGCCAGAGAAAGCAGGGCGTCGCCAGCCAGGATCGCCGTCGCCTCGTCGAACGCCTTGTGGCAGGTGGGCCGGCCGCGTCGCAGGTCGTCGTCGTCCATCGCCGGCAGGTCGTCGTGAATCAGCGAGTAGGTATGCACCATCTCAAGTGCCGCCGCGATACCGAGGTATTCATCGACCGGGGCGCCCATCGATCTCGCCGTGGCAAGGCCGAGCACAGGCCGTATGCGCTTGCCCCCGGCCAGCAGCGAGTAGCGCATCGCTTCCTCGAGGCCTGCGGTCGCCGCCTCGTCGGAGAAGCGGATCGATTCGAGGTGGCGGTCCACCGCTCCCGAAGGTCGTCGGGGTAGCTCAACTCTCCTGCTCCAGGCGCTCGACCGCCGCGGCTGCCTCGTGGCCGCCTCGCCGGTCAGCCGCGCGGCCTCTGCCGCCAGCTCGGCCGCCACGGCGTCCGGGGTCTCGTCGCCGGCGAGCTGTGCGGTGATCTGCTCGAGCCGTTCACGGATCTCGGTCAGCCTGCTCATCAGTGTTCGCCGCCCTCCGCCGGCTCGGCTGCCGCCCCGGCCATCTCACGGGCCGCGGAGCCGAGGATGCCGTTGATGAAGCCCGGGGCGTCGGCCCCGCTGTACTTCTTGGCGATCTCGACCGCTTCGTCGATAGCGACTTCGGCCGGCACGTCATCCCGGAAGTTCATCTCGTACAGCGCGACCCTGAGGATGTTCCTCTCCAGCGGCGCTATCCGGCTGAGGTTCCAGCCCTTGGCGAACTCGGCGATCACCTCGTCGATCTCGGCCCGGTTGCGTCGACGCCCTCCACCAGCTCGATGGTGAACGGTCGCGCGTCGGCCAGCAGGGTCGTCAGCGGGCGCTCGGTCACGTCCTGCTGGTAGCAGGCGAAAACCGCATCACGGCGCTGGTCGGAACGGCGCATCGGTCAAGGATAGGGCTAGTCGTGGATCGTCGCGGTGATGGTTCTCACGCCGCCGTGGTCGCGGTGCTCGCACAGGTAGATGCCCTGCCAGGTTCCGAGGTCCAGGCGGCCGCCGGTGTCACGGGAAGGGTCAGCTCGAAGCCGGTGATCGTGCCTTTGACATGAGCCGGCATGTCGTCGGCCCCTTCGAGCGCGTGGTCCCAGGCGAAGTCCTCCGGCACGCGCTTCGTCGACCCAGGCCCGCAGGTCACGACGGACATCGGGCGAAGCGTTCTCGTTGATCGTCAGCGAGGCCGACGTGTGGCGGATCATCAGGTGGATCAGTCCGACCTCGACCGGCGCCAAGTTCGGGCAGGGCCGCGACGACCTCGTCGGTGATCAGGTGGAAGCCCCGCGGCCGTCGGCTCGAGGACTATCTGCCTGCGGACCATCGTCCGGACCCTAAGGGTCGCTCAGGCGCGGGAGACATACTCCGCGGTCCTGGTGTCGACCCGGATCAGCTCTCGCCCTCTTCGATGAACAGCGGCACCTGGATCTCGACCCCGGATTCGAGCGTCGCCGGCTTGCTGCCGCCGCCGGAAGCCGTGTCGCCCTTGAGGCCCGGGCTCTGTCTTGACGACCTTCATGTCGATCGCGCTGGCGGACCTGGACGTCGGTCGGGTTCTCGTCGACGAAAAGCACGTCGACCTCGTCGTTCGGCTGGACCCAGCGCATCGCGTCGGCGGCGAGTTCGGCCGGCAGCTCGATCTGGTCGTAGTTGCGGCTGTCCATGAAGACGATCATGTCGCCCGAGTCGTACAGGTACTGCATCTTGCGCGACTCGGTCCGCACCGGGCGGAACTTCTCGCCGGCCCTGAAGGTCTTGTCCTGAACCGAGCCGTCTTCGATCTTGCGCAGCTTGGTCCGGACGAATGCCCCGCCCTTGCCGGGCTTCACGTGCTGGAACTCGATGATCCGCATGATCTTGCCGTCGACTTCGATGTGCGTGCCGTTCTTGAACTGGTTGGTTGAAATCACGCCGGCGAGTGTATTCGGGGCGTCGCGAAGGCGCTGGTCGGAAGATCCCGGTGGCCGACGGAGCCGCGAGCACAGCGCGAGGTCGGGTGGCCGGCGGCGGCGGTGACTGCGTGGCATGGAAACCCCCGCGCTGCTCGACCACCTGCTCAGGACCCCCGGACCTTCCGGATACGAATCGGACGCCGCCGCGTCTGGCGGGAAGCCGCGGATTTGCCGAGATCACGACCGACGGCCTCGGATCGAGCGTCGCGACGATCGGCGACGACGACTCGGCGCCGTTGGTCGCGGTGGTCGGGCACATCGACGAGATCGGCCTGGTCGTGACCCACATCGACGAGAAGGGCTTCCTGTACTTCGAGCCGATCGGCGGCTGGGACCCGCAGATCCTCGTCGGCCAGC
This sequence comes from uncultured Solirubrobacterales bacterium, assembly GCA_963701635.1. GTDB lineage: Bacteria > Actinomycetota > Thermoleophilia > Solirubrobacterales > 70-9 > 67-14. The sequence continues at coordinate 477,769 of CAVPAU010000002.1, forward strand.
GGGTGACAGTCACCGGCAACCGCAGGACCAGGTGCCGGGGGTCGCCGGCCGCAAGCCGATCCACCTGCTCGACCCCGACCAGCGCAAGAAGGTCGTGAAGCTCAAGGAGATGCATATCGACATCGGCGCGGACGACCGTCGAAGCCGCACAGGAACTGGTCTCGGTCGGCGACCCGGTCGTGATCGATGCTGAGCCCGATGGCGGTCGCCGGCGGACGGCTCGTTTCGCGCTCGATGGACAACCGGCTCGGCTCCTACGTCGCGCTTGAGGCCGCTGCGGCGCTGCCACGAGGACGGGCGGCGCTGAAGGCCCGTTTCGCCGCGGTGGCCGCCGTGCAGGAGGAGATCGGCCTGTTCGGCTCGCGCACCGCCGCCTTCACCGTGCGGCCCGGACCTCGCGGTCGCGATCGACGTCACCCACGCCACCGACGCACCGGGCGTCGACGAGAAGGAGGTCGGCAGCCACCCGTTCGGCTCCGGCCCGGTGATCGGCCGCGGCTCGACCCTGTCGCCGAAGGTCTACGAACTGCTGCGCGGACACCGCAGAATCGGCCGGCATCCCGTACTCGGTCGGCGCCAGCGGCAATGCGACCCACACCGACGCCGACTCGCTCCAGATCTCGCGGACCGGGATCCCGACCGGCCTGGTCTCGATCCCGCTGCGCTACATGCACTCGCCGGTCGAGATGGTCGACCTGGCCGATGTCGAGGCCACGGTCGAGCTGGTCGCGGCCTTCGTCCAGGCGCTCGAGCCGGGCGTCGACCTCAGCCGCTGAGGCCGGTCGCGTAGCGGCCCCCCTCCCGCGGGTCACCCGGGCCGGTTCGGCCGGACCGAAACTTCGATGCCCGGATCGGTCTAGTATCAGTGAGCCGCATCACACATGGGGCCTGTCGCGAGCCGCGGCGGGTGCAAACGAGAAGAGGGGAATCGCCAGAGCATGAGCCACCGTCAGGGACTGTTCGAAGTACGTCGTCTTGCCAGCAATCGCCTTCGCCATCCTTCTGGCCTTCGCCTTCACCGCGGCCGTCGCGGCCAATGGCGCCGGCGCCAAGAAGAAGGCGAAGGTCTCGCTGAAGATCACGACGAAGAACCAGAAGGTTCTGCTCGACGAAGCTCACGGTGAAGGTCAAGTCGACCGGCAAGACCAAGGTCAAGGTCTCTGCCAAGTATTTCAAGAGCAAGAAGGTCAAGTTCAAGAAGAAGGGCACCAAGACCGTCAAGCTGAAGATGACCAGCAAGGGCAGTTCGAAGCTCAGCCTGTGCGGAGCCAAGACAGTCAAGGTGACGGGCAAGTACGGCGAGAATGAGAAGGCCAAGAAGAAGCTGAGCAAGGACAGCTCGCGCTGCATAAAGGTGCCGCTCGGTGCTGATCCCAGAACTGTGACTTCCTCGATACGACCGTCTGCCTGCAGCCGTTCGCCAACGACTACTTCACCAAGAATGCCGACACTCCGACGGGCAAGAAGCTGAGTATCGCTGCCGACGCCACTCCGGCCAACATCAAAGGTGTTCACATCGACCCGACCGACATGAATCGCGGCGACGGCTTCAGCCCC